>JADJOG010000003.1 GCA_016713865.1 Flavobacteriales bacterium | reverse complement strand
CATCCGCGTGGAGGCGATCCCCGAACAACTCGTGGGCGATCAATTGCGCTTCGCACAAGAGGCTGCGCGCGATGCAAGCACCTTAGTTCCTTCGCTCTGGAACCATTTCACGCGCTACACCTTCGTGGCCAAGGACAGGCCCGAGCGCCTCACCATGGACCTCGACCTGCGCTTCAGCGACCCCAACGGCGAAGGCGAACTTGGCGGAATCGTAGTGGCCGAGTTGAAGCAGGAACGCTCGGACCGAACTTCGCCATTCGTGCAGTTGGTGCGCGCCATGGGTGAGCGGCCCAGCGGCATGAGCAAGTATTGCATCGGCATGCTCGCCTTGGGCAAGCCGGTGAAGCATAACGCATTCAAAGAGGTGCTGCTGCGGCTCGAAAGGCTGCGCAACGCCGCATGATCAACTGAACGAAGCAAATGAAATTCCTCGGCTGGGAGATCTACCACGAAGACTTCTTGGAGCTCCTCTTCAAGTTCGCGCTGAACCTGCTAGTGGTGTACATCCTCATCCGCAGGATCTACTACCCGATTCACCGCAAGAAGGACTTCCTCTTCACCTACTTCCTCTTCAACGTCCTCATCTTCTTCCTGTGCGGCCTGCTCAGCAGCGTGAAGCTGAGCACCGGTTTCGCCTTCGGCCTCTTCGCCATCTTCAGCATCCTGCGTTACCGCACCGAGCAGATCAGCATCAAGGACATGACATACTTGCTGGCGGTGATCGCGCTGGCGGTGATGAACGCGCTTTTCGGCAAGAAGGTGAGCATGGTGGAGCTGATCTTCACCAACTCGATCATCCTGATAGCGGCATACGTGCTGGAGCATCTCTGGCTCACGCGTCACGAGGCCATGCGCCAGATCATCTACGAGCGCATCGAACTGATCAAGCCCGAGAAGCGCGATGAGCTCTACGCCGATCTGCACCAGCGCTTGGGCGTGAAGGTGAGCCGCGTAGAGATGGGCCGCATCGACCTGCTGCGCGACACCGTGCAGATGCGCGTGTTCTACTTCGATGACGAGCAGGGCGACCGTTCGTTCACGGAAATGGCGCCGGATACTGACGATTGATCCGCGGTGGCATGAACGGATGGGATCAGGCCCGCACCACTAAGGCCACGGCATAAGCGCAAGCGCCTTCCTCGCGTCCCACGAAGCCCATCAGTTCGTTGGTGGTGGCCTTGATGCTCACTGCATCGACTCCCACAGCCAGAAGCGGTGCTATGGCCTCGCGCATCGCAGCGGCATGCGGCATAACCTTGGGGCGCTCCATCACCAACGTGCAATCAATGTTGCCAACGCGCCAGCCATGCCGCGCGAGCAACTCAACAACCGCAGACAAGAGTCGCTTGCTGTCAGCGCCCTTCCAGGCTTGATCGGTGTTGGGGAAGTGCAGACCGATATCGCCGAGCGCCACAGCTCCCAGGAGCGCATCGCACACAGCGTGCAGCAGCACATCGGCATCGGAGTGCCCATCGAGGCCCTGTTCATGAGGAATGCGAACTCCACCGAGCCAGAGCTCTCGCCCGGGAGCGAGCCGGTGCGCATCGTAACCGAATCCAATACGGAACTCAGGTGCCGCGGCCTCTTGGCTCATTCCGGCTTCTTCTTCGCGCCCTTGCCGTCGAACATGAAGCCCAGCGTGAATCGCAGCGTGTTGGCCAAAGGGCTGCGCTGCGTATTGGCGATCAGATAGCTCATATCGAGCGCGAACTTGCTGTAGCGCACACCTGCACCCAAGGTGAAATACTTGCGATTGCCTTTGGTGTAATGCTCCCAGAAATAACCGGTGCGGAAAGCGAATTGGTTGGCGTACCAGTACTCGAAGCCACCAGCCAGGTTGATCTCCCGCACTTCCTCGCGCCACTTGCTGCCCGAAAGCACGCTGTAGGTGCTATCGTCATTCAAGAGCACAACGCCAGGCGCATCCGTGAAGCTCCCGAATATGCCCTCGGCGACGCCCACGTTGGGATTGCGCCCGCTGATCACGGCGCGCTCGTTCGTGGTGGGGTCGATCCGGTTATCAGGGTAATAGACCGGCGGGGTTGGCACCAAGAGCTTATTCGCATCAAGGTTGAAGGTGACCTTGTTGTATTCGTCCAGTTCCATGGTGAACGATGGTCCCAGACGCAGATTGATCGGAATGAAGTCCTTATTCGAGGAGCTCGTGTAGGACATCTTGGCGCCAACGTTAGAGACATTGAGGCCGAAGGCGAACTCGCCCTCCTTATCGCCCATCTGCATCTCTCGCTTGCGATAGTAGAAGGACACATCGGCCGCTACCGATTGCCCCGCCTTGCTTTCCGCGCCCTGCACGCTGATGCCGCCAGTGAGGTTGCTGTTCACGTAGCGGATAGCCACCCCACCAGAGAAATTCTCGCCGAATTGCTGCGCGAATGCCAGATCAACGGCGAACTCGGCAGGCTTGAAATCGCGGATCGTGCTGCCGTTCACATCGGTGAATGTGATGCTGCCCAGGTTGAAATAACGCAGGCTGCCGCCGATGGCGCTGCGATTGTTCGCGAGCTTCTTGTAGCCCGCCAGGTATGCGAGGCTCATATCGGGAACCAGGTTCCGCAGCCAAGGGCTATAGCTCATCATGAACTCGCCATCATTCTCCGCGAACGCAAGCTTCGATGGATTCCAGTGAATGGAGTTGGCATCTGGCGAAACCGCGACACCAGCATCGCCCATGCCCCCGGCGCGGCTATCGACCGAGATCAGCAGGAAAGGCACCGCCGTGGTAATGGTATTCAGAATGCCCGCTTTGCAATCCTGGCCGGTTAGCTGGTTGATGCAATTGGTGCTGACTGAGCTTTTCAATTGCCCTTTTGCACCAAGAGCGAGGCTGGCGATGACAATTGCCGCAACAAAACGAGACGTGATGAAAGGCTGACGCATGGAATCGATTGCTCTCTTGGAAAGGGCTGCGAATATACGCCCGACCCTATGTGATTATTGTGCAACTACCGGAGAATCACGAGCTTCTCGAATTTCTCTGCCTTCTCACCTTCGGGGCTGGCTACTTGAAGCCGGTACACATAGACGCCACGGCCCAGCTTGTCGCCAAAATCGTCCCTTCCGTCCCAGGCCATGGGCTCGCCCCGGAATCCATCACAAGTCACTTGCTGGGCGATGGATTTCACCAAGCGGCCGCTTACAGTGAATACCTGAAGCTGCACATCGAGCGTGGTACACGGCCGATTGTGCTCGAAGAAGAACTGGGTTGAGGTGGTGAATGGATTCGGGTAGTTGAGCACGTGGGCAAGGGCCAACTCGGCGCTTGGAGCAACAACGAACTCTGTGGTGCTTTCCGAGGAATTATTGAAGCTGTCCCATGCTTTCAAGCGCAGCGTGTGCCTTCCTTCCGGGAGTTTGCTGAAACGGTAACGCACCTGACCGCTCTTATACGTGTCCAGATCAGCTTCGTAAACGTCGTTAAGCACGATGGCCTGATCCGAATTCTCATTCAATGTGGCCAACAGGTCGTGGCCAATGCTCGTGCCCACCGTATTGATCCCGTTCTCATCGAAGATCCTGGCGAAAAGCAGCGGATTCTCGTCAGTGATCCCTCCACGAACGAATCGCTCATCATTCATGTACAGTTCGATTCTAGGACCGTTCTCATCGAGCACGGCATTCGAGGCTGATGAACCGACCAAATGGTCATTGTCAAAGCCAGCAGCATTCGTAGTGGCCGATTCTGCGTAACAAGCCACGCGCCCTCGGTCCACTTGATAGTTGATGTCCTTGGGAACCACGAACGTGAAGCTGAATTGCCCATTGACCACTGAGGCACGGCCCCGGTAGATCACGCTCTTCCGAATGCCGAAGTAAAAAGGATTACCTCCGTCGTTCTGAAGGGTCGCCTGGGTCTGTTGCTTATCGTAAACCACAGGCACAACCACACCATTGAAGCTGGTCAAGGGCTGGCCGCTGCCGTTATCTACGTAACCAGAGATACGTACGGTAGAGAGCGCCTTCAGCGTATCAACAGGCACCCCTAGGGTATCGGTGTAAGAGGTGATCCGGATGGTCTCTCGTGGCAAGGCCATGCGCATGCTCGGATCGCCGAGCAGGGTGAAGTTGCGGTGATTGCGCAACGAACCTTGAGTGGTAGCGATGTCTCGCTTCGTGCGACGGTACACATCGCCCAAGCGGCTCACTCGGCCCAGTTCATCCTCTGTTCGGAAAGCATAGTCGTAGAAGTCATTCGCCAGCGTGAAGTTCTGACTCGAGTACGCAAGCCTTGTGGTCGTGAAAAGGGCAACACCGCCACCATTCGGGTTGAGCAGCACCAATTCACCAGCAGATGTCCGGCCTGGATCGTCCCAACGCGAGAATTCGCATGTGGCCGTCATGAAGAGCGGTAGGCGATCCTTGTTCGACCAGCCCATGATCGTCGCATTGTCCAATAAGCGCTCATGCGCCCAGCCGACCTCGCCACCGTGCCCGATGTAATTCACCACGAGCATGCCCTTCTGCACCTTGTCCCTTAAATCAGCGGTGCCTTGCGGATATCGTTCCCCACCTGGCGTCGTTATCTGCTGATAGGCATCGAGGTAGATTTTCTCCGTATTGAGGAAGGGATGCTCATTCTCGACTCGCCGAGCCAAGAAATCGCTCTGGTTCATGTGTATCTCGCCCTCGAAGGCATCCCCCTCCTGATCATCGCTCACGAATAGCACATGGGTGCGCCAATCGGCGATGCCCCCATCTCCGGTGGTGGTGCAGCTAGATGAATTGGTGTTGAGCATCTGCTGGCGATCATATCCGAGGATCTTATCAACCACCTCGTTGGCTTGCTGGGAATTATGCGCGACGATGCGCCCGATACCGATATCGACCAGATCCGCCGTGCTCTCCCCTTCATTCGGATCGAGCAAGCCGAAATAGTCGTCGGAAGTGTAAGAGAACGAGTAATTGATAGCATCTTCCGTCTGGTAGGACGGCACCCAGTTCTGGTTGTTGAACGACAATGAGATATTGTTGTAAGAGCCATCGCCGAAAAGAAGGAGGTAACGGGGCAATTCTTCAGGAGTCGTGGCCTTGTCGTACAGCATGCGCATGAACCGCTTGATGGCCGTGGCATCGCGCATCCCGCTCGAATATTCATTAAAGACCTGCTGCGGCGTGCAAATGAGCACTTGCAATCCCTCTTGAGCTCGGGCATTCGCAAGACGCTGTGCTGCTCCATTGAAATCCGGGGGGCATACGATCACGAGGTCGGTACCCATGGCTGTTGCGTGCAGATCTTGGTTAGGCACACGTCCCACCCGTGTTGGTGTCAGGTAATTCTGGTCGCGGAATGCGATGAACTGCCGAAGCGTGTCCGTTTCCACGATGAAACTCTTCTGCTGACCAGAAGTAGTAAATGCCACGCGCTTCGGTGCCGCAGGATCGGTAATGTCCCAGATGCGCTGTACCGAACTGGCTTGGTCGATCACGAACTCGCTCACGGCACCAGTACCCACGGACGCGAACGAACGGAAGGCAAGTTGGTCGCCCCACATCCGGAGCTCGCGCATGCAATTCAGCCGTAGGAAATTCATCCAACCGACCGAGGAGAGCTGATCGAACGTAGTAAAGGTCACCGTCACAGGAACACTGCTGCCGCTTGCATTCCAATTGAAGGTCTGCAGGAAATTGCGGCCAACTGCACCGGAAGTGCTCACGCCCACACCCTGTACGTTGAACGAAGTGGAGAAGGCTCCGCCAGAACTCACCGAGAAAGAGCTGCTGTTGGTCACCACACCGCTATTAAGTGTCCGGGCCGCACCGCTGAACTCCAGCGCCACGGGGGCGCCTGGCACCAGGAATGGAGTATCGAACGAGTAGCTATACGTGGTGGTCAGATCGAAGACCTCGCCATACCAGGTACGCCCACTCTTGATCAGGTTCACCAAGTCTCGTTCGATGACTTGCCGCTCGTTGAAGTTCCTGATTGTCCTGTCAGCCGGCCCGGGGTGCAGAGCAGCATCACTGATTCGCATCGGAGGTCCCGCATCGATCCCCACGAAATAGGACGCTGAATCTGTGTACACATGCTTGGTGTGCGTGTACAACGTGTCAACAGGGGTCCAACTCCATGGGCCGCTCGCGTAGAACAGTAAAAAATCCCCCGGACCGAACACACCATCACCGCCATCGACCACTTCAATTTCGTTCGTGACCAAATCAGTTGCCGGCAGTGCAGCATTGGTGAACGGAAGCAGGCCGTGATGATTACCGAAAACGTTTATCCGGTCACTAGCCAAACCCTGGACATTCACACCCAGATCCCGCAGGAACTCATAGGTCATCCTATACACGCCATCCTTAGGCACAGTTACCCTGAACCAGTCGCCAGAATTGAGCTTCGAATTGGATGGGTAGTTCGACTTTGGCTTCCCCGCCCCACCAATTCCCGAACTGATTAAGTCCACCTCGAAATCAACCAGCTTCTCAAGTACCCCCGTGCCCGGATTCCGCCTGTAAGGTTCCACGGTCACCAGTGCTTGAGGGGTTTTGCGATGCCACCCTAATTGAACCTGCACAACTGGCTCGCTTGGTGCATCAGCGGTCGCTGGCCAAGCGGCAATCTCCTCTCGCGTCAGCGGGACGTAACGGGTGTTCACCAACCGCGCATCTACCCTCGAAGGAACTGTCGTCATCGGAACAACCTCGCTGAAAACAGGCAACTCTCCCCGCTCTGCATCGAACTGCGCTCCCGGGAAAGCGAGGAAATCCGGAAACCCTGTCCTGTCAGTGGCCAGGCTTCTGGCATCGACAGCATCGGCAATCAAAGAAGGCCAACCCAAGGTCCGCTTAGTTGGACCTTGACCGGCGACCAGGCCAGACAACGAAATCAGGCCAGTGGCCAGAGTTAAGCGATAGGTGAGCTTCATCACGGTCAATCAACAGGTTTTCAACAGTTTGGTTCGAAAGTACTACCTTCGACCCTTGCTTTTGGAACACCGGGGTGAACGGGCCATGTTCATGTTTATTGCCACCATCCGCGGGAACCGTTTCGGAAGCGGTCCGTATAATTGGCGCTTGCAGTTGAGCCTTGATCGCAACGAGAGCATGAAGACATGGAACCTCCGGCGTGCGAGCCACTTGTTCGCATGGGCAGTGCTGATATGCACCACGGTGAGCGCGCAGGACCCCCAGTTCACCCAATTCTACGCGAATCCGCTGTACCTCAACCCGGCCTTGGCCGGCAGCGCAAGGTGCCCACGAGTAGCGCTGAATTACCGTAACCAGTGGCCTGCTCTTACTGGCACATTCGTGACCACAAGCGCCAGCTATGACCAGCACATCGATGGCATCATGGGTGGGTTGGGCATCTTGGTGACGAATGATCAGGCTGGCAAGGGCACGCTGAGCACAACCACAGTCAGCGGCATTTACTCATATCAGCTTGCTGTCTCGCACAAATTCTCGATGCGCTTCGGCTTTCAGGCCACCTACTTTCAGAAGTCCCTGGATTGGAGCAAGTTGACCTTTGGCGACCAGATAGACCCACGCCGTGGATTCATCTACAACACGAACGATGTACCCAGGGGGGGGCGCGTGGGCAATGCCGATTTCAGCGCAGGCGTTCTAGGCTACTCTGACATCTATTTCGTCGGGTTCGCCGTTCATCACCTCACGCAGCCCAATGAGTCACTGATTGTTGGCGAGAGCAAACTGCCCATGAAGTTCACCGGCCATGGCGGTGCCTCGATTCCTTTAGGTATGCGTGGCAAATACGGGGATGCGCGAACCAAGATTTCGCCCAACGTACTTTACATGCAGCAGGCCGCGTTCCGACAATTGAATCTGGGCGTCTATATCGACCATGGCCCAATCACGGCAGGTGTCTGGCATCGCACACGCGATTCGTTCATTGCCTTGATCGGATTCCATACTGAAAAACTCAAGTTCGGGTACAGTTACGACCTTACCACCAGCAAACTCACCACGCAAACGGCTGGCTCCCATGAAGTGAGCCTCCAGATGCAATTCAACTGTAAACCCAAGCGCCGGAGATTCCGCGTGGTGGCTTGCCCCACGTTCTGATTCGACGGACACAACACCACGCACCATGAGCCTTGCAAGGAAGACAGGGATCCTGATGGCGGGCGCAGTGCTGATCTCGAGCTGTCAGTTCGAGAAAAGCGGCGCCACTGGATGGAATTACAACGACTCCAAGAACGGCGGATTTGAAAAGTCCGCCTTCGAGGATCAGGAGAATGGGCCTGGCTTGATCCTCGTTGAGGGTGGGCAGTTCACCATGGGCCGTGTTACTGACGACCTCCGGCACGATTGGGATAACATCCCTCGAACCGTAACGGTTTCCTCATTCTATATGGATGAGACCGAGGTGACCAATTTCTTCTGGCTCGAATACCTCTACTGGCTCGATCGGACATTCGGAGCGGACTACCCCGAGATTTACAAAAAGGCCTTGCCCGACACGCTCGTTTGGAGGAGCAAGCTCGCCTTCATGGAGCCCTACGTTGAATACTACCTGCGTCACCCGGCCTACCGTGACTACCCAGTTGTCGGAATCAATTGGCTGCAGGCCAATGATTACTGCGCCTGGCGTACCGATCGTGTGAACGAGTTGATCCTGATTCGTGAAGGACTATTCGAGGATTATACGAGCCAGATCAATGAGGATCACTTCACGACGGATGCATACCTGGCCGGTCAGTATGAGAGCGGCAAGAAGGTCGATGGCGTAATCGATTTCGACCCGAACAAGGATCGCCGCAATGTGAAGATTGAAGATGGCGTGCTGCTTCCTCGCTATAGGCTGCCTACCGAAGCGGAGTGGGAATACGCAGCCTTGGGTGTCATTGGCAACACGGTTGATGAGCGCGTTGTAGAGCGCCGGATCTATCCATGGAACGGCCACTGGGTTCGATACGATAGCCGCAAGAAAGGCGGCGCGTTTTATGGTGATTTCCGCGGCAACTTCATGCGTGGCAAGGGTGATTACATGGGCGTTGCAGGCAGCTTGAATGACAATGGCGACATCACCACCCTGGTGTACAGTTACTGGCCCAATGATTACGGACTGTACAATATGGCTGGCAACGTGAGCGAATGGGTCATGGATGTTTACCGCCCGCTCAGCCCTGAAGACAAGGATGATTTCCGTCCCTTCCGGGGCAACGTGTTCAAGACAAAAGTGCTTAACAGCGATGGTGCAACCCAGGACAAGCACGACCTCGTCATTTACGATGTGGATGGCATCAAGTACTATTTGACCGAGTTCCAGCTAGCCATGCAAGGCCGTGCAACGGACGAGGAAGCGGCGCTTCATTGACGAATTGCTGTCTGGCGATCGATCAAGCCATCGAATCTAATAACACGCGTAAACCTGACGCGGCCATGCAGCGCGTTCAGGACATGGCTGACCGTGATCAAGGCATCCAGCATCCCATCCGATATTCAACCCAAGCTGCTAAGCGGAATCTCGGATTACCAGTTGGATCAACCGGGCGACATTCGTGTGCGCAGCGTTACAGTCGAGGAGAATATCGACAGGCGCAATTACCGCAGGTCCGACAACATCAATTTCCGCGATGGCGATACGGAGAGCAGCATCTACTACGACCAAGCCGACTTTGAGGGCAACCCGATGTACGATTGGGGTAAGACCACGCCGATCAACGACCGGAGCCGTGTGTACAAAGGCGCCAGCTGGCCGACTGGATCTACTGGGCCAATCCTGCCACGCGTCGTCATCTGACGAGCGCCAAAGCACGGCCACAATAGGCTTCCGTTGCGCAATGACCTGTGTGGGAAGCCCTAAAGGGCTTGGCGACGACAAACGGCGCAAGAAGCTCGATCAGCAGAACAAACGCTGACACCCTCCCTGATACATTCGACCCCCGGCCCACAAGCCGGGGTTCTTCTTTGAATGACAACCATTGATTCACTCTACCATCGCTTCCTCCAGTGCAACGGGGCCTCAACAGACACCCGGCTATTGCAGCCGGCTCGATGTTCTTCGCCCTGAAGGGGCCGCACTTCAATGCCAACACCTTTGTAGCTGAAGCCCTCTCCAAAGGCGCCAGCGCGGTGGTGGTCGATGAGGCCTCTGCCCTGCGCGAAGGGTGCATACTCGTGCCGAACGTGCTGGCCGCAATGCAGGAACTCGCGACCCATCACCGACGCCAGCATGATATCCCGTTCATCGGCATCACAGGATCTAACGGGAAAACCACGACGAAAGAACTCATTCATGCAGTCCTCTCCGCAAGCCGCCCGACTTTGGCAACGCAAGGGAATCTGAATAACCACATAGGAGTTCCTCTAACGCTACTGAAGCTCGCTGCTGAGCATCAGATCGCGATCATTGAAATGGGCGCGAATAAACCCGGTGACATCGCCGAGTTATGCGCAATTGCTGAACCCACACATGGTTTGATCACGAACATCGGCAAAGCCCACCTCGAAGGATTCGGTGGTTATGATGGGGTGCTGAGGACAAAGACCGAACTGTACGCATCGGTCAAGACGCGTGAGGGCCTCCTATTCGTGAATGCCGACGACGACATCCTCATGGAACAATCAGGCGGCATCCGGCGCATGAGCTATGGCACGAGCACGAAGGCTGATGCACATGGCAGATCACTGTCGGACGACCAATTATTCCTTCGGTTCGCCTTCAGTGGCGTCGATGGCAAAATACACGAGGTGCGCACCCGATTGGTAGGCGAATACAACCTGCCCAACGCAATGGCCGCTGTTGCAGTAGGTCAGCACTTCGGTGTGCCCGACCAGCTTATTGCTGAATCGCTGGCGGCATATACACCGAGCAACAACCGCTCACAGCTCCTTGATAACGGCCGCAACCTCATTGTGCTCGATGCATACAATGCCAACCCATCGAGCATGTCCGCTGCTTTACGGAATCTGGCGGCCATGGAAAGCGGAAGGGAGAGAATAGCCATACTCGGCGACATGCTTGAACTCGGAAAAGATGCTTCGCTGGAGCATGCACGAATCGTCGAACTCGCCGCCCAATTACGAATGCCTTGCCTTTTCGCCGGCCCGCTCTTCAGCTCATGCGCGCCACCAGACCGCAGCTACGCGAATACGGAGCAGCTGCGACGGCACTTGGAGAGCCAGCCTGTGACCGGCAAGCTCATCCTCGTGAAGGGCTCACGCGGGATCGGACTCGAGCGCATTATTGACGCGCTCTGAACTTTCAATTGTCCAGAATCACCACCAGTGCGCCATCGGGCACTCCATCGAATAGTGCGACGATATCCACATTGCGCATGCGAACGCATCCCATGGAAGTAGGCTGGCCCACAGAGCTTTCGTTCGCGGTTCCATGGATGTAGATGAAACGTTCACGACTATCCACGGACCCGCCCTTGTTCACTCCCGGCTCAAGCCCATCGAGCCAAAGGATTCGTGTGGTTATCCAATCCTTGTCCGGATCCGAAGAATCGGGGTCATTGATCATTCCGGTGTACTCCCTGTCGCGCAACACGCCGAATAAAGGCACACCGTCGCCTAGCTTTCCATTGATACGATGAAGCCCCGTGGGAGTCTTGTAACTATCCCGCTCGGCACCAAGGCCGTTGCGTGCTGTAGCCACCTCGTATTCTGCCAGCAACCGCCCGGCTCGAACATGAAACAATCTCTGCCGCCTTACGCTCACATAAAGCACATGGTCGCCAAGGCTATGATTCGGATATCGAACTTCGAGGTACTCCATCAGCATATCCACCAAACCTTGCCTTGGTTGCACCACGGGTTGACTTTGCGCAGCGGATGATAATGACATCATCAACACGATTGCGACACCAGCTGAACACGATCGCGACCATATTGAGCAAAGAACCATGGTCAGAAAAGGCTGGTGAATCCGAAGTGGACCTTGCCACCACGCAATAGCACAGTGTTATCGAACTGCCGTCCGAGTGCATATGTGAGGCTGAATAGCCCTGCCTTTGTCTCGAAGCTTGTTCCCGCCCCGAAGCCGATTGGGCGGTCTGATAGACCTCCAGTCAACGATGCATCCTCCCACCATCCCTGATCGAAGAAGGCGAAGAGATTCGCGTTCTCTCGTACACATAGCGATACTGAAGGTTCCTACGGCATAACTCGAGGCAAAAATCGAAGACTCATCGGCGCCTCGGAGCGTGCGCAAACCGCCGAAGCGGTATAGCTCATTGCGGTACAGATCATCGTTGATCATGGCTCCGCCTTGCAACGCCATCCGCAATGTCCCCTTCTTTCCAAGCTGCACATGGCCGACCATCGCGCCTTCCACCTCATACTGCAGCGTTCTGGTGGGGGGTGGCGGCTCGTCCTGCCCTACCACCGCGGTTGTCGCACGCTTGCGTCCAACACTCCCTTCAAGGCGCACGCTGTGACCGCGTTTGGGGTTGAAACGATAGTCGAAGCGCTCGCGCGAGACATTCATCCCATAGGAAAGCACGCGCACATCGGCCAAGCCAGGTATTCCGACAACCGCGCGGCCCAATCGCTCACTGGACTTGCTATTGACGAACACCCCTAAGCGATCCCCGCGCAGAAGGAGGTAATCAATGCCCCCGCGAAGCGAAACCTCCAGGAACGATGTGTCGCGCTTGAAGAGCTTGATCTGCCCGTCGATCCCGAAGGGTGTTCCGAAAGCGAATGGCAGATTCATTCTGGCCTTCAGGTCTTGCGTGGCATCCGCGAGGCTGCGCCAGTTGAGGTCGATCGATTCGCCGCGCCGCAGTGCATTCCGTAGGCGAAGATCCAGATCACCTGTGACCTTCACCTTGCCGGTGAGTGGATCTGGTTGTACACCAAGTATCCCATTGATTGAACTCGCGCGCTTCGCATCGAGGAAGAGGAAAAGCCTGGTGCGCTCCTCGGTGAATTGCACGAATGGGCGCTGCCTTTGCGTGATGAAGGGCAGCTCGCGCAGGCGCCGCTCCAGATTGCGCACGGCAGTTTCATCATAAAGGTCGCCTTCGCGTATGCCGATATGAGATTGAACGTACCGCAGATTGGTGCGTGCATCGCCACGCACGACGATGCTATCGACGCGCACCTGACGTCCGAGATCCATGCGCACCACCGCGTTCAGGCCTTCCGAGCCTTCACGCAGGCTATCGAGCCGTACAGTTGCGAAGGGAAATCCGTTCTCTTCGGCACGGCGGAGCAGGTCATCAATCAGGCCTCGCACTTCTTTTGGCGATACCGGGCGACCCGCATGCAATCGCTCCCGGAATCTGGCCTCGCTGGCTATCTCGACCGGAATTCCTGCTCCGGAGAGCCTAGCCCATCGGTATATCCGGCCAACGTCCACATCGCATTCCACACGGCGACGTGCGCTATCCTTAGCGCACCCTTCAATGCGAGCTTCCAGGTAACCCTCTCCGTGAAGGATTGCGAGTTGCCCATCAAGCACGGACGGAACCTGCTGTAGGCTGGTCGCTTCAGCAATCCTGAACCATCGATCGGGCAAGCCTGCGACCGGACGCAACAAGACCTCGTGCTTCTGACTGCGCACCTGATTCAGTGCAAGCAGAACAACTGCTGAAATGAGGAATACCAAACGGCTCTTGCAGCTCATGTGCTCCAGTCGATCGGTGGCCCGCCCTGCGCGACAAGCAGGGTATTGGTATGCTCGAAGTGCCCGCATCCAAAGAACCCGCGATGCGCAGATAACGGCGACGGATGAGGCGCTTTCAAAATGTAGTGCCGCTTGCCGTCGATCAAAGCAGACTTCTCCTGAGCGAACCGACCCCACAGCAGGAAAACGACCCCATTTCGATGCGCCGATACTGCAGCGATGGCAGCATCAGTGAACCGCTCCCAGCCTCTGCCCTGATGTGATCCCGCCTCACCTTGCCGTACGGTCATGGTTGCATTCAGCAGGAGAACGCCTCGATCCGCCCAAGGGCTACGATCACCATCCAAGGGCACAGGAATCGAAAGTTCACGGTTAATCTCGGAAAAGATGTTCTGAAGCGATGGGGATGCGGCATCCCCGCGGAACGGAAAACACAATCCATGGGCTTGCCCAGGGCCGTGGTAGGGATCCTGCCCCAGAATCACCACGCGAACACGATCGAGGGGAGTACTTTTGAATGCTTTGAAAATATCATTCCCTCTAGGGTAAATCGTCTTTGTAGCACGCTCGGCAATCAAGAAAGCCCTCAGATCAGCGAAATAAGGGGCCTCGAACTGGTCGTGCAAGGCAGCGTACCATTCGTCGCCAATATCAGGTCGTTTCCGTGCGTTCATGCCTTCAGTCATTCCGAGTGACCATTTAGACATGGTTGATGTTGAAACTTTCATTCGGCCCAAGCGTACGAGGGCCTAATTTTGCCTGACGGCGGACCAAAGGTCCAACAGCAGTCTGAAACAACCCACTGAACGATGAAAAAGGCGCTTCTGGTACTGGCGGTGATCGTTGTGAGCAGCATTGTTCTTAGTTCATGCAGCTCCTCGCATAGTTGCCCTGCTTATGGCAAGGTGACTCCGACGACCACCGAAAAGGCCTGCTGAAAGGCAGCGCCTCCAACTCAGCCCTGGTGGAAGCCAGGGCTTACCTGTTTCTAACCGTAGTGGAAGGTGATTTCTTGGATCACATGCTCAGATAAGCTCAGTGCAACAGGGCACCTGAGGGCCGCATCCTCCAAGTAAGCCCTGTGCTCCAACGGAATCCGATTCGCTTCCAAGCTGATTCTGACCTCGATCCGAGCCACGCTTCTAGGACTGCTTGCCATTCCCTTCACGACAGTTGCCTCAGGGGACCCTATCTCCAGCTCCCGCGTTCTTGCCTTGATTTCTATTGTGGTAAGGCAGCAAGCGGCCAGCGAAACAGCAAGCATATCGGTAGGGCTAATGGCCTCGCCCCTTCCCTGATTGTCAATCGGGGCATCCGTCAGGAAACGTTGCCCACTGCGGAGGTGTATCACCTCGGTTCGGAGCTCCCCTTGGCTTGCAACACGCGCTGTTTCCATGATCGTATCGTACGGCCGCAATGTACCCCAAGGCGTGCTAACGGTCTCCGCAGCGCCTAGCTTTGCGCCATCGTGCGCAGCCTAATAGTAATCACCCTCCTGCTGAGCCTGGAAACTGCTATTGCGCAGGAGACGGTTTACGAAGATGCGCGTGTCCCCTTCAAGCGGGAGTGGTATGGCGGTGCCATGATACATGGCCATGGCTGGGGCCTCAACCTCTATTACGCGAAGCACCGCGCTGCGGTAGATCGGCTGCTCTATGGTTTGGAGATTGCTGGCATGAAGCACCCGAAAGAAGTCAAGAGTTTCAATCCATACTACGAAGAATCGCGGGGCTACTTACGGTAAGAGCAACTCCTTACCATCGTGCGCCCCACTTTCGGCAAGAAGCAGCAGATTACCGACAAGATTCGGAAGTCGGGTGTGGAGCTGAATTGGGTCTGGGGTATTGGGCCGTCCATTGGCTTAGCCAAACCCGTTTACTTGGAGATTGGCAAACCCGATGTGGTGCCCTATGTCGAATACGCTATCGAGCGATACGATCCGGCTATTCACAACATCCAGAACATCTATGGGCGAGCTTCATGGTTCCGTGGCTTCGGCGAGATGACCATTTACCCAGGCGCCTTCGGTCGTGCGGGCTTGAACTTCGAATACAGGGGCAGACCACCGGAATCAAAGCCTTGGAGATTGGCGCTAGCCTGGATGCGTATCCGGTGGCTATACCGATCATGGCCGAGTTGGAAGGCGTGCAGAACAAGCAATTCTTCTTCGAATTTTATCTGGCGGCTCAGTTCGGGAGGAAATATGTGCAATGAGCGATATTGAGGTCGAATCGAAAGAACGTCAGCGCAAGCCGGATTGGCTGCGCGTGAAACTGCCCACGGGAGAAGGATTCCGTAAGGTTGTGGGCATCGTGGACGAGTACAAGCTGCACACCATCTGCCAGAGCGGTAGCTGCCCCAACATGGGCGAATGCTGGGGAGAAGGCACCGCCACCTTCATGATCCTGGGCAACATCTGCACGCGCAGCTGCGGCTTCTGCTCCGTGGCCACCGGAAGGCCCGAGGCGGTGGATCCCTTTGAGCCGGCACGCGTTGCCCGCAGCGTGGAGCTCATGGGCGTGAAGCATTGCGTGATCACTTGCGTGGATCGCGACGACCTCGCTGACGGGGGCGCCGACATCTGGGCGAAGACGATCCGTGCCGTGCGTCGGCGCTCACCGGAGACAAAACTGGAAACGCTCATCGGCGATTTCCAAGGCCAGTGGGAGAACCTGCAGGTAGTGCTCGATGCCGCGCCCGACGTGCTCAGCCACAACATGGAGACCGTGCGCCGCTTAACGAAGCAGGTGCGCGTACAGGCCAAGTACGATCGCAGCCTCGAAGTGCTCATGCGGGCCAAGCGCGCAGGCTTGCGCACCAAGAGCGGCATCATGCTCGGCCTGGGCGAGACCGATGCCGAGATCATCGAGACCATGGACGATCTGCGCAGCGTGGGCTGCGACGTGATGACCATGGGTCAATACCTACAGCCCACCAAGAAGCACCTGCCCGTTGCGGAGTTCGTAACGCCCGAGCGCTTCGAGCACTACCGCCAAGAAGGTCTGAAGCGCGGATTCCGTTTCGTGGAGAGCGCGCCGCTTGTGCGCAGCAGCTACCATGCGGAGAAGCATGTGCTTTGAGATGCAGGTTGAGGGTTGCTGGTTGAATGTTGCCAGTTGCCTCAACCCTCAACCACGTTCAACCAACAACCCTCAACCGGCCAGAACGAAATGAAAGTAGCGATCAACGGATTCGGCCGCATCGGACGCGTGACCGCGCGCCTGCTGCTGCAGCGCAGCGATGTGGAACTCGTGGCCGTGAACGACCTCACGGACACGCTCACCCTCGCGCACTTGTTCAAGTACGACAGCGTGCATGGGGTGTTCGCTGGTGAAGTGGGCCACGATGAAACGCATCTGATCCTGGGAAGCAAGAAGGTGAAGGCCTTCGCTTCGAAGGACCCCTCGGCTCTTCCGTGGAAGGAACTTGGCATCGATATCGTGATCGAATGCACGGGGCACTTCCTCACGCGAGAGACTGCCTCTGCGCACCTGAAGGCCGGCGCCAAGCGCGTGATCCTCTCCGCGCCCGCCAAGGATGCCGATATCCCCAGCGTGGTGCTCGGCGTTAACGACCAGATCCTGAAGGGCGACGAGCCTATCATCAGCAACGCCAGCTGCACCACCAACTGCGCCGCGCCCATGATCATGGGCATCCACGAGCTCTGCCATATCGAGGACGGCTTCATCACCACCGTACACAGCTTCACCGGCGATCAGCGCTTGCACGATGCGCCGCACAAGGACCTGCGCCGTGCACGTGCCGCCACCGTGAGCATGGTGCCCACCACCACCGGTGCAGCCAAGGCCATCACGCGCATCTTCCCCGAACTCGATGGTCGCCTCGGCGGCGGCGGCATCCGCGTGCCCGTGCCAGATGGCTCCATCACCGACATCACCTGCCGCGTGAAGGACCTGAAGACCGCCAATGAGATCAATGCCTACTTCAAGTCGCTCGCCGAAGGGAAGCTGAAAGGCATTCTGCGCTACACGGAGGACCCCATCGTGAGCGTGGACATCGTGGGCGATCCGCACAGCTGCATCTTCGATGCGCAACTCACCAGCGTGGTGGGCAACATGGTGAAGGTGATGGGCTGGTACGACAACGAGTATGGCTACAGTAGCCGCTTGGTGGATCTGGTGGTGAAACTGGGTGCTTCGAAGAAGTAGGCAGTCCGCAGTTGGCCAGTCGCTCCACTGCCATGCTCACGCCTACTGCCATTGCATACTGCCTTCTGCCTGCTTCACACCGCCGGACCACCCGAGATCCGCACATCACCGCTCAACGGCCCATCACTGGTCCGCTTCATCAGCTTCAGCTCGCTTCCATCGAAGGTGGCATAGGTGTAATAGCTGATCCAATCTCCGAGGTTCACATAGCGGCTGCCCGGCGCGATCTCCATGTCGATGGGCAGGTGACGATGACCGAAGATCATGTAATCGTAGCGCTCGGTCTTCACGAGTTCGCGGCAGTATTGCACCAGCCACTCCTTGTCATCGCCGAGCCATTTGCGGTCGTTCGCGTAGCTCTTCTTCCGGCTGCGGCCGCTGAAGAAATCGCCGAGCCACAGCGCGAAGTTTGGATGCAGCCGCGCGAAGAGCCACTGGCAGAGCGGATTGCGGAAAACGCCCTTGATGAACTTGTAGCCGTGGTCGCCGGGGCCAAGGCCGTCGCCGTGACCGATGTAGAAGCGCTTGTCGCCGATCTCGCGCACGATGGGTTCGCGATACACGATCACGCCCGTCTCCTTCGGCACGTAGTCGAAGATCCACATGTCGTGGTTGCCGATGAAGAGATGCACCGGAATACCGCGATCGGTGAGCTCAGCGAGTTTGCCCAATAAGCGCACATGCCCGCGCGGCACGGCGCGTTTCCACTCGAACCAGAAATCGAAGAGGTCGCCGAGCAGGAAGATCTCTGCTGCATCCTTCGCGGCTTCATCCAAGAAGGCGCAGATGCGTTTCTCCCGCGCCAGGCTGCTTTCCGCCTCGGGCACGCCGAGGTGGAAGTCGCTGAGGAAATGGATGCGTTTGCCGGGCTGCACGGCGGCGAAGGTCGCGTTCAGGGTTTGATTCCGCGCACCAGCTTCGTAGGGTCGAGCTTCTCCAGTGCAAGCACGAAGCGGATGCGATCGCCGATGCCGCGTCCGGCGTAATCCTCCTCCTCGAAGATGCGGTCCGATACATAGAGCGGCAGCCACACCTCGATCATGTCCTTCACCAAGGTGAGGCCGATGCCCGCTTCGGCATACGCCGCGGTGAGTTTGGAGCGTGTGCCATCGGCATTCACTTGGGTGTAGGGCGCCCAGCCCACGCTGCCGAAGAGTGCGAGGGGCAGCTTGAAGGGCACGTCGAGCTCCATGTTCACCGCTGCGATCCACGAATCGCTGCCGCCGCCGCGGAAGGGTGTCTTGAAAGCGCCCTGCTGCACATTGTACTGGCGGCTGAAGAAGCGGTCGCGCGCGCCGCGCTCGAAATAGGCGTGGTCGTAGAGCATGTCTTCCGCGCCCCAGCTCAGGCGCCAGGCTTCCAGCGGAGCAATGGTGTTCTGCACGAGGAAGCTGCCTGCGAAGCCCCGCAATCGGAGCTGCTTGCCGCGCGCGTTGTAGGCGAAGGCCTGCTTCAACTCGATTGCCCCGCGCAGCCAATCCTCTCCGGCCGTGAGCGTGGTGCTGATGTTCGATGGACGCAATTTGCGCGCGTCGGCAGCGGTGTGCGTGAGCTCCAGGTAGTCGTTGAACCTGCGGAAGCGGTACAGGACGGCATCGTTGCCGGTGAGCTCACTGGTGGTGTAGATCCGCACGCCGCGCAGATTCACGCTGTGTACCCACGGCTTTGCGAGCGGACGCTTCACATCGAAGCGCACGCTGGGCGAATACTTCTCGTACCATGCTTCGGCCTTGTGATCGTGCAGCAATCCGGAGGAGCGCGCCGCGAAGCCGAGGTGGATGTTGCGGAACCACGAACTGCGGATGCGGTCGAAGTGGTGCTCGATGCGCGCTGCCCCCACCAAGCGCTCGCTGCCCAAGGCCCACAGCGGCGCCACCACCCATTCGGTGCGCTGACTGGGGAAGGTGGTGTTGCGCAAGCTCAGGCCCACTTGCCAGCCGTCGTGGCCGTTCCACAAGGGCAGCACGGAGTAGTACACGCTGCTGGCATTGTTGCGCTCGATGCCGAACATCGACTCGAATTTCAGTGGCGCGCGTCGCTTGAAGATGCCACGCGCACGCACGGTGTTGTTGCGGCGGTCGATGTCGAGCGTGCGGTTGCCAGCGTCGATGCGGACACGATCGACGTTGGGCCAGGGCAGCCCTGCGTACTCGGTGCGGCCTTGGTGGCCGAAGCCGTGGTTCCATGCCCATATCGTTCCCAAGCTGTCGTTGCCAGCATATCCAGTAATGGGGAAGGGACCCAGCCGTTGGTCCCTTGGCGCGGTGTCCGAGGTTCCAGCGCTCTTCGGTGCCTGCCCAAGTCCGGCGGTCCAACGAGACCGCCTTCACACGGTACTTCACATCGGTGCCGATGAAGCCATTGAACACCCAGCCCAGGTTCTTGTCGCTCTCCCGCTCGAACACCTTGCGCATATCCTCCGGCCTTGGGTGCTTGAATTTCCACTCGTCGTGGTAGGCGCGCAGGCACTTGTCCATCACCTCTTCGCCGAGGTAGGCCATCAAGTGGTCCATGATGAGCGCGCTCTTCATGTACACGCAGGTGCCGTAGTTGGTGCTGGTGAATTCGTCGCTGCTGAGGCTGAGCGACTGATCCAGGTTGCGACGCGCATTCAGGCGATAGGCGAGTTCGCTCTGCGCGCGGTGCGGGTCGCTCAGGTGCGATGCGGCCTTCTTCAAGCCCGGTATGCCGATGCTGAAGCCGCTGCCCGGATAACGCATGCGCATGTAGCGCAGCTCGAGGAAGCTGTTCATGCCCTCGTCCATCCACGCGTGGTCGCGCTCGTTGCTGCCGAGGATGCCGTAGAACCAATTGTGACCCACCTCGTGCGCGATCACGTTGTCGAGGCTTTGTTTGTCGCCCATGTTGCCGATCACGGTGATCATGGGGTATTCCATGCCGCCGCCCGCGCTGATGGTGCCGTCGATGGCCGTGCAGGCATCGTAGGGATAATCGCCCACGTGTTCGCTGTAGAAGCGCACGCTCTCGTTCACGTAGCTCACCGCATCGCTCCAGAGCAGCGCGTTCTTCGGGGTACACATCGCCCAGGTGGTCACGCTCTTGCCGCTGCGCGGAAGCGTCACGCTGCTCTTGCGCACGATGAAGCGCTTATCGGCGAACCATGCGAAATCATGCACGCGGTCCTGCATGTAGCGGATGGTCTTGGTGCGCTCGCTCGATGGCGGGAAGGCGTTCAGCTTCACCCGTTGTTTGTCGAGATAGAACTTCTGTGTCTCGCTGTAGGGCACGGCGGCCAGCGAATCCATCCATGCGCGCTCACGAGCATCCTGCAATAGGCCCGTTGCGCCCACCACATAATTCGCAGGCAGCGTGATGCTCACATCGAAACTGCCGAATTCGCTGTAGAACTCGCCTTGCGTGAGGTAAGGCATGGCGTGCCAGCCCGTGGCATCGAACACCGCTGGCTTCGGGTACCATTGCGTGATGTAGTAGGCCTGCTTGCTGTGGCCCAAGCGCGAGAATTTCCCGTCGGGGATCTTCACCCGGAACGGCGTGCTGATGGTGACGCTGCCGCCCGGCTGCAGCGGCGCGGGCAGTTTCACCCAGCCGATGTCGATGTGCTTGGCGTGGTAGCCCCATTGCGCCTTCGTGCCATCCACATCGAAGTCGAGGCTGTCGATGAAGCCGCGCTCCTCGTTGCTTCGCGAAGTGCAGGTCCAGATCGCCCGAGCGATTCAGTTGGTTGCACAAGCGCCGTGCCGCGCTCCTTGTAGGCGTTGGGCCAGAGGTGCATCCAAATGGTGTCCAAGGCCAACGTGGAGTTGTTCCGGTAGCGGAAACGCTCATGCGCATGCAACTCGTGGCGCTCATCGTCGAGGCGCACGCTGATGGTGTAATCGACCTGTTGCTGGAAATAACCCTGGCACGCGCCGGCGAGTGGCAGTGCCATGCCCAAAGCGACTAGTGCTTTCATGCCCCGATGATAATCGCGGTCGGGCAATCCCTCATATAGGATCACACGAATCGCGCACCTTCTATTTCAGCAATTGCTCCAGCTTGAACTCCAGATCATGCGCGCGCAGGCCCTTCTCGAGGATCCGGCCTTCGCGATCAACCAGCACCGTGTACGGGATACCGGTTACACCATACTCCTGCGCGGCCGCATTGCTCCAGAACTGCAGGTCGCTGATGTGCTTCCAGGGCAAACCATCGTCCTGAATGGCCTTCACCCACGCGGCATGGTCGCGATCAAGGCTCACGCCAAGGATCTCGAAGCCCTTGCCTTGAAGCGCTCATACACGCGCTTCACATTCGGGTTCTCAATACGGCAAGGCCGGCACCAGCTGGCCCAGAAATCGATGAGTACCACTTTGCCTCGCAACTGGCTCAGGGCGAAGCTGACGCCATCAGGCGTGTTCTGCTGAATCTCTGGAGCCACACTGCCAAGAGGGAGAAGGTTGCTCAAGCGTCTCATCTCCTCCTCCTGCGCCTTCATCATGATCATCTCCTGCTCCATGCGATCGACCTGGTCGCGAAATCCCTGGAAAAAGCCGCTATTGGGCGCGGTCTTGCGCAAATCGTCCCGCACCTGCTTGAACAACTCGAATTCCTGCTGCATGTTCAAGCGTCCCAGCACGCTAATGGCTACAGGCGAACCGCTGTTCTCCTGCACCAACTGCTTGCAGCGCTCATAGTGAGCCACGTTTGTTGCATTCAGCTCATCCATATTGGCTTGGTTCGATGGGTCCTGTGCCAACGCCATGCGTAGTCCAGCAACCTTAGCCTCAAAGCCCTGCGCCTCCTCTTGGAACCGGCGCAGCGCGTCAGTATGGCTCGAGCCTTCGGCACGTACCGGCGTAGCAAGCATGCCGACCTGCGCTTCAACCGTTAACTGTTCGGCACTATCGAGCACCATCACGAATTGTTCGTTGCCGACGGCGATCCGGTAGAAGTCGAGGGGCAGGAAAGGCACCTTCATGGTTCCGCGGCCTTTGCCATCGAGCCTCACCGAATCCACATGGTACGGGCGGCCATTCAAGAACATGTCGAAGTAGGCCATATGGTCGCCAGCACCCTCGACGCTCAAGCTAATGGCACGCTTGCCGTTTCCGGAATTGCACGATATCAGTGCAGCGGCGATGATCAGGATTGCTATGCGGGTCATGTTCTTCTCCATTTACTGATCGAGCATCTGACGCACCACTTCGCTGGCGCGCTTGGGGTCGGCTTTTCCTTTCGTGCCCTTCATCACTTCGCCCATGAAGAGGCCGAGCAATCCTTTCTGGCCGGCACGGTAAGCCGCGAGCTTGTCCGGGTACTTGGCCATCACTTCGCGCACAAGGCTCTCGATCAAGCCTTCATCGGTGCTCTGCACCAGGTCGTGCTTCACGGCGAGTTCTTCCGCAGAGCTCGTGTTGTCATCGAGCATCAGGGGGAAGAGCTTCTGGCTCGCGATGGTGTGGCTCACCTTGCCGTTATCGATCAGCTCGACCAAGCCTGCGAGCCGCTCGGCGCTGATGGGGAATTGTGCAATGTCGAGGCCGCGTTCGTTCACCCAGCTGCGCACATCGCCCATCACCCAGTTGGCGGCGCCCTTGTAGTTGCTGGTGCGTGCGATCACCGCTTCGTAGTAGAGCGCGGTGCCTTTGTCGTCGGTGAGGATGCCCGCATCATAATCGCTGAGGCCGAGTTGCTGCGTGTACTTGGCGCGCAGCTCGCGCGGCAGCGGCGGCATCTCATTGCGGATGGCCTCCTTCATGGCCTCGCTCACGGTGATGGGCTGCAGGTCGGGCTCGGGGAAGTAGCGGTAGTCGTGAGCGAGCTCCTTGCTGCGCATGCCAATGGTGCTGCCCTTACCGGCATCGAAGGTGCGCGTCTCCATTTGGATCACGCCGCCCGCGTCGAGTATCTCGCTTTGGCGCTGCGCCTCGAATTCAATGGCGCGCATCACATTGCGGAAGCTGTTCATGTTCTTCACCTCGCAGCGCGTTCCGAATTCCTTCGCGCCGATGAGACGCAGACTGATGTTGGCGTCGCAACGCAAGCTGCCTTCTTCCATGTTGCCGTCGCAGATGTCGAGGTAGCGCACCAAGCGACGGATCTCCACCAAGTAGTCGTAGGCTTCTTGACCGCTGCGGATGTCGGGCTCACTCACGATCTCGATCAGCGGCACGCCAGCACGATTCAGATCGACCAGCGTGTTGAAGGGATCAACGTCGTGGATGCTTTTGCCGGCATCCTCTTCCATGTGGATGCGGGTAATGCGGATAGGTTTGTAAGCGAAGGATCCTGCCATCAGCGACCTTCCTCGTTTTGGGAATCGCCCATTCCTTGGTGCAGATTGGCGTCTTGTCCTGCGTGATCTGATAGCCCTTGGGCAGGTCGGGGTAGAAGTAATTCTTGCGGGCGTAGTGCATCCACGGCGCAATGGTGCAATTGGTGGCCAAGCCCATGCGCACAGCCAACTCCACCACCTTCTTGTTCGCCACGGGCAAGGTGCCGGGGTGGCCCAGCGTAACCACGCTCACATTGGTGTTTGGGTGATCGCCGTAGGCACTGGGATCACTGCTATAAGCCTTGCTATCCGTGATCAGCTGCGCATGGACCTCAAGGCCCACCACCAATTCGTACTTCTCGCTCCAGTGGGGCGCGCCGGTGCCGGTCACTGCTTCCTTCTTGGTGCTCATCTCAGCAACTGGCGATCAATTCCTTCATGATGTGCGTGAGCTTGGGCTCGGCTTTCTCGGCCACACGCTGCACCATTTCGTGCGTGGTCTTCTCGATGCGGCCCTTCACGCCCATGTCCGTGATCACGCTCATAGCGAAGCAAGGAATGCTCATTTGCCGCGCGGCGATCACTTCGGGCACGGTGCTCATGCCCACGGCATCGCCGCCGATCACGCGCACATAGTTGTATTCGGCGGGCGTCTCCAGTGTTGGTCCCGTGAGCCCCACATAGCATCCTTCCTGCACAGGTATGGATGCCTTCGCAGCGATGCTCTTCGCCTTCGCGATCAGTGCGTGGTCATAGGGCTCGCTCATGTCAGGGAAACGCGGCCCCAACTCATCGATGTTCTTGCCGATGAGCGGATTCGGAAAGAGGCAGATGTGGTCGTTCAGAATCATCAGGTCGCCCACTTCGTAGGCTGGGTTCACGCCGCCGCATGCATTGCTCACGAAGAGGCGCTGGATGCCGAGGTACTTGAACACGCGCACTGGCAGCACCACTTCATCCATGGTCCAGCCTTCGTAGAAATGGAAGCGGCCCTGCATGGCCACAACGGGCTTGCCGCCGAGCGTTCCGAAGAGCAAGCGCCCCGGATGCCCTTGCACCGTGCTCACGGGGAACTCAGGAATCTCGCTGTAGGGAATGGCCTGTTTCACCTCAATCTCCTTGCCCAAACCGCTGAGGCCGGTGCCGAGGATGATGCCGGTCTCGGGCACGAAACCGTCCGTGGCCTTCTTCAAGTGATCGGCAATGCGCTTAATGCGGTCCAACATGGCGGCGGATGAGTTCTGCGAATCGTTCCGGTTCATTCAAGATGACGGCCCGTATGCCGATGGTCGCCAGCGGAAGGGCTTCGAGCGGAGTGCCTTTCAGCGAACCCAGCCGTGCGGCGTCCTTCTCCGTGGTGACCAGCGTTTTCGGGCCGGGCGCGAAAGTAGCGTAGCGCTCCGCGATGCGTTCGAGGTCGGCGCGCGTGAAAGCGTGGTGGTCCCGGAAGGCGAGGTGCTCCACGGTGGCGCTTCGCTGGAGATGGTCGATGAGGGGTTGGGGGTTCTCTATTCCGGTGAAGAGGAGCAGTTGGCCGGTTGGGGGTTGAAGGTTGATAGAGGGTTGAGGGTTGTTGCCAACCTCCAACCTCCAACCCTCAACCTCCAACCGCAGCTCCTCATATTCGATTCCCGCGAAGAACAGCTCCTGCGCATCGCTCAATCGCAAACGCTCGCGCCACTGCTTCTGCTCTTCAGGCGAAGGCAAGGCTGGGCACTTCGTCACCACTACGATCTGGGCGGCTTTCCGGCGCGAAGGCAGATCGCGCAATCGGCCTGCAGGAACCAACGCATCATAACACCACGGCCGCTGCCAGGTGGTGAGCAGGATGTTGAGGCCCGCATCCAAGCGGCGGTGCTGCAAGGCATCATCGAGCACCACGGCTTTCACCCCAACCACTTCGAGCTGAATCTGCTCAATGGCACCTACCCTATCCGCGCCGACGAACACGCGCGCATCGGGGAACTTGCGCTTGACCTGCACCGGCTCATCGCCGCTTTGCGCTGCGGAATGCGTGGCTAGCACTTCGTGGATGTCGGTTCCTGTGCGCCCATAGCCCCGGCTCAGCGCGGCCAAGGGCTTCATGCTTGCAAGCGTGTGCAGCACCAGTTCTAGCATGGGTGTCTTGCCCGTGCCGCCCAACGCGAGGTTGCCAATGGCGATGGTGGGCACGGTGGGGCGCACGGACATCAGAACCCCGGCATCGAACAATAAGTGGCGCACGCGGAGCACAACAGCCCAAGCCCATGCGAAGGGTGCAAAGAGTATGCGTCGAACGCCCATGGTTACTTTGCCGGTGAACCGCGCTAAAAGCGCGAAGCGTCAAAGATGAAGATCAAGGACCTCATTGCCCCGCTCGAAGCCTGGGCGCCACGCTCGCTCCAAGAAGACTACGACAACAGCGGCCTGCAAGTAGGCGACCCGGAGGCGGAAGTAAGCGTCGCCTTGATCTGCCTCGACTGCACCGAAGCCGTGGTGGAAGAAGCAGCGGCCAAGGGCTGCGGCCTCATCATCAGCCATCACCCGGTGATCTTCCGAGGCCTGAAGAGCCTTTCGGGCAAGAGCTACGTGGAGCGCACCATCCTCGCGGCCATCAAGCATGGTATCGCGCTCTATGCCATCCACACCAACCTGGACAATGTGCTCGACGGCGTGAACGGAGAGATTGCAGCGCGCCTGGGACTTAAGCCGCTCGGCACCTTGGCCCCGAAGGCCGGCCAGTTGCGCAAGCTGGTGGTCTTCGTTCCGCACAGCCATGCCAACGAGGTGCGCAACGCACTCTTCGCGGCGGGCGCGGGCCACATCGGCAACTACGACGAGTGCAGCTTCAACCTGGAGGGCACCGGCACCTTCCGTGGCCAGGAGGACAGCAACCCGCACGTTGGTCAGCGCGGGGAACGGCACCACGAGGCGGAAGCACGCATCGAGGTCATCTACCCCGTGCATCGCGAATCGGCCATTCTCCGGGCCATGACCGCCATTCACCCTTACGAGGAAGTGGCCTACGACCTCTACCCTTTGGCCAATGCGCATCAAGGCATAGGCAGCGGTCTGGTGGGCGAATGGGATGCTGCCATCACAGAATCGGAGTTCCTAGCGAAGCTGCAGCAGACCTTTGGCCTTCAGGCCATTAGACATACCAAGACAATTGGGCGACCCATCCGGAAAGTGGCGCTTTGCGGCGGTTCGGGCGCCTTCCTGATCAAGGCAGCCATCGCCTCCGGAGCCGATGCGTACATCACCGGCGATGTGAAATACCACGAGTTCTTCGACGCCGATGGCAAATTGCTTTTGGCCGACATCGGGCACTATGGCAGCGAGCAATTCACCATGCACTTGATACAGCGTCGCCTAGTGGATCATTTCCCTACATTTGCCGTCCGTTTGACGGAAACCGTCACGGACCCCATACATCATTATTGACATGGCGAAGAGCGACGTGAAGGCCCCGGCAAAGGAAAAAGAGGCCAAGAAAGCCCCAGTGCTCGGCAAGGCCGAGATTACCATTGCCGAGAAACTGGTAGAGCTATTCCGCTTGCAGACGATTGACTCGCAAGTTGATCGGATCAAGGTGCAGCGGGGAGAGCTCCCCCTTGAGGTGCAGGATCTGGAAGATGAAGTCGCTGGATTGGAGACCCGTTTGAAGAAACTCCAAGACGACTTGTCCGAAATTGAGAATCAGGTAAGCGAGAAGCAGAACCAGATCAAGGATAGCAAAGCGCAGATCAAGAAGTACGAAGGCCAGCAGGCCAAGGTGCGCAACAACAGGGAGTACGATTCGCTGAGTAAGGAAATCGAGTTCCAGAACCTCGAGATTCAATTGGCAGAGAAGCGCATCAAGGAATTCAAGGCGCAGGTTGACTCGAAGAAGACCGTTGTGGAGGAGAGCCAGACTAAACTGAACGAACGCAAGAAGGACCTTGACCTGAAGCGCAAGGAACTGGACGATATCATCAGTGAGACGGAGAAAGAGGAGAAGGAACTGGCAAAGAAGAGTAGCGCCGCCAGCAAGAATATCGAAGAGCGCCTATTGAGCGCGTACAACCGTATCCGCAGCAATACGCGCAATGGCCTCGGAGTCGTGCCAGTTGAGCGCGGCAGCTGCGGTGGTTGCTTCAATGCAATTCCACCCCAGCGACAGCTGGACATCGGCAGCCATAAGAAGATTATCGTCTGCGAGCATTGCGGTCGCATTTTGGTCGATGATTACGTGGTTGGCCGCGTGAATGGACAAAACTGAGTGAGCGGCACAACCGCGTGGTAAGGGCTCCATTTCGGGGCCCTTAGCATTTGGCTCAAGGTCGTCAGGGTCGCAGAGCGACTGTGAACACGCTGCGGTAGCCGGAGCGATCTATCACCGCGCTTTCGACGAGGGATTGGTCATAGAAGAAGGTCTGCAGGCCCTGCAGCCAATGTTCGAGCCCCAAGTCGAACGTGAAGTGCTCCCCGCGGTAGCCCAAACCGGCGCTAAAGGAGCGTAACGACTGGCCCGCCTCGGGATCGCTGTTGCGGTAGGGGTCGGGCACGAAACCGAAGCCGCCCCGCAAGTACCAATTGTCAACGCGCCATTCGGTGCCGACGCGCAGCGTGTGCTGCGTGATGAAACGCGAACGGATGGCCTGGTTCTCGCGCTCGAAATCATAGAGGTCCTCTAGGCTGTTCGCAGAACGGAGCCGTATGCTCCTGAGGTCCATGTATTCGTAATCTACGGTCACCAGCCCGCGCGAACCGGCGATGTAGGCCATGCTGGCCGTAAGCCGCCAGGGCGTGCGCACGCGGTAGGAGAAGGTGCCATCGGGCGATTGGGCGCTGTAATCGAAAGCGCCTTGGGTATCGGGTGTGCGGAACCGGGTGCGCAATTCATGCACGTATGCATCGTTCAGCTGCCACCATTGCGGGCTGAAAAATGCCGCGCCAGCCCGAATGCGCTCGCTAGGTCTGAAGAGCGCGCCCATGCTCAGCTCGAAAGCGTTCCCTGTGGTGGTCAGCCGCTCCTTGTAGGTCATGCTCTCCAGATCGAGATTCGCATCCAGAGTGTTCTCAGTGTGGCTCATCGTTCGGTTGAATCGATGACCGAGGATATTCAGCGCCCCGCCCACGTATAAGCGGTCGCTAAAGTTGCCTGCATAGAAAATACCAGTGCGCGTGGTTGCGCCATGCGCCTCGGTGAGCCTGCGTTGCTGAGTGAGCGAACCGAAGGGAACCAGAGGTTGATAAACATCAACTGAGCCCGGCACTGTATCAATCCCCAGGGTGAACCAAGCTAGGTCGGAAGTGAAGGGCAACTGCTCACCCAGCGATGAATACGGGATGCCAAAGGCCTGATCGGCGAACGACTGAAGAATGGTACTCGGCACAGACTGACCCAGAGCGTTGGTGGTGAAATGGTGGCTTTGCGCCCGGTCGAACACCACGCCGAAAACCGACTGAATGTCCTCCTGCTCCCCCGGCTTGTGCAGTACCAGCGCGGCATTGCTCAAGGCGAATCGCTCCTGCAGTTCCTTGGATCGAGTACCGTAGTACATGGCATCGTCGCTGTGAACCTCCAAGCCCATCGTCAAGGAGAGGCTGCTCGCTCGATAAATACCGAAACCAGCCGGGTTGATACCAATCGCAGCTGGATCGCCGCCAAGCGCGCCGAATGCATTACCCATGCCGATGCTCCTTGCCGTGCCGCCTTGGCGCTGCATTGCGATGCGCAAGGCGTCCACCTCGTTCTGTCCTGCAACCAGCTGCGCACCGGCTATGCAGCACAATGCCGAAAAGGCCCTGGAAGCCAGTTTGTGCATGGTCACTGGTTAACGGGCGCGTCGTGCTGGCGCGCTGCCCCCGCCTCCATTTCGTGAAGGCGACGAATCCAAGCCGCCCCGCCCGGGGTAGGATGCGAATCAATCGTGCCGCGCGGAGAGGGTGCGCGCTCGATGATGCGGCGCGGTTCCTGACGATGGTTCTCACGCTGGAGAATCAGTGGTCGCGTTGGAGTGGATATCCGTCCATCGGGTATCGCTTGTGTGCCCGGGATAGACTCGCGGCGTCTGCCATCCAATGAGCGGTGATTCGCAATTGCAGGTTGCAAGCCTATCGGGTTTCGGGTGGCCATGCGGGGCTGCCGAACAGCCCCATCGCCCCCGGAAATTGAAGTGCCCATCGTGGGACGATGGCCGACGTATGTGGTGCTTGTTGAAACGCCAACGGGCATATACCACAAGCAGGGCCCCATCGGCCCCCAATAGCTGCCGAATCCATAGCCGTAGCCCATTCCCCATGGGTCGTTCCAAGGATTGCCCCATCCTAATGGACGGTTCCATGCCCATGGGTCGTTCCATCCCCAAGGGCGGCTAAAGCCCCAAGGCTGACCCCAACCCATACTCATGTTCATCCATGGGTCGTTACCCCAACCAAAGCCCATTCCCCATCCTGGGCCGTTCCAGCCGGACTGCCAACCCATCATGCCTAGCCCCATACCGAATCCGAATCGGCCATAGTTGAAGTAGTGAGGTTCGTTGTAGGCCATATCGTAGAAACCGCGATTCGTGCTCAGATCTTGCGAGGTGCCAGAATCATAATAATCATCCTCAGGAGCAGGAGCCCTTTCCTCGGCAGCCAGCGGATTGGCGGGCGCCTTCTTTGCTGGCGGAGCGGTCGAGGGCATGAAGTACACATCATCATCGCGCTGCGCCAAAGGCTGCGATGAGGAGCATGAGGCTAGCAGCAGGGCTGCCATCGCAATTCGGAATAACAGTTTCGCGTTCATGTTCCTTCCAGTTTTGCAGGTTCTATTCCGCACACCAGCCGAAAGGCCGTTGCGTACTTTCGGCGCCTCCCGTATGGAACAAAAATAGTACCGGGAATGTGCGATGGCAGACCAACTCACGAAGCGCGCCGATGACTACGCGAAGTGGTATAATGACCTCGTCCTGAAAGCTGACCTCGCCGAGCACAGCGATGTGCGCGGGTGCATGGTGATCAAGCCACACGGCTACGCGATCTGGGAGAAAATGCAACGAGCGCTCGACGACATGTTCAAGGAAACGGGACATACCAATGCCTACTTCCCCTTGTTCATCCCGAAGAGCTACTTAGCGAAGGAAGCGAGCCATGTCGAAGGCTTCGCGAAGGAATGCGCCGTGGTTACGCATTATCGTTTGAAGAGCGATCCCGAGCACGGCGTTGTAGTTGACCCGGAGGCCAAGCTGGAAGAAGAACTCATTGTGCGGCCCACCAGCGAAACCATCATCTGGAACACGTACCGGGGCTGGATCAAGAGCTACCGCGATCTACCCCTATTGATCAATCAATGGGCGAACGTGGTGCGCTGGGAAATGCGCACGCGTCTATTCCTGCGTACAGCGGAGTTCCTCTGGCAAGAAGGACACACGGCACACGCCACCAAGGAAGAAGCCATCGAGGAAACACGACGCATGCTCGATGTGTACGCGCGCTTCGCCGAGGAATGGTTGGCCATGCCGGTGATCAAAGGCGTGAAATCGGCCAGCGAGCGCTTCGCTGGCGCAGAGGACACATATTGCATTGAGGCGCTCATGCAGGATGGCAAGGCGCTGCAAGCTGGCACTTCGCACTTCCTCGGCCAGAACTTCGCAAAAGCCTTCGACGTTCTCTTCACCACCAAAGAGAATAAGCAGGAACACGTTTGGGCCACGAGCTGGGGCGTGAGCACGCGGCTCATGGGCGCTTTGATCATGACCCATAGCGACGATAATGGCCTTGTGCTGCCTCCGAAATTGGCACCCATCCAAGTAGCCATGGTGCCCATCGCGAAGAACGCAGAGCAACTCGATGCCATACGTGCATATGTGCGGCCAACGATTGATGCGTTGCGCGCCAAAGGAGTAACGGTCAAGTTCGACGATGATGACACGAAGAAGCCAGGCTGGAAATTCGCCGAGTATGAGTTCAAGGGCTGCCCTGTTCGCATCGCAATTGGTCCGCGCGATATGGAGAATGGAACCGTGGAGGTGGCTCGAAGAGACACGATGGAGAAACAGGTGATGCAGATCACAGACATAGCGGAAAAGGTGGAGCATCTGCTCCTAGCCATACAGGACAATCTGTATCAGAAAGCGCTGGCCATGCGTGAGGCGGGCACTCGTGCCGTGAACAGTTACGACGAATTCAAAACGGAGATTGAAAAGGGCGGCTTCCTGTTGGCTCATTGGGATGGCACACCGGAGACCGAGGCGCTCGTGAAGGACGAAACGAAGGCCACGATCCGCTGCATTCCTATGGATGGGGATTCCACCCCAGGCACATGCATGGTAACCGGCAAGCCCAGCCAACGCAGAGTGATCTTCGCAAGAGCCTACTGAATGAGCAAGAAACCCGCCTCCGAAGCCCGGGAAATGATACTGGGCCTGCTTCGCACCAAATCGTGCATGAAGCAGGATGTGTATCGGAATACCATTCAGGCTTTCGCGCAATTGAAGGATGTGCTGCAAGAGATCGCCACCGACCTCGATGCGCAAGTGAAGGGGCACGACGAGCGCCTAACCGCAAGCTTCACTGATAAAGGCCAAACAGCATGCGAGCTCCGCGTGGCTGGCGATGTCATCATCTTCCACATGCACACCAACGTCTTCAAGCTCGACCAGAGCCACAGCCTTTGGAAGACCAGCTACTTGGAGGAAGATGACCTGCGCGGCTACTTCGGCGTGGTGAACATGTACAATTTCCTGAGCGACTCCTTCAAGTACAACCGTGAGCGCGACCTCGGCTATCTGGTGGCGCGCCTATTCCTCAATCGAGACAACAAGTTCTTCGTTCAAGGCAAACGGCAGCTGGGCTTCCTTTATGACGACCTTCCGTCGAACGAACTGGCACCCCAGCGGCTGAAAGACGTGTTGCTCTCCGTGGTGCTCTATGTGCTCGAATTCGACCTGTTGGCTCCCCCTTACGACCAAGTGAACCAAGTAACGGTGAGCGAGATGAACGAACTCAACGCCAACCTGCAACTCAGCACCGGCAAGCGCTTGGGCTTCCGTTTCCAGACAGATGCCGACGACCTTACGTGAACCTGTTGCGGGTTAACCGTAGCCGTATACATTTGCGGCCCCTTCGGGGAAATTGTCATCGTGGCCCGTTCGTCTAGGGGTTAGGACGCGTCCCTTTCACGGATGAAACAGGGGTTCGATTCCCCTACGGGCTACCACTAGAAGCCTCGGCGCATGCCGAGGCTTCGCTTTTTCCGGTCTACGGGAGAACTACCTTCGGGCGCCATGCATCTGCCAACACTGCTTATCGGCTTGCTTGCCGGAGTCATCATCGGCATGATCCTTTACGCTTGGTGGTCGAACCGAAGCGGGGCAGAAGGGGTCGTGGAGCGCTGCGCGAAGCGCATGCTCGGGAAACAACCGCCCTTAGTGAACGTCTGGCTCGCGCCGATTCCGAAGCGGAACTGGGTCGGGGCCAACTTTGGAAGCAACGCGCGCTTTGGCCGCCGAACAGCAGCCGCGCCTGCGCATGACGCAGCAGCGGCTCGGAAGAGCAAAAAGCCGAATTGAGCAGGTGCGCGAGCAGCTCACGCGCGAGTTCGAGAGAACATCGCCAACCGCCTTCTGGAAGAGAGGGGCAAAGCCCTTAATGAGCAGCATCAGGAAAAGCTGGGGCTGATCCTGGGGCCGCTGCAGGAGCGTATCGGCGAGTTCCAGCAACAGGTGCGCGATGCCTATGAGAAAGAAGGCCGCGAGCGTTTCGCACTGAAAGCCGAAGTGGTGCGCTTGGTTGAACAGAATCAGAAGCTCAGCCAAGAAGCCAACGACCTGACCAAGGCGCTGAAGGGCGATACGCAAGCCCAGGGCGCCTGGGGCGAAATGATCCTGGAGAAACTGCTCGAATCGTCGGGGCTGGTGAAGGGGCAGGAATACTCCATGCAGGAGAGCACGACCCTGGAGGATGGATCTCGGCTACGTCCCGATGCCGTAGTGATGCTCCCTGATGACAAGCACTTGGTGATCGACAGCAAAGTGAGCCTGCTTAGCTACGAGCGATACACCGCCGCAAGCGACGAGGCTGAGCGCGACCGCTTGCTGAAGGCCCATGTGGATAGCCTTCGCGCGCATGCTAAAAGCCTTGGCGAAAAGGATTACACCAAGCTCTACGGCGTGCGCAGCGTCGATTTCGTGCTCATGTTCGTCCCCATCGAACCGGCCTTCTTGCTGGCCCTGCGCGAAAAGCCGGAGCTCTTCCAGGAAGCGTATGACCGCCAAGTGGTGATGGTGACGCACACCACGCTCATGGCCACCTTGCGAACCATCCACGGCATCTGGAAGAACGAGCGAATCGCCAAGAATCACCTGGAGATCGCAGAGCGCGCCGGCAGACTTTACGACAAGTTCGTGGGCTTCACGGAGGATCTGGGGCGCATTGGCAAGAGCGTGAAGGATGCGAACGAGAACTATGAGAAAGCACTGAGCAAGCTGAGCGACGGGAATGGCAGCCTCGTGCGGCAGGTGGAAATGCTGAAAACGCTCGGCGCGAAAACGAACAAAGGCATGCACGAGAAGCTCCTCGCGCGATCGGATGATGAATGAAAAGCCGCTCTTCGTGCATCGCTTGAAGGCCCAAGCACTCTGCGCATCGGCCGCAATGCTCTTGGCATGCGGTGGCACTGCGCCAATGATGCAGCGGAACAACCTGGCTCAGCTGTATGACAGAGGCGCCGGCGCTATTCGGCTGAATGCGCGCATCTACCATGAAGGTCCGGAACGCAGCGTAGTCCACTACAAGATCAACACCTCCGATCTGCTTTACAAGAGCGATGGACAAGGCCCCTTCAAGGCGAACGCAAGGCTCAGCTACGCCACCTATGCTACTCCCGATGCCCGCCAGATGATCGACAGCGCCAGCACGATGATCACGGATCGTGGCGATGGGCCGAATGAAGAAAGGGAACTAATCGGATCGCTCGAACTGCGGCGCAAGCCCGGTGACAGCTTCACCATGGTGGTTACCGTTCGGGACCTCAATCGCGAAGGAGAGGGAAAAGCCATCATCCACGTGGCCGATGGCATAAGCGCATGGACACAGAGCTATATGACCATCGACCCAGTGAACGGATTGCCGCTCTTCACAGACCACTTGCCGTTGGGCAGGCCAGTAAGCGTGCGTTGTGAGCGGTGCTCGGGCGATTCGGTTCGGGTCGCGCGCTTCACTTTACCAGCCAAGCTCCCATCACCCGTGTTCACCAATGAGCCCCGTGATCGGAACGACCCGGCGCCGGATAGTTCCTTCAGCGCTTGGGCCGATGAGAATGGCCGCATCGACCTCGGGCCACTTGGAACAGGGACGTACTTATTCAAGACCAAGGGCGATACAGCCGGCTATGCCGTTCATGTGCTCGAGCAGGCCTATCCATACGCAGAGCGACCGCACGACCTGCTTGGACCACTGCGGTTCATTACCTCAACGCAGGAATTCGAGCGCATTTCGAAAGCCGTCGACCCGCGAAGAGCAGTGGAGCGCTTCTGGCTCGATGCCACTGGCGACCGAGAACGCGCGCGCGAAGCCATTCGCATCTATTATGGCCGGGTTGAGAATGCCAATCGGCACTTTAGCGCCGGGGTCGAGGGCTGGCGCACCGATCGCGGGCTGGTGCACATCATCTTCGGCACACCAACCAGCATTTACCGCACTGCACAAGGGGAATCGTGGACATTCGGTGAAGAGAGCAACCTCATGAGCCTCACGTTCAATTTCACGCGCAGGCGCAGCGGTCTCACGAGCAACGATTACATCCTGCAGCGCGATCCGATGCTCAAAGGCGCTTGGTACCGAAACGTCGAAAGCTGGCGCAACGGACGCGTTTACCAGAACTGATGAACCTGCCGCGCAGCAGCTTCGCCGTGCTCAACACATACAAGCAGAACCGTCATGGCCGATAAAGACCTCGTTTGCGGCATATGGCCGGTGATTGAAGCATTACGCGCGGGCAAGAACGTGGAGAAGCTGCTGCTGCGGCGTGATGCCGGAGGCGATGGGATCCGCGAGATCCGCAATCTGGCCATGGAACGCGATATACCATGGCAGCCTGTGCCGGCCGAGAAGCTCGACCGGCTCACCCGCACCGAGCATCAGGGCGTGATCGCCTTGCTGAGCCCGGTTGATGAGCAGGATCTGGACGAGGTGATCAGCGCCGCCTACGAGCGTGGCGAAACACCTTTGATCGTGGCGCTTGATGGCGTGACCGACGTGCGCAACATGGGAGCGATCGCACGCAGCGCGGAGTGCTTTGGAGCGCATGGGCTCCTCGTGCCCAAACAAGGGACCGCGCGCTTGGGCAGCGATGCCGTGAAGAGCAGCGCTGGCGCATTGCTCCGCAAGCCGGTCTGCCGTGTATCGCGTCTGACCGATGGATTGAACCGCGCTCGCGGGCACGGCCTGCGCATAGTTGCGCTAACGGAAAAGGGCACCGGAGAAGTGGGCACTGCCGACCTGAGGGGGCCTTTGGTGATTGTTCTCGGAGATGAAGGCGAAGGCATCTCGGACCATGTTCTCCGAATGGCCGATGAACTGGCGCTTATCCCGATGGCCGGTAATATTGGTTCACTGAATGTGAGCGTGGCAGCTGGCATAGCCCTGCACGAGGTGCTGCGTCAGCGAAAAGGCTGACCCGCCGTTTCCCTTTTCATCGAGCGAGCGCTGGCGTCCATAGGGTCGCCATCGGGGTTCTGTCTGCCATTTCGCGGAACCCAACGGGGCATTCTTCCGCTATAAGGCCACCAAGAACCAATGGCCGAAGCGGGCCACTCACCCGCAAAGCCCTGAACTACAGGACCATGAAGCAGCTTTTGCGCTTCGGATGGATGATGGCGGCAAGCCTCCTCCTCCTTCTTCCCTTCGGCCTGAAGGCCCAATCCGGCAACCCGAACACGGGGCATTATGCCGTGCGCGTGATTGGATTGACCGCAGCGGACCGAGACGCGCTTCAGCAAGACCTGAAGGGCCGAAACGACCTGAAGCTCGTGTTTGCCTGCATTCCTGCTGGCGTGCTCGTTTTCGCCTCACAGGCGGAATCGAAACAGGTGGTTGAGCAGCGCGCGCTGCCTCTGCTCGAAGCGAAAGCGCACCGTTCTCGAATTGAGGAACTCACCGGCGGTCTTGCCGATGCCGAAGACGCTTGCACTCAAGCCCGAAACCGATAAGACCATGATGCACCAGCGATTCATTCTTCGCGCCGGCGTTTTGGCTGGCATCGTGCTTATCGGAAGCACGACCATGGCGCAGCTTTCGGTTGCCCCACAGACCAACCTGCAGCAGCTCGCTGAGGCAATCAGCGGCCCTGGTGTGCGCATCACCAACCCATTGATCAACTGCCACGGCCAAGGCTACGGCGAGTTCAATTATTCCGGCAGCCTGCTCGGTTTGGAAAGCGGCGTGGTCCTTAGCTCGGGTCGGATCACCGAGGCCATCGGTCCCAACGATGTCGAGAACAAGACCTTCCAGCAAGGCACTTCGGGTAACTCGTTGCTGAACACCGTGACCGGGAGAAGCACACGCGATGCCTGCCTGTTCGAATTCGACATCATACCAAGTGGCGACAGCCTGAGCTTCCAGTTCGTATTCGGCAGCGAGGAGTACAACGAGTGGGTCGGCTCACAATTCAATGACGTCTTCGGCTTCTTCATCAGCGGCCCTGGCATTGTGGGCGACCCCGGCATTGGCGCCGACAAGAACATCGCGCTGGTACCGGGCACAACGGATCCTGTGGCGATCAATAGCGTGAATGCTGGGATGAACAGCGCCTATTACCAGTACAACGCAGGTGGTCAGGAAATGCAGATGGATGGCTACACCACCGGCTTGGTCGCACGAAGCGTGGTAGAGCCCTGTCAGACGTATCACCTCAAGCTCATCGTGGCCGACGCCAGCGATCGGAAGTTCGATAGCTGGGTATTCGTTGAGCGCATCCAGAGCCCGAACGTCTCGCTCAGCACCCGAACCGTGAATGGCACCATCAACATGGTTGAAGGCTGCAACCCGGGCTGGATTCGCTTCACACGTGACCCGGTGGCATCAGGCCCGCTCACACTCTCCTACTTCCTCCAAGGCACTGCAACTAACGGCACCGACTATACGGCCATTGGCAACGTGAATCCGAGCGTGGCAAAGAGCATAACCATACCGGCCGGCCAGGCTTATGCGGAGCAGTTCGTGAATCCAGGCGCCGATGCCATTGCCGAACCCACCGAGTACCTGCGCATCCTGTTGGGCAATCCGAACTGCCCAGGCTTCGTGATCGACTCCATCAACTTCGCGATCAACGACACCCTCATCGCTTCCGTATCGCCGGCTGCCACACAGACCATTTGCCACGGCAGCGGCGCGCAATTCAACATACAAGGCGGACTCGTGTATGCCGCCGAGCCACCGGTCTGAGCTGCACCGATTGCCCGAACCCGATCGCATCGCCCACCAGCACCACCACGTACACCGTGGTGATCAACGAAGGGACCTGCGTGCGCACGGTGAGCCGCTTGGTGCGCGTGAGCAATCCATCAATCACCGGTACGGTTACCCAACCGCTCTGCAACGGCAGCAGCAATGGCGCCATCAGCATCACCGCTAGTGGCGGCTTCGGTCCGTACACCTTCTCATGGAGCGGTCCGAACGGCTTCACATCAAACCAGGAAGACCTCACCGGTATCGCTGAAGGCAGCTACACCGTGACCGTCACCGATGCATTCGGATGCACGAGATCGCAGGGCTTCAATGTGGGCAGCCCTGCTGCATTGAACCTTACGCTCAATCCTTCGATCCTCGCTTTTGGACAGAACATCGCCTGCCATGGAGCCAGCACCGGTAGCATCAACCTCACGATCAACGGAGGCACCGGCCCTTACACCACGCAATGGAGCGGACCCAACGGCTTCAGCAGCTTCAACCAGAACATCAGCGGCCTTGCGGCTGGCGCTTATAGCGTGACCGTGACCGATGCAAACGGATGCAGCGCGACGGGCGGCTTCAACTTGGTGCAGAGCCAACCGCTCGCCCCCTCGATCGCTTCGGTTCAGAATCCGACCTGCGCTGGCGGCACCAACGGTACCGCGACAGCCAGCGTGACAGGCGGAATGCCTCCATACAGTTATAGCTGGAGCACAGCGCCCGCGCAAACAGGCGCCACAGCGAACAACCTCGCCCAAGGCAACTACACCGTTACCGTCACCGACGGCTATGGCTGCATCACTACTGCTCAAGCCAACATCGCGCAGCCCGCACCGGTGAGCGTGACGCTGAGCGGCACCAGCCATATCTTGAATTGCAACGGCCAACCTCAGCAGAACGGCAGCGCCACGGCGAATGCCAGCGGCGGCACAGGGCCATTCACGTATAGCTGGAACACCAGTCCGGTGCAGAACGCGGCAACGGCAAGCTTCACCACCGGTGGCCACTACACGGTAACAGCCACCGACGGGAACGGTTGCACGGGCAGCACCAACTTCACGGTGAACCAGCCCGGCAACATCACCGCGCAGATCATCTCGCAAACGCAAGTGAACTGCTTCGGCAGCAGCACTGGCAGCGCCACGGTGAGCATCACGGGCGGCAGCAACATCCAATCGCTTACCTGGAACACTACGCCGGTGCAGAGCGGACCGTTCGCTACGAATCTTCCAGCTGGAACCTGGACGATCACAGCCCAGCATGCCGATGGCTGCGTGACCCAGGTTCCCGTGACCATCACGCAGCCCGCTGCAGCGCTGAGCAGCAGCACCGTGTCGCAGACCAATGCGAGCTGCTTCGGCTCAAGCAACGGCAGCGCCACCGTGAATGCTAGCGGCGGCACCGCACCCTTTTCCTACTCATGGAACAGCACACCTGTGCAATCCGGCGCCACCGCGAGCAACCTGCCCGCAGGCACCTTCACCTGCACGATCACCGATGCGAACGGATGCGTCACTACGCGCAACGTCACCATCACGCAGCCCGCAGCCACGCTCAGCAGCTCGGTGAGCGCGCAAACAAACGTGGCCTGCTTCGGCAGCAGTACCGGCAGCGCAACGGTGATCGCTATCGGAGGCACCGGCCCCTATTCCTATTCCTGGAACACGACGCCCGGGCAAAGCACTGCCACCGCGAGCGGACTTGCCGCCGGCGCGCACACCTGCACGATCACCGATGCGAACGGGTGCTCCACCACGCTTAACGCGACCATCACGCAGCCCGCAGCCGCGCTCAGCAGCTCGGTGAGCGCGCAAACGAACGTGGCCTGCTTCGGCAGCAACACCGGCAGCGCAACGGTGAGCGCGAGCGGCGGCACCGGCCCCATTCCTACTCTTGGAACACATCGCCCGCTCAGAGCGGATCCAGCGCGAGTGGCTTAAGCGCTGGCACTTACACCTGCACCATCATCGATGCGAACGGATGCATCGCGACGCGCGATGTGACCATCACGCAGCCTCCTGCGGCGCTGGGCAGCAGCATCACAGCGCAATCGAACGTGACTTGCTTCGGCAATAACACCGGTAGTGCAACCGTGAGCGCTTAGGGCGGCAGTTCGCCCTACAGCTTCGCTTGGAATACTTCACCTGTACAGAACAGCGCAGCGGCCAACAACCTCTCCGCCGGAACATGGACCTGCACCATCACCGATGCGAATGGCTGCACCGCCACGCGCAACGTGACCATCACACAGCCCGCAGCCGCGCTCAGCACTTCAGTTGGCGCTCAAACGAACGTTGCTTGCTTCGGCAATAGCACCGGCAGCGCGACGGTGCTCGCCAGCGGTGGCACATCGCCGTACAGCTTCGTCTGGAACACATCCCCTGTACAGAACGGCGCAACGGCCAGTAACCTCCCGGCAGGCACTTGGACATGCAAAATCTCCGATGCAAACGGCTGCATCACCACGCGCAACGTCATCATCACGCAGCCTGCAGCCGCGCTGGGCAGCACGATTAGCGCGCAAACGAACGTGGCCTGCTTCGGCAACAGCACGGGCAGCGCAACGGTGAGTGCCATCGGCGGCACTTCGCCCTACGGCTTCACTTGGAACACATCGCCCGTTCAGAACAGCGCGAGCGCGATCAACCTTCCCGCCGGAACCTGGACATGCACCATCACCGATGCCAACGGCTGCAGCACCACGCGCAACGTCACCATCACGCAACCTGCCGCAGCGCTCAGCAGCAGCATCAGCGCGCAAACGAACGTGGCCTGCTTCGGCAGCAGCACTGGTGGCGCAACCGTTAGCGCCAACGGCGGAACGGCACCATACAGCTATGCGCTGGAACACCTCACCAACGCAGAACAGCGCAACCGCGAGCAACCTGCCCGCAGGCATATACACCTGCACCATCACCGATGCCAACGGCTGCACGGCAACGCGTAACGTGAGCATCACGCAGCCAGCTGCGGCAATCAGCAGCAGCACTGCCGCGCAAACGAACGTGCTCTGCTTCGGCAGTAGCACCGGCAGCGCCACAATCAACGCGAGCGGCGGAACAGCACCTTACTCCTATTCGTGGAACACCTCCCCTGCGCAGTACGGCGCAAGCGCCAGCAACCTATTATCTGGCACCTGGACCTGCACCATCACCGATGCCAACGGCTGCATTGCCACAAGGAGCGTAAGCATCACGCAGCCCGCTGCGGCCCTCGCGCTGAGCGGAAGCACGACCGCGGCCACATGCGGTGGCGCAGCCGATGGCGCTGTGAACGCGACCATCAGCGGCGGCACCGCGCCTTACACCATCAGCTGGAGCGGCCCAGGCGGATTCAGCGCGAGCACGGAGGACATCAGTGCGATCGCTTCAGGCATCTACACCATGAGCGTGACCGATGCCAACGGTTGCTCCGTGGCGCAGGCCTTCAGCGTGAACCAGCCGGGCATGTTCAACATCAGCGCAACGCTGAGCGATCACAATGGATTCGGCGTAAGCTGCGCCAATGGAAGCGATGGCAGCATCAGCATCACTGCCACCGGCGGCACAGGCCCCTACACGCACGCATGGACAGGCCCGAACGGCTTCACCGCCAGCACGCAGAGCATCAATGCAATCGCACTGGGCAACTACACCTACACGATCACCGACAGCAACGGCTGCAGCGCCGCGGAGGCCTTCACGCTAACCGCTCCTGCACCGCTGAGCGGCATCGCGAACGCGGCCACTGTGAACGGCGGCTGGAACATCGGCTGCAATGGCGCTGCAACCGGAAGCATCAATGCGAACGCTTCAGGCGGGCTTGCGCCGATCACCTTCAACTGGAGCGGCCCTGGCGGCTTCAACTCGACCAATGCGGACATCAGCGCGCTGATCGCGGGCAACTACACACTCACCATAACCGACGCGAACGGTTGCACTGCGGGAACGAACATCGCGCTCACCCAAGCACCATTGCTCATCGGCGGCACGACAACGACCAACGCAGCAAGCTGCAATGGCACAGCCGACGGACTCGCCAGCGTGAGCCCCAGCGGCGGCTCAGCCCCATACAGCTACGCGTGGAACACGGTTCCGGTGCAGCAAAGCCAAGTGGCCACGGACCTCACAGCCGGCACTTATAACTGCACCATCACCGACGCGAACGGTTGCACCACAACAGCGCAGTCGATCATCGATGAGCCCGCAGCCCTTGCCATCGCGATCACCGGCACAGCAAACACGCTTTGCTTCGATGGCACTGATGGTGCTGCACAAGCCTTGGCTTCAGGAGGCACCGGCCCGTATACCTACAGCTGGAACAGCGCACCCGCGCAGAACAGCGCCAACGCTATCGGACTCGCTCAAGGCACCTACACAGTGACAGCGACCGATGCCCACGGTTGCACCACAAGCACACAAGCAACCATAGGCGGTCCGACCTCTTCGGTGGAAGTGAATCTTGAGGACTACCAGCACGAGACCTGCTTCGGGGCACTCGACGGTTACATCAACATCGATGTGGAAGGCGGCAGCGGATCGTACACGATCATCTGGCACACCACGCCACCGCAATCGGGCTACTCCGCAACCGGCCTCGGACCCGGTGATCATTGGGTTCAAGTAATCGACAATAACGGCTGTGGCACGCATAAGTGGCACGCCATCACACTGGTCGGCTCCGATAGCCCCCTCAACGTGCAGCTCGCCATCACAACGATCTCTTGCGCTGGCGGTTCTGATGGCGCTGTTGACTTGACTATGACCGGCGGCTGGCCATCGTACACGCACCATTGGACCGACGATTTCGGAGGCCTCACCGGAATCGAAGACCTCAGCGGTCTGGACGCCGAGTGTATCATTTGCATGCGCAGGATGCCCTGGGCTGCGCCTACGACACCACCTTCGTCTTGGCTGACCCGCGCCAATTAGCGTCACGAGTCCATCAGCGATGCTACCTGCGAAGGACAGCCAAGCGGCGCCGTAGACGTCACAGCATCCGGCGGCACCGGCACGCTCAGCTTCCAATGGAGCGGCCCGAATGGTTTCGGAGCCAGCACAGAAGACATCAGCGGTGCATCAGCTGGCACATATCAGCTCGTCATCAGCGATGCGAACGGCTGCTCGCTCACGGCGCAGCATACCGTGCAGCAGCCCGCCCGCTCAAGCGCTCGGCCACCGTAAGCGCGTACAACGGCAACGGTGTTCGCCTGCGCCGGCGAACGCAATGGAAGCATCGACCTCAGCATCGCAGGCGGAAGCCCGGAGTACAGCCAGCTTTGGCAAGGCCCCAATGGTTTCAGTAGCAGCGATGAAGACATCAGTTCGCTTGGTGCCCGGCACCTACAACGTGCTGGTGACTGATGGCAATGGATGCACAGGCAGCCTGCAAGCCGTGATCACCGCACCTGACCCGCTGAACACGACGATCACACCATCGAGCTTGAATGGCTATGGCATCAGCTGCAACGGCGCGACTGATGGCACCATCGCCCTTGATGTGATCGGTGGCACCGCACCCTATGCGATCCAATGGAACGGACCCGACGGCTTCAGCAGCACCGATATCACGCTGAACAACCTAGCGCCTGGCATCTACAGCGCGAGCATCACCGATGCCAACGGTTGCATCGCACAAGCAAGCATGAGCATGATCGAGCCCAGCGCGCTCGGCGCCAGTGCTCAAGCATTCGCTTGGCCCGGCGGCACCAACATCTCTTGCGCGGCAGCTGGCGACGGTGCCATCGAGTTGAGTGTTAACGGAGGCGTGGCACCATATGGCATAAGCTGGAGCAACGGACTGGGCTTCACATCGAGCGACGAGGACATCCAAGGCTTGGAGCCCGGCGGTTATCACGCCACGATCACCGATGCCAATGGCTGTGTGACAACAACCTTCGCGATGCTCACGGCTCCCGACCCGATCAGCATCAGTGCGACGCTCTCCGCCATGAACGGCAGCAATGTGAGCTGCGATGGCGCCAACGATGGTAGCATCGACCTCACCGTGGAAGGAGGTTCAGCCCCGTACGTGATCGCTTGGAGCAACGGTGCGAGCACCGAGGACCTCAGCGCGATCGCGGCTGGCACTTACAGCGTGATCATCACCGATGCTAACGGATGCACGGACGCCAGCTACACCCTCACCGCGCCCATCACCTTCAATATCAGCATTGCCGCAACGGTGATGCCTGGCGGCGCGAACGTGAGCTGCGCAGGAGCTTCTGATGGTTCGCTGCAAGCAAGCATCGCTGGTGGTACCTCACCCTACACGCTCACATGGAGCGGACCGAACGGATTCGTGGCGAGCACTGCCGATATCAGCGGCCTTGCTGCTGGCAGCTACAGTCTCACCGTGACCGATGCGAACGGCTGCTCATCGACAGCGCAAGCAGCCATCGTTGAACCTGCGATCGTGAGCGTGCTCATCAACAGTACCACCTTCACCGGCAACTACAACATCCCCTGCGCTGGCCTCACCATCGGCAATGCGCAAGCGGTAGCCAATGGCGGCACGCCCGGTTACAGTTACGCCTGGAGCGGGCCAAACGGATACGCCAGCAACGATGCAGGCATCTTCAGCCTGGGCGCTGGCAGCTACAATGTGATCGCAACCGATGCCAACGGCTGCACCGGATCGGCGAGCATTGCTCTGCTGGAGCCTGATGTGTTCGAGACCGTGATCACCATTGCCGATCAAGGCGGATACGCCGTGAGCTGCAATGGCAACGATGGCAGTGCAAGCGTGAGCGTGAACGGCGGCACCAGCCCCTACTTCATCGGCTGGACCGGCCCCGATGGCTTTGCCAGCACCCAAGCGATCCAGCAGGATCTGGCCGCAGGCGACTATCAGGTAACCGTGATCGACGCCAACGGCTGCATGAGCCAGCAAGCCTTCAGCCTGATCGCGCCTGAGCCTCTCGCGGCCACCTTCTCCTACACCACGAACACCTGCCCCGATCAGCTCGCCGGCGCCATTGACCTCGGCCTAAACGGCGGTGCGGCACCATACAACTTCAGCTGGAGCGGTCCCGATGGCTTCACAGCGAGCACCGAGGATCTCTCAGGCCTGGCCACTGGCAGCTACACCGTTCAAGTGAGCGACAACCTCGGTTGCACAGGCAGCTTCGTGGCGCAGCTGAATGGACCGGCACCGATCAATAGCGGCACCTATGTCTCCTTCTATGGCCTGCACAACCTGCAGTGCATGGGCGATAGCTCCGGCGTGATCGCCCTCACGCCTGCTGGCGGCACCACGCCATTCACCGTGTCGATCAGCGGGCCCGGCGGATTCGCATCGACAAGCCTGATGAACAACCATCTAGTGGCCGGCGATTACGCAATCACCATCACCGACGTGAACGGCTGCGCTATGGATACCACCATCACGCTCACCCAGCCAAACACGCAGGTTGCGGCGCTGCTCGATGTGAGCGTTTACCCGAGCGGCACCAATGTGAGCTGCTTCGGCGCAAGCGATGGCTGGATCGATGCGAGCGTGAGCGGTGGCAATGGACCCTACACCTTCGATTGGCGCGGTCCCGACAGTCTCGCCTTCAATAGTGAGGACATCTCCAACCTGCCTGCTGGCACATACGCTTATGAACTGGTGGTGACCGATGCGAACCAATGCGCCTTCTTCACCACCGTGACGCTCACCCAGCCCGACAGCGCACTTACAGCCAGCGCGATACTGAGCGACCACAACGGATACGAAGTGAGCTGCCCTGGAGCTAGCGATGGCGCGATCGACCTGAGCTACACCGGTGGCAACGGCGGCTACAGCGTGCAGTGGAACGGCCCCAACGGCTTCTCCTCGAACAGCGATTTGCTGCAAGGACTCGCGGCTGGCACTTACACCGTGAGCGTGACCGACATGAACGGCTGCGTGGCAAATCAAACCTACACGCTGAACGCGCCACCATCCATCCAGGCTGAACTGACGCCTGCCACATTCAACGGCGGAGTCAACATCAGCTGCAACGGCGCCAACGATGGCAGCATCACCGCAGCGATCGACGGAGGTGTCGGCAGCCATCAGCTTGTCTGGAGCGGCCCGAATGGCTTCAGCAGCACCGCGGCACAGATCAGTGCGTTGGCGCCCGGCACCTATTGCCTGAGCATCACCGACGCCAATGGATGCAGCGCGCAGCAATGCATCACCTTGATCGAACCGCAGCCCCTCGCGGCCAGCGCAGCGCCTTCATCGGCCAGCTGCGGCAATGCCAACGGCGCTATCGGACTAACCGTATCCGGAGGCACCGCGCCCTATGCCTATGCCTGGAGCAACGGTGCGAACACCGCGGATATCACCGCACTGGAATCAGGCAGCTACAATGTGCTCGTGACCGATGCGAACGGATGCGCCACGAGCACGAGCGCGACCATCACAAGCACTCCGGCGGTTGAAGGCTTGGGCAACGTGACACATGTGCTCTGCAATGGATCAGGCACTGGCGCCATCGATGTGAGCATGGTCAGTGGCACAGCGCCCTATAGCTACGCATGGAGCAATGGCGCCACCAGCGAGGACATCAGCGGCATCAACGGCGGCAGCTACACCGTAGCGGTTACCGATGGCAATGGCTGCGCTTGGAGCGCCCAGTGGAGCGTGGGCGAGAGCACGCCCATCAGCATCGATGCAATCATCAGCAGCCACTCCAGCGGCCACGCGATCAGCGAGCATGGCGGCAGCGATGGCAGCTTGAGCGTGAGCGTTGCTGGCGGCACCGAGCCCTACAGCTTCGCATGGAGCAACGGAAGCTCCAGCAGCAACCTGAACGGTCTGCCCGCCGGCATCTACACCGTGACGATCACCGATGCGAACGGATGCACGGCAACACGCGCATTCACGCTCGAAGAGCCCAACGACCTCGTGATCCCCACCGGCTACACGCCGAACAGCGATGGCCACAACGACTTCTTCGTGGTGCAAGGCCTCGATGCCTACCCAAGCAACATGCTCACCATCCTGAACCGCTGGGGCAACGTGGTGTACGAGCGCCCCAACTACAAGAACGACTGGGCCGGCGCCAATAGCAGCGGCGGCCTATTGCCCAACGGAACCTACTTCGTGATCCTCACCATCAACAACGGCGAGCGTACGCTGCAGGGCTACGTTGACCTGCGCCGCTAACCGAACGAAGCCATGAAGAACACACGCATATACCTGGCCCTGGCTGCGATGGCCGCCGCCCTTGCCGCGAGCGCACAACAAGAGGTGATGGTGAGCCAATACATGTTCAACGGCCTGTTCCTGAACCCGGCCTATGCCGGCAGCCACGGCTACGCCAGCAGCAGCCTCCTGCATCGCAGCCAATGGATGCAGGTTGAAGGCGCGCCACGCACCAGCATGATGGCCGTCGATGGCCCGCTGATGAACAACACCATGGGCCTCGGCTTTAGCCTCGTGCACGACCAGATCGGGATCAGCCGCGACCTGGATATCAGCGGCCACTACGCCTATCGCATGCGCGTAGGCAAGAGCAGCCGCTTGGCATTCGGACTGCGCGCTGGCCTATCCATGTACAGTGCCCGGGTCAGCGAGCTGCGCTATTGGGATGCCAATGACCCCATGTATCAGCAGGACATCGTGAACAGCCCAATCGGCAAATTCGGCTTCGGCATCTATTGGCACAATGCGACCAGCTACGCTGGCATCAGCGTGCCCACGATCTATGCTGCCGACGGCAAGATCACCATGGACGCGCCCGATGCGCTGCAGCACTACTTCACGCAACACTACTATGTGCATGCGGGCAAGGTGTTCCCTGCTGGCGAGAACTTCGACATCAAGCCCAGCACCTTGATCAAGTACACGCCGAATGCGCCCATCGAGGCCGATGTGAACTGCAATGTGCTCTACCGCGAGCGCGTGTGGCTTGGCCTCGGCTATCGCACAGGCGATGCGCTGGTGACCATGATCGAATACCAAGTGAGCCCGCAATTGCGCATCGGCTACGCATATGACATGACCACCTCGAAGCTCCGCACGTACACCACCGGCAGCCACGAGATCATGCTCGGCTTCGACTTCGGCAAGGACCTGCTCCGCATCAAGACCCCCCGCTATTTCTGATCGATATGAAGAAGACGCTCCTCCTTCTCTCCACAGTGCTGCTCGTCGGCTGCGCACAGCACCAACTGAGCATGGCTGACCGTGCGCGCGACCGCATGGCCTATGCCGATGCAGCTTGCCACTATGAAAGCGCATTGCTGACCATCGATGATCGTTCCGCGGCATTGCGCGCCGCCGATACCTACGGCAAGTTGAACGACATGCGCAAAGCCGCTGATTGGTACGCCTACGCCGATCGCAAGGAGCGCTTGCAAGGCGATGATGCCCTCGCATACGGCCGGGCGCTCATGAGCCTTGGTCGCACCGGTGAAGCCGCCCGGCAATTCGAGGGATTGCTGATGGAGCAACCAGACGCTGCCGTCGTGCGCGAACTGGGCTTCGCCATCGCCGATCGTGACGCTTTCTACGCCGATACCACCCTGTACACCGTGACGCCGTTGCACATCGATGGCATCGTCAGCGCCTTCAGCGCGATCCCGTACGGCAACGAGATCCTCTTCGCGGCCGAGCGCACTGACCATGCTAAGTCCAATCCGTGGAATGGCGCAGCCTTCCTCGATCTGTGCACCGCGAAAGCGCCTGAAGGAATCATGGCGGGCGCAGCAAAGCCCCTGCCCGGCAGCGTGAACGGCCGCTTCCACGATGGCCCTGCGGTACTGAGCGCCGATGGCCGCACCATGTACTTCACGCGCAGCGACTACTACAAGTTCAGATTGAACAAGGATGGCAGTGGCACCAGCCACCTCATGCTCTTCCGCGCCGAGCGCCAAGCCGATGGGACGTGGGGCAAAGTGAGCTCCTTCGCTTACAATGGAGAGGATTTCAGTGCAGGCCACGCAGCGCTCAGCGATGATGGGGCAAGGCTCTATTACATCAGTGACATGCCCGGTGGACAAGGTGGAACCGACATCTATGTGTGCGAGCACTCCGGCGATGGCTGGAGCCTGCCACGCAATCTGGGGCCAACCGTGACCGCCGCTGGCAATGAGCTGTTCCCTACGATGCGCGGCGACACGCTGCATTTCGCCAGCAATGGCCACCGCTCCTTGGGCGGCCTCGACCTCTTCCGCAGCATTCTGCGCGAAGAGGAATGGAGCGCGCCTGAGAACCTCAATTATCCGATCGACACGCCGCACGACGATTTCGCCCTGGTGATGCTAGGGGCCGATCGCGGCTACCTCAGCAGCAATCGGCAAGGCAAGGATGGCATCTACCGTTTCACCGCGCATGCCCCCACGCTGGTGCTGAACATCTCCGTATTCGATGAAGCCGATGGCTCGCCCATGGCAGGAGCCGAGGTGAAACTCCTGGAGCCACTGAATCCTTCACCGATCACGCTCTATACCGACCTTGATGGCAAAGCCTCCTTCCCGCTCACCGTCGATAAGCTCTATGAGGTGCTCGCCAGCAAGGATGGTGTGTTCACCGAGCGCAGGCCGATCAGCACGCAAGGGCAGCGCTTGAGCAAGAACTACGATGAGGAATTCAGGCTGAAGCGCGTGGTGTTGGACCAGCCCATCGTGATCGAGAATATCTACTACGACCTCGATAGCTGGGAGATCCGTCCCGATGCAGCCGTAGAGCTCGACAAAGTAGCTCAGCTCTTCATCGACAATCCCGGGCTCAGCTTCGAACTCGGATCGCACACCGATAGCCGCGCTAGCGATGCCTACAACCTCCTGCTCAGCGACATGCGCGCCAAGAGCGCCGTTGATTACCTGATCCGCAACGGCGTTCCCACAAACCGCCTTTCAGCACGCGGATATGGCGAGCGCAAGCTGGTGAACCGCTGCAAAGACGATGTGGAATGCACCGAACAGGAGCATCAGGCCAACCGTCGCACCGAATTCAAGGTGACCAAAGTGACGCCGCTCATCAGCCAGCGCCGCTGACCTCACGCCTTGCTCTTCGCCTTGCGCTTGACCATCTCGCTGAAGGTGATGCCGAGCACATGGGATTCCGCCCATGCGAGCACATCGAAATACTTCAGCACGACGCTCTCATTGGAGTCGCGCAGCAATACTTCAAGCTGGGCATGCAATTGCTGGAAAAGCTCGCGCCGCGGCGCACCTTCGTTGGCCTTGGCTAAACGCTTGATGTGGTCGATGATCACCGTCTCCACCTCAAGGGCCCGTTGCCGCTTGCCCAGGTAACGCTGCGTGCTGCGAGTGATGTAGCTGAGCAGATCGTAGTTGCCCAACTCGTAATGCACAACCAGGTTGAATAGCCGCGCGTAGGTGAAGATGTCCTGGCGCAGCGCGGGCTCGGTATCGTTCAGAACTTTATTGAGCCAGAAGAGCGCTTTGTTCATCTGCCCTGCTCCGAAGTGCGCGCAAGCGATGCACCACCAGATCTCCAGTTGCTGCTCTTTGGGCAGACGAGCGCCGAGCTGCTCCATGCCCTCGTTCACCTCAGCCACCATTTCCAAGGCTTGCAGATGCTCACCGCTGCGGTCGAGCAGGCGCAATTCGCTGAGGAAGCTGGCCGCGAACACCTGAACCTCGATGCTCATGCCGCTGAATCCCTGCTCTTCGCGCATCGCCCGCATCAGGTCGATGTGCGTCCGTGCTGAATCGAACTCGAGCAGCTCGATCTCCGCATTGATGATGTAGTGCAAGGCGCGCATGTAGCGCTTGGGCAGATCGGCGCGGATCGCCGGGTTATCGTCCAGGATCTGCTTCACCCGCATGAACTTCTCGAGGCTGGTGCGCCAATCGCGCTTGGCCCACTGGCAGAAACCCTGCGTGTAGTAGCAGATGGTGGCGGCCCGACGGCTCAGAGCAGTGTTCTTGCCCTTGATCAACGGATGCTCACTGATTGTAGTTGATCTTGCTGTAGAGGATGTGGTAGGCGGCCAGGTTGCGCAGCTTCTCGATCACGTCGCGCTCCTCTTCGATCAGCGCATCAAGGTCCTTCGTGAACTCGCCGCTCTCATACGCCTCTTCCAAGAGCATCTTCTCCCAGTTGAGCAGCTCGAACCAGTAATAGAAGCGCTCGTTCTCGCGCGCGATCCGTTTGGCGCGATGCAAGAGCTTGTTGCATTCGGCATACAGCGCCTTCTGGTAGAGGATCTCGATATTCTTGATCTCCTGCTTCAGGATGCCGCTCACGGAGCTCTCTGAGTGATACGCCCGGAGCGCCTTCAGGATGAGCTTGTACAGGTGGTTCTTCTCTGAGGGCAGGTGCTTGATGAAGGTCTCTTTGGCGAATAGCTGCTTGATCTCCTCCTCATCGTACTCCTTCTGCTTATCCACCGCATCGAAGATCCGCAGGTAGTTCTTCGGGCCGCTCTGCAGCGCGCTGTGCAGCTTGAAGAAGCGCTTCTCCGACTTGGAAAGCGACTTGATCAGGTCGAAGAGCTCGGTGCTGGGTTTCATGCGTTGGAAGCCATGCGGCTCGGCCAAATGTAGGGATCCTAAACAACGGCCATTGTGAGCTTCATCACCTCTGGCAACGGTACCTTCGCTCCATGCCTTGCCATCCCATCGCCCGCATCCGGAACTTCATCGCCATCGTTTCGGCCCTCATCAGCATAACGCCGTCCCTTGCTCAGCACGATTGCCAGTCGAGCAAGCACGCGCACGGGTCGGCGATCAAATCGCGTTCGGTGGAACTCTGGCCGTGGGACATCCTGCATGAGCGCATCACACTCGACCTCACCATGGGAAGCATCATCCACGGCGCGTGTGAGATCAGTGCAGTGCCCCGTGCCGATGGCCTCTCTTCCTTTCCCTTGCATCTGCTCACGCTCACGGTTGATTCAGTGATCCTCGATGGCGAACCGCTCACGTTCTCGCACATGGGAATCGAGCTGATGATCAACCTGCCGCAGTCGTTCAACACCAGCGACACCATTCTGTTCACCGTACACTACGGCGGTGATCCATCGACCGACCCAAGCGGCTTCGGTGGCTTCTACACCACGGGACAGATCAGCTATAACCTGGGCGTGGCCTTCCAGAGCATCCCGCATACGTTCGGAAGAGCGTGGTTCCCCTGCGCCGATGATTTCACCGAGCGCAACTCTTACGAGTTCATCGTGACCACCGTGGCCACTTGGAACGCCTGGTGCAATGGCGCCCTGCTCGATGAGTGGATGCCGACGCCCACCACGCGCACCCGGCATTGGAAGCTGGATGAGCACATTCCGGCCTACCTCGCTTCGGTTGCCGCATCGAACTTCACGGTGGCGCGCAGCACGCTCACCAGCATCACCGGTGCCACCTTGCCTGTGGATCTTGTGGCTAAGCCCGCCGACACCACCGCGATGAAGAATTCCTTCATCAACCTGCCTGACGCCTTCAACCGCTTCGAGGATTGGTTCGGGCCGTACCGTTGGAACCGCGTTGGTTATGTGCTCACCCCGCAAGGCGCCATGGAGCACGCCACCAGCATCCATTATCCGCAGAGCATCGCCAATGGCACACTATCCTATCAGGATGTGATGGCGCATGAGCTGGCGCACCACTGGTTCGGCAACCTGATCACCTGCGAGCGCGCCGAGGAGATGTACATCAACGAGGGTTTCGCGGAATACCTCGCCTATCTCTTCATGGAAACCGTGGGCGGCTCAAGCACCTACATGAACAAGGTGCGCGGCAATCACCGCAACATGCTGTTGCGCGCGCACATCAGCGACGAAGGCTGGTGGGCGCTCTCCGATATGCCGCAGCAATGGACCTACGGCCAGCACACGTACAACAAGGGCGCGGATGTGCTGCATACCCTGCGCAGCTACATGGGCGATGCAGCCTTCAGCGCAGGGCTCACCAGCTTCCTCGAAGCGAACGCCTTCGCGCACGTGAACAGCGATATGCTTCGCGATCACCTCTCGCAATCCTCGGGCATCGACCTCACCGACTACTTCAACGATTGGATCCATCAGCCCGGCTGGGCCGCCTTCGAGGTGGACAGCATGGCCGTGAGCCCAGCACCCGATGGCAATGGCAACTGGCCCACGGAAGTGCATGTGCAGCAGAAGCATCGCGGGCCAGCGGCGGATTACAACAATGTGCCGGCAACCCTCACCTTCATGAGCGTCAGCGGCCTGCTCTGGGCCCACCCTACGCCCGCGATGGTAGGCGATGCCACCTGCAACGGTGACCCGGCGCCGCCTTCGCGCCCGTGCGGCAATACTCAACCGCGACGAGCGCATCAGCCTCGCGCAGACCTTCGACAATGACCAATTCACCGGACCGGGCACGCGCATCTATAGCAACACCGATCTGCGCATCACCGTGAACAGCACGCCAGCGCCCTTCGACATCCGCATGGAGGAGTACTGGGTGCCTGCGGATCAGGAAGCCGCGGAGCCTTTCGCCTATGTGATCTCGCCCGATCGCTGGTGGCGCATCATGGGCACCATGCCCGAAGGCGCGAGCCTGAGCGGCCGTTTCAACTACGATGGCCGGCCTTTGCCCGCGATCAGTTTCGACAGTGGGCTGATGCAGGATGCCAATGGCGTCGTATTCCGTGAGGACAGCTTGGTGCTGCTCTACCGCCCCGATCAGCATTGGCCGTGGATGCCGCACCCGCAGCAGACACTGAACACGCAGAACAGCAGTACCGATCGCTTGGGCCGCATTGATATCGACGGCTTGCGCGCTGGTGAGTATTGCTTCGGATGGCGCAAGAGCGCCGTGGGTATAACTGAGCGAGACCCCGCGCCCATCGCCTTCACGATCATGCCGAATCCCGCCAGCGATTTCGTTACGGTGCGCGCCGCCGAGCATGCGCAAGGTGTGATCGAGCTCTACGACAATCGAGGCCGCTTGGCGCGTTGGGAGCCTGTGAATGGCCTTGGCGTGCAAGTGCAAGTGACAGGGCTGAAGCGCGGCGCATACCACCTGCGTTTTGCGGCGCCTGCGGGCAATAGCTCGGCGATCGGGAAGGTGGTTGTGGAGTAAAGCCCCCATCACCTCATCATTCCTCCGCCGTTATGTTCGCGCTCCGTGCGCGCATTGCTCCTTTACCTGCTGAAGGTCTTGACCTGCTGGATGCTGCTCTTCCTGCTCCAGCAAGCGGCCTTCCTCTTCTTCGAGCCGATCAAGCTGGCGGCGATCAGCAGCGCGGAGATCCTGATCGCTTTCCGCCGCGCCCTGCCCATGGACTTCGCGGCTGCATGCTACCTCACGCTTCCGGTAGCGCTCTTCGGCATGATCCGTTTGGCTACTGATGCGAAGTGGCCCGTGCGCGCGATACAGTTTTGGCTGGCGATCGCGGTGGTCGGCACCGTCATCATCCACATCAGCGACATTGGCTTGTTTCTATCGTGGGGCACCAAAGTGAACCATAAGGCCCTCTCCTACCTGGCGTATCCGAAGCAGGCATGGGCCGCTGCCTCTGGCGCGCAGCCGGGGCAGCTCGCCGTGATCGCTTTAGCGCAAGGTGCAATCGCTTGGTTCTTGTTCACGCGCTTCCGGCATGATCCGTCGTTGTTGCGATCGCCACTGTGGTCGCGCATCGCGGCGGTTCCCTTGGTACCGGGCATGCTGCTCGTGGGCATGCGCGGCGGAGTGCAGGACGACCCCATCAACCGGAGCTGGAGCTACCACAGTGCGCATCCGGTGCTCAACCTCAGCGCCATGAACGGCGTGTGGAACGTGATCGTGCTGCTGGCCGAGCCGCCGGAGATCGCCGCGAACCCGTATGCCTACATGCCGCAGGAAGAAGCCGAGCGCATCGTCAAGAATTGCGCGCTTCGGGCAGCGGCCCGGCCATGCGCATCGCCAATGTTGAGCGGCCCAACGTGCTGCTGGTGCTCTTGGAGAGCTGGACAGCGGATGTGATCGCACCACTCGGAGGCGAAGGACTGGTGACTCCGGGCTTTACGCGCCTATGTGAGGAAGGCCTGCTCCTCACCAACTTCTACTCCACCGGTTTCCGCACGGAACAAGGACTATGCGCTGTGATCAGCGGCTTCCACTCGCAGCCCAAGACCACCATCATCCGGCAATACGGGAAGTTCGATCGCTTGCCCAGCCTGGTGAGCGCGCTCGATTCCGCAGGCTACACCAGCACCTATTGGTACGCTGGCGATGCGGTGTTCGCCAACACGCGCTCCTACCTGGAATCGATGGGCTTCGACACCATTCATGATGAGCGCAGCTTCCCGATCACGCGTCGTACCGAATGGGGCGCATACGACGAAGAACTCTTCGCCTACCATGCACGCAGCACACGCCATGCGAAGGAGCCTTTCTTCCATACGCTGATGACCAGCACCAGCCACGAGCCATTCGATGTGCCGCTGGATGAGGGATTCCCCGGCAACGAATACGCGCAGCGCTACCGCAACAGCGTTCACTACACCGATCGCGCGCTCGCTTCCTTCATCGACTCATGCAAGACGCAATCGTGGTGGAACCGAACGCTGATGCTCATCATGGCCGATCACGGGCATTTCTTGCCGAAGCACCGCAGCAGCCACGAGGCCGAACGGCACCGCATCCCCTTCCTGATCACCGGCGGCGCGCTGCGCGATGAGCTGAAAGGCCAGCGCACGGATGATTTCGGCAGTCATGTGGATGTGCCCGCCACCGTGCTCGGCCAATTGGACCTGCCTGCTGCGCGGTTCCCGTGGAGCCGCGATCTCTTCAACCCGCGCGACGCGCACTTCGCGTACTGGACCTTCGACGATGGCTTCGGGATCGCCGATGCGCAGCAGATGCTCGTGTTCGACAATCTTGGGCAACGTCGCTTGCAGCTCCGCGACTCCGCAGCGTCGGAATCCCTCAATCAGCAGCTCGAAACGCGCGGAAAGGCGTTGGAGCAGGTGCTGCTTGACCGGTACATCAGCCTAAGTCAATAGGACGCGAGCACCGCTGACACGCTCAGCCCGCACCCGTTGATCGCCATTCGGCGAAAGCCTGCCTTCAGCTTACGTAGCGCAGGCTCTTGCCGGGATAGATGCCCGCCGGTCCGAGCTGCTCCTCGATGCGCAGCAACTGGTTGTACTTGGCGATCCTGTCGCTGCGGCTGGCGCTGCCGGTCTTGATCATGCCGCCGTTCAGCGCGACAGCGAGATCGGCGATGGTGCTGTCCTCGGTCTCGCCGCTGCGGTGGCTCATCACGCTGGTGTACTTCGCGCGGTGCGCCATCTCCACGGCCTCGATGGTCTCGCTCAAGGTGCCGATCTGGTTCACCTTCACGAGTATGCTGTTGGCGATGCCTTTCTCGATGCCTTCGCCCAAGCGCTTGGTGTTGGTCACGAAAAGATCGTCGCCCACGAGTTGCACTTTGTTGCCGAGCACTTCGGTCATCTTCTTCCAGCCGTCCCAATCATCCTCAGACATGCCGTCCTCGATGCTCACGATGGGATAACGCTTGGCCCAATCGGCCCACATGGCCACCATCTCGTCGCTGGTGAGCACGTCGCCGGTGCTCTCGAGCGTGTAGCGCTTCTTCTTGGCGTCGTAGAACTCGGTGCTGGCGCAGTCGAGCGCGAGCACGATGTCGTCGCCGGGCGTGTAGCCAGCCGCTTCGATGGCCTGCATCACCAGCTTCAGCGCATCCTCGTTGCTCGGAAGGTCAGGCGCGAAACCGCCCTCGTCGCCCACGTTTGTGCTCAGGCCCTTCTTCTTCAGCACGGCTTTCAGCGCGTGGAAGACCTCGGCGCCCATGCGCAAACCATCGCTGAAGCGCTTGGCTCCAACAGGCATGATCATGAACTCCTGCACATCCACCTTGTTGTCGGCATGCGCGCCGCCGTTGAGGATGTTCATCAGCGGCACCGGAAGCGTGCAAGCATTCACACCACCCACGTATCGGTACAGCGGCAGGTTCAATTCACTTGCGGCGGCCTTTGCAACCGCGAGGCTCACGCCCAGGATCGCATTCGCGCCAAGGTTCGCCTTGTTCGCCGTGCCATCGAGGCCGATCAGCGCCTTGTCGATCATGGCCTGATCGGTGATCAAAGCGCCATGCAGCTCGTTGTTCAGCGTTTGGTTCACATGCTCCACGGCCTTGCGCACGCCTTTGCCCAAGTAGCGCTTCTTGTCGCCATCGCGCAGCTCCATGGCTTCGTGCGCGCCGGTGCTGGCTCCGCTAGGAACGGCAGCGCGGCCCATGTGACCGCTATCGGCCCAAACATCAACTTCAATAGTGGGGTTGCCGCGACTATCGAGGATCTCTCGAGCGTGGATCTTTGCTATCAAGCCCATTCGTGGTGTTGTAGGTTGAGTGTTGAGCGGGTTGAGGGTTGCCTTTGTGCTGCGTTCACACCACTTGCGGCACAGATTTCTGCTGATGCTTGGCCAATCCCATCAGCACAACGAAACGATCGAAGAGGTAACGGCTGTCGTACGGACCGGGACCAGCTTCAGGGTGGTATTGCACGCTGAAGACCGGCTGGCCCTTCAGGCGGATGCCGGCGATGCTGCCATCGTTCAAATGCACATGCGTGATCTCGATGGCACTGTTCTGCTCGGCGTCGGCGCGGTTCACCACGAAACCGTGGTTCTGCGAGGTGACCTCATCACGCCCCGTCGTAAGATCCTTGATCGGATGGTTGATCCCGCGATGCCCGTGGTGCATCTTCTCGGTGCGCATGCCCTGGCTCTCGGCCAAAAGCTGATGGCCCAAGCAGATACCGAAGACGGGAAGCCCGCTGCTTACGATCGCCTTCACGAGTTCGACGCTCGCAGGCATGGCTGCGGGATCACCCGGACCATTGCTGAGCATGATGCCATGGGGCTTCCACGCGAGCATGTCCTGAAGCGTTGCGCTCATGGGGAACACACGCACGCGGCAATCGCGCTCCATCAGGCAGCGCTCGATGTTGCGCTTCACGCCGAAGTCGAGTAGCGCAACTCGGAAAGCGGCATCGGACGCGCCCACTTCGTAGGGTTCTTTGGTGCTCACCTGACTGCTGAGCTCGCGGCCTTCCATGCTGGGGGCTTGTGCGAGTTGCGCGCGCAGTGCATCGATGTCGTTCACCGCTGTGCTGATGATCGCGTTCTGATGGCCGTGATCGCGGATGTGGCGCACCAGCTTGCGCGTATCGATGTCGCTGATGCCGACGATGCTGTTCGCCTTCAAGTAATCATCCAGCGATCCAGTGCCGCCGGGACGGCTCCACAAGTGGCTGAACTTCTTCACCACCAGGCCAGCGATGGTGACCTTGCCGCTCTCCTCCTCCCCTTCCTTCACGCCGTAGTTGCCGATGTGCGGCGAGGCCATGGTCATGATCTGGCCGGTGTAGCTCGGGTCCGTGAAAACCTCCTGATAACCGGTCATGCCGGTATTGAAGCAGATCTCGCCGACGGTGGTGCCTGGGGCGCCGATGGCGCGGCCCCGGAAAAGCGTTCCATCTGCGAGTAACAGGATGGCTTCGGGGCGATGGCTTACGAGCATTCGGGCGCGAATTTATCGGCGCGAAACGCAGCGAGGCATCAAACCAGCCGGGTGGATCTTCACGATCGTTGATAACGGCTGCCCATCTTAGCGCCATGCAGTCTGAGGAATACATGCGCGAGGCCATCCGCCTCTCGATCGAGAACGTGGAGGCTGGCAAGGGCGGCCCTTTCGGGTGCGTGATCGTGAAGGATGGCAGGATCATCGCACGCGGAGCCAACGAAGTGACCTCGTCGAACGACCCCACCGCGCACGCCGAGGTTGTGGCGATCCGCAAGGCATGCAAAGTGCTCGGCTCATTCCAACTGGACGATTGCGAGATCTATTGCAGCTGCGAGCCCTGCCCCATGTGCCTCGGCGCGATCTACTGGGCACGGCCGAAGGCGATCTACTACGCGAGCACCAAGGGCGATGCTGCGGCCATCGACTTCGACGACCAGTTCATCTACGAGGAGATCGAGCGACCGATCGAAGACCGCAAGCTCTTCACGCAACAACTGCTGCGCACTGAGGCGCTTGCCGCTTTCGAGAAGTGGAAGGCGAGCACCAGGAAGGTCGAATACTGAATAACGGTCTTCATCCTGAACGAGGCGTTCCTGCAGAGAGGCGCTTCATTTAATTCCCCAAAATGACGAAAGGCCCCTTCCGGAGCCCTTCGACTATTGCATAGAATCGATTACTCGCCCTTCGCCTCGGTAGCCTCGCCGCCTTCGGCTTTCTTGGCTCCGCTGCTGCGACGGCTGCGGCGCGTCTTCTTGGCTTCGGCACCGGCCTTCTCCTTCACGTAGATCGTATTGAAGTCCACGAGCTCGATCATGGCCATCTCGGCGGCATCGCCCAAGCGGTTGCCCAGCTTGATGATGCGCGTGTAGCCACCTGGACGCTGCGCAACTTTCGGTGCCACCTCGCGGAAAAGCGCAGTGGTGGCCTCCTTGTTCTGCAGGTCGGCGAAGACCATACGGCGGCTATTGGTGCTATCGTCCTTGCTGCGCGTGATAATCGGCTCCACGAAACGGCGCAGGGCGCGGGCCTTGGCCAATGTGGTCTCGATGCGCTTGTGGCTGATCAGCGATACAGCCAGGTTGCTCAGCAGCGCGTCGCGGTGGGCCTTCTTGCGGCCGAGCGCGTTGTTCTTGTTTCCGTGTCTCATTGTTCTCTCCGGTTGGAGGTTGGAGGTTGGTTCTTGGTTTCAGGTTGGGGAGAACCCACAACCACTCAACATTCAACCCTCAACCTGCAATTGATTACTCCTTGTCCAGCTTGTACTTGCTCAGGTTCATGCCGAAGCTCAGGCCCTTGTTCTCCACCAGGTCCTCGAGTTCGGTGAGGCTCTTCTTCCCGAAGTTGCGGAACTTCAAGAGGTCGTTCTTATTGTAGCTCACGAGGTCGCCCAAGGTCTCGATATCCGCGGCCTTCAGGCAATTCAGCGCGCGAACGCTCAGGTCCATGTCAACGAGCTTGGTCTTGAGCAGCTGGCGCATGTGCAGGCTGTCCTCGTCGAAGTTCTCCTCCTGCACGCGCTCTTCGATATCGAGGCTGATGCGCTCGTCGCTGAAGAGCATGAAGTGGTGGATCAGGATCTTGGCAGCTTCCTGCAAGGCGTTCTTCGGGCTGATGCTGCCGTCGGTGACCACCTCGATGGTGAGTTTCTCGTAGTCGGTCTTCTCTTCCACGCGGGTGTTCTCCACGGTGTACTTCACGTTCTTGATCGGCGTGAAGATGCTATCGATGAAGATGGTGCCTACGGGAGCATTGGTCTTGTTCTCATCTGCGGGCACGTAGCCGCGGCCCTTACCTACCACGAGATCGAGGTGGAGCTTCACGTTCGGCTCCATGTGGCAGATCACGAGATCAGGGTTCAGCACTTGGAAGCCGGTGGTTTGGCGGCCGATGTCGCCTGCGGTGAAGCTATCCTTACCGGAAATGGTGATGCTCACGCGCTCGTTGCTGCTATCCTCAAGCTGGCGGCGGAAGCGCACCTGCTTCAGGTTGAGCACGATCTCGGTCATGTCCTCAATCACCCCCTTGATGGTGGTGAACTCGTGATCGACGCCTTCGACACGCACGCTGACGATAGCGTAGCCTTCGAGGCTGCTGAGCAGGATGCGGCGCAGCGAGTTGCCGATGGTGATGCCGTAGCCAGGCTCGAGCGGGCGGAACTCGAAGGTGCCGCGCTTGTCATCGCTTTCGATCATCGTGACCTTATCGGGGCGCTGGAATTCGAGGATGGGCATGGTGGTTTGTTCGTTGTTCGTTGTCTGTTGTCCGTTCTCCGTTGTCAGTCCTTTCCAAGTGCGCTGCGGTTGCCTGACAACGGACAACCCGCACCGTTCATGCTTACTTGCTGTACAATTCCACGATCAGCTGTTCACGGATGTTCTCCGGAATCTGCGCGCGCTCAGGCAAGTTGATGATGCGACCGCTCATGCTGGTTGGGTTCCATTCGAGCCAATCGAATCGACGGCTGTTCACGCCGAGGCTGTTCGTGATGGTCTCCAGAGCACGGCTCTTCTCGCGCACGGCTACGCTCTGGCCGGGGCGCAGGGTGTAGCTGGGCACGTTCACAGGCTGGCCATCGACATTGATGTGGCCGTGGCTCACGAGTTGGCGCGCGGCGCGGCGCGTTGGCGCGATGCCCAGGCGGAACACCGTGTTGTCCAAGCGGGCCTCGCAGAGTTGCAGCAGCACCTCGCCGGTGATGCCCTTCTTGCTCGCTGCGGTGTGGAAGATGCGCTCGAATTGACGCTCGAGGATGCCGTAGGTGTACTTCGCCTTCTGCTTCTCCTTCAGCTGCGTGGAGTATTCGCTCTGCTTGCCGCGGCGCTTGCTCAGGCCGTGCTGGCCGGGGGCGTGGGGCTTGCGCTCCAGCCACTTATCGGGGCCGAGGATGGGCTCGCTGAATTTGCGGGCGATGCGGGTCTTGGGTCCGGTGTATCGTGCCATTGTTCTTCGATTTGGGTGCGGCCTTGTTCTTCCGCACCAACAGCGGGGCACGCGTCCATCGCGCCCCTACAGGTTTGTTGTTGATTAAACGCGGCGCTTCTTGGGCGGACGGCAGCCGTTGTGGGGCATAGGGGTGATATCGACGATCTCGGTGACCTCGACGCCGCTGTTGTGCAGCGCGCGGATCGCGCTCTCGCGACCGCCGCCTGGGCCTTTCACGAACACCTTCACCTTGCGGAGACCCAATTCGAAGGCCTCGCGTGCTGCCTCTTCGGCGCTCACCTGGCCCGCGTACGGGGTGTTCTTCTTGCTGCCGCGGAAGCCTTGCTTGCCCGAAGAGGACCAGCTGATCACCTCGCCCTTGTTGTTGGTGAGGCTCACGATCAGGTTGTTGAACGTGGCTTGGATGTGGGCTTGCCCGAAGGCCTCCACCACCACGTTCTTCTTCTTCTTCTTGCCTGCGGCTGCGCCGCCTTTTTCCTGCTTTGCCATTGTCTTGTCGATTGGTCGGGATTCTCGCGATACGCCCGTTCATGGGCGCATCAGGGTGCTCCCTACTTGGTCGCTTTCTTCTTGTTCGCCACGGTCTTGCGCTTACCCTTACGGGTGCGGCTATTGGTGCGCGTGCGCTGGCCGCGAACGGGCAATCCGCTGCGGTGACGGATGCCGCGAAGGCTTCCGATGTCAACCAAGCGCTTGATGCTCAGTTGCACCTCGCTGCGAAGCGCGCCCTCGGTCTTCACGTTCTCGTTGATGTGCTGGCGGATGCGCGCCTGCTCATCATCGGTCCAGTCGTCCACCTTGGTGTCGGGGTCCACGCCGCTCTTCTGGAGGATCTCCAGCGCTTGGCTGCGGCCGATGCCGTAGATGTAAGTGAGGCCGATGCAGCCCCTCTTCTGCTTGGGTAGGTCGATACCTGCTATACGTGCCATGCTCGTGCGATTATCAGCCTTGACGCTGCTTGAACTTGGGGTTCTTCTTGTTGATGATGTACAGGCGCCCTTTGCGGCGGACGATCTTGCAGTCCGCCGAGCGCTTCTTCAGTGAGGCCCTGACCTTCATGGTGCTCTTGTTCTTTAGCTCTTGTATCGGAAGGAGATGCGGCCCTTGCTCAGATCATAAGGACTCATCTCCACTTTCACTTTGTCGCCAGGGAGGATCCGGATGTAGTGCATCCGCATCTTCCCGCTGATGTGCGCGATGATCACATGGCCGTTCTCAAGCTCAACGCGGAACATGGCATTGCTCAGCGCCTCTTTGATGACGCCGTCCTGCTCTATTGTTCCTGTCTTGCTCATTTCCTTCTTTTCCTTTCCCAATCCATTGTTCACCGCTTATACCGAATCCTGCTTCGGCATTACACGGTGATCGATTCACCTTTTTTCTTCAGCACATCCTCGATGTAACTGAACGTTGACAAGACCTCTGCCTTTCCGGGCCGCACCGCGATGTTGTGCTCGTAATGCGCGCTCGGCTTCCCATCGCGCGACACAACTGTCCAGCCATCCTTCAGCTGGCGCACCTCCTTCACGCCCATGTTGATCATGGGTTCGATCGCGAGCACCATGCCTTGGGCCAGCTTAACGCCGTGCCCCCGACGCCCGTAGTTGGGCACTTCGGGCGCTTCGTGCAGCTTGCGCCCCACTCCATGCCCAACCAGTTCGCGCACCACGCCGTAGCCATTGCTCTCGGCGTGGCTTTGGATCGCATGGCCTATATCGCCCGTGCGGTTGCCCTCGAAGGCTGCTGCGATCCCTTTCTCAAGGCATTCGCGCGTCACGCGAAGCAGCCGCTTCACCGGCTCGGCCACTTCGCCAACCATGAAGGTGTATGCGCTGTCGCCGTAGAAGCCGTTCATCAGCACGCCGCAATCAACGCTGGCCACATCGCCATCGCGCAGCTCACGATTGCCCGGCAGCCCATGCACCACTTCCTCATTCACGCTGATCAGCAGCGTGCTCGGGCAGCCGTACAGGCCTTTGAAGCCGGGCACCGCGCCATTGTCGCGGATGAACTCTTCGGCCAAGCGGTCGAGCTCGCCGGTGGTGACACCGGGCCCGATGTGCTTGGCCACTTCAGCCAAGGTCTTGCCAACAAGCAAAGAACTCTCCTTCAACACGGCGATCTCGTCATCGCTCAGATGGACCAGGGGCTTGCTCCCCATGATCTATCCGGCCATGCCGTAGGCCGCTCCCTGATTCCTGCCCTTGATGCGCCCGCTCTTCATCAGACCGTCGTAATGGCGCATCAAGAGATGACTTTCAATCTGTTGCAGCGTGTCCAGAAGCACGCCCACCATGATCAACAATGAAGTACCGCCGAAGAACTGCGCGAAGCCCCTGCTTGATGCCCGCCATTCCCGCGAAAGCGGGCAGGATGGCTACGAGCCCGAGGAAGATGGCACCGGGCAGGGTGATGCGCGAAAGCAGTTCATCGATGTATGTGGCTGTGGCCTTGCCGGGCTTCACGCCGGGGATGAACCCACCGTTGCGCTTGAGATCGTCGGCTCGGTCGTTCGGGCTCATGGTGATCGCCGTGTAGAAGTAGGTGAAGGCCACCACCAAGAGGAACAGCATGATGTTGTAGGCCATGCCTTGGCTATTGGCCACTGCAATCAGCCATTGCGGCGGCTGATTGCCCCAGATAGGCGCTTGAGCCAGGTACATGGGAATGAGCACGATTGCCTGAGCGAAGATGATCGGCATCACCCCCGCCTGATTCACCTTCAGCGGGAGGTAGTTGCGCACACCACCGTATTGCTTGTTGCCCACCACGCGCTTGGCGTATTGCACAGGAATACGTCGCGTCCCCTGCACCAGCAAGATGCAACCAGCGATGATGAGCACCCAGATCACCACTTCGACAAGGAGCAGCACCAAGCCGCCGCCACCGGGGCCCATACGACCAACCACCTCTTGCGCGAAGCTCTGCGGGAACTGCGCGAGGATACCGATCATGATGATCAGCGAGATTCCATTGCCGAGGCCACGCTCAGTGATGCGCTCGCCCAGCCACATCACGAAGAGGGTGCTGGCCGTGAGAATCACGATGCTGGAGAACATCCAGAATGCACCGTCGGGGCGCGCTTCCGGCTCAATCGTGGTGGCGATGTAACCAGGTGCCTGCATCATGCAGATACCGATGGTGAGGTAACGCGTCCACTGATTGATCTTGCGTCGGCCGCTCTCCTCCTTCTGCAGCTTCTGCACCATGGGCACGGCCATGCCCGCGAGCTGCAGGATGATGGATGCCGAGATGTACGGCATGATGCCCAACGCGAAGATGCTCGCGCGGGTGAATGCGCCACCGGTGAAGATCGAGAGGATCTCGGCGATACCGCCGCCACCTGCGGTCGGGTCGGTCATGCGCGCGCTGTCGACACCGGGCAGGATGATGAAGCTGCCGATGCGATAGATCAGCAGCAGGCCCAGCGTGATGAGGATGCGGCTACGCAGCTCCTCGATGCGCCAGATGTTCTTGATCGTGTCGATCAGGTTCTTCATGCCTCGGTCTTGGGAGCGATCGTGACAATAACTTCTGCCTTGCCGCCCTTGGCCTCGATGGCGGCTTTGGCGGTGGCGCTGAAGGCGTGCGCGGTGATGTTAAGCGCTCCGCTCACCTCACCGCGACCCAACACTTTCAGCAGGTCGTTCTTCGCGATGAGGCCGTTAGCGCGCAACACAGCAGGGTCAAGGGTGCTCAGGCCCTTCTCAGTTGCCAGTGCCTGGAGTGCATCGAGGTTGATGCCCTTGTACTCCACGCGGTTGGGATTGGTGAAGCCGAATTTGGGCAAACGGCGCACCAGCGGCATTTGGCCGCCCTCGAAGCCACGCTTGCGATTGTAGCCAGTCCCGGCCTTCTGGCCTTTGTGGCCTTTGCCAGACGTGCCTCCGCGGCCGCTGCCTTGGCCACGACCCATGCGTTTGTTGTTCTTGGTGGCCCCTTTTGCGGGCTTCAGGTTACTCAGGTCCATTGTCGTTCGCTATTATCAATGAGGCTAACCTCTCCAATTCGGGTACTCAGGCAGGAGTGACGTTCACCAGATGCTCCACTTTCCGGACCATGCCCAGAATCTGGGGCGTGCCTTCCACTGCCACATGTTTTCCGATTCGGCCTAAACCGAGTGCGCGCAACGTGGCCTTCTGGCGCTCGGGGCACTTGATCTGGCTGCTGGTCTGGGTGATGATGATCTTGCTCATGCTTCGTTCGCCTTGATCAGGCGCCGTTTCGTTATCCGTTGAATACGCGTTCCAGTTTCACACCGCGCTGGCGGCTCACGGCATTCGCATCGCGCATGCTAGTGAGCGCCTCGATGGTGGCCTTCACCACGTTATGCGGATTGCTGCTGCCTTTGCTCTTGGCCAGCACATCGGTTACGCCAACGCTCTCGAGCACGGCGCGCATTGCGCCGCCCGCGATCACGCCAGTACCGTGCGCCGCTGGCTTCAGGAACACCTGAGCGCCGGCGAACTTGCCTTCCTGCGAGTGGGGGATTGTCCCTTTGAGTACAGGAACCTTCACGAGGTTCTTCTTGGCGTCATCGATGCCTTTGGCGATCGCCTCTTGCACTTCCTTCGCTTTGCCCAAGCCGTGGCCTACCACGCCGTTCTCATTCCCAACCACCACAATGGCGGCGAAGGTGAAGGTGCGGCCGCCCTTGGTGACCTTGGTCACGCGGTTCAGGGCGACGAGCTTGTCCTTCAGCTCCAAGTCGCTGCTCTTGACTTTCTTGACGTTCGTTTCGGACATGTGGGGTGGTGTGATCAGAAGTTGAGGCCTGCTTCGCGGGCGGCTTCGGCCAGCGCTTTCACGCGGCCATGGTAGAGGTATCCGTTGCGGTCGAAGACGACTTTCTCGATGCCAGCGGCTTTCGCTTTTTCAGCGATTGCCTGACCCACGAGCTTAGCCTGCTCGAGCTTGGGCACTCCATTGGCTTTCTTGTCTTTGATCGAAGAGGCGCTCACCAAGGTGCGGCCAGCCTCGTCGTCGATGATCTGGGCATACATGCCCGTGTTGCTGCGGAAGACCGACAGGCGCGGACGCTCAGGCGTGCCTGCGAGGTTCTTGCGAACGCGGGTCTTGATCTTCTGGCGGCGTGCTTCTCTGCTGAATGCCATGGCTCAATGATTATTTACCTGCGGCTTTGCCTGCTTTGCGGCGCACCAGTTCGCCCACGAAGCGAACACCCTTGCCCTTGTATGGCTCAGGCTTGCGTAGCGCGCGCAGCTTGGCGGCCACCTGGCCGATGAGTTGCTTGTCCGCGCTCTCCAGGCGGATGATGGGGTTCTTGCCTTTCTCCTGCGCAGCAGCCACTTTGATCTCCTGTGGGAGCACCAGCGTGATGCCGTGCGAGTAGCCCAGCGCCAATTGCAGCTGCTGGCCCTTCGCCGTGGCGCGATAACCCACGCCAACGAGTTCCTGCTCGATAACATAGCCCTCGCTCACGCCCTTCACCATGTTGGCGATCAAGGCGCGGTATAGGCCGTGTTTGGCACGGTGCGGCTTGGCATCGGTGGGGCGCTCCACCGAGAGCACGGTACCATCCTTCTTCACGGTGATGGTGGGGTCAACAGGCTGCACCAAGGTTCCCTTGGGGCCCTTCACCGTCACCAGGTTCTTATCGCTGATGCTGACCTCTACCCCTTTGGGCAGATCGATCGGCGCTTTTCCAATTCGGCTCATGATTCGATTCTCTTTTAGCTGACGTAGCAGAGCACCTCGCCGCCCACGTTCAGGGCACGTGCTTCCTTGTCGGTTACCACGCCTTTGCTGGTGGAGATGATGGCCACGCCGAGACCGTTGAGCACGCGAGGCAGCTGCTCCACATGGGCGTACTTGCGCAGGCCTGGCGTGCTTACGCGGCTGAGTTCGCGAATGGCGCTCTCGCGTGTCTGTTGATTGTACTTGAGCGCGATCTTGATCAGGCCCTGCTTGCCGTCGTCCTCGGCCTTCCACGAGAGGATGTAGCCCTTGTCGTAGAGGATGCGCGTGATGTCCTTCTTGAGGTTGCTCGCGGGCACCACCACGACCTTTTTGCGCGCCATGATGGCGTTGCGCAGGCGGGTGAGGTAATCGGCGATTGGATCGGTGGTCATTGTCGTTTCGATTGTTGGCTTGCCATTCCGGGATGATCCGGGAGCGCGCCTGACTCTTTATTACCAGCTGCTCTTGGTTACGCCCGGGATTTTGCCTTCGAGGGCCATGTTGCGGAACATGTTCCGCGAGATGCCGAAGAGCCGGATATAGCCGCGCGGGCGACCCGAGATCTGGCAACGGTTGTGCATGCGCACCTTGCTGCCGTTAGTGGGGAGCTTCTGCAAGCCTTCCCAATCGCCGGCCTTCTTCAGCGCGGCGCGCTTGGCGGCATATTTCTCCACCATCTTGGCGCGCTTGCGCTCACGGGCTTTCATGGATTCCTTGGCCATGGTCTGCTGCTGATTGCGTTTACTTCTTGTCTGAGAATGGGAAGCCGAAGGCGGTGAGCAGGCTCTTGGCCTCCTCGTCGCTGTTGGCGGTGGTCACCACCGTGATGTCCATCCCTTGGATCCTGGTCACCTTATCGATGTCGATCTCCGGGAAGATGATCTGCTCCTTCACCCCGAAGGTGAAGTTGCCATTGCCATCGAAACCGCTGGCCTTCACGCCACGGAAGTCGCGGGTACGGGGCAGGCTCACGGAGATAAGACGGTCGAGGAACTCGTACATCCGATCGCCACGAAGCGTTACGCGGGCTCCGATGGGCATGCCTTTGCGCAGCTTGAAGTTGCTGATGTCCTTGCGCGACACGGTGGCAACTGCTTTCTGGCCAGCGATGGTGCTCATCTCCGTCACGGCGTTCTCAACCACTTTCTTATCGCCCACGGCGCTGCCAAGGCCCTGATTAAGGCTGATCTTGGTGATGCGGGGCACCTGCATGGGGCTGGTGTACCCGTACTCCTTCTGGAGGGCGGGCGCCACCTCGGCTTTGTATTTGGCGCGTAGCCTTGGTACGTAGCTCATGGCTTAGGCCTTGTTTTTCTTGGTCTTCACGAAACGCTCCAGTTTGCCCTCCTTATTCGGGCGACGGCCCACGCGGCCTGGTTCGCCGGTCTTCGCATCAACCAGCATGAGATTGCTGATATGGATCGGGCCTTCCTTGTCGACGATGCCGCCTTGAGGGTTGGCCGTTGACGGCTTGCTGTGCTTCTTGTTGATGCGCAGGCCCTCGACGATGGCGGTCATGCGCTCGCGATTCACTTCGAGCACGCGCCCCTGCTTGGAGCGGTCCTCGCCGGCGAGCACCTTCACCAGGTCGCCTTTCTTGATGTGTGTCTTCTTCTGCATGGCTCAGAGCACCTCGGGTGCGAGGGAAATGATCTTGGTGAACTTCTTCTCGCGCAGCTCCTTGGCCACGGGACCGAAGATGCGGGTGCCCTTCATCTCGCCTGCGGCGTCGAGGATCACCACGGCATTGTCGTCGAAGCGGATGTAGCTGCCATCCTTGCGGCGCGTCTCTTTCTTGGTGCGCACCACCACGGCCTTGTGCACGGTGCCTTTCTTGGCTTGGCCGTTGGGCATGGCGTCCTTCACGGTTACAACGATGGTGTCGCCGATGCGGGCGTAGCGGCGGGCCGTGCCACCGAGCACCCGGATGCACAGCACCTCTTTGGCGCCGCTGTTGTCGGCCACGTTGAGTCGGGATTCCTGCTGGATCATAGGGGTGCTTTATTACTTGGCGCGCTCAATCACTTCCACCAGGCGCCAGCGCTTATTCTTGCTCACAGGGCGTGTCTCCATGATGCGCACGGTGTCACCGATGTGGGCATCGCCCTTCTCATCGTGCGCCATGAACTTGCTGGAGAGCTTCACGAATTTGCCATACTTGGCGTGCATCACGCGCCGCTCAACGGTCACGGTGATGCTCTTGCTCATCTTATCGCTGGTAACCACGCCTATGCGCTCCTTGCGGAGGTTGCGGTCGGTGGCTGCTGCAGTGGTCTCGGTGCTCATTTGCCGGCGGTGTTGGCGAGCTCGCGCTTGCGGAGCTCGGTGAGGATGCGCGCCACTTCTTTACGTTTCTGGCGCAGCTGCATCGGGTTCTCAATGGGGCTCACGGTGTGGCTGAAGCGCAGCTTGGTAAGGCTGCTGCGCTCTTCCTGCAGCTTGTCGCTCAGTTCCTGCACGGTGAGGTCATTCAATTCAAGTCCTTTCTTCTTCATGGCGCTCGCTTATTGGCCGTCGTAGTCTTCGCGCATCACGAACTTGGTCGGGATGGGCAGCTTCTGCGCTGCAAGGCGAAGAGCCTCTTGCGCTGTGGTCTTTGGCACACCGTCCACCTCGAAGATGATCCGGCCTGCGTGGCAAACGGCCACCCAGTGATCCAAGGAGCCCTTGCCCTTACCCATACGCACCTCTGCGGGCTTGCTGGTCACTGGCTTATCGGGGAACACCTTGATCCACACCTGGCCTTCGCGCTTCATGTGGCGTGTGAGGGCCACACGGGCGGCTTCGATCTGGCGGCTGGTGAGCCATACGCTCTCCAAGGCTTTGAGGCCGAAGGAGCCGAGGCTCACACGATGTCCGCGCTGGGCCTGCCCTTTCATGCGGCCCTTGTGCATATTGCGGCGCTTGCTGCGCTTAGGTTGCAACATGGCTCTTAGTTGTTACGGTTGTTACCTCCACGACCGCCGCCGCTTGGGCCACGACGATCACCTCCTCCTCCGAACCGGCGCTCGCCACCTGGGCCACCGGGGCCGCGGCGATCACCTCCAGGACCACGACGATCACCTCCACGGCGCTCAGGACGGTCGCCCATTGGACGGCCTGCACCTGCGGCGCCTTTCGGTTGACCCATGTTCGGGCTCAGGTCTCGCTTGCCATACACCTCACCACGGCAGATCCAGCACTTCACTCCGATGCGACCCATCTTGGTATGCGCTTCGGTGATGGCGAAGTCGATATCGGCGCGCAGGGTATGCAGGGGCACACGACCATCGCGGTACTTCTCGGTACGGGCGATTTCGGCGCCGTTCAGGCGGCCGCTCACCTGCAGTTTAATCCCTTCGGCACCCATGCGCATGGTGCTGGCCACGGCCATCTTCATGGCGCGGCGGAAGCTGATGCGGCCTTCGAGCTGGCGTGCGATGCTGTCGGCCACGAGGCGAGCATCGAGCTCGGGACGCTTGATCTCGAAGATGTTCAGCTGAACATCCTTGCCGGTGAGCTTCTTCATCTCCTCGCGGAGCTTATCCACTTCGGTACCGCCCTTGCCGATGATCACGCCCGGACGCGCGGTGTTGATGGTCACAGTCACGAGCTTCAGTGTACGCTCGATCACGATCTTGCTCACACTGGCCTTCTTCAACCGCGTCATCAGGTACGTGCGGATCTTCTCGTCCTCCACCAACTTGTCGGAGTAGTCGTTCCCGCCGAACCAGTTGCTGTCCCAGCCCTTGATGAATCCGAGGCGTTGCCCGGTAGGATGTGCTTTCTGTCCCATAGGTTCTTGTTCTCGACTTAGGCTTGGGTGCTATCGACGATGATGCTCACGTGGTTGCTCCGCTTGCGCATGCGGTAGGCACGTCCTTGAGGCGCTGGCAGCATGCGCTTGAAGCCACGGGCCTCATTCACTTGGATGCTGGTCACCTTAAGACCGGCCTCATCGGCTTTGCGGCCTTCATTCTTGGCCTCCCAGTTCGCGATGGCGCTCATCAGGAGCTTCTCCAGATCGCGGCTGCTGTGGCGGGTGCTGAATCGCAGGATGCCCAAGGCCTTATCGACCTGCTCGCCGCGGATCAGGTCTGCTACCTGGCGCATGCGGCGCGGGCTGGTGGGCACATTGCGCAGGTGCGCGATGGCCACGGTCTTCATGGCTTCCTTGCGGGCTGTGGCTGCTAGGTGCTTACGCTGTCCCATGGCTTAGTTGCTCTTATTGCCGCTGTGTCCGCGGAAGGTGCGCGTGGGCGCGAATTCGCCCAGCTTGTGGCCCACCATGTTCTCGGTCACGTACACGGGGATGAACTTGTTGCCGTTATGCACAGCGATGGTGAGGCCCACGAATTCGGGGCTGATGGTGCTGGCACGCGACCAGGTCTTGATCACATTCTTCTTGCCTGAGGCCTGGGCCTCTCCTACACGCTTCGAGAGCTTGTAGTGGATGAACGGCGGTTTCTTGAGTGAACGGCTCATGTGCTGTTAGTATCAGGCGCCCTTCTTGGCGTTGATGCGCTCGAGGATGAAACGATTGCTGCGGTTCTTCGGCGCGCGGGTCTTCTTGCCCTTGGCCAAGAGGCCCTTGCGGCTGCGGGGGTGACCACCGGAAGCGCGGCCTTCGCCGCCACCCATGGGGTGATCCACCGGGTTCATGGCCACAGCGCGGGTGCGCGGGCGACGACCTTGCCAGCGGCTACGACCGGCCTTGCCGCTCTTCTGCAGCATGTGCTCGCCGTTGCCAACGGTTCCTACTGTTGCCAAGCAGGCCACCAGAACCATGCGGAGCTCGCCGCTAGGCATCTTCAGCGTGGCGTACTTGCCTTCACGCGCGCTCAGCTGGGCGAAGGTGCCCGCGCTGCGCGCGATAACACCACCCTTGCCGGGCTGCAGCTCGATGTTGTGCACCAAGGTGCCCAAAGGAATCTCGCTCAGCGGAAGCGCATTGCCCACCTCAGGAGCTACTCCGCTGCGGCCGCTCATGAGGGTCTGCCCCACTTGAAGACCGTTGGGAGCGAGGATGTACCTCTTCTCGCCATCGGTGTAAAAGAGCAGTGCGATGCGCGCGCTGCGGTTCGGATCGTACTCGATGGTCTTCACCGTGGCAGCCATGTCGTGCTTGTCGCGCTTCACATCGATGATGCGATAACGCTGCTTGTGACCACCGCCGATGTAGCGCATGGTCATCTTGCCCTGGTTATTGCGACCTCCGGATTTGGTGGAGCCGCTGGTCAGGGATTTCTCGGGCACGTTGGTGGTAACGCCCTCGAAGTCGGTGATCACACGGTGGCGGGTGCCTGCGGTGACTGGGTTCAGCTTGCGGATGCCCATGGCTTAGATGCTGCTATAGAGGTCGATGGTCTCGCCGGCCTTTACCGTGACGATGGCCTTCTTGGTGGCTGATGAACGACCGCGAAGCACCAGGCTCTTGGTGAAACGGGTACGGCGCTTTCCGTGTGTGATCATGGTGCGCACGCCGGTCACGGTCACTTTGTACTCCTGCTCCACGGCTTGCTTAATCTGCACCTTGTTGCTCTCGCGAGCCACCACGAAGCCGTAGCGGTTCTCCTTCTCGCCCTGGGCCGTCATCTTCTCAGTGACGATGGGTCGGATGATGATCTGGCTCATGGCTTACTTGGTAAGGATGGCTTCCAGCGGCGCGATCGCGTCCTTCGCGATGATCAGGCCGTTGGCGTTCATGATATCGTAGGTGCACAGCTCGCTGGCCACCACCACGCGGGCGCGCTGGAGGTTGCGGCAACTGAGCAGCAGCTTCTCGTCCTTGGCAGGAACAACTACCACTGCTTTGCGCGAACCCAGCTCGAAAGCTTTGAGCAACGCGGCGAACTCGCTGGTCTTCGGGGCGGTCATCGCAGCGCTATCGAGCACTTTGATGGCACCGTCCTTCGCCTTGTAGGTAAGGGCGCTGCGGCGGGCCAGATCCTTCACCTTCTTGTTCAGCTTGAAGTGGTAATCGCGCGGCTGCGGGCCGAATACGCGCGCGCCACCGGGGAAGAGCGGGCTCTTGATGGAGCCTTTACGGCTTCCGCCGGTGCCCTTCTGGCGATGGAGCTTCTTGGTGCTGCCGCTCACCTCGCTCTTCTCGAGCGTCTTGGCGGTGCCTTGGCGCTTGTTGGCCAAATGCTGTTTCACATCCAGCCAAATGGCGTGGTCGTTCGGCGTCTCGATCGCGAATACCGCGTCGTTGAGCTTGGCTTTCTTGCCCGTGCCCTTGCCGTCCTTGGTGTAGATCTCGAGTTCCATCTTACTTCCAGATGATCACGATGCTGCCTTTTGGGCCGGGTACCGAGCCTCGAAGGAGCAACAGGTTCTTGGATGCGTCCACCTTCACCACTTTGAGGTTCTCGGTGGTCACTTTATCACCGCCAGTGCGGCCCGCCATGCGCATGCCTTTGAACACGCGGCTAGGGTAAGAGCTGCCGCCCAAGGAACCGGGCGCGCGGCTGCGGTCATGCTGGCCGTGGGTGGCCTCGCCAACACCGCTGAAGCCGTGACGCTTCACAACGCCTTGGAAGCCCTTGCCCTTGCTCTCGCCGGTCACGGTCACGAAGCTTCCCTCCTCGAAGAGGTCAACGCCTACCGTATCGCCGAGCTTCAGCTCCGTCTCGAATTCCTTGAACTCGTGGGCCTTCGCTTTGGGGGTGGTATTGGCCTTCTTGTAGTGGCCGGTCTCAGCAGCGTTCGAGCTCTTGGCACGACGCTCAACCGCAGAGAGTTGCACGGCCTCGTAGCCGTCCTTCTCCGTGGTCTTCACGTGGCTCACCACGTTGGGTGCCGCCTCGATCACGGTGCACGCCACAAGGCTGCCGTCCGTATCGTACAGGCTGGTCATTCCGATCTTCTTGCCGATCAATCCGCTCATGGCTCTGTGGTGCTATCGGTCAGACTTTGATCTCCACATCCACGCCGCTGGGGAGTTCCAGTTTCATCAGCGCATCAATCGTCTTGGCAGACGAGCTGTAGATGTCCATCATGCGCTTGTAGCTGCAGAGCTGGAATTGCTCACGCGCTTTCTTGTTCACGTGCGGGCTGCGCAGCACGGTGAAAATGCGCTTGTGGGTGGGCAGGGGAATTGGTCCGCTCACCACGGCGCCGGTGGTCTTCACCGTCTTCACAATCTTCTCTGCGCTCTTGTCAACCAGGTTATGGTCGTACGACTTGAGCTTGATCCGGATTTTCTGGGTCATTGTTCTATCGCGGATTACGCTGAAACTTTTCCACGCACCTTGGCCAGGACGGCTTCGGTGATGTTGTTTGGGGCGGGCACGTAGTGGCTGAACTCCATGGTGCTGCTGGCGCGGCCGCTGGAGAGCGTACGCAACGAAGTCACGTAGCCGAACATCTCGCTCAGAGGCACTTTGCCCTTGATCGCTTTGGCACCGCCACGATCATCCATGCCTTGGATGGTGCCGCGGCGACGGTTCAGGTCACCGACGATGTCGCCCATGTTCTCTTCGGGTGTGATCACCTCGATCTTCATGATGGGCTCGAGCAGCACAGGCTTGCACTTGGGGATCGCGGTACGGAAGGCGCTCTTCGCGCAGATCTCGAAGCTTAGCGCGTCGGAGTCCACGTTGTGGAAAGAACCATCGTACAGCGTCACTTTCAAGCTCTCCATTGGGAAGCCGGCGAGCACGCCATTCTTGAGAGAAGCCTCGAAGCCCTTCTGCACGGGTCCGATGAATTCCTTCGGGATGGATCCGCCCTTGATTTCGTCGATGAATTCCAAGCCAATCTTCTCCGGATCGCTCTGGGGCTCGATGCGCACGTGGATATCGGCGAATTTGCCGCGACCACCCGTCTGCTTCTTGTACAGCTCGCGGTGCTCCACGCTGCCACTGATGGCTTCGCGGTACTTCACCTGAGGCGCACCCTGGTTGCACTCCACCTTGAATTCGCGCTTCAGACGATCAACGATGATCTCGAGGTGCAATTCGCCCATGCCGCTGATCACGGTTTGGCCGGTATCCTCGTCGGTGTGCACCTTGAAGGTTGGATCCTCTTCGGCAAGCTTCGCCAAAGAGGCGCCGAGCTTGTCCAAGTCGGCCTGGGTCTTGGGCTCTACAGCGATACCGATCACCGGCTCGGGGAAGCTCATGCTCTCCAGAATGATCTGCTTGTTCTCGTCGCAAAGCGTATCGCCAGTGCGGATGTCCTTGAAGCCCACCGCAGCACCGATATCGCCGGCCTCGATGACTTCAACAGGGTTCTGCTTGTTAGGCGTGCATCTGGAAGATGCGGCTTATGCGCTCCTTTTTGCCGGTGCGCATGTTCTGCACATAGCTGCCTGCAGGGACGCTGCCGCTGTAGCAGCGGAAGAATGCCAATCGGCCAACAAAGGGATCGGTGGCGATCTTGAATGCGAGGCTCGCCATCGGCTCGGTCACGTTCGGCTTGCGCAGGATCTCAGCGCCCGTATCGGGATCGGTGCCCACCACTGCCTCGATGTCCATCGGGCTGGGCAAGTAGGCCATCACGGCATCGAGCATCGTTTGCACGCCCTTGTTCTTGAAGGCGCTGCCGCACAGAATCGGTGTGATGCTCATGCTGATCGTGCTCTTGCGGATCGCCTCCATCACCTCAGCCTCGGTCAGGCTATCAGGATCGGCGAAATACTTCTCCATCAGCTGATCGTCGCTCTCGGCAACGGCCTCGATGAGTTTGTCGCGCCACTCCTTCACGGTACCCTTCAGGTCCTCGGGGATGGCGATCTCCGACCAGGTCATGCCCTGATCGGCTTCGTTCCAAACCATGCCGCGGTTGTTGATCAGGTCAACAACGCCTTTGAAGTCGGCTTCAGCTCCGATAGGCACTTGCAGCGGAACAGGGTTGGCGCCCAAGCGCTCCTTAATCTGCGCGACAACGGTGAAGAAGTCGGCACCGCTACGGTCCATCTTGTTCACGAAGCCCAAGCGTGGAACCTTGTACTTGTTGGCTTGGCGCCATACGGTCTCGCTCTGGGGCTCCACACCACCTACGGCGCAGAACAACGCAACAGCACCATCGAGCACGCGCAGGCTGCGCTCGACCTCAACGGTGAAATCAACGTGACCAGGGGTATCGATCAGGTTGATCTTGTACGTGTCGTCGCGATACTTCCAACTCGTGGTGGTGGCAGCGCTTGTAATCGTGATGCCGCGCTCCTGCTCCTGCGCCATCCAGTCCATGGTAGCCGCGCCATCGTGCACCTCGCCGATCTTGTGAACAAGGCCGGTGTAGTACAGGATGCGCTCAGACGTGGTGGTCTTGCCGGCATCGATGTGCGCCATGATGCCGATGTTGCGCGTGTATTTGAGGTCGCGTGCCATGTGGCTGTGCTGTAGGCTTAGAAGCGGAAGTGGCTGAAGGCCTTGTTCGCTTCGGCCATTTTGTGGACTTCTTCTTTCTTCTTGAATGCTGCTCCTTCCTCCTTACTGGCGGCGAGGATCTCGTTGGCGAGCTTTTGCGCCATGCTGCGCTCATTACGGGAGCGAGCGTAGCCGATCAGCCATTTCATGGCCAGGCTCTTCTTGCGCTCCTCGCGCACTTGCTGCGGGATCTGGAAGTTGGCACCGCCCACACGACGGCTGCGCACCTCAACTTGAGGCGTCACATTCGTCAGTGCCTTGCGGAACACCTCCAGGCCATCCTCACCGCTTTTCTCTGCAACGATGTCGATGGCGCCATAAAAGATGTCGAACGACTTGCTCTTCTTGCCGTCGTACATCAGGTTGTTCACGAACTTGGTCACCTGCTCATCGCCGAACTTGGGGTCGGGTAGCGTGGTGTGCTTGACTGCTTTCTTGCGCATGGTGTTGTTCCTTATCCGTTAGCGCTTATTTCTTCTTGGCTGGAGCTGCTGCACCGGCCTTCGGCTTCTTGGTGCCGTACTTGCTGCGGCGCTGGTTGCGGCCTTCAACACCTGAGGTGTCGAGCACGCCGCGCACGATGTGGTATTTCACACCGGGCAGATCCTTCACCCTGCCGCCGCGCACCAGCACGATGCTGTGCTCCTGCAGGTTGTGGCCCTCGCCACCGATGTAGGCGATCACCTCGTACCCATTCACCAAGCGCACCTTGGCCACTTTGCGGAGTGCCGAGTTCGGCTTCTTCGGGGTGGTGGTGTACACCTTGGTACACACGCCACGGCGCTGCGGGCACGACTTCAGAGCAATGGACTTGCTCTTGTAAACCGGGTTCTCGCGGCCTTTGCGGATGAGCTGCTGAATGGTTGGCATGAGGGCTTTCGGCTTGACTTTCAGGCGTTTCCGTGTTTTTCTAGCGGAAAACGGGCTGCGAAAGTATCTGAAAACACTTTCCCACGCGGTTGTGTTGAATGAATTTTCTCCGTGCTTCCCGCTTTTCATGCAGGAATGCCGGTGATTCTCCGCTCTTAGGAGACAACTAATCTCACTGATTATCTAAGCATTGAACTAACTGAGGTTAGGCCAGGCGCATCATCATCTGGACACGCACAAATGGGTCTCTCTGCAACCACGACTTGGCTTTTCAAACTCTACCTTTGTTCGCATCATTTGATTTGAATGGAAGTCGCAAGCATCACCTATTATTCCATCAGCCCCCGCATCTTGGGCTTGTTGGGCCTTATTCATGAGCAACTCGGGCAGGTGGAAGCGCGCCACTTGGAAATGCCGCCGGCCGAACTCGACAAGGCATACCGCACCAGTATCGTGCATGCCACCTTGGCCATTGAAGGTGGCCAGCTGGCCCCTTTGCCCGTGGCCGCGCTGGCCGAAGACCATACAGCCAGTTCCCAAGGACCAGCAGCGCTGGAGGCCTTGAACACGCACCGCACATACGACCTGCTCGGCACCCTCGACCCCTTTGCCGACATGGACCTGCGCCAAGCGCACGGGTGCTCATGCACGGGCTGGCCGTTGAGGCCGGACATTATCGAAGCGGCCCGATGGAGGTCTTCTATGGCGATCCGCATCCATTGCGCACCGCGCCCGCCAAAGGCTTGCCCGTAGCCGTGCAAGAGCTTCTTCGTTATGCCGAAGAAGATGACTTCCCCCCGCTGCTAACGAGTTGCGTGCTTCACTTCGGCCTCATCTACCTGCGGCCATTCACAGCCGGGAATGGGAGGCTAGCCCGCCTATGGCAACGCGCGCTGCTCATGCGCCACTGGCCCGTATTCGGCTACCTTCCTTTCGAGGCCTTCGTTCATCAGCGCGAACCGGCATACCATGCCGCACTCGATTACGCCGACCGCCGTGGCGATTGCGGCGGTTTCATCACCTACATGCTTGAACGTATCGAAGAAGCGCTGGCGGAATTGCTCGCGGCTCGGGATCCGGTGAGCAAGCCCAACGACCGCATAGCTTCATTCCTGCTCTATCGGCAGCGCCTGGCCCGCAAAGACCAGCCCTTCAGGCGCAAGGATTACATGGACTATCACCCTTGGCTGAGCACCGCAACGGCTACACGGGATTTGAGGGAGGCATTGACCATGGGATCCATCACTTCAACCGGCAGCGGAAGAGCGATGCTCTATCGCGTTACGCCGAGTCTGTCTGTAATACGATAATCCGGCGGATCGGAGGACTCACCCCTTCAGCACCTGCCTGCTGATCACCAGCTTCTGGATCTCGCTGGTGCCTTCGCCGATCGTGCAGAGCTTGTTGTCGCGGTAGTGCTTCTCAACGGGGAAGTCCTTGGTGTAGCCATAGCCGCCATGGATCTGCACGGCTTCATTGCTCGCCCACACGGCCACTTCGCTGGCGTAGTACTTGGCGATAGCGCTCTCCTTGGTCAACTTCTGGCCGCGATTCTTCAGATCGGCGGCCTGCAGGGTGAGCAGCTCGGCGGCCTCGATGCGTGTGGCCATATCAGCGAGCTTGAATGCGATGGCCTGGAAATTCGCGATGGCTTGACCGAATTGCTCGCGCTCCTTGGCGTACTTCACGCTGGCGTCATAGGCGCCCTTCGCGATGCCGATGCTCAGTGCCGCGATGCTAATGCGGCCGCCATCGAGCACCTTCATGGCCTGCTGGAAGCCCTCGCCCACATTGCCCAGGACATTCGCCTCGGGCACGCGGCATTCCTCGAAGATCACCTCGGCGGTCTCGCTGGCACGCATGCCCAGCTTGTTCTCCTTCTTGCCGGCTTTCAGGCCAGGGGTGCCGCGCTCCACCACGAATGCAGTCATGCCCTTGCTATCGAGCAGCTCACCGGTGCGCGCGATCACCACCATAACATCGCTGCTGATGCCGTGGGTGATCCAGCACTTGGTTCCGTTGAGCACCCAATCGCTGCCCTCCTTTCGGGCGGTGCATTTCATGCGCATCGCATCGCTACCCGTGTTGGGCTCCGTGAGCGCCCATGCGCCCAGCCATTGGCCAGCGGCCAGCTTCGTAAGCCAGCGCTGCTTCTGCTCGTGCGAGGCGAAGTAGTTGATATGGCCCGTGCAAAGCGAGTTGTGCGCGGCCACGCTGAGGCCGATGCTGCCACAGATGCGCGCCACCTCGATGATGGTATCGTAATACTCGTAATAACCCAGGCCCGCGCCGCCGTATTCCTCGGAACGAAAACGCCCAGCATGCCCGCAGGACCGAAGTGATCGGTGAAGAGCGATTTCGGGAAATGCTGACGCTCGTCCCAATCGAGCACGTTGGGCCGCAGCTCGCGCTCGCAGAGGTCGCGCACGGCCTGTGCGATAATGGTGCCGGTTCTCAGAGGTGGCGAATTCCATGTTCAGTAGGTCTGGGGTGATCGCTTTCGCGTTGTACGCCTCGAGCTTGCGCAGACCGTTCAAGAAGCCGAGCTCCACCAGGAAGGAGAATCCAGCGACGGCGCCTTGCTGCATGCGTACCAGCTCCGCCGCCGCAGCAGCCGTGCCGCCTGTGGCCAGCAGGTCGTCGTGTATGAGCACGCGCATGCCGGGCCGTACGCTGTCAATGTGCATCTCCACTTCAGCACTGCCGTACTCGAGGTCGTATTTGTGGCTCACGGTCTTCCAAGGGAGCTTGCCTTTCTTGCGCACGGTAACGAAGGGCACGCCCAAAGCCAAGGCGAGTGGCATACCGAATAGGAACCCGCGGCTCTCGATGCCAGCGATGGCATCGATGGGCGTGTCCTGCAATTCCTGGCGGAAACCTTCGATGATGGCGCGGCAGAGCAATGGATCCTCCATGACCGGCGTGATGTCGCGGAAAAGGATTCCGGGCTTGGGGAAATCAGGGACCGCGCGGATCGCGGACTCCAAACGGCTGCTCAGTGCGCTCACTCCAGGGTCAGGTAGGGGGCAAGTTTACGGAAGCCCTCCTCGTCGATTACGGGGATCACGCGTATGTCGTCGATGCGCTTGAATGGGCCATGCTGCTGGCGGTAAGCGACCAGCGGTTTCGCGATGCGCCAGCGCGCGTAGGGATGCGCGGCTAGCCGCTCAACGGTGCAGCTGTTCAACGGAATGCGGCGGATGGCCAGCGTATCCAGCACGAGCAGCTCTTTCAAGCGGATCGCGCATCAGGGCTTGTCCTTGAGCACATATACTTCAGCGAGCTGGTCCAGCGAGAAGTAACCACCGAGGCTCTCACGGTACTTCACGATTCCGCGCGCGAAAGCAGGACCGATGCCTGGCAGCGCGATCAACTCCGCGGTATCGGCCGTGTTCACCTCGACCAATTGGCGTTGCGGCTTGGATTTGACGGGATAATTCGCCTGAACGGCAGCGGTGCCCTCGTTCTGCTTTGGCGAATGGTCACTCTCCTTCGACCAACGCGCCTTGAAGCGTGGATCCCTTGATGGAAGGCTATCGGGCAGCAGCACATACGGGGTCAATTCCGCTACTTGCTCTGGGCGCAGCGCGTACATGCGACCGAGGTCGGCCTTGGTGCGGAAACGCCCGCCCTTCGCGCGATAGCGCATGATGCTGGCGGCTTGTTTCTCGGAGAGCCCGAGTCGGCGCCAAGCGGCGTCATCAATCTCGTTCGGATCGAAATGGAACAGTTCGGCTTCGGATCGAGCAAGGGTTTCCGCGGCCTTGCTGGCGCTATCCCGCTTAGCCAGCCATGCCATCATCTCGTTGCGAATGGCCTCCTTGTCGTGCGCGACCGGCGGGCGGAACCACTGCACATACACCACGATCACGAAGCCGATGAAGAGCAGCACGACCAATGCCGCGATCCCGCGACGCTCACTGGTATGCAGCGAGAACAGATCCTTGACCTGTTCGATCAGTGGCCGGCTCGAGAATTCCCGATGCTGGCGCGAACGGTCCGGAGGCGTGCGCACCTGTTGATGGTTCAGCGAGGCTCTTCGTCGTTCTCGGCGTAGCTGTCGGGCTCGCTCTTCGGCGGAGTGGTGAGCACGCGGTAAAAGAAGTAGCCCGTGATCGCGGTCACGGTGCAGACCGCCACGAGCATAAGGGTGAGCGCTTCGGTGTTCATGGCTTCACGTGATCGAGTTGCTTCTTGCGCTTGAGGTAAGCCACGCGCACGAACCACGCGATGGCGAGGAAGAGCGTGATGAGGATGGCGCGACCCACCCATACTTGCCAAGGCACGGGCTTGGTGAGGTTGTCCCAGATCGTCGGCAGCGACTTGAAGAAGACGAAGCCGAGGAAGAGCGGCGTGACGAACTTGATGATGAAGCGGAAAACATTGGGCACCTTGATGTCAGCGCCCGTGGTGATCTCCGCCCAGCCCTTGTCCATGCCGAAGACCCATGCGAAGAGGATGATCTCGAAGAGCGCGAACACCACGAGGCTCACGGTTCCGGCCCAGTAGTCGTATTCATCGAAGACACCTTCTTGGAACCAGATCACGCATGGCAGACCAAGCACGAGTACGAGGCCGCCGAAGAACCACGCCGCAGGCTTGTGCTTCCAGCCGAACTCATCCTTAAGGAAGCCCATGACGGGAGTGCCCATGGCCAACGACGAAGTGATGCCCGCGAAGAAGAGCAGGCCGAACCAGCAGATGCCGGCGACAGCAGCGAACGCTGGTCCCCATTGCGTGAAGAGGTAGGGCAAGGTGCGGAAACCGAGACCGAGGCCACCGGTCTTCGTCATCTCCACCACCTTCTCGATGCCGAGGTATCCGATGCTGATCGGGATGATGATCGCTGCTCCCAGCACCACTTCCACGAATTCATTCATCCAGCCCGCGCTCATGGCGTTCAGGGCGATGTCGTCCTTCTTGCGCACATAGCTCGCGTAGCATTGGATCGAGCCCATGCCCACGCTCAGGGTGAAGAAGATCTGGCCAGCAGCGGCAAGCCACACTTTCCCGCTCCAAATGCTGCTGTAGTCGGGCGTCCAGAGGAAATTGAGGCCGAGCGTGCCATCGTACACTGCGCCATGCTCACCCGCCTTCAGCGTAACACCGCGAATGGCCAAGAAGATCCCGAAGAGGATGAGCAGGGGCATGCCGATCTTGGCCACTTTCTCCACACCGCCTTGCAGGCCGCGTGCGAGGATCCAGGTGTTCAGCGCCAGGCACAGCAGCCAGAAGATGATTGATTCATAAGGGATTCCGGTGGTGGTGGTGCCTACATCCACATAGTTGCCGAAGAAGGCAGCCACTTCCTCCGCGCTCTGCCCTTGGAAAGTGCCCACCACGCTGTGCCAGATGTAGCTCAGCGTCCAGCTCTCGAGGTAGCAGTAATAGGACGCGACAGCCAGGTTGGTGAAGATCCCGAACACGCCGATGTACTTCCATAAAGCGCGCTTGGGATCCATCTGGTGCAGGATGAAGGGCGTGCTGTGATGGCCATGCCTACCGCCGAAGCGGCCCATGCTCCATTCGACCCACAGCAGCGGAATGCCCATGAGCAGGAAACATGTGAGGTAGGGGATGATGAAGGCACCGCCGCCGTTCTGAACCGCTTGCACCGGGAAGCGCAAGAAGTTGCCCAAGCCCACAGCATTGCCGGCCATGGCCAGGATCAGGCCCACGCGCGAGCCCCAGGAATCTTTCTGCACAAGCGTCATGCGGTTCGGTTAAGGCGAGCCAATATAGATGGCATGGCCTTACCAAGCAGGAGCCGCCGCCGCGCAAGGCAGGCATCGGCTTCTTCCAATACGCAATGCGCCTTGCACCCTACTCCACCACCACCCGTTCGTAGCAGCTCCCCTGCTGATCCGTGAAGCGGATCACGTAGGTGCCCGCCCCGAAGCGCGCTAGATCAACCTGCTCCGTTTCGCGGCCCGGCGGCAGCGGGCGCTGGAAGAGCAGCTTACCCATGGCATCGAACACGCTGTAGTAGCTCTCGGCCACGAGCGGATCGCTGAACTGCACGGTGAATTGGCCGGTGTTGGGGTTGGGGCGGATGGTGGGGCGCTGCTGGCGCGCGCCCGCTGGACTTCCAATTCCATTGATCAGGATGCACGCGTCCTCAGCGAGTATCGGTGTGTAACCGACCTGCTCCATGTATGCTGGCTGTTCCGTGGCCCCATTCATCGAGAACAAGGTGATGCTGCTATCCGTGGGGAACAGCTCCGAGACTTGAATGGGCTGGTACCTCTCGGAGCAAGGCAAATGGCCCAATGAATCGGCCTTAAAGATGTATGATGCTCCGTTTCTGCCATCACTCAAGTTGCCATGAACGATACCATTGAACATGATTGCCCCATCTGAATGAGGCAGAAGATCACTTGTGCCATACTGAAAACCTTGAATGCCGAAGGATCGCGTCCAGAGAGTGTCACCAACTTGGGTTGTTTTCATAAGAAATGGCCATAATTGAATGTTGTGATTCGGCCATCCGATGTTAGCGAGTAGAACATAATCCCCAACTAGAGTCCTCTCAATGCGAGATGCCCTTCTGGGATACCATCTAGGATTGCTCTCATAACCACGGCACCATTGCACCTCGCCATCGCCGTCCAGCCGCATCATGAAGAGCTTCGGCTGATAGGAGGGCGGAAGAGGGATGAATACGTTCGTGGATGCGATGCTGTCCGTTGCTCCCACGACCACAACATGGTCGTCTGATTCGATGAGCGCATCATGCACCATGCCTTTCGGGCGGATGTAGCTCTTGCACCATATGAAGTTCCCTCCGGCATCCATGCGCGCCACTACGGCGCCGGCGCCTTGCACGTTCATGCCAACGAGCAAGTCGCCATTCGGGAATTCCTTCACGAACTGCACGCCACCAACGGTGATGAACCGCCGAGCCCACGCCAGCTGGCCCGATGGCTGCAAGCGCATGGCGTAGGCGCCGTAATTACCACCCCATGCAACCACTGACCCATCAGCGCAAACGGATAAGTCGTACAACATGGCTCGGCAATCGCCTCCATTGAGTTCATATCGCTTCAGATTGCTCACCTGCCCAAGGGTATCCATCCACCAAATCGTCGGATAAGTGTGCTTGCCTCCTGGTATTTCCAGACATGCGTCCTTGTAGTAACCTCCAACCAAGCAGAAGAGATTCGCCGATACCCTCCTCACGGATTGCACCGCCAGTAGAGTGTCCAGGTGATAGGCGTTGCTCCTTAATACCTCACCTGATGAGCTCATTATTGACGTTCCAGTGGTGTTAAGCCCTTCGAGCCAGGCCATAGTGGTTAGGATTTCACCATTCTCCAATTCGATCATTCTGAACTTAGCCGACGCCCCGGCAGTGTAGAGATTCTGGAATACCGGTTGAGCTACCAGTAGCCGCGCTATGCTTATCAAGGCAATCGAGAGGCAGGTCTTCCGCATGGCTCAGTGGATTAAGCCCGCGCAGGGTCTCCCGTCCTCGGGGACCCTGCGTTCAAGGGCGAATGGGAATCGCATGCACGAATCTACTCCACCAAGACGCGTTCGTTGCATCCACCCTTCTGACCACAACCCCATCGCAAACTCGACTGTTGCGAAATGCGCAGCGCCTCACCCAACTATCAGTGTCCTCACCTCTTCAACTGCTCCCGCAGCACCGCGAGCCCATCCTCGAACCCACGCGGTGCGTAACCCAATTCGCGGTGCGCCTTGTCCAGGATGAATCCAGTCTTGGGTGGGCGTTTGGCCGGTTGGCCGAGCGAATCGCTCTTCACCGGTGATACCACGCTCGCATCGAGCTTGAAGAAAGCGCCCACGCGCTGCACCAATTCGAGAATGCTCATGCCATCGGGGCCGCTCAGATTGAAGATCCCCGTTGCGCCCCGCTTGGCGATACGGATGCATCCGTCAGCGAGGTCCTCGGCCAAGGTGGGCATGCGCCATTGGTCATCGACCACCTTGATCGGCTGGCCTTTCTCCAGCGCGCTCTTGGCCCAGAGCACCACATTGCTGCGGCTCAATCCGGGCGCCACACCGTAAACGATGATCGTGCGGGCGATGGCCCACTTCGCGAGTCCAGCATGCATCACGATGCGTTCGCCTTCGAGCTTGCTGTGGCCATACACGCTCAATGGCGCAGCTGCATCATCCTCGCGATAAGGACCATTCAAGCCATCGAAAATGGAGTCGGTGCTGAGGAAGATGAAGTGGCTGCCATGGCGCTTGGCCGCGTCAACAAGATGCTGCGTGGCCGTGATGTTCTGCAGGCGGCACGCTTCGGGATCCTTTTCGCACGCATCAACATTGGTCATGGCCGCGCCATGGATCACCGCATCGGGCCTTGTGGCATCGAACACGCGATCCACTTCTTCCTTCGATGTGATGTCGAGCGCATGATACCGATCGCCAAGTGGATCCGGGCTGCGATCGGGCCCGCGGCTGGTGGCGATCAGCTCCACGTCGGGGTCGCTGCGCAGCGCGCCCACGAGTTTCTGGCCAAGCAACCCATTGGAACCGGTGATCAGGATGCGCATGGCGGCCAAGCTAGCGGCCCGGCCTGAAACAGAATCGCCCCCGCGATGCGGAGGCGATCCAACGCTGTTGAGCAGCTCTTAGAACACGATCTTCTGACGGCGGATGCGGGTGCGGTACTTCTTGCTGCCGCTCTTGTACTTGTACAATTTCCAATCGGCGGTGAGCTTCACGAAGAGATAGGCATCGAGGTCCGTCTCATCGCCGCGCTGCATTCCGGTTTCCGTTGAATAGATGCCATTCTCCACGAGCGGCCCGCTTTCGAGGCTCGGATCGGAGAGGAAGGCGGCCACATCGCCATTCGCCGCGCGGATGAGCTCCTTGTCGTAGTACTTGGTGCTCACATCATCGATGTAATCGGTGAATGTCTTGGTGTACTGTATCTCGATGCCGCCGCTCCATTGCTTCGTGAAGGCCCGGCGGAGGCCGATGCCCATCGGGATGCACAGTTGGATGTTCTTGTACTCTTCCGCGCCGCCGGGCAGTCCTTGCCCCTCGGTGCCCAATGGCTTCAAGCGCACCCACTGGTTGTTGAACTGCGCGCGCGGGTCGAAATAGAAACCGCCGATACCACCGAAGAAGTAAAGGCCTACACGGCTGCTCTTGGTGCCCTTGACACCACGGAGGTCATACACGTGACCCAGCTCTTCTTTGTAGAGGTGGATCTCGTATACGAGCGACAATTCAATCACGTCGGACTTGAAATTCAAGTTCCGGGTCATCCGGTAAGGCTCGGTGGTGAGGTTGTCGTTCCCGGCAAGCACACCGTAAGTCAGACGCATGCGAAGGGCCTGCTTTCGAGCGAGGAAATAACGATATGCCAAGGAAGCAGCCGGACGGGTCTGGCTCAGCTCAAGGTCCCACACGAACGGGGATCCGATCTGGTTGCGGCCTCCGAGCTCACCAAGGAAATTACTGATACCCAATCCGAATTCGACCTCTTGGCGATGGGTCTTCCAGTAGGAGGATTGCCGGAAATACTGGGCCGAAACAGGCGCTACGGCCGCGGCGCTCAGCACGAGCATCAGCAAGAATCTGCGGCGTAAGACTGGAATCATTCGGTCCGTTTGGGGCAGCCAAATATAGGAGGGCGGGCTTTCTACGGGCCAAAACCCCTTGTGTTCCCCCCGAAGACCGCCTTTCAGCCTTGGGGTTGCCTCCCTTGCTGCGCAGTAATCGCATGAAGCACAACGCCTGCGCAGACGCTCACATTCAGGGAATGCTTGCTGCGGCGCTGCGGCGCCGCTACGGATGCATCCGCCAGGCGGACAATCTCCTCAGAAACCCCATGCAGTTCATTCCCGAAAACAACGGCCCAAAGGCCGTCGTCCATCATGAACTCCGGCAAGGGTGTGGCGAAAGCTGTCAACTCAACCGCCATCACGCGATAGCCTGCCTCTTTCAACGCCGCACATGCCGCGATCCCGCTTGGAGCATGCTCCCACGGCACCGAGAGCGTGGCGCCCAAGGCCGTTTTCTCGATCTCGCGATGCGGTGGGCATGGCGTGAAGCCGCAAAGGATGATGCGCTCAGCGCCAAAGGCATCGGCGGTGCGGAATATGGAGCCCACATTGTGGCGGCTGCGGACATCATCGAGCACAACCGTCACTTTCTGGCGCAGGCTGGCAGCATAACGCTCCGGAGCCACACGGCCGAGCTCGTGCATCGTGAGCTTGCGGTCGTTAGCGGGCATGGCGGGGTGTCAGCAACTTGGGGGGCGGCGCGCGGAAGGCGGCACCTACTTTCGGGCGCAAGTTCAGCAGCGCGGGCCAACCATGAGCAATGCCAACACCACACCGCTGATGCGGCAGTACGCGGCGATCAAAGCCGAGCATCCCGATGCGCTGCTGCTCTTCCGCGTAGGCGATTTCTACGAGACCTTCGGAAGCGATGCCGTGAAAGCATCGAAAGCCCTGGGCATCGTGCTCACCGGCCGCAATAATGGCGGCAGCCGCGAGGAACTGGCCGGGTTCCCATACCACCAGCTCGATAATTACCTGCCGAAGCTGGTGCGCGCCGGGTACCGCGTGGCCGTATGCGACCAACTGGAAGACCCGAAACAGGCCAAGGGCATCGTGAAGCGCGGGGTCACCGAGGTGGCCACGCCCGGCATCAGCTTCAGCGATAGCGTGGTGGAGCGCACGGAGAATCATTGGCTCGGAGCCCTGGTCGGAGGCGGCGATGCGTATGGGCTCGCCTTGCTCGATGCCACCACCGGTGAATTCCTCGTGGCTGAGGAAAGCCCCGATACCATCGCGAAGCTGCTCGATGGCCACGCGCCGCGCGAGCTGCTCTTCGCCCGAGGCCGAACCGATGCATTCGTTGACACCCTCACGGCACGCACCTTCGGCCATGGCATGGACGAATGGGCCTTCGCCGAGGAATTCGCGCGCGAAAGGCTGCTGAGCCATTTCGGAACAGCCACCTTGAAAGGATTCGGGATCGAGCACTTGCGGCTCGCGCAACGCGCGGCGGGCGCGGTGCTGCATTATCTGGGAGAGACGCGCCACGACCGACTCTCGCATATCGCCAAGGTGAGCTGGTTGCGCCCGGCGGAGCATGTGGGCCTCGACCGCTTCACGATCCGCAACCTCGAGCTAGTGGCGCCTGCCGGCGATGGCGGCCGCACCTTGCTCCAAAGCCTCGATCGCTGCGCCACGCCCATGGGCAGCCGCTTGCTTAAGCGCTGGTTGCTCCTCCCCTTGCTCGACAGGGAAGCGATCGCCATGCGCCAAGACCGGGTTGAAGCGTTGATCGGCGCCACGGCCTTGAGCGAGGCGCTGGGCCTTGAGCTGCAGGCGATAGGCGATCTGGAGCGCTTGGTAGGCAAGGCCGCTGCTGGCCGCATCGCGCCGCGCGAACTGCTGCAATTCGCGGCCGCGCTCGAAGCAACGGAAAGCGCTCGCGGCGCGCTCAATGCACAAGGCGGCACTTTGGCAGCGATGGCCACCGGCATAGCGCCGCCCCTCGAATTGTCCGAAGCCGTGCGCGCGGGCATCGAGCCCGAAACACCTGCGACAATCGCGAAGGGCGGCGTGATCCGCAACGGAATCAGTCAAGAGCTCGATGAACTGCGGCATGTCTCGTCGCACGCCAAGGAATTGCTGCTCGATGTGCAACGACGCGAGACCGAACGCACGGGCATCAGCTCATTGAAGGTGGGCTACAACAATGTCTTCGGCTACTACCTCGAGGTGCGCCACACGCACAAGGACCGCGTGCCGCCTGAATGGGTGCGCAAACAGACGCTCACCGGCGCCGAGCGCTACATCACGGATGAACTGAAGGCCTTAGAGGAGCGTATTCTCGGCGCGGAAGAACGCATGCTCAGCCTGGAGCAGGAACTGTATGCGGCGCTCGTTGCGAAAGTGGTGGAGCGCATCGCCGAAGCTCAAGCCTGCGCACAAGCCATGGCAGAGCTCGATGCCCTGCGCTCCTTCGCGCTGGTGGCCATGGCGCAGCGTTATTGCCGACCAGTGATGGCCGATGACCGCGTGATCGACATCCGCGACGGGCGCCACCCGGTGATCGAGCAGCAGCTTGCCGCAGGCGAATCATACGTTGCCAACGATGTGCTGCTCGACCCCGACGAGCGGCAGATCAACGTGATCACGGGGCCCAACATGAGCGGCAAGAGCGCGCTGCTGCGGCAAACGGCGCTCATCAGCCTCATGGCGCAGGCCGGAAGTTTCGTACCGGCCGGCAGCGCTCGCCTCGGCGTGGTGGATCGGATCTTCACCCGCGTGGGCGCCAGCGACAGCTTGAGTACTGGCGAGAGCACCTTCATGGTGGAGATGAACGAGAGCGCCAGCATCCTCAACAACCTCACGCCGCGCAGCCTGGTGCTGCTCGACGAGATCGGGCGAGGCACCAGCACCTACGATGGCATCTCCATCGCATGGGCGATCTCCGAATTCCTGCATGAGCACGAGCATCGCCCCAAAACGCTCTTCGCCACGCACTACCACGAACTGAACGAGATGGCGGCCACATTCCCGCGCATCCGCAATGCCAATGTGGCCGTGCGCGAGGCCGATGGCCGCGTGCTCTTCCTGCGCAAGCTGGTGCCCGGCGGCAGCGACCGCAGCTTCGGCATCCATGTGGCCCAGATGGCCGGCATGCCCAAACGCGTGATCGATCGCGCCAAGAAGGTGCTCGCGCATCTGGAACAGACCCATGCGGGCGATCTCGGCGAGGCGCCGATTGAGACAGGCGCGCGACCGAAGCCCAGCGTGAAAGGCCTGGCACCGGAGCCGCAACTGAGCATCTTCCAATTGGATGATCCAGCGCTGGAAGCGATTCGGGAGCAGCTGCAAGAGTTGGAGATCGACACGCTCACGCCCATTGAGGCGCTGATGAAGCTGAACGAGATCAAGCGCATGGCGGGCGCGGGCAAAGCGCGCCTGCGCAAGGCGTGACCGCTCTCGCATGTCCACTTTGAACGAGCAGCGTGAACAGCACTGGGCCGCTCGCTGGGACTGGCTCGTGATCGCAATCGCGGTGCTCGTGGCGTATTGGCCGCTCTCCTCGTTCCAGTGGGCGGTGGCCCATGGCGATACGCTGAATTGCTGGCTGCCCTGGCGCTGGTTCATCGCGAGCAGTTTGCACGATGGCCAGTTCCCGCTGTGGAACCCGCACCAGCAATTCGGCTATCCCATGCATGCCGATCTGCAAGGGCCAGCATGGTACGTGGAGGCGATCGCGCTTGGTGGAACCATCGGGCATGGCATTCATGTGCTGCAAGGTCTTTTCCTCCTGTACCTGATGATCGGCGGCTGGGGCATGATGCGCTTGATCCGGCAACTCCATGGCGATGCGCGTTCCGCGTTGATCATCGGGGTGGCATACGCACTCGGCGGCTTCCTCACGGGACACCACCAGCACTTCTACCTCATCATCAGCGCGGCGTGGCTGCCATGGCTGCTGCACGCTTTCATCGGACTACTGCAGCAACCTGGCTGGCAACCTGCCGCGCGCGTAGCCTTGACCCAAGGCCTGCTGCTCACCGGCGGCAATCACACCTTCACGATCATCGGCGCGTATCTGTTGATCGCGCTTTTCGCGCTTGCGGCAACGAAAGCGTGGCGCGCAGGCGGTTGGATCGCATTGCGCACATTGCTCGCATGGAGCGTAGCGGCCGCGATCGGAGCGGCGTTGGTGGGCATGGGCCCCCTGCATGCAGGGGCCGATGCAGCAGGCCATCTCTCACGCAGCGGACCTATCGCATTCGGCGACGCGGTGAATGGCTCCATCCTGCGCACCGCACTGGTCTCATTCATTTTCCCCTTCGCCCCCGGAGCGGACCACAGCACGCTTGGTGTTGATCCGAGCATGGCAAACCTGTACATGGGCGCCATCGTTCTCGCGTTGGCCGCTGGTGCCTTGTTCCGCAGGCGTACGGCCATCGAGAACCTGCTGCTCGTATTCGGCATCGCATGCGCCGTTATTGCCACCGGCGATGCCACTCCCGTTTACCGCTGGGTGTGGGCCGGGGTGCCGGGCATGAATGTGTTCCGCTTCCCCTCCTACTTCTACCTCTTCACCTGGATCGCAGCGCTCGTGCTGGCGGGCGGCACGCTGACCACCTTCTGGAAACCGGATGCGAAAGACGCTCAGGTCCGGATCCTACTCGTTGTCACGCTGCTTGTCGACGACATTGCTTACAATACTCGCATTGAATAGTGAAGCTGCCACGAATGATGGCATCTCACTCTTCGAGCGCATGCGCGCGATGGCCTATCCGAATCGTGTGCTCCTGGGCGCGTCGATAACCGTTCCCGTGCTCGTGGTCGCTTTGATCGCGGCATGGCGCAAGAGGCTAGGGTTCGTCCTGCTGTTAGGTCTCGTGATCACCGAGATGGCATGGAACACATCGCTCGCGGTGTGGAACAATGCCGTTTCGGACATGCACCCGAATTGGGTGCAGCGGCGCTTGGATGCGCTCAGCGAAGGCCCAATCGTCCCTGAATCGCTACCGCTGAACGCATGCGACGACAATGGCCATCGATTGAACCATCTGGCGCACGCCACGCAGGATTACCTCGGCGGCTTCTCGCGAAATGGCGTGAACAGCTTCTGGCTGCGGCATGCCATGGAACTGGAGATCACGTACCCCGTACTGTGGAATGCCATGGCCAGCAACCCCGTGGCTTACCTCGCCGAACGGGTGGCCCCGTGGTCAGAAGGACATGCACGCGCCATAACGGTTGAACGTGAAAGCGGAATGGTGATGCTCATGGATGGCACCGCAACCGATGGCTTTGCGCCACGGACAGTCGATGATCGCGTCCAGATCATCGGATTCGATCGGAACCGATTCACGATCCAGTGCGAATTAGCGGGGCGAGGGCTGCTCGTGCTTCAGCAGAGCCACTATCCGGGATGGGGCGTTTCGGTCGATGGCCACGCGCAGCCGCTATTGCGCGCGAACCTCGCGGCTATGGCCGTGGCCGTTCCGCAAGGCCAGCATGAAGTGGTCTTCTCTTACCAGAAGCCAGTGGTGCCCTACCTGCTCGTCCTTTCGCTGCTCGTGTTCTTCGGATTACTGTTCGCGTTAGCGTGGCCGTCGGCTTCGTGGCTTCCCCGATGCGGTGCATTCATCCTGCTCGGCATGACCTTGTGGTCGCTGCTTGGTAACAACCCGAATCGGGAGGAGACAGGCGATCTGTTGCAAGCCGCGCAGGATCGCTTGCCCGACAACGCCTCGGTGATCCTGAACGACGATGGCAGCAGCCCGATGCCCACGCAAGGCGATATGGTAGGCTGGCGTTTGCGCGCCGATGAACCCACGAGGGCGGGCATTGCTTGGTCGGTACTAGAAGCGGCAACCGCGCATCGCACCACGAAAGCTCCGGCAGCGGATCGGGAACTGCATTGGTTCGACGCCGCATTAAAAGCCGATCCCGCCGTACGCGCCATGATCCTGGATCGCTGGGATACGCAGGTGATCGCACGTTCGGGCCGAAGCACCCATCTGAGTCTCACGCCTCGAACGGAATCTCCGAGCGGAAAGTCTTTTCTGGAACCAGATTCGACGACCACGCGCTGGCTCCATCACGATTCGCCTTTCGGCGGGGGCACCACCATCGCGCTCGATAGCCTCGCGCACTTCCGCCGCGGCAGCCTAGTGATCGACCTGATGGCCGTGGCACCGCGGAATGCACGCGCGATGATCGTGATCGAACGCAAAGCCGGTGACCGCACCACCGACTATCGCGCATTGCCCATTGCGGCAGACCCCCACGAACGCCCGGCCTATGCCGTGCAGCCAATTGATGAGGTTTGGCGGCCCGGCGAGGTACTGAAGATCTACCTCTGGTCGCACCAGGGCGATAGCATCAGCGAGCGCGCGTTACGCGTGCGGGCGCTGCCTCGTCGCTTCCATTCTTGGTGATCCTTGCGGCGATGTTATCGCCGACTATATTTGCGCCCCCCAAGCGAGAGTAGCTCAGTTGGTAGAGCACGACCTTGCCAAGGTCGGGGTCGCGGGTTCGAGTCCCGTTTCTCGCTCAGATGATGCCCCGCCATTCGGTGGGGCATCGTTGTTTCGGAGCGCCGCCCGGGTGGTGAAATGGTAGACACGAGGGACTTAAAATCCCTTGGTCCGTAAGGGCTGTGCGGGTTCGAGTCCCGCCCCGGGCACTTCGATTTCTGCAGGCTCGCCTGGCAAAGGCAGGTTCGATTAATGGCCGAGCAGGATGATCGTAGCTTAGCGTTCCGTTACCCGGACGCATGCGACCACTGCTGATCAGTTGGCAACGAGCGCCTTGGGCGCTCATTCTCTCAGGTGCACTTCTGCACGTCGCTAGCGCCCAAACAATCGACGTTTTCGCAGGTTACAGCCAAGGCGAGTTTCCGGAAGCGGGAATGGCACATACGGCCGGCAGTCCGCGATTAGCGCTTTCTCATCCATCGATGCCACGCATGCTGCCGCTCGCTATGCCGATTCCTTGTCTGCGGCTTTCAGCATGCGCTTCATGCTTGGCGTGGAGCAGTGGAGGCTTCATCAGCTCAGCGAGGCCTGGCTTCACCGGTCCGACCTGGACCTGAAGGTGACGTACCTGCAACTGGGCCTGGAGCCTGCTTGGAGGCCGATCGCATCCGCGCGCCGCCTTGTGATTTCCGCGCCCGTCTTCTTCAGCTTAAGGACCGGTGCCCGCGCCACAGGGGCCGTTTCATCGTACTATCCTGTGGATACCAGCTACACGATCCGAATGAGACCAGCTATTTCGGAGGGTTCAACATCAGCCCGCAGTTGGCAATGGCCTATGAGCTGCCCATTTCTCCGACCATGGGGGTGGCCTTGGGTGGCTTCGCTTCCTACGGCCTCATCGATCAGGATGGCCCGCCAATGACGAATCGTCAACTTCTCTTTGGAATTCGAGTGGCCTTCTATCACAAGGACCTTGTCCGGCGCTGGCTGAAGGAGCCGACAAAGCCGCGGGATCTCTTCTACTGAGTCGCGCAAGTTTTCTGGCGCGCACCAATGTGTGCACCTGGTCAAGGGGAGCCTGCGGCTTCACGCGCCGATTGGATCGCACTAACGAAAGTTCTATTGCGTGCCAGCCAACAGGCCGGGACTTTTGGCCCTGCCTGTGATAAGCAGGCTTGCTCAAACCATCCTGCCATGAAGAACGCTTTACGCTGCCTGCCCGCATTTCTCGGTATCACTAGTTGCTGCCTGCTGCATGGCCAGGGAACATTCGCGCATGAACGCTCCGCGCGCTGGGGCGCCAACCTCAACGACGAGGCCACAGCGGTAGCATTAGCCGAAGACGGTTCGATGGCGGTCTGTGGGCTCTTCACCAATACCGTGGATCTGGATCCGGGGAGCGGCGAAGTGCTTGTTACAGCGACACCGACGGGCGCGCCTGGCACACCAGCCAAAGATGTTTTCATGGTGAAGCTGGTTGCAGATGGCAGCTTCGCATGGGGCATTCGGCTCGGCAATCATCTCACAACTGAGGTGGCTGGCGGTTGCGCCTTCACGGCCGATGGGCATGTGCTCGTGGCAACCTCCTTCAACGGGGCGGTAGATGTTGATCCCGGACCGGGCGAGATCCTCACCGCTGCTGGTGCCAACCACACCGCCGTGCTGAAGCTCGATGGTGCATCAGGAGCATTGCTCGACCACTTCATCATCACCAGCCCCGTGGGCGCCTTCTTCGCAAGCGCGCACACCACCTTCGGCCTGAGAACCTCGCCCGATGGCGGCTTCGCGCTTTTCGGCGGCTTCGGCGACAACCTCGATCTGGATCCATCAGCCGGCACGGCCACAGTGAGCACCAACGGCGCCTTTGACGCCTTCGTGGCCAAGTACGGCGCGGACATGAGCTTCGAGTGGGGGCTTCGGATTAGGAGGCACCGGGAACTTCACGGATCAGGTGAACCGCATGCGCTTCGGATCGGACGGCTCGCTCTACATCGGTGGGTTCTTCAACTCCGGAACCGACTTCGATCCAGGCCCCGGGCAACAGATCATACCGAATGTGGGAAGCTCCAGCGACGGCTGCGCGGCGCGCTACGATTCTGATGGCACGCTGTCGTGGGTGGCGCGCTTCGTGGCACCCGGCTCCGGCAACGACATCCATGGCCTCGAGGTGGCAAATGGTGAGGTGCTCGTTCTGGGCCGGTATGAAACTTCAGTGGATGCCGACCCCGGTGCAGGCACGCTCACGCTGACACCGGTGAGCGGCGCACTGGGCACCTTCGTGGTCAAGCTCTCAGCGGCCACCGGCGAATGGTGAGCGCCACACAGTTCAATCAGTTGACCGAGCCGAGAGCACATCGGGCAACCTCGTGAACACCCGCGAGAGCACCGCCATGGTCGGCGATGACCACTTCGTCTTCGTGGGTGAATTGTCTTTCGGCACCTACGACATGGTCATTGGCCCCGGCACCTTCAACCTGCAACCGAACAGCGGAGTGCTCGACCTTTTCGTGGCGCGATATGCCTGGAGCGACCTCTCACTCACCAGCGCCATGCGCGTTGGCGGAAGCACGGGCAGCGACCTTCCCCAAGGCGTAGCGTCGAATGCAGCGGGACAATTCCTGATCGGTGGCAATTTCAAGACAACGGCCCTGAACGTGAATCCGCAAGGCACTGCGGTGAACCTGGCCAATGCAGGCGGCAATAGCGCATCCGACGCCTTCTGCGCGCGCTACGCGTACTCGGCGAGCACTGCAGGGATCAGCGATCAATCGAGGATCAACGGGCTGCGCTGCTATCCGAACCCGATGCGCGAATCGCTCGTGATCAATGGGCCTCCATCGCTACTGGTTCGTGTCGATCTGCTCGACATGGCCGGCCGCGTTGTCCTGAATGCCAAGGGAGCGCTGCCGCTCACGTTGGATGTCAGCGACGTTTCGCCCGGCGCCTATCACATGCGTTCAATCTCGCCAGAAGGCAGCGACGTTATCGCCTTGTTGAAGGACTGATCGACTAGAGGCATGCACGATCTGGCGGATCGCCAGCGAAGCCCTTCGCAGAGGGGCGCTACTTCACCAAGTACATGCACTCCTTCACGGCGCGCACGGTACGGCTCACGCTGGGCAGGGAGGCTTCGATCGGGGCCGGGGCGAATGGAAGAGGCGTATCAGCTTTTGATTGACGCGCAGCAGGGCGCATCAAGTGATCGAAGGCGTCCTTCTGAACTCGGAAGGCGATCTCACTGGCCACGCTGCCGAAGGGCCAGTTCTCATCCACCACCACGATGCGGCTTGTCTTCATCACGCTGCGGATGATGGTCTCATGGTCCATCGGGCGGATGGTGCGCAGATCGATCACCTCGGCGCTGATGCCCTCTTTCGCCAGTTCCTCGGCAGCAGCGAGCGCCACCTTCATCATCTTGTTGAAGGAGACGATGGTGACATCGGTGCCCTCGCGAGCAATATGCGCCTTGCCGATGGGTAACAGGTACTCGCCATCGGGCACTTCGCCCTTATCGCCGTACATGCGCTCGCTCTCCATGAAGAGCACGGGATCAGTTGTCGCGGATGGCGGCTTTCAGCAGGCCCTTGGCATCGTATGGGTTGCTGGGGCTGATGACCTTGAGGCCAGGAATGTTGGCATAGAACGCATCGAAGCTCTGGCTGTGCGTTGCGGCCAATTGGCCTGCGCTGCCGTTGCCGCCACGGAACACGATGGGCACATGGAACTGGCCGCCGCTCATCTGCAGCATCTTGGCCGCGTGGTTGATGATCTGGTCGGCCGCCAGGATCGCGAAGTTCCAGGTCATGAATTCCACGATGGGGCGCAGGCCGTTCATGGCAGCACCCACGCCGATCGCCGTGAAGCCGAGTTCGGCGATAGGGGTATCGATCAGCCGCTTGGGCCCGAACTCCGCCAGCATGCCCTTGCTCACCTTGTAGGCGCCGTCGTACTCAGCCACTTCCTCTCCCATGAGGAATACGCTGGGGTCGCGGCGCATCTCTTCGGACATCGCCTCGTTGAGGGCCTCGCGGAACTGGATGGTGCGCATGGGTGTATTCAATAAGGCGACGAAGGTAGCTTGGCCTCTTCATGGTATTGGATCAGAAGGAAAACGTGATGCCCCGCTCACCTTTCGGCGAGCGGGGCATCACACTTCGTATCCCTATGCCTTACGGCTGAACTACCAGGCGCTCAGTGAACTGCTGCTCGCCAGCGGTGATGCTCACCGTGTAGAGACCAGCAGCCAGCTCGCCATTGAGTTGCATGATGGTATTCACGAAGCCATCGCCGTTGATTGCGAGCGTACGGGCGCTCACGCGCTTGCCGAAGGCATCGTAGATATCAACGCTAACGGTCTCAATCGTGGCTTCGATGCCTTCGATGTTGACCGACAGCTGATCGCCACGGTTCGGGTTCGGATACATGCGCAGCGTGGTGCTCTGATCCGCGCCCGAGCTGCCGCCCATGTTCAGGTTGCCGCTGCCCGCGCAGGCCGTTGTGCTCAACGTGCAGCTGGCTCCCCAGCTATTGCCTGTAGCGCACCATGTGAGGCCGCCATCGAAGCTGGCACGCACGTCCACCTCGTATTCCTTGCCGCAGGCGAGGCCCAGCGTGTTCACGTTGTATGTGGTGTTGGATTTCACCAGCTCGAAGCCCTCTCCAGCGATCCGGAACCGGAACTGGTAGCGGTTGGCGTAGAGCCAGGTGCAGTTAGACTGCAAGCGACGGGTGGGCACAGCGTACACGTATGAGCCGCTGGACACGCTGCGCGTGACACCGCAGCTGAAGAACTGTCCGGCAATGTTATTCAGGCGCGTGAGCGGGCATTGAGCGAGCGCGTTGTTGAGCACGAAGCGGCAAGATGCGCCCCAAGGCAAGTAGCTACCAGCGACACGGCCACGCACCTTCACGTTGTATAGCACGCCTTCTTGCAGCTGGTTGCCGCTCCATGCGTTGATCGCGAAGTGGCAAGCACGGGTAGCGCTCACGGGCAGGCCATTGGCTGTGGTGTGGCTCTGGAACCGTTTGAAGCTGTACCCTCCATTGGGATTGTACCACCACATCTCATAACCGCTCGTGCTGGCACCAGGGGTATTGAATTGGGCGCTAACCAAGGCATTGCTATTGGCCACAACGTATTCAGGGTTGCAAGGAGCAGTGCGCCAATCGGCCCTATCGCAGCTCGCGCTGATCAAGCGGTCAGTGCCCACGGGCAGGCAGAATCCTTCGCCGCCCGCGATTTGGCTGGGTGATACGGTCATGTTGCCATCGTTGTCGATCAGACGCAGGCCGCTGATCAGGCGCAGCACGTAGCCGCCACCTGCGATTCCATCGCCGCCATTGTCAGAGAATACGAGGTAATAGCAGCCGTCGGGCAGGCAGATGTCCTGCGTGGACGGACCTGCGGGCGGGTTCACCGTTCCGCTCGCCGCCAAAGCGTTGGTTCCTTGCACGCGCACTTCATAGCTCACGATGCTAACCGCGTCGTTCACAACGAAGAGTTCAACCTCGTTGAAGTCGCAGCCGGGGCCAACAGGGGTGCCAACACAGTTGCAGTTCAGGTCTAGTTGATCGTTCTCCGTGTTCGGGTTGCCATCGTTGCAGATGTCACCAGGGTTGTTCACGGTTAGATTCAGGATCTCTGAAGCGCAGCCAACCACGCTGGTGTATTGGCCGCTGGCCGTATAGGTCAGGCCGTTCACGCTCCAGAAGTAGCTGATGCAAGCTGTTGCCGTTGTGGTGTTGCTGCTGCTCGGGGTTATCGTGAGGTTCAGCATCTCCGTGCTGCAACCCGTTACAGCGGTGTACTGGCCGCTGGCGGTATAAACCTGGCCGTTCACGCTCCAGGTGTAGCTGTCGCAGGCGCTAGCCGTGGTCGTATTGGTGCCGCTGGTGAGGATCGTGAGGTTCAGAATCTCCGTTACGCAGCCCACCACGCTGGTGTACTGGCCGCTAGTGGTGTAAACCTGACCATTCACGCTCCAGGTGTAGCTGTCGCAAGCGCTAGCCGTGGTGGTGTTGCTGCTGATTGGGGTGATCGTCAGGTTCAGGATCTCCGTTACGCAGCCCACCAAGCTGGTGTATTGGCCGCTAGCGGTGTAAACCTGTCCGTTCACGCTCCAGGTGTAGCTGCCGCACGCGCTGGCCATGGTGGAGTTACTGCTACTTGGGGTGATCGTGAGGTTCAGGATCTCCGTTATGCAGCCCACCACGCTGGTGTACTGGCCGGTAGCGGTGTACACCTGTCCGTTCACGCTCCAGGTGTAGTTGTCGCAAGCGCTTGCCGTGGTCGTGTTGGTGCCGCTGGTGGTCTCAGTGACGGTGACAGTGGCCGTTGCGTTGATGGTGCAAGGCGCGATGGCTGCAACCGTGTACGTGTAAACACCGGCGCCTGCGAGAGTAGGGCTCCAGCTTCCGCCCGCGTTCGGGGTTCCTCCCAGTTGCGCGAAGAGCTGCGCGGCGGTAACCGTGCTGCCTGCGCAGATCGTGAGCGTGCCGTTGGTGCCAGCATTAGGCTGAGGCTGCGCGGTCACCGTGACCGTTGAAGTGGCGCTGCCCGTGCAAGGCGCGATGGCTGCAACCGTGTACGTGTAAACACCGGCACCTGCGAGAGCAGGGCTCCAGCTTCCGCCCGCGTCCGGTGTTCCGCAATTGCGCGAAGAGCTGCGCGGCGGTAACCGTGCTGCCTGCGCGAGATCGTGAGCGTGCCGTTGGTGCCAGCATTAGGCTGAGGCTGCGCGGTCACCGTGACCGTTGAAGTGGCGCTGCCCGTGCAAGGCGCGATGGCTGCAACCGTGTACGTGTAAACACCGGCACCTGCGAGAGCAGGGCTCCAGCTTCCGCCCGCGCCCGGTGTTCCACCCAATTGCGCGAAGAGCTGCGCGGCGGCAACCGTGCTGCCTGCGCAGATCGCGAGCGTGCCATTCGTGCCAGCGTTGGGCTGAGGCTGCGCGGTCACCGTGACCGTTGCAGTGGCGCTGCCCGTGCAAGGCGCGATGGCTGCAACCGTGTACGTGTAAACACCGGCACCTGCGAGAGCAGGGCTCCAGCTTCCGCCCGCGTCCGGTGTTCCACCCAATTGCGCGAAGAGCTGCGCGGCGGTAACCGTGCTGCCTGCGCAGATCGTGAGCGTGCCGTTGGTGCCTGCATTGGGCGGATTATTCACCACCACGGCCACGTTCTGGTTCACATTGCCGCAAGCATTGCTCACGGCGATGTTGTAATTTCCCGTTGCAGCACCCGTAACGGATGCATTAGCGGTGCCGCCATTGCTGATGGAGCCGGTGCCTGTCCAGGTGTAGGCCAATGGCTCGGTGCCAGTGGCGGTAACGCCCAGGTTCAGCGTCTGGTTGCTGCAGATTGGGCTATTGCTGGTGGTGCCGGTGATCTGCGCGGGAATGCAAACCGAAGGGTAAGTGAGCAGCGAGGAGAAGATCTGGCCTCCGGTGGCGTTGGTATGCACGTACTCCTCGGCAGCGGTGCTGGGAGAGGGCAGGAGCAGCGCCACATTGATGTTGAACGAGAACACGCCATCGGTGGTGAATTGCCCAATCAGGATCCGGTTGGTACCGCTGGGGTCAGGACCGGTAGGTGCGGGCAGCACATAGTACAGCTGATCATTGAAGCCGAAGGTGTTGGTCTGACCGGTGAGACCCTCCGTGTTCACTACGCCCAAGAAAGCCGGGTTCGGGTGGTTCAGCGGATCAGCTATGTTGCCATCGGCTCCAGTGAAGTTGGGATATACACCGCAAGTGGTCAGGTCGCCGTTCGGGTCATCGGCACGCGCAACGCCTACTTGGCGCAGCGCACTGCCGCATCCTGCAGGAGTGGCCGCAGTACCGGTCACGTTGAAGGTAACATACGTGTCGAAGAGCGCACCTTCATCCATCCGCCGAGTCTGTGCAGCGAATTCGCCACCGTAGTTGTCGTCGTTCCAAAAGGTGGTAGTGGTATTGAAGGCAACCGCTTGTCCGGGCAGCGCGAACACGGAGGCAAGGCGGTAGTTCGGCGCCATGTCCACATACACGCGGTAGGTCTTCATGCCGGCCAGAAGCGGATAGGAGCCTCCGCCGTGATTGTTATTGTACGCATCCGCGTCGGCTTGCGTCACCGTGTGGAATTCCTCCACGATGATATTCTGCAGGCCCTGGGCCGTGGCAGCGGTGGCGCCAAGAAGGAGCGCCGCGCCACAAAGCAGGTTCTTAAGGAGCTTTTTCATGGTGTTGGTTGTGTTGCCCTGCGCGCACCGGAGCGAGATGCCCCGGTGCGGCGTGGGCGGTAGGGTTGCTTAGAAGCAGGTGGTGCCGAAGGCCCCACTGAAAAGGGTGAAATCCGCGCTATTGATCACACCGTCCTTGTTCAGGTCGCCTACGCAACCGGCAACGGTGCTCACATCGCCCCTGATGCCGGCAATCGCGGTCCAGCCCTTGGTCCACGGCTCGGCGCCGGGTTCGAAGGCGCCACGGTAGCGCACGCTTGTGAAGAAATCGTCAATCGGCGCGGAGATGGTGCTTTGCGCTGCGCTCGCTCCAGCAGCTGGAACTGGGTTAACGCGGTCAGTGACCGTGTTGCTGGTTAGCGGGCTGATTGCGAAGCTCGCATCGATAAGCGTATTGAAACCCACGGTGAGGTTGCCATCCGTGGTGAACTTGGTGTAATCAGCAGCGCTCGCGTTGCCGCCATTGATGCGGACGCGCTTGTAAGTATCAGCGACAGGATCGCCTGTGTTGGTCTGGTCGGCGCGGGTCTGGAAGGTGCAGTTCCTTACCTCGAAGCTGCCGTTGTTCCAGTTGGTCACGGCCACGTCGGCGAGGCTGATACCGCTGCGGAAGTTGGCGAAGACGCTGTTGATGATCTTGCCTTGCGCTTCACGACGGCTCTCGATGGCCTCATCGCCGCTACCAGCGCTCGCGGTCCAACGGCCGATGATGGTGGCGTTGTAGATGGTGGGGTTGCTCTTCGGCGCGGTGTTGCCGGGTCCATCGTCGCCGTCGCACTCCATGCCATTATCGCCTTGGTTGTTGGTGCCGCCGCTGTTATCGGGGCCCTGCAAGCCATAGAAGAACTGGATGCGGCCACGGTAGTCCTGATCGTAGTCCACGTAATCATCATCGCAAAAGGCCGCCGAGCTGTACTTCACGTCAACGGTACCACCGAAGAATTCGAGGCCGTCATCGAGGTTCGAACTCGCCTCAATGAACTCCACCTTGGTGCCGCGTCCCACGCTGCCGAAGGTGATTCCGTTCACCTCGTTGGCGGTTCCGATGATCTGGCCGCCGTGGCGCACGCTCACGTAGCGCAGCACGCCACTGTTGTCATCGTCATTCTCCTGACCGATGGGCGCACCGTAGAAATTCCGGCTCTCGCCAGCGGGCAGGCCCTCGATGAGGCCAACGCCGTCTGTGCCGGTGATCGAATTCGAAGGGTTCGGGCCACCATCGCGCAAATCGGTATTGCGCACGTTGTTGCGCGCACGGCCGAGAAGGATGAGACCTCCCCACTTGCCACGGTTGGTCACTGCGTAGCTGCCATCGAGGGGATCTGCACTGGCGGTCATGATGATCGGGCAGCTCTGCGAGCCGTTCGCCCAGATCTGTCCGCCGCGCGACACGATGAGCGTGTAGGCGTTGGTGCCAACCGGTGCTTGGTTGGCCTTGATCACCGTGCCGGGCTGGATGAAGAGGTCCTGCCCGTCATTCACGTACATGGTCACATCGAGCGTGTACAGGTTGTTGCACGTGAGCGTTGTGGTGTTGTTGGTAAGGTTGCCGCCCGTGAGCAGGGTGCTCAGGTTCACGGGGGTGCGGCTGCTCACCGGAGGGCAGCCACAGGCGGCGCCGATGCTTTGGGCGCTGCCCTGCGCGGCTATGCCCGCGAAGCCTGCGGCCATGGCCAGTTTGAAGATGCGTTTCATGGTTCTTCGAGTTGGGGTTTTGGGTTCTCGGGGACTGATTGGTTGAGCCTTAATGGCGGGCCAAAAGTCCCCGGTCATTGGGGCCATGCGGTCAAGCGCAGCGTATGCTTTGCTTACCGATCCATCACCGCTCCATTACCCCTTTCGGTGCTTTTCTTACAGCGTGGTAACGATCCATCGCGGATGACGCAACACGGCGTGATGAGCCATCAAAGGGCAAGCTCATCGAACAATGGAGAAATCAGAATCGGCCCTCGCCGACATGGCCGTTGCGCAGCTCCGGGTGCTGCGACTCATCATCGGCAATTGCAGGATAGGCCAGCCACTTGGTGATCGTGCCATCCGGACTTTTCACAGCTGCATTGATCGCGTAGGCGAGATCACCATCGGTGGTGAGCTGCGCTATGAGCACCATGTTCTCGGGCGTTGCGCCTCTCACGGTGCCCTTGACGCCATATGCACCTAGCTCGGTCTCGATCACATGACCGCTCAGCTTGTCCAGGAAGCTTGTGGTGAGGTAGAGGCACATCACCTCCGGCGCCATAGCCGCGTTCGTGAGGCCATCCTTGTCGCGTAGCGATAATTCATACTCTACAGCACCGCGCTTCGGCTTCGACCTGCGCAGCACCGAACCATCGGTATCCAGATGCAACGGCACGGCCTTGTGCGCATTCGAGGCGAAGCCGAAGGCGAGCCATGAGTCAATCGCTGCAGGGTAATGATACAATCGGTCCGCTTCGATGCGATCACCGATAGGCGCTCCATGAACGGTGTCGTTGAAGAAGCGGGTGCTGGTGCGGAAGAACAGGTTGCGGTCCTTCTCTCCGAATACAGAAACAAGCTCGTAGCCCGGGGCGAGGTCGAGGTAGATACGATACGTGATCATTGGCGTTCCGCCCCTAGCAACCGCGGCTACCTCATGATAACGCTCAATGAAGACGCCTTCGAGGCCCTGCGTCAGAGCCTGCGTGGCGAAGGCCGCGCATAAGCTCAAGGTCAAGGCTCTGATACAGGTCATTGCTTCACCACGCGATGCTGCCCGCGCATCCCGTTTCGCTCGATCGTGAGCAAGTATGTGCCCGATGCTATAGAGACCGCATCGATCACCATGCGCGTTTCACCTTGATGGGAGCCACCAAGCACCACTTGCCCAGCGAGGTCGCGCAGTTCCCAAGCCACGCTGCCTCCGCTGCGCGCCAATTCAACAGCGATGATATCACGCGTCGGATTCGGGCTCACGCGCACGATCCCTGCCGCGCGCTCATCGACGCCGGTGCCGCCCTCGCAAATGCATCCGGTCTGCCAGGTATCACTCGATGTGTTCGGGTTGCCATCGTCGCAAGGCGTGCCGGGCAGCGCGTTGCCGCCGTATGTGCCCGCACAGTCCTGGCCCCAGCACACGCACGCAGCGCTGTAGAGGTCGTCGCTGGTGTCCGCATTGCCATCATCGCAAGGGGAACCAGGCACAGCTGGGCCATTGGGAACACCCATGCAATCCACTTGAGCGTTCGCAGGTGAAGCAAAGTGTCGGATGCGAAAAGATGTTCTGACCACCGAAGCCTTGACCGAGCGTATCTGATACGAGCACTTCGCTGAAGAACTGCGACGCCGTGTGGCAGTTCGGATCGCCGCATACGAGCGCGTCCGGAATCCGAAGTGCGAGGTTGAAGCAGAAACTCAGGTCGCCATCGGTGGTGAACTGCCCGATGAGAACCCGGTTGCTCTCGGTAGGGCCGGTGACACCACCCAAGATGGCATAAGCGAAGTTCTCGTTGCTATAACTGTTCGGTCCTTCGGGATCGAAGCATTCTGGAGCCGCCCCTACGGAGCTGATAGTGCCAGGCGGGGTACCCAAGGAGACCAGGCCGTCGGAGGTTGTAAGCGGGATGCCCGCTGCAACCGCGTTGTTCACAAGCAGTCCGCTTTGGTTATTGGGCCCACCTACGATGCTGCCATCGGTATCATCGCTCTTCAGCACCCCCCAATGCTGTGTGCTTGCCGGTCCAAAGCTCAACCAGCTATCAATGGCCACGGTGTTCTTATTCAGGTGCTGCGCCGGGATGTCACGTCCCCACGCTTCGCCGCGATCATCGTTGTTGAAGAAGCTCGTGGTGGTACTGATGGCCAGCGGGTGGTTCGGGAAGCCGCCCACGCTCACCAGTTTGTAGCCGGGCAGCATGTCCACGTACACGCGATAGGTCTTCGCGCTTGCTACAAGGCCGGGGCCGCCATCGGTATCGGCCGCATCATCCGCATCGGCCACATAATAGGTCTCTACGATGATGCCCTCGAAGCCGCCTGGGTCCGGAGGCGAATACACCTGCGCCATGGCATTCGTCATAAAAGCAAGAGCAGCGATGGTCAGCAGGCGATGCATGGGTCGTTGATTGAGGCCGGCGAAGTAACCCGTGCACCATTGGCGCATGCTTGCGCGAGCATGGTCATTCCATGTACGATGCATTACGGCACCGTTACGCATCGAACGTTCATGGACTGCACAGATGGAAATTGAATCGTGCCTTGTTCGAGGCCGCCCAGTTCCGGAAAATCAGCGTGGCGAAGACCGCGTGCCCAGGTATGATGACGAACATGCGATCCCCTGAATCAGCCGCCGCACGCTCCAGGTGGTCGATGACCATAGCTGCGGTTGCATCTCCTTCATGGACCCGCCACAAGGCATGCCCCCGATTGGTGGTTGCGAAGAGCACGCTGAACCGCCCCGGCTCCCAGATCGGACTCTCAATCAACGGCGCGCGAGCACCAGGCGGGAGCTTGCCCTGCTTTCTTGCCAGCAAGGGAGCATGGCCCCACCAGAAAATGCGACCCTCGCCTTCTCGGGCGAGCATGGCGATCACGGGATAATCGGTCTTCAGCCATGCCCGCATGCGCGATGGATGCGCCAAGGACATGGTCCGCAAGGGCTTATCGGGCGCAAGCCCCCAGCGCTCCAAGTATGTGCTCAAGGTGCGGTCCGGAAGATGGAAGCCCGTTTCACGTTGAACCAGCCAACGCACGGCCTCGCGTGACCAAAGCAGGTGCGCAGCGCCTAAGGCATCCGGCAGTGATTCGCGCAGGATACCGTGTAGCGCTATCTCTTGCTCGTGGGTGAGCTTGCGTCGATCCGCGCGTTCCACGACTCGCACGACTCGGCGCGGCGCCTGATTCGACCTGCCGATGCTGCCTAGCGCCTGCTGCAGCTCATGTGCATCGACGCCATGCTGCAATGCCGCTTGCATAGGATCGATGCCATCGAGCACATCGTGCATCGCCTTGCGCAGTGCACGCGCATGCAGTTCGTCATCGAGCATTGCGGCGCGTTGCTGCAGGGTTATCAGTGGCATCATTCGCTCCATCAGGTCGCGCGCCTCCGGTGCCAAGGGCTTCCATGGCATGATCTCACCGTTTCTGGATTCGAGCGAGCGCCTTGCCCTCTGGTCCTTGCAGCGCGATCAAGTACAATCCGTCAGCGAGCCCTTCGAGGTTGATGACCACGACACCTCGCTGATTCGCGATGGACTCACTGCGCATAGCCCGGCCCTGCGAATCCATGATACTGAGCACGGCTCCCTCGCCGATGCGCTCGGCACCCGTGATGCGCAATTCGCTCGAAGTCGGATTGGGTGCGAAGCGAAGGGCCTGCGATTCATCCTCCGCGATTCCGATGGTGGGGCAAACGAGGTAGGGATCCAAGCCATTGCAGTCGTTGATCCCGTAGCAGCATAATTGCGGCACATTGAAATTGGCCGTAGTGGAGAAGTTGCAAGCCGATGGATCAAGGCATCCGAAGACGATGGCCGTCGCGCACGAGCCATCGTCGCAACCTGCAGCCGGATCGTATTCGAGGAAGTTGGGGTCCGTGCAGCCGCAATCGGGCGGATACACCAGCAATCCATTCAGTGTTTCACCGGGGAGCAGGGTGTCGGCCGTAGAGACGTACTTCACCACGACCCCATCAGGACGCTCAATCTCAACATTCAGCATGAAACTGAGCTCGCCAGCGGTGGTGAGTTGCGCGATAAGAACTCGATTATCGGCAGTGGCACCATTCACCCCCGGAGTGGAGCATGCAATCCGGCAGAGTTGGCTGATGAACGTATTGCCCAAGGTCTCATCTCCGAACACGCTCGTAGGGTCATCGCCTGAGACGAGGGAAATTCGGAGGCACGGAAGGCGCACCGCTCAGGGGAACCAGTCCATCACTAACCGTTAGGGAAGAGCCCATTTCGGGCGTGCTGTTCACCAGCAATCCTCCGGGCACTTGGGCGCTGCCGCCATCGTTGTTCGCGCCACCGATCAGGCTACCGTTGGGATCATCGGCCTTCGGGATGCCGAGTCGCTGCGCGCTTGCTCGGCCCATCGACAAGTAAGAATCAAGCGCAACAGTGCCTTCACCCAGGGCTGTGTTGTTGATCTGATGACCATAGGTGCGGCCCCGGTCAGCATGATTGAAGAACGGCGCGTTACTGGTGATGGAGAGCGGATGGTAAGCATCGCCATACACCGCCCGAAGACCGCATCCATCGCAGAGGTCGAGGAATACGCGGTAGGTGACCGAGCCTTCGGCCACTCCCCCACCGGTCACATCCGTGGCGTCGTTGGCATCGCTCACATAGTAGGTCTCCACGATCACGCCTTCCAGCGGCGATTGAGCAACCGCATTGGTCACGAAGCACATCAACAGGCCGATGAACAGGTAGCGTTGGAGCAGCATCACTTGATGGTATAAGTGAGCCCTAGGCTGTACTCCGTTCCCCAGGCATAGGAGTCGAAGTCCACTGCATAGCCCTCCTCGAACTTGTATGCCCGGCGGAAGGGTGAGTTGAGGAGGTTGCGCGCACCGAGACGGAGCGCCCAATGTTTGCCCACCGACTTGTTCAGCGTGATGTCGATCATGTGCCGCGGCATCTCGTACGCGCGAATGCCATCGGGATTCACCTCGCTGTTGCTGATCGCGAGCTTCGGGCCCTGCACGTTGTAGCTCACCGTGAAGTTCATGCGCAGGCTGTCAGCGCTCCAAGTGAGCATGCTGTTCACCATGTAGGGCGCTTGCCCGTACATGCTGGTCTTGTATTCCACCTGCTCGGCCAACAGCGTGGTGCGCAAGACGCTCTCCGATCGCATGAGGGTCACATTGCCGCGCCATTCGAGCCAGCGCAGCAGCCCCACGCGCCCTTCGAGCTCGACACCGGTGACGTTGCTTCGCACCGCGTTCCTCCAGGTATAGCCTCCAGCAGCAGTGAAGAGCAATTCGATGTGATTATCGAACTGCTTGTAGAACGCGCTCACCGAAACGTTGTCCCGGTTGCGGAAGAAGCGCTCGATGCGCAGGTCGTAATTGTCGATCCGCGTCATCTGCAGGTTAGGATTGCCGAAGACCGGCGCATCGAGGATGTAATCGATGAGCTGCGTGACGGAGAATTCGCGGAAGCTGGGGCGACCCAAGGAACGGAAGTAGTTCAGGCGGAGGTTGGTGGGCGCCACATCATCATCCTTCAGCTTGTAGATGAGGTTGATGCTGGGCAGCATATCCCATTGATCGAGGACACCCGGCCGCGCTGGCTTGGGATCAACGGTTGCGCCAGCCAAGGAGAACTCGCCCACCAACCCTCGCGTGGGATCATCCGGATTCAGGCCCTGCTCATAGTACCGCAGGATGTCCGTGAGCATATCGGTATGTTCTGCGCGCAAGCCGCCCACCATGCGGAGGCGCTCGGTGAGGGCGTAATCAGTCAGCACGAAGAGGCCCTTCACGCGAAGGATGCCGATGTCGTTGTCCTTGAAGGTTCCGCCTGGCACGTACAGCGATGTGAAGCGTCCATCATCGCGCATCTAGAAACGTCCCTCCTCCATCCATTGCGTTGGCCCGGGTGCGCCGAGCACACGATAGAAGCCTTGCAGGTTGCGGCGCTCCTGGCGCAGGTAGCTGCCTCCGAAGCGCAGCTTGCGCGTCTTGCGCGGAAGATCGCTCAGCGGGAATTCCGCGGCCGCGCGCGCATCGAGCATGGTCTCGTCCAAGTAGCGATAGATCCTGTTCGGGGGAGTGAGCGCGGCCTCGATGTCGGTGATGGGCTGGCCAGGCGGAGGATTCACGTAGGCTAGCCGCTTGAAATCGAGCATGTCGCGGCTGCCATCCGAATAGGAGGCATCCACATCGACCTTCATGTTGAGGGCTGGGATGAAATGCTTCGATCCCGCTTGATAGACCCACATGCGGCGCTGCTCATAGAACTGGTCCTCTGCGGCGTACTCTTCGGAGCCAACCCCGGGATTGAGGAATAGCAGCAATCGGGCATTGGCCTGTCCCATGGCATTGGGCATCACCAGCAGGCTGATACTGTTGTTGCGATTCAGTTTCAGTGAAAGGCTGCCCACTGCATTCCATCCGCGCGTGACCACACTGATGCCTTGCGTGCCCTTGCGGCCCCACTCATCACCAGGATTAGGGTCGTTGTATGGTTCTCCGGTGCGCACGATGATGCTGGCCGGGTCGTACTCCGTCTCCGCATTGTACCGCAACCCGATCAAGAAGCCCAAGGTCTTCGGACTCTTGCTCTTGGCGAAGAGCTGCTTCTGGTTGCCGATACTGAAGGACATGTTCATATTGGGCTGCCCTTGATCGGTGCTAACGCGCCAGGTGTCGTTACGGAAGCGGCGGTTGTAGTCGGCCAGCTGACTGTTCACGATCGGCGAGAAGTAGTCCAGCCCATAGATCTCGTTAAAGCTGGCCACAGCGTTGGCAACCGCCGTGCTGTTGAACAGAAGGCCCGGCGCTAGTAGTCCCATTTCTGCGAGCATCACGTGCTGCAGAACGTTGTTAGTGCCCATGGTGGTGGACTGGAAGCCGGGCGTGTTGCCGGTGATGCCATAGCCCTGCATGGTGGAGCCGTAGCCGAGCAGGGTGAGCTGCTGGTACAGGTCGGGCTCAATGAAGTTTGGGTAATCGTCGCCCACGAGGGGCACGCCGGCAGGTGGCGCGCGCAGGCCATCGTCTCGGCCGAGCCAATCGGTGCTGCTGGTCTGTCCGGTGATGATGTTCTTGAATGAACTGTTCGGATTGTAGCCGATGGTGGTGCCCACGCTCACCCGCAGCTTCTCCGGGTAGTCGCTCGTGTTAAGGCTGATCAACGCGCCGCTCCAATCGCCCGGCAGATCGGGCGTGGTGGTCTTGGTGATCACGATGTTGTCCATGAGGCCCGTAGGGAATAGGTCAAGCCGCAGGTTGTTGGTGAGCGGGTCGAGCGTGGGGATGCGGCTGCCGTTCACCGTGGTCACGATGTAGCGGTCGGCCAAGCCGCGCACCGTGACGAAAGCGCCCACGGTGCTCACGCCGGTGATGCGCTTCACGGCCTGCGTGGCATCCCCATCGCCGGTCTTCAGCATGGCATCGCGAGAGATGAAGTCCATGCTCGATGCATTGTTGATCTTCATCCGCTCCAGATAGGCATCTTTGGTGCGCACGGCCTTCGCCTCCACCTCGAACGCCTGAAGCGCCACAGCGCTTTCACCGAGGACGATATTCACCACGAGGACCTCCCCGCCTTTCGGATTCACGGTGACCTCCTTGTTCTCGTACCCTACATAACGCACCATTAATGTGTAAGGGCCTAAGCCATCGAGCACCAGAGAATACCGACCGTCGAGGTCCGTTGTTACGCCTTTGGCAGGGTCACTCTTCAAGACAACGGCAGCTCCAATCAGGGTCTCACCGGTCTTATCGGCCACCTTGCCACGTATGGTGCCTTGAGCAAGCACCACCGTGGCGAGAGACGCGCTGAATAGCGACAGTAAGACACGTAGGAGCATGGAGAGAGCAACCTGGGCCGCGAAGGTGCCGGGAGCGCACCTTGCCCATGTTCCCCTGGTTTAGCGATTGATTAGGTATTCCTATCCCCACCGTCAACTGGAACATAAACAGGTCGCCAAGGCCACTCATCCATGGAGGTTACTTTCGCGCCCGCCTTCCACATGGACGGCCCTCAATCATCGGCATGAAGATCCTCGTCCTGCTCAGCCAAGTGCCCGACACCACCGCACGCATCGCCTTCACCAATAACGACACGCAATACGATGGCAACGGCGTCACCTTCATCATGAACCCCTACGACGAATGGTACGCCCTGGTGCGTGCCTTGGAGCTGAAGGAGGCCAAAGGCAGCGGTTCGGTAACCACCATCACGGTGGGTGGTGCCGATACCGAGGCCACCATCCGCAAGGGACTCGCCATCGGGGCCGATGATGCTGTTCGCATCGATGCGCAGCCCTCCGACGCCATGCTAGTGGCCGAGCTGATCGCAAGCTGGGCCAAGGACAAAAGCTTCGACCTTGTGCTAGCTGGCAAAGAGACCATCGACCATAACAGCGGTGTGGTGGGCGCCATGGTGGCCGAACTACTCGACATGCCTTATGTGCCGCTCGCTAGCAAGCTTGATGTGAACGGCGATGCTGCGACAATTGAGCGCGACGTGCCCGGCGGCGTTGAAGTGCTCGAGGTGAAATTGCCCTTCGCCCTGAGCGCCGCGAAAGGCATGGCCGAGCAACGCATCCCCAACATGCGCGGGATCATGGCGGCGCGCACCAAGCCCCTGCAAGTAGTGGCCGCTGGCGCTATAAGCAATGCGGCCAGCACAGTGAAATTCGAGTTGCCGCCTGCAAAGGGTGCCGTGAAGATGATTCCCGCCGACGAGGCCGGGAAGCTCATCGAGCTGCTGCACACCGAGGCGAAAGTTATTTGAGGTTGAGGGTTGGAGGTTGACAGGGGTTGAGGGTTGTCCTCTTCCAAGTCCGATCACCAACCCGCAACCATCAACAATCAAACCCCAACCTGCCGATTGAAATGAGCACCATCGCATTCATCGATACACGCGGCGACAAGCTGCCGAAAGCAGCACAAGAAGCCGTGACCTACGCGAGCCAATTGGCTGGCGGGCCCATCACAGCCATCACCTTCGGCGATGCCAAAGGCTTGGAAGCATTGGGCGCGAACGGCGCCAAGAAGGTGATCGTGGCGCGCGGCGTGAAGACCATTGACAGCCAACAGCTCACCAAGCTCGTGTGCGATGTGGCCGCGGCCGAAGGCGCCACCACCATCGTATGCGTGCATGATGCCACCGGGAAAGCCGTGGCACCGCGCGTTGCAGCGCGCTTGAAAGCAGGACTCGTTGCTGGAGCAACAGGCCTACCAGAAGGGATTCGATTCCGCCGCAATGTTTTCAGCGGCAAGGCGCGCGCATGGGTCGAAGTGAGCAGCGCCGTGAAGGTGATCAGCCTCTCCCCCAACAGCATCGCAATCGCGAACAATGGCGGCAGCGCGGCCGTGGAGGAGTTCACCGGCGATCTGGGCGCAGCGCGCATCACCGTGAAGGAGTTGCGCAAAGCAGGATCCGGAGTGCCCCTGCCGGAAGCCGAATTGGTGGTGAGCGCAGGCCGTGGCATGAAAGGCCCCGAGCATTGGGCACCGGTTGAAGAACTGGCGCAGCTCCTCGGCGCAGCCACCGCTTGCAGCCGCCCGGTGGCCGACATGCACTGGCGCCCACACCACGAGCACGTTGGACAGACCGGCGTGGCCATCCGCCCCAACCTATACATCGCCATCGGCATCAGCGGCGCCATTCAGCACTTGGCCGGCGTGAACCAGAGCAAGGTGATCTGCGTGATCAACAAGGATCCCGAGGCCCCCTTCTTCAAGGCCGCCGATTACGGTATCGTTGGCGATGCCTTCGAGGTGCTGCCCAAGCTCATTGAGGCTGCGAAGAAGCTCAATGCAGAACGTTGAACTTGTTGGCAGCAGGCATTCGGCAGTAGGCAGTTGGTGCCGCTTCCGGAGCCAACTGCCTGGTGCGAACTGCCAACTGAGCACTGCAACCTACCTTCACGGCCCGCTAGGAAAATGATGGATAAGGTCGAGCTGAAGTTCCTCCGCATCACGTACAGCCACACGCACGCGGGGGCCTACGCGCTCATCCTCGCCGAGACCTATGGCGATCGCCGCCTGCCCATCATCATCGGTGGCGTCGAGGCGCAGGCCATCGCCATCCAGGTGGAGAACATCAAGCCCGCTCGTCCGCTCACGCACGACCTTTTCAAGCATGTAGCCGACACCCTCGGCTTCAACCTGAAGGAAGTGATCATCAGCGACCTGGTCGAAGGCATCTTCCACGCGAAACTGGTGGTTGAGCAGAATGCCAATGAAGTGGAGATCGATGCGCGCAGCAGCGATGCCATCGCCTTGGCGCTGCGATTCGATTGCCCCATCTTCACCTATGAGCGCATCCTGAGCACCGCCGGTTTGAAAGTGGAGGAAGGTGAAGAGGACGATGAGAAGTCGACCGAGCCCCGCAAGGGCAAGGAGAAGCGCACGCTCGGCAATGCCACGATCGAAGACCTGCGGGGCATGCTGGAGGAAGCCTTGGACAACGAGGACTACGAGCGCGCTAGCGCATTGCGCGACGAGATCAAGAAGCGCGAGCAGGAGGGGAACTGAGGGCTCCTGCTACCGACTGGAGCGGTTCCGGATCGTGAAACCTTCAGTTCCTTGTGCATACCGGTGCGCGGCATGAGCCGCGAGAAACCGCATCTTCGCTTCCAACCCCATCCGCTTGAACATGTCGCCACGCGCCTTGATGCTCCCGCTCCTTGGGCTCGCAGCCACTCCCCTTTTCGCTCAAGGCGCGCCTTTGCCCCTCTCTGGCATCTCGGCCACTGGGATCCTGCGCGGCCTGCTGGGCATGGCGGTCATTGTGGCCATCGCGTGGCTCTTCAGCGCCAAGCGCAAGCAGGTCGATTGGAAAGTGGTGGGCATCGGCCTCGGCTTCCAGTTGGTGATGGCGCTGCTGGTGCTCTACGTGCCACCCGCGCAATGGCTCTTCGAACTCGTGGGAAAGGGCTTCGTGAAGGTGCTCGACTTCACCAAGGCCGGCAGCGAATTCCTTTTCCGCGACCTGCTCAACGTGAAGAGCATGGGCTTCATCTTCGCTTTGCAGATACTCCCCACCATCATCTTCTTCAGCGCGCTCACCAGCGTGCTCTTCTACCTCGGAATCATCCAGAAGGTGGTGTACGCTCTGGCATGGGCACTGAACAAGACCATGCGACTCAGCGGCGCCGAGAGCCTGAGCACCGCAGGCAACATCTTCCTCGGGCAAACGGAAGCGCCGCTGATGGTGAAAGCCTATCTGGACAAGATGAACCGCTCGGAGATCTTCCTGGTGATGACCGCTGGCATGGCGACGGTTGCAGGCGGAGTCCTCGCGGCTTATGTGGGCTTCCTCGGCGGCGATGATCCCGTGCAGCGGCTATTCTTCGCCAAGCATCTGCTCACGGCCAGCGTTATGGCCGCGCCCGGTGCCGTGGTGATAGCCAAGGTGCTCTTCCCTCAAACAGAGCCTATCGATCAGCGCATGGAGGTGAGCACCGAAGTGGTGGGCAGCAATTTCCTCGACGCCATGAGCAAGGGCACCACCGAAGGGCTGAAACTCGCTGCCAACGTGGGCGCCATGCTGCTGGTGTTCTTCGCCTTCATCGCCATGGCCAACTACGGCTTCCATAAGCTGGGCGATGCGCTGGGCATCAATAATTGGGTAGCGCAGGTGTCGAATGGCAACTTCCAGAAGCTCTCACTCGAGTTCATCCTCGGCTACTTGTTCGCGCCCATCATGTGGCTCATAGGCGTGGCCACCGAAGACATCACCTTGGCCGGAAGGCTCGTGGGCGAGAAGATCATCGCCAGTGAATTCGTGGGCTACGAGAGCCTCGCCAGCTTGAAAGCGAGCGGCGCGTTCACCTATCAGCGCAGCATCGTCATGAGCACTTACATGCTTTGCGGCTTCGCCAACTTCGCGAGCATCGGCATCCAGATCGGTGGCATTGGTTCGCTGGCCCCGAGCAAGCGCCAATGGCTGAGCGAGTTCGGCATGCGCGCGCTGCTGGGCGGCACTTTGGCCTCGTTGCTGAGCGCTACGATCGTCGGGATGCTCGTGTGATCAGCGCGTTTCAGGCGCCACGCTCATGGTGCCGTTCACCAACAGGCCCTGCCAGATCTGGCGGATAACGCCATCGAGCAGGTCCTTGCTCGTATGCAGGGCATCGATGTATTCAGCGCGATCAATGGTGATGGCGCTGGGGCCTGAGCAATCGTAGTAGGTGGCCACCGAGCGCATCTGCTCCTTGTAAGCCTCCATCGCCGCCCGCAATCCGAACGCTTCCTCCATGCCATGCACTTCATCGTGCACCGGCAGGTCGATGATCACGAGCTCGATGTCGCGCTCCTTGCAGCGCGCAGCCACGCGCTTCAACTCATCGATGAATCGCTGCGATGGCTTGTACTGCTCCAGCACGCCGCGCTCATTGGCGATCACTTTCTCCCATTGATCCGCCGCGAGTCCTTCAGCCTGAACGCTGCCCCAATGCGATCGCGCATCGAGAAAGGCCTTGCCGAGCACATCGCGGTCCGTGAGGTATTGCACCGCGCTTCCAGTGGCCCAGGACGGGCCTTCCCAGATGTCGTAATCCTGAGCGGCGCTCCAATTCCTGAAGCCGGTCTGCAGGTACACGGTCCTCAGGCGCGTCAGGCTATCGGCGTACCAGAAGGTCTTGAGCATCGATGGCGTGTTGCCGCCGGGCACGCCGAAGTTGTACAGCGCGCGACCGGTTATGCTGCTCACGAGTCCGGCATCGAAGCGCGTGAGGCGCGAATCGCCGATGATGATGTCGGCCACCGGCTCGCGGCGGTAATCAACCATCTTCCACGCCAAGGTGTAATACGGCATCACCGCTCCGCTGTGCCTGCAATTCGCCAAGCGCTGCTCGCGCGGTACCGGACTGCCAGCATCGAAGTAGTTGAACGGATCGATCCATGCCACGCCGCCCATGAGCAAGGCGAAGGGCATCGCGAGCAGGAGGAGCCAACGGAACAAGCGCTTCATGCTAGAACTGGAAGTAGATGAATTCGCCGCCGCCATGGTATGCGCCATAATAGATGATTGCCCCCACCAGGCCCGCATACACGCCATACCGCGCTACGGCCGGCATGCGACGCAGGAAGGCCGCTGCGCCCCACCGCGCCTGGATCAGATGCACCACTTCCATGAAGAGGATGGCTAATAGCGCAATGGTGAGCTCCGTGGTGCCGATGCCGAGCGAGAGGATCATCTCCTTGGCTATTGCGCCATTGAGCCATGCGCTATGCCCGGTGAAGGAGGCTTGTATGATGTGGAATGCATCGCCGATGCTGGCCGCGCGGAAGAAGACCCAGCCGATGAGCACGAGCACGATGGTCCATGCGACGTTGAGCAGATGCGAGAGCCGCGGCAAGCGCGCAAGGCCCGAAGCTGCGGCCAACTTATCGCGCAACGGACCGAACAGGATGGCGAGCACGAGGTAGATGCCGTGCAGCGCGCCCCACGCCACGAAGGTCCAATTGGCGCCGTGCCACAAGCCACTGATCAAGAAGGTGAGGAAGAGATTGTAGTACCAGCGCCACTTCACCGAGCGGTTGCCGCCGAGCGGGATATAGACGTAATCCCGGAACCAGGTGCTGAGCGAGATGTGCCAGCGCTTCCAGAATTCGCGAGATGCTCGCCGCGTGGTAGGGCTGACGGAAATTGAGCATGAGGCTGAAGCCGAGCACGCGCGCGGTGCCGATGGCGATGTCGCTGTACCCGCTGAAGTCGCAATAGATCTGCAACGCGAAGAGCACGGTAGCCAACGCGAGCACCGGACCCGGATGATCATAGGGCGAGCCATACACGTGATTCACCGCGACGGAGATGCGATCAGCGATCACCACTTTTTTGAACATGCCCCAGGCCATCAGTCGCAGACCACTCGCGATGCGATCCGCATCGAGGCGTTGCACCATGCGGAACTGAGGCAGCAGCGAACCCGCGCGCTCTATGGGCCCCGCCACCAGTTGCGGGAAGAAGGCCACGAACACGGCGAAGATGCCCGCATGCTTCTCGGGCTTCACCACGCCGTTGTACACGTCGATCGTGTAGCTCATGGTCTGGAAGGTGTAGAAGCTGATGCCCACCGGCAGCAGGATATCGAGCACGGGCGCCTGCCAATCGAGCCCGACGGATTGTGCCACCGATCCTGCGGAACGCAGAAAGAAGCCGAGATACTTGTAGGTGACGAGCAGGCCCAGGTTCACAGCCATGCTAAGCCACAGGTAAGGCCTGCGCGCGCGCTTCTCGGCAAGGCCCACCATGCGATAGGAACAGAAGTAATCGACAAGGGTGCTGCCAGCGATGAGAAGTGCGTATTCCGGCCGCCAGCTCATGTAGAACCAGTAGCTCGCGATCAGCAGCAGCACCCAACGCCTGTTGGGCGGCAGCAGGAAGAAGAGCACCGCGACAAGCGGGAAGAAGACGAGGAACTCGAGTGAATTGAAGAGCATGCGCGATCGCCCTGAAAGCCTTGCGCGGCCAAGCTAGCGGGGCCGTTCAACGGGGCTGCAGCGCGTAGCGTTCCGCGATGCACAAGGCTTTGTTGGCACCGCCGCGATCTACTTTCCGCCCATCAAACGCCAATCAGCATGCGCGCTACCGCACTCTTGTTCGCATTCGTCGCCTTCGGCCCTGCCATGGCCCAACCCACCGTTGTGCAGCAAGGCAAGCCATTCTCGAAGAGCATGAAGGGCGCCTCGGGCGACATCTTCACCGTGGTTGATGGCATTTTCTCTTCGCATGGCCGCCACCTGCTCTTCGTGGAAGAAGGCCTCACGCCGAAGGTGGTGCGCCTTGATGCGCTGCTGCAGCCGAACGAGGAGCTCGTGCTGAAGGACCACGTGGTCGATGGCGTGAAATGGACAGGCGTGATGCCGCTTTTAGAAGGCAACCGCATGCGCGTGCTGCTCGTGAGCACCACGAAGAAGGGCAGCGAGTATGCTATAGGCGAAGTCAGCGCCGATGGCTCGATCATGCTCAAGGGCATCCGCCGCATCACGGGATTCGACATTCCATACGCGAACGACCCCTCGCATACGATGGCCGCACGCCCGCTGCCGGATCCGATCCTCTTCACCCGCGGCTTGGGCTACGCGCAGAACGAGCGGATCGTGCGCTCAACGGATGGCGGTCATTTCCTGCTGAACCATTTCACCCACAAAGGCAAAGGCAACAAGCGCGTGGGGTTAGCCTTCCTCGACAAGGACATGACCACGAGCTGGGAATCGGTTACTGAACTTCCTTTCGAGGATATCAAGAGCACCATTCACCAGATCGCGGTTGATGAAGAAGGCACGGTGCGCTTGCTGGTGTATGTGTTCAACTGCAAGGGCGAGGAATCGCTCGGCGACAAGAACTGCCATGAGCTGCACCTGGTCACGATAACCGAGAGCGGCAAGAGCGTGAGCGCCGTGCTGATCGACAAGGATTTCGTGAGCAGCGCCCGCATGCTGCCGCGCGCGAAGGGAAGGGTCACGGTCGCGCTGCGTTATGGGGCGCTCACCGGGCAGCCTGGCGTGGTCATGTCCTTCGATCCCGCTGACCCCAAACTGAAGCCAACACCAGTAGTGGCACAGCGCCTGGCCAGCATCAGGCGAACGAAGCTCATGGCCTATGGCGACCCAGCCGCTGATCCGCGCAAGCCGCCGGCTCGTTCGGCAAAGGTGCCAGACGAGATCGTCGACCTGTTCGCTACTCCGCAAGGAGACCTGCGCGTGGTGGAGACCTTTTTGGAAACGAACTTCCCGCTTCAGATGGGCGAGGCCATAGCCATGCGCCAGCTCAGCGGAACGGTGCGCGTGAGCCAAATTCTCGCGAACGACAGCATCGGCTGGCAGCGCATCATTGATCGCGCATTGATGACCACTGCTGGGCAGCCCTATCAAGGCAGCGTGGCGATTCCAATGGACAAGAGCATGCTCTTGCTGCATGGGCATACGCCACGCGGCTACGAGGCCATCCTGCGCGCTGGCGCGGAAGCCGGTGGCACCAAGGAGCTGAAGCCCGCCGAGCCGCATGTGCTCAAGGCCGTCATTGTCGACGACCAAGGCTCGGTGCAGCGCGAAGGCACGGCGCTGATGATGGATGAAGCGCTCCTTCCGTGCCCCATGGGCGTTGTGCTGGATTGGGGTGGCACCAAGGCACTCGTGAAGAGCTTCGATCGCGGCACACAATACAGGTTCACCGTGATCGATCTTGGCAAGCTCGGAGAAGAGAAGTAGCAAAGCGCGCGTCAATGCTTAACGCGCGAAGAGCTCCTCGCGTCAGCAAATTGCGCTGAGCCACGTGCTCAACAACACATTGTGGCGTGCGCTTCCGCCTACACTCGAAGCCGCAAGACCTCGCGGACTAGCTTCGCGCGCCTGCACTCCACAGGCCTGTCATGTCGAAGAACCAACACGCTCCTTCATTCACCGACCGCTTGCTCGCAGCTGGTTCGGCATTGCTTGAGCGCGTCCGGCAATGGTTGGTCGATAGCCGTGCGAAGGACTTCATCCTGCTCGCCCTGCCCTACCAGATCAGCGCCGTGCTCACCGCGCTCATCGCCGTTGGCTACGCGTGGCTCTTCAATTGGATGGGCGACCGCAACGCCGAGCTGCTCGCCATCGATCGACGGCTCATCTTCCTCTCGGCGCCCATCACCTTCTTCATAGCATGGTGGCTGGTGTACCGCTTCGCGCCATTGGCCGGCGGCAGTGGCATACCGCAACTGATGGCCGCCATCGATGTGGCCACTGATAAGAAGCGCGATCGCAGCGGGCGTTTCCTCAACCTGCGCATTTTGCTGGTGAAAGTCATGAGCAGCCTGGCCTTGGTGGTGGGCGGCGGCGCAGTTGGTCGCGAAGGCCCCACTTTGCAGATCGCTGGTAGCATCTACCGCACCGTGCATCGCCTGCTGCCGCCCTTCTGGCCCAAGGTGAGCCGCCGCATCATGATGATCACCGGCGGAGCTGCAGGTTTGAGCGCGGCCTTCAACACGCCCCTCGGCGGCATCGTGTTCGCCGTCGAAGAACTCACCAAGACGCACATGGCGCAGTTCCGCACGGCGGTGCTCACGGCGGTGATCCTCTCCGGCATGACGGCCCAATGGCTGCTCGGCCCCTACCTCATGCTCGGTTATCCGAAGCTCGCTCCCGCAACGGTGAGCTTCATGTACAAGATCCTGCTGCTCTCTGCCATCGCCGGCATCACAGGCGCGCTCTTCTGCCGCATGGTGCTCGCCATCGACAAGTTCAGGCGCGGCTTGCACGGGGTAGTTGCTAATGGCGCATTCGCCCTGGCCTGCTCATTCCTCTTCGCCAGCGTGGTGTACTTCTTCGGCTCGGTGGCTACAGGCAGCGGGCACTTACTGCTCGAGGACCACCTCTTCGCCGATGACCCGGAAACGGGAATCGGCAATGTGGGTGCGCGCGTGCTAGGCTCGCTCTTCAGTTTCACCGCCGGTGGAGCGGGCGGCATCTTCGCCCCTTCATTGGCTAGTGGCGCAGCCATCGGCGGATGGCTCACCGATACGCTCGGCCTCGCCAGCAACCGCGGCCAATTCAACCTGCTCGTGCTCGCGGGCATGACGGCCTTCCTGAGTGGCGTTACGCGCTCGCCCTTCACGAGCGCCATCCTCGTGCTGGAGATGACCGATCGGCACAGCGCCATCTTCCAGCTCATGTACGCCAGCGTGGTGGGATACCTCATCGCTTACGTGGTGGACCGTAAGAGCTATTACGAGCGCATGAAAGAGCGCTTGCTGAAAGCGATGCCGGATTGGAAGGGAGAGGAAGCGGAAAAGTAATCAAACTGAGTACTCAGGCACTTATCGACATGCGTTAGCATCTCGCAGCGTATGCGGCTGAAGGCGCCGATACCTTCGCTGCCGATTCCATGCAACAGTACCACGACCTCCTCCGCCACATCCTGGAGAACGGCGCACAGAAGCACGACCGCACCGGCACCGGCACGATCAGCTGCTTCGGCTACCAGATGCGCTTCGACCTGAGCGCTGGCTTCCCGATGCTCACCACCAAGAAACTGCACGCGAAGAGCATCATCCACGAGCTGCTCTGGTTCCTCGCCGGCGATACCAACGTCAAGTACCTCCAGGAAAATGGCGTGCGCATCTGGGACGAGTGGGCCGATGCCGAAGGGAACCTCGGCCCGGTTTACGGCTACCAATGGCGCAGCTGGCATACGCCTGATGGCCGCGTGATCGACCAGATCGCGAACGTGGTGGAGATGATCAAGAAGAACCCCGACAGCCGGCGCTTGATCGTGACCGCTTGGAACCCGGCTGATGTGGACCGCATGGCGCTACCGCCCTGCCACGCCTTGTTCCAGTTCTATGTGGCAGATGGAAAACTAAGCTGTCAACTCTATCAGCGCAGCGCCGATGTCTTCCTTGGCGTGCCCTTCAACATCGCGAGCTACGCGCTGCTCACGCTGATGATGGCACAGGTATGCGGGCTGAAGCCAGGCGAATTCGTGCACAGCTTCGGCGATGTGCATCTCTACAACAACCACATCGAGCAAGCCAAGCTCCAGCTCACACGCGAGCCGCGCGCGCTGCCCACACTCGAAATCGACCCAACGGTGCAGGACCTCTTCGCCTTCCGCTATGAGCACTTCACGCTGAAGGGCTACGAGCCGCATCCGCATATCAAGGCCGAAGTCGCCGTATGATCATCTCAGCTATTGCCGCCGTTTCGGAGAACGGCATTATCGGCCACCAAGGCGATCTGCCATGGAGTCTTCCCGACGACATGGCCTGGTTCCAACGGCACACCAAAGGCCACCATGTGATCACGGGTCGCAAGAACTACGAGAGCATACCCCCGAAGTATCGCCCGCTTAAGGATCGCGTGAACCTGGTGGTTTCGCGGAATAACGCTTTTGAAGCCCCGGGCGCAACGGTGGTGCCCAGCATCGAAGCCGCCTTGGGAATCGCGCGCGCGGCTGGTGAGAGCGAGGTGTTCGTGATCGGCGGTGGACAGATCTACGAAGAAGCATTCGCTAAGAGCCTGGTGGAGCGACTCTACCTCACGCGGGTGCACTCTCACCTGAAAGGCGATACGCGCTTCCCCGAGGTTGCGCCAGCCGAATGGATCGAGTTGAGCCGCTTGGCGCATCCTGCCGATGAGCGGCACGCACATGCCTTCAGCTTCGTGATCCTGGAGCGGCGTTAAACCAACGGTCCGGTGATTGCGTCTATGGGCCGCACACCCAATTGAACGGAACATGCAAAACCTGAGAATCCTCTCCCTGCTCCTACTGGTCACCATTGCTGCCTCAGCCTGCCGCCGAGACAAAGACGACTCGCCCCTGGACGTCGATTACACAAGCGCCAGCGACAACGCGCGCGCTGAGGACATCTTCAGTGACATGCTGGCCCAAGTGGACAAGGCCGCGCGGGACAATGGCCTCCGTGACCTCTGCGACCCGACCGTTACCTTCGATACGGTAACCTCTCCGCGCACCATCACCCTTGATTTCGGCGATGTGAATTGCACCGCAGCCAATGGCCGCCAGCGTCGTGGCCAGGTGCAGGTGACCTACACCGGGCGCTATCGCGACCAAGGCACGGTGATCACGATTGTACCGGTGAACTATTACGTGAACAACAACCTCGTGACGGGCACGAAGACCGTGACCAACCTCGGCCTCGATGCCAACGACAATATCCACTTCGCGATCGCGGTGAACGCCACGCTCACCGCTGGCGATGGCAGTTGGGTGGCCACGCATACCGCGGCACGCACACGCACCTGTATCGAGGGCTCCAGCACGCCGGAGCTGAGCGATGATGTGTACCTGATCACAGGCGGCGGCAGCGGTGTTAATCGTAACGGCCTGCCCTACACCACATCCATCACGCAAGCCTTGCGCATCGCACTCAATTGCCCCTATATCACCGCAGGCGTGGTGCAAGTGACGCCAGCGAGCGGCGTGGTGCGCACCATCGATTACGGCAACGGCACCTGCGATGGCACCTTCACGGTAACGGTGAACGGCCGCACCTTCACGGTAACCATAGGCTGATAGCTCTGCCATATCAACGAAGCCGCCGGTTCGCACCGGCGGCTTCGTTGTTCTTGTTCATACCAGCCGCCAACCGCCCATCCCAGCAATCGCCGCCCATCACCATTCGTCACAGCATGCCCCCGGTGCGGGTCTAGTTTCGGCTCGGTCATGAGCTACTTCCGCCGGGTTCCTGTGCGCTACCGCACCGTGCTGATCACGGCTACAGTGCTGGCCACGCTCTTCCTCTTTCAGGCCTATATGCACCACTATGTGTACAGGGACCTGAAGGACATGGGTGAATTCCGTTGGTTGCGCGAGGCACCGGTGCCCTACCTGAACTTCTTCTTCTGGGCGCTGCTATGCCCGCTGGTGTACATCATCCTGCAGCGCTGGCCTTTCACGGCACGGCCGGTATGGACCATTGTGGGGATTCATCTGGGTCTCGGGCTCCTGATCGCCGCATTCCATGAAGTGGCCACCTCATCGATCTACTACGGCATCCTGCAATCGCTCGGCGAGTTCGACTTCGCTGATCCGAAGTACCGCGACTGGGCCTACCACGCATTGGCCCCGGCCATCTTCACACGTGTGATGGAATACTGCGCGCTGCTCGGTGTGCTGGTAGCGCTTGAGAACGCGCGGCTGCGCCGTACTGAGCACGAGCAGCTGCTCCGTGTGCAGAACGAATTGCAGGTCACGCAGCTCAACGCGCTCAAGAAGCAACTGCAGCCGCATTTCCTCTTCAACACGCTAAACACGGTGAGCGCGCTGATGGATGAGAGCATCAACGACGCGCGCAAGGTGCTGAGCCGATTGGGCCAGCTGCTGCGCGCCACCCTGAACCAGAGTCGCACGGACAAGGTGCTGCTGGAGCAGGAGATCGACTACAGCCGTGACTACCTCGATATCGAGAGCATCCGCTTCCGCGACCGTTTGATCACGCGCTTCGAGGTGCCGCCTGAACTCCTGCAGGCGCAGGTTCCCAGCATGGTGCTGCAGCCCTTAGTGGAGAACGCGATCAAGCATGGACCAGACGCCATGCAGGAGCGCGTTGAGATCACGGTGCGCGCCAAGCGGTTGGATGGACGGTTGACCCTGGAAGTTGCGGACAACGGAAAGGGCTGCAGCGATGTCCATAAGGCCATGGCCAACGGCGGGATCGGTCTGCGGAACGTGCGCGAGCGCATGCGCCTCCTGTATGGCGCTGCTGGCACGCTTGAAATCACTTCGCCCCAAGGCAGCGGATTCACCGCCACGCTGAGTCTTCCACTCGAGATGAACAATCGCAACGCATGAACACGAAGCACATCAGGACCTTGATCGTCGATGACGAGCCCGCCGCGCGCGCGCGCCTCGCGAAGCTCCTCGCACAGGATGCGGAAGTGGAGCTCATCGGCGAATGCCGCAACGGACTGGAAGCCGTGGAAGCGGTACATAAGCACCGGCCCGACCTGCTCTTCCTCGATGTGCAGATGCCCGGCATGAATGGGCTCGATGCCATGGGGCGAATCGGCACGGAGCGCATGCCCTTCGTGGTGTTCGTTACCGCGCACGACCGGTACGCGCTCAAGGCCTTCGATGTGAATGCCGTGGATTACCTGCTGAAGCCTTACGACGATGACCGCTTCTTCGCTTCGCTTGACAAGGCCAAGCGGCACATCGACATGAAGATGAGCAACAGGCTCACCGGCAAGCTGATGGATCTGGTGCGCGAGCACATGCAAGCCAATAGCGAGCACATCGAGCAGTTCGTGATCCGCGACAAAGGGCGCGAGCACAAGGTGAACGTGAGCGACATCCTATACCTGCGCGCCGAAGGCAACTATCTCTGCCTACAATTGAAGGATCGGCACCTCCTGCACCGCATGACCATGAATGCCGTGGAGAGCGACCTGGATCCCGTGCGTTTCCTGCGCATCCATCGCAGCTACATCGTGAACCGGGCCCATGTGCGCAACGCACGTTACAGCGGCAACAACGAGTTCATCTTCAGCATGGCCAACAACGAGCGCATCGTGAGCGGCCGCAGCTACAAAGAGCAGATCGCGAAAGCGCTCCAGGAGGAGATGGCCTAGGCACCTTTCATCCCTGTCCGCACCATTCGCCTTCGGCCGGCTCCTACCTGGAGATGTCGCGGGTAGTTTCGGCTCTTAAACGTCTCGTGGTGAAAAAAGCGATCTACCTCGGCACACTCGCCTTCTTGATAAGCTGCGCGATTCCCTTCCGGATGAAAGCGCAGTACTCGCAACTGGATCTACCGCGCGAGAGCCAGCACGGCCAAGTGTCGCAGCGCATCGGCATCACCGACCTCACTGTTTCCTATAACCGGCCGAGCGTGAATGGCCGAACGATCTGGGGCGAAACCGTTCCCTACGACAAGGTGTGGCGCATGGGCGCGAACGAGAACACAGTCTTCACCAGCAAGCACGACATTACTGTAGAAGGCCAGCCCCTATCCGCTGGCACGTACGGCGTACACGCAATTCCCGGCAAGGACAAGTGGACCATCATCTTCAGCACCGACCACACGGCTTGGGGCTCCTTCTTCTACAAGAAAGAAAAGGATGCATTGCGTGTTGAAGTGACGCCGAAGACTTGCGAGATGACCGAGCAAGCGACATTCAACTTCGTCGATGTGAAGAAGGACGGCGCTACGCTGCAGATGCGTTGGGAGAAGGTCGAGGTGCCGATCGGTATCCGTGTCGATGTGAATGGGATCATTCTGGCGAACATCGATGCGCAACTGAGAGGCCTGGATGCTTTCGCGTGGGAGGTGTGGTACGAGGCCGCGCACTATTGCCACCAGGAGAAGATCGCGCCGGAACGCGCCATGAAATGGGTGGACATGAGCATTGCGCGCGGCGCCAACTTCGAGAATCAGACCCTGAAAGCGACCATGCTCGATGAACAAGGAAAGACCGCTGAAGCCGCAGCACTTCGCAAGGACATGATCGATGGGGCCACAAATGCGCAGCTGAATACCTATGCCTATCAACTCGCGAATCAGGGCAAGGTGGCGGAAGCCGTGAAGATGTTCGAGCTGAATGCAAAACGTCATCCATCGGATCCGAACGTGCATGACAGCCTCGGCGAGGGCTACATGATGGCAGGGAACAAAGACGCAGCGATCAAATCGTTCAAGAAGAGCCTCGGCATGAATCCGCCCGAAGGCGTGAAGGCGAACTCGATCAAATGCCTGAAGAAGCTGGGCGTGGATACGAGCGCATGGGAGGGAGCGAAGAGCTGACCGACCCAAGGCCCCGCGCCCGTTTACCTTCGGCGCATGCACCTCCGACTTCCTAACGCACTGCGCCTATTCGCGGTCGCCCTCTTTCCTGTTTTCTCTTTCAACTTTCAGCTTTCGGCACAGCGTCCTCCGGCGCAACCCAACGCCGCTGAGATCCTGCACCGCATGCAGAAACTCAACGTGCTGGGCAGCGTGCTGTACATCGTGGCGCATCCCGATGACGAGAACACGCGGCTGATCGCCTGGCTCGCCAATGGCAAGAAGGTGCGCACCGGCAACCTCAGCCTTACGCGCGGCGATGGCGGGCAGAACCTGATCGGTCCTGAGTTGAGCGACGCGCTCGGCATCATCCGCACACAGGAACTGTTGGAGGCACGGCGCATCGATGGCGGAGAGCAGTTCTTCACCCGCGCGGTGGACTTCGGCTACAGCAAGAGCGCCGCCGAGAGTTTCGAGAAGTGGGGCAAGCAGGAAGTGCTGAGCGATGTGGTGCGTGTGATCCGGATGTTCCGGCCCGATGTAATCATCACCCGCTTCGCGCCTGACCGCAGCGCGGGCCACGGCCACCACGAGGCCAGTGCCATCCTCGCCGAAGAAGCCTTCGACCTGGCCGGTGACCCCAAGGCCTTTCCGGAGCAACTGAAGGAAGGGCTGGAGGTATGGCAGCCGCGCCGCCTCTTCTTCAACGGCAGCACCTGGTGGAAGAAGGACCTCGCCGACATCGCAAAGAGCGACCCCGAATGGTTCAGCGTGGATGTGGGCGGCTACGACCCGCTGCTGGGTCTGAGCTACACGGAGATCGCCGGGCGCAGCCGCAGCATGCACAAGAGCCAGGGCTTCGGTTCGGCGGAAACGCGGGGCGAGATGCTGGAGTACCTCAAGTTCATCAAGGGCGACCGGCCGAAGACGAAGGACATTTTCGAGGGGATCGATATGACGTGGGGGCGGGGGAAGGGGTTGAGTGGCTTTCAGAAGCAATACAACTCTATCATTAGCCAATATGATGTCAAATCCCCGTCAACATCCGTTGATGCTTTGCAAGCGCTTCGCACTGAAATGGGCTATGACGCCAAAGCGTTGAATAATTCCGACTTCAGAGTTTCATCGATGCTTCAACGACAGATTGGCGAATTAGCCGTGGCATGCCTGGGGTTGTCTATTGAGCTTGTATATGCCAAATCGATTGTCACAGACATCAATGAATCATGTGAAGTGACACTGACCAATCGCTCAGCACGCCCATTCCAAACTTGGTTATGGCCAGGCGAAACCATCGACCCATTCTCAACAAGACGATGCACGAACTGCACGAACGATTTAGGTCTTCAACAAGGTCCGTTTTGGTTAGAGCAACCTCATACAAACATGTATAATATCCAATCATCGGCTATCGGTTGGCCGACGCTCGTTGAATATGCATCCACCTATGTGAACCTTACCTCAAAGGGTGATGGCGTTCAACTCCTTTTGCCGGCCATCTACAAATGGGTCGATCGCGTGGCCGGCGAGCGCATCCGGCCGGTGTATGTCACGCCCGTGGCCTCGGTGATACCGAAGACCGATGTGCTCATTGCCCGTGACGGGCCGCAGACCATCACTGTGGAAGTGGAGGCGCTCACCGACAGCCTCAGCGGTCAACTGAGCATGACACCACCCGCAGGCTGGATCGCGAGCCGGGATGCCTGGCCGGTGAACCTCACCAAGCGCAACGAGCGGCAGGTATTCACCTTCAGCCTGAAGCCGGAGAGCGGCGCGCAGCCCGGTGCCGCGAAGTTCACCTTCACCGGCCCCAAGGGAAAGGCCGATCGTACCCTGCATGAGATCGACTACCCGCACATCATGCCCCAGGTGTACTACACGCCCGCCGAGGTGAAGCTGGTGCCGCTGGAGGTAACGACCACCGCCAAGCGCGTGGGCTACGTGAAGGGCGCGGGCGATGAGGTGCCGCAGGCGCTGGAGCAGCTGGGCGTGGTCGTGGAGTTCATCGACGCTTCGACGGGCTCAGCGGGACATCTCTCCTTGGAGGAGCTGAAGAAGTACGACGCCATCGTCACCGGTATCCGCGCCTACAACGCCACCAAGGGCATGAAGGAGCTGCACCCGTTGCTGCTGCAATACGTGGAGCAGGGCGGCACGCTCATCGTGCAGTACAACACCACGCCGCGCTTCTCGGTCTCCGGCGTTGAAGATTTCCAGATCGATCCCGCCACGCTCGGCCCCTACCCCTTCAAGATCACCCGCGACCGCGTGACCGTTGAGGAAGCGCCGCCAATCTTACTTAAGCCCAAACATCCATTGCTGACCACGCCGAACATCATCACCGCGAAGGATTTCGAAGGCTGGGTGCAGGAACGTGGCCTCTACTTCGCCGGCGACTTCGGCGACAAGTACACCCCGCTCATCGCATGGAACGACCCCGGCGAGCAACCGCTCAACGGCGGCCTCATCACCTGCGACCACGGCAAAGGACGATTCATTTACACAGGCATCAGCTTCTTCCGGCAGTTGCCGGCGGGGGTGCCTGGGGCGTATCGGCTGTTCGCCAACCTGATATCAAAGCGAGGATGAATTTCAAGACTCAAGTCACAAGACACAAGTAGCAAGACTGAAGAGCGTAGCCGCCCTTTACCTTGACACTTGAGTCTTGTGTCTTGTGAATTGAGTCTTTAACCACTTGGGGAACATGGAAAAGAAGCCATTCGATCTTGAAGAGCGAACAACGAAGTTCGGCTCCACCATCATCCGCTTCGTGGACCGACTTCCGAGTACGGTGGCGGGTCGTCACATGGGCGGCCAGCTGGTCCGATGTGGTAACGCCCCTCCTTTCCATTTCGGCGAGTCCCAAAGCGCCGAATCACCCAAGGATTTCATTCACAAGATCCGGATCGCGCACAAGGAGCTGAAGGAAAGCCGCTCGAACATCCGGATGCTTAAGGGAGCGGAACTCCTGCCCGTCACGGACGAGAGCATGAACTGGCTGCTCAATGAAGTCGAAGAGCTGATCAAGATCTTCGGGAAGATCCTCAGTACGGCAAAGAAGAAACTCGATGAGGCGAAGCCTCCGAAACCATGAGGAACCCGGCATTCCCTTGAACCCTTCATTCTTGTGTCTTGTGAATTGAGTCTTCCTCAATCACCGCAGGTCTCCGCATCACTTCACCAAAGCACGGGCATCAGATCCGACAAACACAACAATCCCGTTACAACCGAACAAGGAACTGCGCCTTCCGTTTTACTTTCGCCAGCCCCAAAGAAAACCCCAGGTCATGCAAGCCACCGACACCCTCGCCGGACTCAACTTCGAACTCAGTGAAGAACAACTCGCCGTGCGCGATGCCGCCCGCGACTTCGCGCAGAACGTGCTGAAGCCAGGTGTGATCGATCGCGATCGCGAGCAGCGCTTCCCCAAGGACGAGATCAAGCAGCTGGGCGAGCTCGGCTTCTTGGGCATGATGGTGAGCCCCGAATACGGCGGCGGCGGCATGGATACCATCAGCTATGTGCTGGCCATGGAAGAGATCAGCAAGGTGGACGCCAGCACCAGCGTGGTGATGAGCGTGAACAACAGCCTGGTGTGCTGGGGCTTGGAGCATTTCGCCAACGAAGAGCAGAAGCGGAAATACCTGGTGCCGCTCGCCAAAGGAGAGGTGATCGGCGCATTCTGCCTCAGCGAACCAGAGGCCGGCAGCGATGCCACCAGCCAGCGCACCACAGCCATTGACATGGGCGACCACTACCTGCTCAACGGCACCAAGAACTGGATCACCAACGGCGGCAGCGCCAGCACCTACCTGGTGATGGCCCAGACCGATGCCGCCAAAGGCCACAAAGGCATCAACTGCCTCATTGTGGAGAAGGGCATGCCCGGCTTCGTGGTGGGCGCCAAGGAAGACAAGCTCGGCATCCGCGGTAGCGACACGCACACGCTGATGTTCCAAGACGTGAAGGTGCCCAAGGCCAACCGCATCGGCGAGGATGGCTTCGGTTTCACATTCGCCATGAAGACCCTGAGCGGCGGTCGCATCGGGATCGCCTCACAGGCCTTGGGCATCGCCAGCGGCGCTTACGAACTGGCGCTCGCTTACAGCAAGGAGCGCAAGGCCTTCGGCAAGGCGATCAGCGAGCACCAGGCCATCGCCTTCAAGCTGGCTGATATGGCCACGGAGATCGAAGCAGCGCGCCTGCTTTGCCTGAAAGCTGCTTGGCTGAAGGACCAGCACTTGAACTACGACCAGGCCAGCGCAATGGCCAAGGTATTCGCCAGTGAAACGGCCATGCGCACCACCGTGGAAGCCGTGCAGGTGCATGGCGGCTACGGCTACGTGAAGGAATATCACGTGGAGCGCCTGATGCGCGATGCCAAGATCACCCAGATCTACGAAGGCACCAGTGAGGTGCAGCGCATCGTGATCAGCCGCAGCCTGCTGAAAGGCTGAACGGACGCGCCGACCGTGTCACCGGGCGACTGTTGATAGCGCTTGGTCGCAGGATCCCGGGCATCGCAATGGCTCCGGCTATCTTTGGCTGTCGCGCATGGATTCCCAACGCACGTCTCACTTCCGCAAGCCATCCCGCATGTCAACCAGAACGCCACTTTGGGCAGGCGCAGCCCTTGCATTGCTTCTCACGGGCTGCGTGGGCAGCCGAACAGTTAATTACTTGAACGACCCATCGCTGGTCCCCGGCGCGAGCAAGCTGTTCGAGAACCAGAAGTTCGAGTACCGGCTGCAGGTGAACGATGTGCTGAGCATCCGGGTCTTCGGCCTCGACGACCAGACCAACCGCTACTTCAATGTGGAAGCGCAAGGCGGCGGCATCATGGTGAGCGATGCGGCGCTCTATGTGAATGGCTTCTCGATTGACAAGAACGGCATGGTGCAGCTGCCGCAAGTGGGCAAGCTGAAGCTGCAGGGCCTCACCGTGGGTGAAGCGCAGGACCTGGTGCAGCGCAAGATCAATGAGTATGTGCAGAACGCCACCGTTATCCTGAAGATGGTGAACTGGCGCGTGAGCGTGCTGGGCAACGTGCCGCGCGCTGGCACCTATATGGTCTATAACAACCAGATCACGATTCTCGATGCGCTTGCTCTCGCTGGCGGCCCATCGGAATACGCCGATAAGAGCCATGTGACCCTGATGCGGCAGAGTGACCGTGGGGTGCAGGCCCTGTATGTGGACCTGAGCACCACGAATGTGCTCCGCTCGGAGTATTACTACCTGCTGCCCAACGACGTGGTTTATGTGCCCGCCCTCAAGGCCCGTCCAGGCCGCATGAACCTCGAGATCCTCTCAGTGATACTGGCCACCTTGAGCACCGCTGCGGTCGTGTTCACCGTGATAAAGAACAACTCGAACTAGCATGGCCGCCAACCCCGCCGCCGACATCATTGACCTGCGCGCCCTGGTCCGCAAGATCCTCAAGCGCTGGTGGTGGTTCGCCATCACGTGCAGTATCGCTATCGCATTGGGCGTGGGCTATCTGAAGGTGACCCCAAGACCTTTCAGGTGCAGGCCAAGATGCTCATGGGCGAGGGCGACCGCTCCGGCTTCGGGCGGAAAGAGGATTTCCTCAAGGGCATGTCGTTGGTGCGCGGCAGCTCACAGCTCGAGGACGACATCGCCGTGATGACCTCGCGCTCCAACATCCTCAAGACGTTGCGCAGGCTCGATTTCACCGTGACCTACCACGAGCGCAGCCGCTTCATCACCAAGGAGCGGTACGATTATCCGCCTTTCCGCGTTCGCCTCGACTCCTCCGCATTACAGGCCTGCGGCATCCCCATCACCATAAGGGTGAACCCTGCTGACAGCACCTACTCCGTGAGCGCTGAAGGCAAGAACATCAACCTGTACAACCCGCAGACGCAGGAGGTGATGGATGAATTCGTGGCCGACTTCAAATTGAATGAGACCGTACGGATGGGCCAGCCCTTCTCCGCGGATCACCTCGGCTTCAGCATCGATTTCCTGGAAGACCGCCGCTACGATCCTGAGACGGAGTATTTCTTCCAGGTGCACAGCCTTGAGCAGCAGCTCATGAATTACGGCTCTCGGCTCACCGTAGAGGCGCCCGATAGCAAAAGGCCATATCGTAGCGCTGACCATGACAGGCCAATCGCCGCGCAAAGAGATCGCCTTCATCAACAAGCTGATGGAGACCTTCATCGAAAGCGCATTGTACAAGCAGCAGCAAAAGGGCCGCAAGACCATTGACTTCATCGATGACCTTATCGGCAGCGCGTCAGATTCGCTGAAGAGCGCTGAACGGGTATTGGAGCAGGACCGGCTAGGCGTGGGCACCTTGGATCCCATGGGTAGTTCCAGCCTGCTTTTCCAGGAGAAGAGCAAATTGGAGGATGAACGCGGCCGCATCGAGAGCCGGATCAGCTATTGCGGATCAATGCTGGGGCGTCTGCGCTCCAGCGATGACATCCGGAACTTCCCGCCGCCCACCGGCTTCGAGGAGCCTGCATTGAATAACCTGATCATCGACATCTCGAGGCTCAACGCCGAGATCGATGCGGAGAGCGTGAACGCCGGCGTGAAGAACAGTCCGGCTTTCCTCGCGAAGCAGCGCAAGCGCAAGAATCTGATCGGTCAGTTGGAGCAATTGGCCGAGAGCGTGCTCGAGCGTGCGCAAGCTGACTTGGCCCGCACGCGCACGCGCATCTCTGAGATATCCTACCAGCTTGGTCAGAAACCGAAGGCCGAGCGCATCATAGGTCAAGCAAGCCGTGAACTTGAGCTGCGCGGCGGCGTTTACACCTACCTGATGGAGAAGAAGGCCGAGGCCGGCATCGCGATCGCCAGCGACGAAGTGGACAAGAGCATAGTTGACGATGCGCGCGTGGTGGGTGGTGGCGCCATCGGCCCCAGCAAGAAGATCGTGCTGGGCGGCGCGTTATTCATCGGGCTGCTCCTGCCCCTCATGCTCATCATGGTGCGCGACTTCTTCAACGACCGCATCGCGGACCTCGATGAGCTGCGACGAGCCAGCCCACTGCCCCTGCTGGCCGTGATTCCTGCAAGCAAGCGCAAGCGGGTGATGCCCGACGAGCCGAAGAGCCTCCTCGCCGAATCGTTCCGCACCGCGCGCGTGAACCTTCAGTATCTGAACGCGCAGGTAGCGCGACAAGTGATTGGATTCACCTCCAGCACCAGTGGCGAAGGCAAGACCTTCTGCGCCATCAACCTAGCCAGCGTGATGGCGCTCTCGGGCCGAAGAGTGGTGCTTATCGATGCCGACATGAGGCGACCCGCGGTTGCGCGGGAATTAGGACTTGCAGAAGGCCCCGGCTTGAGCACATGGCTCATCGGCGAGGCTACGGTTGAGCAGATTGTGCGTCGCACCGAAGTGCCCGGTTTCGAGGTGATCAGCGCCGGACCCATCCCCCCGAATCCGGCTGAGCTCGCTGAGAGCCCACGCATGGCCGAGCTGATCCAGCATATGCGCGGCAATTATGACCACGTGATCATCGACGCCTCTCCGATCGGATTGGTGAGCGAATTCGTGGTGCTGATGGGCCATCTCGATATCGCCCTGTACGTGGTGCGCGAGGGTTATACACGCCGCTCATCGCTGCGCGGCATCAACGAGCTCGTAGCCTCGGGCAAGGCCTCCCGCGTTGACCTGCTGCTGAATGATCACAAGGCCGAAAAGGCCGATGGCTACGGCTATTATACCAAATAGCCCGCACCCGGCATGATCCGGTCCGAAGGCTCGCGCAAAGCGCTGCATAGCGTCTCGTGGCTCTTTGTTGAGCGCACCGTTCGGCTCGGGCTGGTGCTGCTCACCGGCGTGCTTACGGCGCGCGCGCTGGGCGATGTGGTATTCGGCGAGCTTAACTATGCCGTTGGGTTCGTGGGCCTCTTCTTCGCCTTGGGCGCCATGGGGATCGATGATATCCTGACGCGCGACCTGGTGCGGCGGCCTGGTGATCGCGACGCGTTGCTCGGCACCGCTGCCATCATCAAGCTGGGTGGCGCGGTGGCGCTGGTGCTGCTGGCCGTGTGCGGCTCGCTCTTCAAGGACATGGCGCGCTTGCAGGTGATGCTGATCGCGATCATCGCCAGCGCCGAGCTGCTGCGGCCTTTCAGCGTGGTGGAGCATTGGTTCATGTCTCAGGTGAAGGCTGCTGCAACGGTACGCGTGCAGCTGGCTCAGTTGCTGATCAGCACGGCGGCCAAGCTCTCCTTGGTCTGGCTCATCGAAGCGGGCCGCATCTCGCCGGAACAGGCCCTGCCTTGGTTCGCATGGGCGTATGTGCTCGAGGGTGTCTCGCTAATGGTTGGCTACATGATCATCTACCGCTTGAACGGTGGACATATGCGAGATTGGCGCTTCCAGCCACCGCTTGCACGCCATCTGCTCAGTGAATCGTGGCCTATGCTGATCTACGGCATGGCCCTCTTCGTGCAAGCACGCATCGATCAGGTGATGATCAAGGACCTCCTCACGACCCGAGAGGGTGAGGACAAAGCCTTCGCTGAAGTGGGGCAATACTCGGTCGCCTTGCGCATGATCGAGGCCATGGGCTTCATCCCTGTGATCGTGCAGAAGACCTTGGCCCCAGCGATAACGAAGGCGAAGGCGGCGGGCGCGGCCTTGTATGAGGACCGCATGCTCAACCTCTACCGGCTCATGTTCTTGCTCTTCCTCGCGACTTCGATCCCGCTGTATTTCCTCGCGAAACCGATCGTCGTGCTCCTCTTCGGCGTGGAGTTCGAGCCAGCTGGCACACTCCTATCGCTCTTCGCCATCCGGCTCTTCTTCACCAACATGGGCACAGGCAAGAGCAGCTTCATCACGAACGAGAGCCTCTTCCGCTATTCGCTCTTCACCGCGCTCGTGGGCGTTACGCTCAACGTGAGCATCAACTGGCTGCTCATCCCTGAGCTGCGCTCCATCGGCGCCATCTGGGCCACCATCATCTCCTTCCTCGTTAGCATCTTCGTGCTCGACCTCTTCTTCAAGCGCACACGCAGGAATCTCTTCCTCATGGTCAAAGGCATTCTCACCTTCTGGCGTTTCCATCGGGCCGCATGATCAGCGCATCGAAGCATCTCGTCCCGCTAAAGCCGAAGCTCTTCGCCGATCGGCAATGCCCGCGTTGCGCATCGACTGAACTGGACGCTATCGGCGCCGTGTTCCCCGGCATCCATATTCTCGGCGAATACGCATGCCGGGCCTGCGGCTATTCCTTCTACCACGACCTGCCCGTGGGCTTCGCGGTGGATCACGATGTTGCAATCGGCAAAGACGATGGCGTCATGCACGACAAGAAAGGCGTGGAGGAATGGGTGAAAGGGCCATTGCTCGAAGCCTTCACGAAACCCAGTGATGCAGAGGTCCGCATCGAGCGCCGGATCCTGCGCCCTGCGAAGCGCGTGGTGATCCTGAACACGCTCGACTACCTCTACGGGCATGTGCTCCTGAAACTCTGGAACGCGCAGCATTACCTTGAAGCGAATCCGGATCTCGGGCTCATTGTCATCTTGCCGAAATCGTTCGAATGGCTCATTCCGCAAGGGGCATCCGAAGCATGGCTGGTTGATCTGAAGCTGGGCCAATCGCACAGCTGGTACCGCAGCATCGACCGCCAGGTGAATGCATTCCTGGCCGATTTTGACGAAGCATGGATGGGCAAAGGCTACGCGCATCCCGACAAATCGAAGATCGAAATCGAGCGCTTCACCGGCGTGAAGCCCTTCCAGATCGAACGCTTCGCGGACGAGAAGCCCTGCATCACTTTCGTGCTGCGCGAGGATCGGCTCTGGTTCCGCACGCCGCTGCATAAGCTCAAGTACCGGGTCATGATGAAACTCGGAATGCGGGGCCTGGCGCGGTGGTACTTCCTAGCCGACCAGCAGCGATTGGCTATGGCCTCGCTGCGCAGGATCAGGAAGCAAATGCCTGCTGTTGAAGCAATCATTGTAGGGCTCGGTGATAAGCGCACAGTGCCTTCCGGCGTTATCGACCTGCGCACGCGATCCATGTCCGTTGAAACCGAGCTGGCCTGGTGCCATGCGTATGCGCGGAGCCAGATCGTGGTTGGCGTGCACGGCTCCAACATGCTGCTGCCCACCGCGCTGGCAGGGGGCTGCATCGAGGTTCTTCCGCACGACCGATACGGCAACATCGTACAGGATGTGGCCGTGCGCTGCAGCGATGTGATGCAGCTCTTCCTGTACCGCTTCGTCGATGAGTTCGCTTCGCCCCGCACCATCGCGCGCCATGCCAATTCCATGCTCGCGCATTTCCGTGTCTTCTTCCGCAACAACAGGACTAACGTGCCTTGACAATGTCCACTGAGAGAATAGACCCTTGAGCACGGCGGTGCTCCTTATCGGATTCAATCGCATCGGGCCACTGCGCCATGTGTTCGAGGCTGTGCGCGCGGCCCGGCCCGCACGCCTGCTACTTCGCCGCCGGTGGCCCGCGGAACGAAGAGGAGCGCCCGCGCTGCGAGGAGGTGCGCGCTTTAGCCACGGAGGTTGACTGGCCATGCGAGCTGCGCACCCGGTTCAATGAGCGAAACCTAGGCCTGCGCAAGGGCGTAAGCTCGGCGCTCGACTGGTTCTTCGAGAACGAAGAGGAGGGCATCGTCCTCGAGGATGATACGCTGCCGGTGCCAGGCTTCTTCTCTTTCTGCGAGGAACTTCTCGCGCGCTACCGCAACGATGAACGCATCTGGGCGTTGATGGGCAACAACCTGATGGACGATTGGAATGGGCCTATCGATGGCGATTATTACTTCAGCGCGCACGGTTACGGCGCGCCTTGGGGCTGGGCCAGCTGGCGCCGTGTATGGAAACACTACGATGTTGACATGAAGCAATGGCCCAAGCTGCGCGAGAGTCCGCTCCTGAAGGACTTCTTCCTGAACAGCCACGAGGAGGAAGTGGCACGCATCATCTTCGATCGCGTTCACGATGGAAGGATGAATTCATGGAGCTACCAGCTCGATCTCACACGAATCATCAACCACGGGCTCAACATCCTCCCCCGATTGAACCTCGTTGACAACATCGGCTTCGATGGCGACGGAACGCATACCACCACGGCAGATGATCCGCGCAACAAGCGCACGGCGCGATCGATGCCCGAACCACTGCGGCACCCGGAGCTGATCATGCTCGACGCGCAGCGCGACGCGGCCTACTTCGACCAGTATATCGGATACACTACCGCCGAACGGATCAAGAACACCGTGAAGATGGTCCTGGGCGGACAGGAAGGCCCACTTGTGCAGGGCGTGATCAAACTCAAGCGCAAGCTCGGCAAGAAGGCCTGAGCCAACCACCGTGATCCGCAAGAGCCAATTGGTGAATGCCCTGTTCGTGCTCGGGTTCCCCCTGTACGGCTTCGGCAGCTACATCGGGCTCAAACAGGGGATCTCCAAGGGCATGATGGTGAGCATGGCGCCATTCGTGGCCATCGTGCTACTTCGTGCCATCGACCTCCTGTATGAGGGCAATAAGCAACGCGTGCTCACCAGCACCTGGTGGCTGAGCATGGCATACATGGCCAGCCTTTCAGCGAGCTTCTTCGTGGCCATGCGCCATGGGGTGCCGGGCGTGCAAACCGGCAATGCCTTGCTCTCGACACTGCTGTTCCTGGCGCCGTTCAATGCGGCGATCATGGTGCTTCACTACAATCGGGACACTCCGGATTTCCGTTTCGGCGAATTGCTCTTCGTGGGCCTAGGGCTGCTGCTCGCGATCAATGTGCTCGGATACGCGGCAGGAATCCAGTCGGTAGGCCACAGTTTCGAGGGCCGCGCGAACTTCCCGTTCATCCGCGGTATTTATACCGGAGCCCATGTGCTCGCCATATGGGCGCTCATGCTCCTATTCAAGCTGCGCGCGCCGGGCCAGCGTCCAGTTGCCTATGCGCTCGCGGGCGCGGCCTTCCTGCTTTGCCTGTTCTTCATGGTGAAGATCAACAGCCGCCTCTCCTTCCTGATTTTCCTGATTCTGTGCATCCTTTTCACCACGCGCGCCATGAAAGCGGCTCGCGGGCTCTACATCACATCGCTCTTCACCATGCCCCTGCTGCTCAGTTCATCCTTGCTGCTGTATCAGGTGCTTAGCCAACCGTTCTTCACCGCGCTGCTGCAGCGGGTCTCGAAGGAGGATGTGACCACCTTCAATGGCCGCAGTTACATCTGGGTGGCCGTTGGCGATTGGATGCTGGACGATCGCACCGGTCTGCTGCTGGGGAACGGCTATAAAGGGCACTACACCCTGGGCATGCTCGATTTCGTGGCGGTGCTCTGGGATGAGCCGCGGCCCTATAATCTGCACACGCATGCAACAGTAACGGAGGTGCTGGTGGCGCAAGGGATTGTCGGTGTGCTGCTCCTGTATATCATCCTTTGGCGCGCATTCCGATTCTACAGGGAGCGCTATGTGCTCGGCCACCACCTCGCACCGGTTTTCGCGGGCTTCTCGTATCTGCTGTTCATCTGGCAGCTCGACATCTTCTGCTACGGCGTGGAGATCGGCCATGCCATCCTTTTCTGCATGCTGGCACCGCTTTGCTACCAGCCGCGTGCCGTGTCTCCCAGTCTGCTTAAATGAACAGAGCCAGCAACTGATACGGGCTCCGTTCTGAAGGGCTGCACCCTGCGTTTGCTACATCACGATCAGCCGTTCTTGAACGATACGGCCATCACCCTCCACCCGCACCACATAGGCACCGGGTTGAACGGCTGGTATTTGCTGCTCCCGAGAATCACCTTGGAAACGGCTGCTCCATACGAGATGCCCGCCTAGATCGAACATGCTCAGCATTCCCTCGCCGATGCCGGCGCCCATGATTCGGAGCCCAGCGCCAGAATTGGCCGGATTCGGAGCGAGGCGGAAGCCATGGGCCGAATGGCTGCTCTCCTGCTCCTCGCTCCCAGTGGAGAGGCATGTGCCATCATCTTCTTTCACGAGCACGATGGAACGGAACGCCGGAAGGGTGATCACACCGTGGTGCAGGTTTCCGTCCGCATCGCTCCAACAGCCCTGCAGGACGAAGTCGCGCGAGGTAGGCTGATCATTCACGAGCAGTTGCTGACGCTCGAAGGGATCAACCGGCACAGCGTTCACGCGATGCAGTTCCACATTGTCCAGGAAGTATCGGCCTTCGGTATAGTGGTTCGTGAAGGAGCAGTAGCCTTGATCGGTTATGGTGCTCTGGAAATACATCTCCACATCGCGGCGGTTGCCATCGAAAGGGATGAAGCGCGCGCCCTCCATTTGCGGCCCTGTGACTTGGCTCAACCCTTTGAAGCCCGCTTTCAGCTCGCCTACCATATCGCTCACGAGGCTGAAGCGCAGGCGGTACCAATTGCCCTGCTGCACAGGCACGTTGGTATTGTGCTTCAGGCTGAACCAAGGGGATCCGTTGTTCGCGGTGTAGTTGGCGCGAAGGCTCCCGTTGTCCAGCTGTGCAGTGCTGTGCGTAACCGTCCCGGCGGTAGGTGACCCGCTCCATCCGTTCACATTGGTGGCGAAATCGCTGTTGGGCACCAGGTTCGAGCTAAGCTCGGCGGTGGTTTCCATATCCGCCAAGCGCAGAGGGCTGCGGGTGTTCGTGGGCGATTCGTTCCGCTCGCTCACCCAGCGCTCGAGCGTGAAGTATCGCTCCGTGCCGGCGAAGACGTTGTGCAGGAAAATGCTGCGATCGTTGTAAGGATTGAAGAATTTGTTATCCGTGAAGGTGCCGTAGTCGACATAGTTGTTCGAGTACACGTGGTACTGCTTCATGCACATCTGGTCCTTGTTGATCGCGTAGATCACATTGCCGCTGTAAACATCATTGAATTGCGGCACATGGAACGGGGCCGTAGCGCCCGGACCGTTGTAATTGCTGAAGTCTGAGATGAAGAGCCCGATCGTGTTGTTGAACAGATTGTTGTCCTCCACGCGATTGCCGGTGCTCACCATCGTATGGTCCATGTACACCCCTGCGCTGCAATTCGAAACCGTATTGTTCCTCACCAGCACGTTCTTGTTGCTGATGTTGCCGAAGTAGATACCGAAGGAGATCGAATAACTCGCATGGAAGTTGGGCGCGCTGCTCTCCCAGTTTCCTACGAGGTCCTGAACGATGTTGTCGCGGATGATCATGCCATCACCGTTATCGAAGGCTATCCCGCCGCCATCATTCAGCAACGCCATGCAATTGCGAACGATGTTCCGCTCAACGAGCACGTTCTTCTCCGTGTTGATCGCGATGTATCCGACCTCGGTGAAAGTGTTTTCCCGGATGACCATGTCGAGACCGTTCGTGCGCAAGCCGATGTAGCCCCAGTTGTTCTCGCCAAGGCCCGGCTGCATGCAGACGTTGTGAATGGTGTTATTGGCGAAGGTGCTGCCATTGTCCTGGAGGAATACAGCAGTCGCATAAGTCCGCTCAATGGAGAGGTGGTGGAAGTTCTGCTGCGAACCGGTGCTGAGGATCGCCTGCCAGGTGTCAGTGATCGAGCAGTTCATCGCTTCCAGCTGCGTGCTCCCGATAGCCGGAGAGATGCCGCCGTATTGTGCTTCAGGTGCAGGCCGTCGATGCGGATGTGGTGCCTTTGGTAGGCTACGTAGATCGCATTATCAAGCACCGATGCCTCGACCAGCGCTGTGCCTGGATTGATGCCGCCCGGCACCAGGATATATGATGTCTCGCAGCGCTGTCATAATCACTACCTCGCCCGGAGCATCGAGCAGTTCAAGCTTGTTGTTCCTGATATAGCCCCAGTGCAGCTTGCCAGGCGCTGTTGCAGGTGGAGGTGCGAGCACGCCATTGGCATGGGCGCTAACAAACGCGGTATCATAGCTCCAATTCGCGGTGCGGATAACCGCCGTGGCACTGTTCCAATAGCCGTTGGGCTGAGTCAGCTCCGCATCGGTGAGCGAAGTGCTGGTGCCTTGATCAACCCGTAGCCATCCGCTGTTCGGGAAGCGAGCGATGGTCTGCAGGGCGCCATTCACATAAATGTGCTTGGGGCGCTGGCTCAGTGAAGCCCGCCAGATGCTGCCGCTATGCTGCACCCAACCGGTAACCGGCACACTGCCGCTGATCACCGGCTGAGCGCCGGTGCCATAAGCCCCAACCTCGATGTATGCTGCAGCACTGCCGTTCGCGTTGATGGTGAGTTTGCCCCGGTAAAGCCCGCCGCGCTGGAAGAGGATACGATCACCCGGCTGCAAGGATGTGCCCAACTGATTCACTCGCGCGATTGACTGCCATGGAGTGGCTTGGCTGGTGCCATTGTTGGTGTCGCTGCCGGTGGGAGACACGTAGTAGGTGGCGGCCTTCAACCCCATAACCATTGTGGCGGCGGCGATCAGCAGTGCAGAGCGTAAGCGCATGTCGTTTCGTTTCTGGGGCGTTCAACCAGAGCTGCAAGTGCACGGTTCGGAATACTCGACCGGCGCAGGATCACCTTCGACGAACAGCCATTGATCTCGACCATTGTTCAATGGCAGCCGCTCGTAACGCCTCGGAACCAACCGAGAAGCATGCACAAGCACAGACGCATCTTTGGGCGGCGCAATACGTTGAAGGCGCTACCTCGCATGGCAGATAAGCATCGCAGTCGAAAACGCATGGAAACGTTACCTCATCACCGGCGATCCGGCTTCATAGGAACCAACCTTTATCAACGCACTGAGCGAACAAGGAGCCGAATTGCTGAATCTTGATTGGAACCCGCCGTTGAATCCGGCTTACGCTGATAAATGGAAGGAAGTGGACCTTCTGGACGAGCGAGGCTTGCGCGATGCCGTTGCAGCATTCGCCCCTACTCATGTGGTGCACCTTGGCGCCAGAACGGACACCGAGGACATCGAACTCGATGCCTACCGCCAGAATCACGAAGGAACCCGGAACCTGCTCCGTTGCATCGCGAATTGCCCATCAGTTGAACGACTCATCGTCACTTCGACGCAATTCGTGTGCGAGGCCGGATACCAGCCCAAGCACGATCAGGACTACAAGCCCTTCACCGTATATGGCGAATCGAAGCGGCTTACCGAACTGGCAACCCGCGAGGCCGATCCAAACTGCATTTGGACAATCATCAGGCCTACCACCATATGGGGACCATGGAGCCTGCGCTATCGCGATGTCATGTTCAAAGTGATGCGTAAGGGCCTCTACTTCCATCCTGGCCGCAGCCGTGTGATCCGGTCGTATGGCTACGTGGGCAATGTGGCTTGGCAAATCATGCGCATGCTCGAGTTGCCCAAAGAGCAGGTGCATGGCAAGGTGCTTTACGTGGGAGATCAGCCATTCGACTTGAAAGTTTGGGTTGAAGAGGTATCCATGCAGCTCACGGGCAAACGTGTTCGCTACATACCCAATGGGCTGGTGCGCACCTTAGCCTTGATCGGCGATGCGTTGAAAGCGATCAAGCTGCCTTTCCCGATCACATCAGGGAGGTATCGCAGCATGACCTCGGATTACATAACGCCCATGGACCGCACCATAGAAACGGTTGGCGAAGCGCCGTTCTCTTTGGTCGATGGCGTGCGCGCCACGGTGGCTTGGTACGATGATGCAAGCGAGCGGTGGACCGCAGGCCCGCTAAAGGACCCGCGGATGGCACCTAACCGTCAGCACGCATGAACAACTTGGCCTTGCCCAAGCTGGATACCCTCGGCGTGGGCATCACCAACGCGCCGTATGCCATGCAGCTGCAGCGCATCATGGCCTTGGGGAATGCAGGAGAATCAGCCTATGTGTGCTGCGTGAACGCCCACATGACCGTTGAAGCGCAGGAACCCGGGTTCAACCGCGTGGTGAATGGCGCAGACCTCGCAACGCCCGATGGCATGCCCGTGGTGTATGCTATTGGCCGATTGCATCATGTGAAGCAGGAACGAGTAGCCGGCAATGACCTGATGCCATCATTGCTCGAGCAAGCGGCTATCGGAGGGCTATCGGTGTACCTCTACGGCGGGAGTCCCGCCACTCAGCAGCTCATCCAGCAACGAGCGTCGAAAGAGCATCCTGCTTTGTTGTTTGCGGGAGCTCACTCACCGCCTTTCGTCCCGTTGGAGGATTGGGATCTGCAAGCCGAAGCCAGGCGCATTTCAGAATCCGGCGCTCAACTTGTCTTAGTATCACTCGGCTGTCCGAAGCAAGAGCGCTTCATGGCCGCTATGAAAGGTCAGGTGCCCGCTACTATGATTGGGCTTGGCGGCGCGTTCTTGCTCTACGCAGGACTCGATAGCCGTGCACCGCGATGGATGCGGACCTTGGCGCTGGAGTGGCTGTACCGTTTAGCACTGGAACCACGACGGCTTTGGAAGAGGTATTTGGTGACAAACACCCATTTCATCGTCTTATTCCTGCAAGCATGGTTTCGCAGAAAGACCCACGGCAAGGCATAACCTCCTGACATTCTGATATTTGAATCGTTCATTGTTGAACTCTGACGACACCACTTCTTCGACGAATAGTCAGAATAATCCGACGAAGTTGACAACTTGGCTAACGGCGGTTAGATTTGCGCCACTCTCCCGATAGGACCGATTCCAGACCAGAAGCAGCACGAATAGATGGAGCGGATCATTACCAACCCAGACGGGGCACGAGGGAGTCGGAATCAGCGTGATACGGCAGGCGAGTTGAGCACGCTGCTACGCAACAGCCGGAGTTCCTTGCAGCAAATGCAATCCGGCCTGAACAAGGTTCTCACATTCGAGCCGTTGACTTCCGTAAAGGACCTGGTGATTGTAGGTCACAGTCCAGCTGCCGAGGAGATTTTCAGGTATTGTGAGGACCAAACGGTACGCGGATACCGATTCATGGGCCTGTTCAACGATTCACCAATCAGCGGTGCGTTGGCGAAGCACTACATGGGCGAAGTGGAGGCGGTGAAGTCCTATGCCGTCCAGAATAGGATTGATATCATCTATTGTGCGCTTCCCGGAACCCGGAAAGAGGACATCACAGACCTGATGGAGTTCTGTGAGCGCAACACCATCCGGTTCCGCGATCCTGAGTGCCGAGAGCTTCATTCCTGTCGTGAAGACCAGTGATCTGGAATTCCTTGGCGGCGTGCCTGTGAGCAAGCTGCGCAAGAAGCCCCTTGATAGGCAGTTGAACCGCAGGATGAAACGAGCGTTCGATATCGTCTTCTCCTCAGCCGTCATCCTGTTCATCTTCACTTGGCTTTTCCCGCTGCTAGCGCTTGCTGTGAAGCTTTCGAGCCGCGGGCCGGTGTTCTTCAAGCAGAAGCGCTTGGGCCGCGATAACAAGGAATTCACCTGCTGGAAGTTCCGCAGCATGCGCATGAACAAAGAGGCCGACGTGAAGCAGGCCACCAAGAACGATCCCCGCGTCACCGCTGTGGGCCGTTTCCTGCGCAAGAGCAACCTGGACGAAATGCCCCAGTTCTGGAACGTGCTCCTCGGCCACATGAGCGTGGTTGGCCCACGGCCTCACCCGATTCGCCTGAACGAGCAGTACCGAGACATCATAGACAAGTACATGGTGCGCCACTTTGTTCGCCCTGGCATCACCGGCTGGGCCCAAGTGAACGGTTTCCGTGGCGAAACCAGCACCCCCGACCTTATGGAGCGCAGGGTCGAAATGGACATCTGGTACCTGGAGAACTGGTCCTTCTGGCTCGATCTGAAGGTCGTGGTGAAGACCGTGACCAATATGCTCGGCAAGGAAAAGATGGCCTACTGACCGCCCGCATACCAGAAAACCCCTGGTTCGGACCCCTTTGCCATAAGGCTTCCCCGCCTATATTTGCCGCCCCTTTCCAACTGGAAGGAAATAACCCATGGCCAACCATAAGTCAGCGCTGAAGCGCGTAAGGCAGACCGAGACCCGCAACGAGCGGAACCGCTACCAGCACAAGACCACCCGCAATGCCGTGCGGGCGCTGCGCACCACCACCGATAAGAAGGATGCTGAGAAACTCCTTCCGGAGGTCACTTCCATGCTCGACAAGCTGGCCAAGCGCAACATCATCCATAAGAACAAGGCGGCCAACCTGAAATCGGCGGCCAAGAAGCACGTGAACGGGCTGAAGTGATTGCCTGACGCATACATTGGACAGGTCCTCGAAATCGGGGACCTGTTTCATTTTCAAGCACCATGGAAGCGCGCATGCCGATCTCCCAATGGGCCAGCGACGACCGGCCTCGGGAAAAGCTCCAACGATTGGGGCCCAGAGCGCTGTCCGACGCCGAACTGATCGCCATACTGATCCGGTCGGGCACCAAGCAGGAAAGCGCACTCGATCTGGCCAAGCGGCTGCTCGCGCGCTGCGGCAACGATCTGCATCGCCTCGGCAAGCTCGACCTGAGCGACATGATGGACTTCAAGGGCATGGGCGAAGCCAAAGCCATGGCCATTGCAGCCGCCTTGGAACTGGGCCGGCGCCGACGTGATACCGATGCAGAAACGCGCGCTTCCGTGACAAGCAGTGCCTCAGCCTTCGAAATCATCCGCCCTGTTCTCATTGATCTGCCGCACGAAGAGTTCTGGCTGATCCTGCTCGACCGCGGCAATCGGCTGCTCAATCGCGTATCGATTAGCCGAGGTGGTTTGCATGGCACAGTGGCAGACCCCAAGGTCATATTCAAAGAAGCCATCGAGCACCGCGCCGCCTCCATCATCCTCTGCCACAACCACCCCAGCGGCCAGCTCAGGCCCAGCGAAGAGGACATCAAACTCACGCGCAAGCTCACCGACGGCGCACGTTTGCTTGACATCACCGTGCAGGATCACCTCATCATCGGGGCGAATGGCTATTACAGCTTCGCCGATAACGGCATGTTGGCCTAATGGTATTGCTCAGCATCGTAGGGGCCAGGCCCCAATTCGTCAAGGCCGCTGCCGTGCATCGCGCACTAGCCATGAAAGGCTCCAAGCACAGCATACTGCACACCGGGCAGCATTACGATGATGCCATGAGCCGCGTGTTCTTTGAGGAACTAGGCATCCCGCGGCCCGCAATCGACCTCGGCGTCGGCTCCGGATCGCATGGCAGGCAGACCGCGCGCATGACCGAAGGCATCGAAGCGGCCCTGCTCGAGCACAAGCCCGATGCGCTGATCCTTTACGGCGACACGAACAGCACCTTGGCTGGTGCGATCGCTGCAGCGAAGCTCCACATACCCGTGGCACACGTTGAAGCCGGACTCCGTTCCTTCAACAAGGCGATGCCCGAAGAGGGGAATCGGATTATTTGCGACCACTGCTCCACCTGGCTCTTCTGCCCCACCGAAACCGCCATGCGCAACCTCGCACGTGAAGGAATCGGCACGCATGACGGAACGGCCACTGCCGATCATCCGAAAGCGGTGCTCACCGGCGATGTGATGATGGATATCAGCCTGCACTACGCGGCTGCTGCGCTTGAGCGATCCACGATCCTGGAGCAGACTGGCGTGCGGGCAAACGGCTTCCTCTTGGCAACCGTGCATCGTGATTTCAATACGGACGATGAGGTTCGGCTGAAAGCGATCTTCAGCGCGCTTGAGCTATGCGGTCAAGCGCACGGGCTGCCGATTGTGGTGCCTGTGCACCCCAGGACCCGTGCGAGTCTTGAACGCTGCGGCCTGCGCCCGAACGATAAGGTGCTGCGCTTGATTCCGCCCGTTGGCTACCCGGATACGATCATGCGCGAGCGGTCGGCGCGGCCGATCCTCACCGACAGCGGCGGTGTTCAGAAAGAAGCCTACTTCTTCCGGAAGCCATGCGTGGTGCTGAGGCCTGAGACGGAATGGGTCGAATTGGTTGATGCTGGGCAGGCGCGATTGGCCGACGCCGACAACGCGACCATCTTGGCATCGGCAGAGGAATTCCTCCGGAACGGCACACCCGTACGCGATGGCCTGTATGGCGATGGCCACGCGGCAGATCGCATCGCCGATGAGTTGAGTTGAGCAACGGCCGATGGGTCAGCGATACCTTGCCCCGACGTGCAGCCCATCACCATTTGGATAGAGACCGCGAGCCCGCGCGCGCAGTATGCTGCGAGGCAGTTCTTCGAACGCTTGCTTGGCTGGCCTGTGCGTTGGGCCACCGGTACGGATCAACCGCGTGCAGATGATGGGCCACTTCTGGCCTACGCCGAACACGCTCCCGAAGGCGCGTTCCACCTGAAGCCTTGCGGCTGGCTCAGTCATGTCGCAACCGATCGGATCGATCCAGATGTCATCCGCACCGATGAAAGCATCAGCTTGTTCCCGGTGGATGGCGGCGCATGGCCATTCGATCCGTTGGCAGCAGCATTCTTCATGCTCACGCGGTACGAAGAATGGGTCGGCCTGCCCACAGATGCGCATGATCGGCCACTAACCAGCGCCATGCATGCCGCGCGACACGGCTATCTGCATGCCCCTGTCGTTGACGAATGGGCTATGCGAATCGCGCGCGCCTGGCGTGCGTTCGATTCTCGTGTGCCCTTGCCCAACCGGCGATACAGCCAAACCGTCACGATCGACCTGGACAATGGCTTCAAGTACCTCGGTCGCGAATCATGGCGATCGGCCGGGAGCTTCACGCGCGATACGCTGAGTGGCCGATGGCGCGATGCTGCCGAGCGACTGAAGGTCCTCAGCGAGAAAGCCGTGGATCCGTTCATCCTTGACGAGGCGCTATTGACTTGCTTCAGCGAAGCGGCGCAGCGGAGCATCGCCTTCATCTTGGCGGCTCAGCGGGGCCCTTGGGATCATGCGGTGCCCGTGAGCGATGCGCGTTATGCGCGATACCTCCGCGAACTCGCCCAACGCATGGAGGTGGGCCTGCATCCTTCGTACTACAGCAGCACCGCACCCGACATGATGCGCGTGGAACGTGATCGACTGTTCGATGCCATCGCGCAACCCATCACGCTCAGTCGTCAACACTTCTTGCGCACGCGAATTCCAAGCACTTTCCGTGAAGCGGTCGCGTTGGGCATGCGCGAAGAGCACAGCATGGGCTGCCACGATCAAATCGGTTTCCGCGCGGGCACCTGCACGCCCTATGCGTGGTACGACCTTGAACAGGAAGCAGAGACCTCATTGATGATCCATCCCTTCGCCGTGATGGACAACACCTTGCGCGAGAAAATGAAGCTGAGCCCGGACGAAGCCGTTGCGCGGGCCACGGAAGTGATCGCTGCGATCAAGAAGGTCGATGGGCAGTTCATCGGCTTGTGGCACGAGAGCTATTTGGCCTCCTCCGGGTGATCAGCTCCCATGGCGCGAGGCCATCCTCCGTATCATTCGCAACGCGACGCCATGATCGCGCACCTGAAGCACAACGAAATCGACAAGGCCGCGTGGGACGCGCGCTTGATGCGTTGCGCGCAACCGTTCTGGTACGCGCAGAGCTGGGTGCTCAGTCGCGCTTCGCCCGGATGGGAAGCCCTGATTGACGATGAGGCTGATGCGATGATGCCGCTGTGCAGGAACCGGAAATGGGGAATCGACTACCTCTATCAGCCATTGGGCCTTCAGCAACTCGGCGTGTTCGCAGCGATGCCATCGCCCGAATCGCATGCAGCATTCATCGCGGCGGCTATCAACCATTTCCGCTATATCGACATCTGGCTGCACGAAGGCATGGAGCGCACCCAAGCCATAGGCGCCACGCTCGAAACCTGGCCCAACCAGATCCTGATCGCTGATGCGCCGATCGATTCGATGAGGGAACACTATGCGAAAGGGCATCGCCGCAATCTGAAGCAAGGTGATCCGAGCATGCGCTCCGGGACGATGGATGCCGCAGGCTTCATCGCGCTCTTTCGAAGAACAACCGGCGCGCGCTACGGTGCATCGGCGGTGAAGGACCTGGACCGATTCGAGGCGGTGATAACAGAAGGACTCGTTCGCAAGCAATGCCGGATCGACGCGCTATACCATGAGGGCGAGGCCATCGCCGCAGCCTGCTTCGCCGAACGGCAGGGCCGTTCGACCCTGCTGAAATCGGCGAACACCAATGAAGGTCAGAGCGCAAAGCCATGTTCCTTCTAATCGATGCCTGGATCGAGCGGCATGCTGGAAGCGGAACCATCCTCGATTTCGCGGGATCAGCCACCGAGAGCGTCGCCCGATTCAATCGTGGCTTCGGTGCCACCGACAGGGCCTATTTTCGCCTGCGGGCCAATCGGCTGCCAATCCCCTTACGATGGTTAAAGCGATAGCGACATGGTGAAGGAACTCGCGAAGGAGCGGAGCATCGCCGGGCATTTCCTGGCCGAGATGCGCGATGCGCAAGTGCAGCAGGACCCCATGCGCTTCCGACGCAACCTGGAGCGCATCGGCGAGGTGCTCGCGCTGGAGATGAGCCGCACCATGGAATACGTGGAGAAAGAAGTGGTTACGCCGCTCGGCATCGCGCAAGTGCCCATGCTCACGGAACAGCCCGTGCTGGCCACCATCCTGCGCGCGGGACTTCCGCTCCACCAAGGCATGCTGAATTATTTCGATCGCGCCGACAACGCCTTCGTGAGCGCCTACCGCAAGCATCGCAAAGGCGAGGACGGCTTCGATATCGAAGTGGAATACCTGAGCAGTCCGCCGCTGCACGACCGCGTGCTTGTGCTCTGCGACCCCATGCTCGCCACCGGGCAGAGCATGGTGCTGGTGTATCGCGCCCTGTTGCGCTTGGGCGTGCCCAAGGCCCTGCACGTGGTGTCGGCGATCGCCAGCAACGAAGGCGTTGAATATGCCAAGCTGCGCCTGCCCGCCGGAACACGCTTCTGGATCGGCGCCATCGACGAGGAGATGACCGCAGAGGCGTACATCGTGCCAGGCCTTGGCGATGCCGGCGATCTGGCTTATGGCAAGAAAGCCTGAGCCATGAACGCGCTCGGTGCCGCCACCGTGCTTGGCATGAGCATCGTGAAGTTCCTGCTCGCGGCGCCGGTGTCGTACGGATTCCAGCATAGCTATTGGCAGACCGTTGCGTTGCTCGCCATTGGTGGAAGCGCGGGCACCGCCGCGTTCTACCTGCTCGGCAAACGCCTGCTCGAGTGGCTCCGGCTTGGCGCGCTTCGCAAGAAAGCCGCGCGCCTGGCCGCAGGGAAACCCGCACGCAAGGCCTTCACGCGCACCAACCGGTTCATCGTCCGGGTGAAGCGCCGCTATGGGCTCATCGGACTGGCGGTGATGCCGCCGATCCTCTCGGTGCCCATTACCGCGATCATCGCCGCGAAGTATTTCCGTCACGACCGGCGCACCCTCCCCTACTTGATCACCGCTGTGGCGGCATGGTCCATCGTACTCAGCACGGCCTGGGGCTTCCTCCGGTGAAACGCTACACGCACCTCTTCTTCGACCTGGACCATACGCTGTGGGATTTCAGGACGAACTCTCGCGAGACCTTGGGCGAGCTCGTTGCCACGCATGGCCTCATTGGACGCGGCGTGCCCGACGCGCAGGCCTTCATCACGGTGTTCGAGGAATTGAATGCCGCCTTGTGGAAAGAGCACGGCGCGGGCCGCATGCCCAAGGAGGTACTGCGCGTGCTGCGCTTCCGCTCGGCGCTGCTGCGCTTCGGCATCGCCGATGGCAGGCTCGCTTCAACGCTCTCCGTCGATTACCTCGTGATCTGCCCGCAGAAGCCCGGTCTTATGCCCGGCGCGCGCGAAGTGATCGATGCTGTGCGAGAGCGCCATCGCTTGCACATCATCACCAACGGTTTCGATGAAGTGCAGCGCGTGAAGCTCCAGAGCTGCGGATTGCACGACGCCTTCGACGTGGTGCTCACCAGCGAGCGGGCGGGCGCGGCGAAGCCGGACCCTCGCATCTTCGAGGAAGCCTTGAAGCGCAGCGGCGCGCGGGCAGAGGAATCACTGATGATCGGCGATAATGCCGAAGCCGACATGCTCGGTGCGCGACGCGCTGGCTGGGACCATGCGCACTACACTGCCGAAACGGAGCCTGACCTACTGGCCACCTACCGAATCAACCACCTGAGCGGATTGCTTGGCTTGCTCGGCTAGCTCCTTCATGAGCGCGTCGGAGCGGAAGGTGAAGGTGAAATGGAAATCCTTGCCGGTGATGTGGCTGTGCCGGAAGAAGCGCACGGTGCTATCACTGGTCACGTTGCCGCGGTGGCTGATCTCGCCTCGCATGGCCTGCGTCATGAAGAAGATGCTGTCGTTGCGCACATCGGCCATCACGTTGTGCAGGCCCATCCGCTGGTTGCCCTCGGTATCCCGGGTGAGGAACTCGTGCAAGGTGGCCTCCACGTCCTTGGTGCCGTTGATGGTAACCACGCGGCCCTCGGGGAAGAAGCGCATTAGGTAGCGCAGCCCGCCTTCATCGTGCCGGTAGTGGCCATCGAATCGGATGCCCAAACCGTCGAAAGGTCCGGGCGGGTACACCTCAGCGACAGGCGCATCCGTGGGCGCTTCGCCGCCTTTGATCACATACTTGCGGATGACCACGAAAGCGGCCAGCGCCGCGATGACCACGATGAGTATCGTCTTCAGCGTGCGTTCCATCAGGAGTTGTATTCTGCGATCTTCGAGATGCTCCCGCTCACCTTCTCGCCCAGCTTCACCGTTACGCGCGTGCCAACAGGCAGCAGCACATCCACGCGCGAGCCGAACTTGATGAAGCCGAATTCCTTCCCTTGCTCAGCGGGAGCATCCTTCGCGCTGTAGGTGACGATGCGCCGGGCCAAGGCTCCGGCGATCTGGCGGAAGAGCACTTCGCCATGCTTCGGATGCTTCACCACCACCGTGCTGCGCTCGTTCTCCGTGCTGCTCTTCGGATGCCAGGCCACCAGGTACTTGCCGGGGTGGTAGGCGCTGTAACTCACCGAACCGCCGATCGGGTAGTAATTGATGTGCACATTCAGCGGACTCATGAAGATGCTCAACTGGATGCGCTTGTCCTTGAAGTATTCCGGCTCATGCACCTCCTCAATCGCCACCACTTTGCCATCGCAGGGTGATAGCACATGCGTGTCGTTGGCCTGCACGCGGCGCGACGGTACGCGGAAGAACCAGACAACGATGCACCAGACCGCTGCGAGCGCGATGCTGAACGGGATGCGGATCCAATCGGGCACCGGCCATTGCCACAGGGCGAACAGCGCAAAGCACACCGTTGCGGTGACCAGTAAGAGCGTGGGGGTGCCTTCGCGGTGCAGTCGCATGGAAGCGCGGCGAATATAGTCGGGGGCTTTCGGGCCATACGTTCAACTCCTGTCAACATCGCACTATGAACCGCGAGGACCAGCGCGACGGGAGGCCGTGCTCAGCGCCCTCTAGTTTCGCCGCATGCAGAAGAATACGCCCTTGCGTGTGCTGGTGGTTGGGCAAACCCCGCCCCCATTCGGTGGGCAGGCCGTGATGATCGAGAAGTTCCTGGAAGGGCGCTACGCAACGCTCCAACTCGCGCATGTGCGGCTCGCCTACTCCGAGGAGATGAGCGATGTGGGGCGGTTCAGCTTGCGCAAGGTGTGGATCCTCTTCCGCACCATCGGGCAAGTGTGGCGCGCGCGCATCAGGCACGGATCGCAAGCGCTGTATTACCCGCCCAGCGGTCCGAACATGGTGCCCATCCTGCGCGACATCATATTCCTGATCGCCGTGCGCTGGTGCTTCCGCTACGCGGTATTCCACTTCCATGCGGGTGGTGTTTCAACCTTCATGGGCAACTTGCCACTTCCCTTGCGCTGGCTGGCCTGGCTCGCCTATCGCAAGCCGCACCTCGCCATCCGCACCAGCGACTTGGCTCCGCCCGATGCGCAATACTTCAAGGCTCGCCGGATCGTGAGCGTGTTCAATGGCATCGAGGACCTCTCCGGTGGTGCCATCGCGCGCGACTTATCGCCCAGCCGCCGCGTGCGCGTCCTTTTCACCGCGGTGCTCATACCGAGCAAAGGCGTCGAGGTGCTATTGCAGGCCTTCGCCGATCTCATTGGGCGCGGGGCCAATGCCGAACTGATGCTCATGGGCCGTTGGGGCGATGCCGAATTCGAGCAGCGCATGCTCGCATTCATCGCGCAGCATGGTCTTACCGATCGCGTGCACGTGCTTGGCGTTCGCACGGGATCCGATAAGCTCGGCGACTTCGCATCGGCCGACATCTTCTGCTTCCCCTCGCACTTCGAGGCGGAGAGCTTTCCTGTTGTGCTCATGGAAGCCGCGCAGTTCGGCCTGCCCGTTGTGGCCACCGATTGGCGCGGCATACCGGTGATGGTGGACGAAGGCGTGAACGGCTTCTTGGTACCGGTGCATGCCCCTGCGCGTGTGGCCGACCGGCTGGAGCAGCTGATCACCGATCCAGCGCTCCGCGCCCGCATGTCCGCTGATGCGCGGCGCATTTATGCCGAGCGATTCACGCTTGAGGCCTTCCACAGGAACATGGAGCGCGCGTTCGCCAGCTTGAGGAGCTAAGCGAGGCTAGAACCTGTCTCAAGAATGCTTTTGGAAGCGAGCCGGAGGGATTTCGCGATCCATCCGAGGCGCGAAACCCGCGCATAGCCGGGCGCTATGCAAGGGTTGAGCAACGAAGGCTGGGCGCGTAAAGACCCCGGCGCAGCCCGAAGGGTATTTTTGAGATAGGTTCTAGCTCATCAGCAGCACCACCAGCAGCATCACCGGCGCAGCTAGCAAGTAACCATCGAAGCGGTCCAGCGCTCCGCCATGGCCGGGCATGATCCGGCCGCTGTCCTTCACGCCGGCCTTGCGCTTCAATGCGCTCTCGTACAGATCGCCAACGGTGCCCGCGATGGCGACCCCGCCTGCGGCGATGAGCCAGCCATGCAACGGAAGCGCGCTGCTCAGGTCGCTGATGGGCCATGCCGCGAGCATCGCGAGCGCGACGCCGCCGACGAATCCCTCCCAGGTCTTGCCGGGGCTCACAGAAGGCATCAGCTTATTGCGACCGATGGATTTGCCCACGAGGTAAGCGCCAGTGTCATTCGTCCACAGCAGCAGCATGAAGCCGATGAAGAGCCATGCATCGACAGCCGCGAGCCACACCGCGAATGCAAAAGGCGCCGCGATGTATGACGCGAAGGCTGCGGCGCTGAGCAACGGATCGCGCAATCGTCGCTGAAGGAACGCTAGCACGATCAGCAGCAGGATCACATGCGCGAACACCAGGAGCGAAGGCAGCTCTTGCGGAGTGAGCAAGGGCAACGCGGCGACCCCGACATAGGTGACCAGCGCAACCACATAGCTCGCAGCCAATGTCAAACCGGTTACACCGAGCCGGTGAAGCTCGCGTGCGGCGATGAGGCAAACCAGGAGGAAGAGGATTGCTGCGGCCCACGGACCCAATAGCGCTGAACCGATAACGAGCACCGCATACACGGCGCCGCTGGCAGCACGCACGAGAAGTTCCTTCACGCTTCGGGGGCTTGGCGCACAAGGTAGAGGGCGCGCACCACATCGGCCCGTGGCACGAGCACCTCTGCTTCACCCAAGAACGGGTAGGGACTCGAACCTTGATGCATCACCACCGCATCGATGCCATTCGCCTCGAGCATGCCCTTCACCAATTCGGCCTCTTGCTGTGTTGCTGCACAATGCACCGGAGCCCAATCATCGGCGCGGCGCATGGCCTTAAGCTTGGCGCCGGCTTCGCCCTCAACAGGCGCTTCGGGTTTTGGCGCGGCGGCGTGTCCATTCGTAGCGGCTTCGCCGAATGCCTTGAAGGGACGCTCGCCGAAGATCTTCTCGAGGTCCTCTTTGAAGATCACCTCCTTCTCAAGCAGTTGCGTGGCTAGAGCCGTGAGCTTGTCCTTGTTCTCGTTAAGGATCCGCTTCGCGCGCGTGTACTGCCCTTCGACGATCTTGCTCACCTCCTCATCAATGGTTTGCGCTGTGCGCTCACTGTATGGCTTGCCGAAGCTGTATTCGCTCTGTCCGCTGCTAGCGTAATAGCAGATGGTGCCCACGCGCTCATTCAACCCATACACCGTGACCATGGCATAGGCCTGCTTGGTCACCTTCTCCAGATCGCTCAAGGCACCTGTGCTCACTTTGCCATACATCACATCTTCAGCGGCGCGGCCTCCCAATGCGGCGCACACTTCATCGAGCATCTGCTCAGCAGTGGTGAGGTGGCGTTCGTCGGGCAGGTACCAGGCAGCACCCAGGCTGCGGCCGCGAGGCACAATGGTCACCTTCACCAAGGGTGAAGCGTGCTCCACCAGCCAGCTCACGGTGGCGTGGCCCGCCTCGTGGTAGGCGATGGCGCGCTTCTCGTCGTCGGTGATGATCTTGTTCTTCTTCTCCAATCCGCCGATCACGCGATCAACGGCATCGAGGAAATCCTGCCTGTCAACGGTGCTCTTCTTTTTGCGTGCAGCGATCAGGGCGGCTTCGTTGCAGATATTGGCCAGATCAGCGCCGCTGAAGCCTGGTGTCTGCTTGGCGAGGAACTCCACGTCCACGGCCACATCGAGCTTCAGGGGCTTGAGGTGCACCTTGAGGATGTCCTCACGCTCCTTCACATCGGGCATGTCCACGAAGATCTGCCGGTCGAACCGGCCAGGGCGCATGAGCGCGCGGTCCAGCACGTCAGCGCGGTTGGTGGCGCCAATGAGGATCACGCCGCTGTTTGTGCCGAAGCCATCCATCTCAGTGAGCAGCTGGTTCAGCGTGTTCTCGCGCTCGTCGTTGGCGCCCATGCTCACGCTGCGGCCGCGTGCGCGTCCGATTGCATCGATCTCGTCGATGAAGATGATGCTAGGTGCTTTTTCCTTGGCCTGTTTGAAGAGGTCGCGAACGCGGCTGGCGCCTACGCCCACGAACATCTCCACGAAATCGGATCCGCTCAAGCTGAAGAAGGGCACATTGGCCTCGCCGGCGATGGCCTTCGCGAGCAAGGTCTTGCCCGTGCCCGGAGGCCCAACGAGCAATGCGCCTTTGGGGATCTTGGCGCCCAGATCGGTGTAGCGCTTGGGGTTCTTGAGGAAATCAACGATTTCCTGCAATTCCTCCTTCGCTTCGGCCAGTCCAGCCACGTCGTTGAAGGTGACGTTGGTGCTCTTGCCACCCTCGAACACTTGTGCGCGGCTCTTGCCGATGTTGAAGATCTGGCCGCCGGGCCCGACACCACCGCCCAAACGCCGCATCACGAAGACCCATACGAAGACCATGGCGCCGAGCAAGAGCGCCCAGTAGATCATCTCGCGGCCCCAATTGTCCTGCGTCTCGTTGTCGTAAGGCACCTTGTACTCACGCGCGAGCGTGATCAGGCCATCCTTCTCCATGTTGCTGCTGCCTTGGTTGAAGGCGTATTGCGGCCCCGAGGTGTTGCGACCTGAGATCGGCGAGTCCTTCACCTTGGTTCGGTGCGGCTCCTTGTCCAAGCGGTCCTGCTTGATATAGACCTTCACGATTTGCTCATTCATGATCACGAAGCGCTCCACATCGCCGTTGGCAACCATGGTCTCGAATTCGGCGCGCGTGATCTTGGCCATGCCACCACCGCCCTGGAAGAGCTGGATGGAGAGGATCATGAGGATGATGATCCCGTAGATCCAATAGAAATTGAAGGAGCGTTTGGGACGTTCCTTGGGACGTTCGTTCTTGTTGGGCTCGTTCATCGTCGATGGTGGCGATCAGGCCACGTGCTCGTATTGTGTTCGGGCGGCGTCGCCCAAGAGGTCCTCGAGCGCGTAACAGCCGCGCTTGTCGCGGTGGAAGATGTGCACCACCACATCGACGAAATCGAGCAGCACCCATTCGGAGTTGCGCTCGCCTTCGGTATGCCAGGGCTTCTCACCGGTTTGCTTCCGCGCGAATTCCAGCACCGACCGGGTGATGGCATCCACTTGGGTCCCGGAATCGCCATGGCAGATCACGAAGTGGTCGCACACCGTATTGGGCACCCCGCGCAGATCCATGTGAACGATGTCCTTGCCTTTGACTTCCTGAATGCCGTTGATCACTGAGTCGATCAGGCTGGTGGCGGGCTTGGCGCCTTGGCGTCGCTTCATCCGGTGACTTTGGTGCGTTCAAAGGGAGGTGCTGGCTTTCCCGCCAAGGGCGCGCCGGACGCTGCCAACACGAAGACCCGCCGAGATGTTCGGAGGGCCGTTGCTGGAGTTCGAGGTGCTGGAGAGCACCAACAAAACAGCTGCCGACCTGCTATCGCATGGCAATGCGGCGCATGGCACTGTCATTCTTGCGCATGCGCAGAGCGATGGACGTGGGCAACGCGGCCGTTCGTGGCAGTCGGCTCCGAGCCTCGACCTCACCTTCACGATCGTGACCAAGCCAGCCGGACTCAAGGCCGATGCGCAATTCGGCATCAGCAAGGTGGCGGCCTTGGCCGTGCATGACGCCGTTCGCGCCCGCGTGCAGGGCGACACCCGGATTAAATGGCCGAACGACATCCTGATAGATCGCCGGAAAGTGGCGGGCATCCTGATCAAGAACGACCTGGTGGGTGAATTGGTGGTCAACAGCCTCATAGGAGTCGGCATCAACGTGAATAACCAGGAACTGCCCGAGGAATTGGTGGCCACCAGCTTGGCAATTGAATCCGGAACGCTCCACGACCGCCTCAGCCTGCTGCGCGAAGTGCTGGACCGTTTCGGGTATTGGTGGGCCAAATGGGAATCGGCCCGGGAAGAGGGCCTGGTATCGTATACCGACCGCCTTTGGACCCGTGGCCGCTGGGCCGATATGCTGCTCGACGGAGAGGCCACAAAAGCCCGCGCCTTGGACGTGGACCCCTTGGGCCGCCTGCTCATCGAGTTGACCGATGGCACCGTACAGGCCTATGGGCTGGATAGGCTCCGTTTCGCCCCGCGATAGGAACCATTTGGTCGGGTGAGGGAAAGGCCTACATTTGCGGCCCTCTCACGAAAAACGAAGGCCATGAAGCGCACTTATCAGCCCAGCAAACGCAAGCGGACCAACAAGCACGGATTCCGTGAGCGCATGAGCACCCCGGCGGGTCGCGCCGTATTGGCCAGCCGCCGCAGGCAGGGTCGCCACAAGCTCACCGTGAGCGACGAGCAAGTGGGCAGCAAATAGCCCTGCGTCTCGAACATTGATCCGAAAGGGCTGCCTCAGGGCGGCCCTTCTCCTTTCTAGCCCCAGAGCCGGGCTCGAATCGCTTGACCCAGCTCGCTGGTCAGCAGCACATGCCCGAATGGCAGTTCCTCGCTGGTGACCGAATCAGGCGCATGTCGTCGCAGGTTGCTGCCCAAATGGGGCGGTATCACACGATCGTGCGTGCCGAAATACAGGTTGATCGGGAACCCATGTCGCTGCGCTGTCTTGGCCACGGATGCCAGATCGGGCTCTATGAGGCGGTAGCTGAGCCACACATCGTGAACGAGCTGACGTTTGGCGCGGCTGTCCGTCTGCCCCTTCAGGAAACGGTGCATGCGCTCGTTCATCAGGCGTAAGGCACGCAAGGCATCCATGACGAAGTGAACCCGCTGCGGATGGTGGATGAAGCGTTTGTATGCCCAGCGGCCCACGTTCGATGAGGCCAGCCCGCGATACCACGGCCGGGTCTTCAGGCCATCGGGCGCGGCCAGGATCAAGCGGCTGAAGCGCTCCGGCATCTGTTCGGCAAGGCAAAGCGCGATGCGGCCACCCAAGCTGTATCCCATCACGATGGTGCGCTCGATTCCTTTCTCGGCTAGGAATGCGGAGAAGAAGACCGCCAATTCCTTCGGCGTGAAGGGCTCATCGGCGCGGTGCGGATAACCGGGGCTGTCACCATGGAAGTGCAGGTCGAAGGCGTGGATGGTGCACCGATCACCAAGCGGCCCTTCGAGGATGCGGAAATCGGAGCCCGTGCGGCCGAAGCCATGGAACGCGAGCACAGGCATTGGCCCGTTGCCGTAGCTGCGGTACGCGAGGGTGATGCCGTGGGTGAAGAAGGAAATCGCGGGGCTCATTGTTCACCGCACCGACGCAACGACGCCAAAGCAGCGCGACGAAGATCCGGCAATGCGGCCGCATTCCATTTCCCCGAAGCATTGCTGCCATTCAGCTCTGCAGTTCTCCACGATCCTCCCGCCTTTTCCACATTCCTCTTGCCGCCGTGGATGCGCGGGTAGCTTCGCACCCCGGTTACACACCGGACATGCCAAAAGATCAAAGCATCAAGTCGGTCCTGCTCATCGGCAGCGGACCCATCGTAATTGGTCAAGCTTGTGAGTTTGACTATTCCGGCTCCCAAGCTTCCCGCTCCCTCCGCAACGAAGGCATCGAGGTCACGCTGATCAACAGCAACCCGGCCACCATCATGACCGATCCGGTCACGGCCGACAACGTGTACCTGAAGCCGCTCACCACCGAGAGCATCGAGGAGATCCTCAAGAAGCACAAGATCGACGCTGTGCTGCCCACCATGGGCGGACAGACTGCGCTCAACCTCGCGATCGAATGCGAGAAGCTCGGCATCTGGCAGCAGTACGGCGTGCGCATGATCGGCGTGGACACCAAGGCCATCGACATCACCGAGAACCGCGAGCAGTTCCGCCAGCTGATGGAACGCATCGGCGTGCCCATGGCACCCAGCAAGACCGTGGCCAGCTTCCTCGAAGGCAAGAAGGTGGCGCAGGAGTTCGGCTTCCCGCTGGTGATCCGCGCCAGCTATACGCTCGGCGGCGCCGGCGCCAGCTTCGTGAAGGACCCCGCCGAATTCGACAAGCTGCTCAAGCACGGCCTGCAGATCAGCCCCATCCACGAGGTGATGATCGACAAGGCGCTGCTAGGCTGGAAAGAGTACGAGCTGGAGCTGCTGCGCGACAAGGACGACAATGTCACCATCATCTGCTCCATCGAGAACTTCGATCCGATGGGCATCCACACCGGCGACAGCATCACCGTGGCGCCGGCCATGACCCTCAGCGACCGCACCTACCAGCGCATGCGCACCGAGGCCATCAAGATGATGCGCGCCATCGGCGACTTCGCGGGCGGCTGCAACGTGCAGTTCGCGGTGAGCCCCGACGAGAAGGAGGAGATCTACGCCATCGAGATCAACCCGCGCGTGAGCCGCAGCAGCGCGCTCGCCAGCAAGGCCACGGGTTACCCCATCGCCAAAATCGCCAGCAAGCTCGCCATCGGTTACCGTCTTGATGAGTTGGAGAACCCGATCACCGGCACCAGCGCCTTCTTCGAGCCCACGCTCGATTATGTGATCGTGAAAGTGCCGCGCTGGAATTTCGACAAGTTCGAGGGCAGCGACCGCAGGCTCGGTGTGCAGATGAAGAGGGTCGGCGAGAGCATGGGCATAGGCCGCAGCTTCCAGGAGGCGCTGCAGAAAGCCGGTCAGAGTGTGGAGATCAAGCGCAACGGATTGGGCGCCGACGGCAAGGAAACGAAGGATCCCGCCGTGCTGCTGGAAAGCCTCGCCAACCCCAGTTGGAGCCGCCTCTTCCACGTGTACGATGCCATCAAGCTCGGCATTCCGTTCAGCAAGATCCACGAGCTCACGCGCATCGACATCTGGTTCCTGAAGCAGATCGAGGACATGATCCTCACCGAAAAGGAAGTGGAGAAGTACACGCTCGACACCATCCCGCGCGACCTGCTCTTCGAAGCGAAACAGAAGGGCTACGCCGATCGCCAGATGGCGCACCTGCTCGATTGCCTCGAAAGCCAAGTGCACAAGAAGCGCGAGGAGATGGGCATCAAGCGCGTGTACAAACTGGTGGACACCTGCGCCGGCGAGTTCCCCGCGAAGACGCCTTACTACTACAGCACCTTCGAGGAGGAGAACGAGAGCGTGCGCAGCGACAAAAAGAAGATCGTGGTGCTCGGCAGCGGCCCCAACCGCATCGGCCAGGGCATCGAGTTCGATTACAGCTGCGTGCATGGCGTGCTCGCGGCCAAGGAGCTCGGCTACGAGACCATCATGATCAACTGCAACCCGGAGACGGTAAGCACCGACTTCGACACGGCCGACAAGCTCTACTTCGAGCCTGTGTTCTGGGAGCACATCTACGACATCATCCAGCACGAGCAGCCCGAAGGCGTGATCGTGCAACTTGGAGGTCAGACTGCGCTGAAGATTGCTGAGAAGCTGGAGAAGTACGGCATCAAGATCATCGGCACCAGCTTCGCTGCGCTCGACATCGCCGAGGACCGCGAACGCTTCAGCTCATTGCTGCGCGACCTCAACATCCCGTACCCGCGCTTCGGCGCGGTGCGCACCGCTGAAGAGGCCGTGAAGCTCAGCCGCGAGCTCGGCTTCCCGCTGCTGGTGCGCCCCAGCTACGTGCTCGGCGGCCAGAAGATGAAGATCGTAATCAACGAGGAAGAGCTCGTGGACCAGGTGCTCGACATCCTGCGCCTGATGCCCGACAACAAGATCCTCATCGATCACTTCCTCGATGGCGCCATCGAAGCGGAGAGCGATTCCATATGCGACGGCGAGATGGTGCGCATCATCGGCATCATGGAGCACATCGAGCCGGCGGGCATCCACAGCGGCGACAGCAATGCGGTGTTACCTCCCTTTGACCTCAGCGAGAAGGTGATCCAACAGATCCGCGAGCACACGCACAAGATCGCGCTGGCCCTGCACACCGTGGGCCTGGTGAACATCCAGTTCGCCATCAAGGACGAAGTGGTGTACGTAATCGAGGCGAACCCCCGCGCCAGCCGCACGGTGCCCTTCATCGCCAAGGCCTACGGCGAGCCCTACGTCAACTGGGCCACCAAGGTGATGCTCGGCCACAAGCTGAAGGACTTCCAGTTCAAACCCAGGTTGGACGGGTATGCCATCAAGGTGCCGGTCTTCAGCTTCGACAAGTTCCCGAACGTGGACAAGAGCCTGGGGCCTGAGATGAAGAGCACGGGGGAGGCGATCTACTTCATCAAGGACCTCAAAGACCCCTTCTTCCGCCAAGTCTACGGAGAGAGGTCAATGTACCTTAGCCGTTAATGAAGCCCGGATCCGTTCTGTCACTGCGAGCCTGCTTGCTCTTGAAGCAGGCGTGGCAGAGGCAGGTGTATGGGGAGAGGTCGATGTATCTGAGCAGATAAGGAGCGCTACCGCGATGTGCAGGATCTTTTTGTTCGCCATAGTGTTCTGTGCGCAAGCCGTAGTGGCGCAGGTAAGCCTGCGCTACATTCCTTTGGCGGACGATGCAATGGATACCTGCTCGGTCCTGGTCCGATCCACACGGGAACGAGATGAGCTCTTAGAGAAGGCGCTCTCGTGGCTCTCAACGGAATTACCTGGAACATGGCAGGACACGGTCGTGGCTGGCCGTGCCAGGCTCACGGGGAGGCCGACCATGAAGCTTTCCAATTGGGTGATCGCCAGTTCAGTCCTTGTGGAGAAGCGAACGCTTGAGTTCGACCTTTCCATCTGGTTCGAAGGTGATAGTTTGCGGTGCGCGATGTCTCGGTTCATATACAGCCATGCGAAAGGAAACGGGATGCGCTCGGTTCCTTTGACCGAGTGGTATCGGAAGTATCATCAAACGAACGCGGGCCGTATCAAGAAGGGCAAGGAGCCAAAACCGAAGCACGATGAATTGGCCGACATGCATCGATCATTGTCGGCATTTGTGAACAGGCTTGCGAACGCCCTGGCGGACTGACGCATTCATTGTGCCATGTGCCCGAACAACTGCACAAAGTGGAATGATCAAGCGGTCAAGGTGCCCGTCTTCAGCTTCGACAAGTTCCCCAACGTGGACAAGAGTTTGGGGCCGGAGATGAAGAGCACGGGGGAAGCAATCTACTTCATCAAGGATCTCAAAGACCCCTTCTCCCGCCAAGTCTATGGGGAACGCTCAATGTACTTGTCGCGATGATGTGTAACCCCGAACGAAGTGAAGGGGCGTTCTGTCACTGCGAGCCCCGGCTCTGCGGGCCGTGGCAGAGGCAGGTTTATGGGGAGCGGAGTATGGACGTGAAAAGTTAGGCGGCGTGAGCCAAAGCGTTTTGTCACTTTCATCAGGCCGCTCCTATCAAGTGCGGTCGGCGCGTACTTCCTAATCAAAGATCCATGTTCGTCCAAACAACCAGCATGCGACCCATCGGCCTACTGCTTATTTGTTCCCTGATCAGTGCACAGGTGACAGCTCAACCCCTGCATCAATGGGTCTCCACTTTCCAAGGTCCTGCTTCTGTGGAAGTGAAAGCTCTTGCTGTTGATGACGATGGCAACGTGTACGCAACAGGCTACTTCTCGGATAGTACAGACTTTGATCCTGGACCGGGGACGAACTACATGCGCTCACGAGGATGGGATGACATTTTCCTTGCTAAGCTGAATTTCGATGGTGATCCTCTTTGGATCACGACCGCTGGCGGTCCCGGTTATGACCAAGGACTATCCATAGATGTTGACGCGGATGGTAATGTGTACGCGACCGGCTCCTTCAGAGGGACTGCGATCTTCGGATCTGGAGCCGAGGCTGATACTATTGTTTCCTCCTCGAATCTGGAGGACATTTTCGTTGTGAAATACGATACCGAGGGCACCCTCCAATGGGTTCATGCTTTCGGATCAACGAACATTGATATTGGCCATGCCATTGACGTCGATGACTTCGGCAATCCACATGTCACCGGATACTTTCGACTGACCGTGGACTTCGATCCAGGCTTGGGCGATTCTTTACTCACCGGACAGGCCGCTGGTGATGCTTTCGTCCTGAAGCTTAGTACTGACGGAGACTTTATCTGGGCTTCAAAGCTGGGTGGAACAGGCAACAATCCCGGTGGACGGGGTATTGTAGTTGCACCCGATGGAAGTGTTGTTAGTGTGGGCCGCTTTCAAGGAACGGTACATCTGAATCCATCAAACCAGAACGACCCACATGTCAGCAATGGAGGCAACGACATCTATGTGTCAAAACTGAATGCTTCCGGACAATGGGTTTGGGGTAGGTCATTCGGTGGCGGGCAGAACGACGGAATAGGTGGTGTCGATATTGATGCGGTCGGGAATGTCTTTGTTGTCGGAGCATTCAACTTGAGCGTGGATTTCGACCCGGGCACTGGTGATTCTACTGTGATGTCGCTCGACGATCAAGATCTGTTCATTCTCAAACTGGACGCTAGTGGGAATTTCGCCTGGGTTCGGACAGTTGGGCAAGGAAATGACCAGGTGGCCCGAGACGTGGCCGTTACCAACATGGGTGATATCATGGTTACAGGGTACTACTACGGCAACGATCAAACGGTTGATTTTGACCCAGCCGGCACGGCTCCTTTCACATCCAACGGCCTGAACGATGTGTTCGTGTTGGCCCTGCGAGGCAACGGTGATTTCATGACCGCATGGCATGTGGGTTCCGTTAATGGCGATGAGGGTCTGGCGATCGCGCTTGGTGAACAGGATGACGTTCATATTGCGGGCATCTATCAGGGCGAGCTTGATTTCGATCCCGGCCCTGACCAGGACAATGTGCCGAGCCCGACTTCATCGTACACGAACGGGTTCGTTTGGATGCTTGGCTCCCTTTATACATCAGTGAATGAACCCGCTTCGTTGCTGGTAAAGATGACGGCGTTCCCCAACCCCGCCAGTTCGGTGTTGACGCTGACAGGGAATACCTCGGATGGTAGCGCCGTGCACTTGATGGATCTGTCGGGGCGCGCCATTCAAACCTTCTTAGTTCAGCCTGGTGCATTCTCTCTCGGGCTTGATGTGAGTTCGCTGCCTTCGGGAGTGTATTTGCTTAAATGCGGCGCAGCGATTCATAGGTTCGTCAAAGCGGATTAATGTTGGGTGATGCTCGGCGCCAAGCTCAAGGACTTCCAGTTCAAGGCGCGGCTGGATGGCTATGCGATCAAGGTGCCCGTCTTCAGCTTCGACAAGTTCCCGAACGTGGACAAGAGCTTGGGGCCTGAGATGAAGAGCACCGGTGAGGCGATCTACTTCATCAAGGATCTGAAGGATCCATTCTTCAGACAGGTCTACGGTGAACGCTCGATGTATCTCAGCCGCTAGTTGGCGATGAAGCGTGTCTGGATCGGTTTGGTGCATCTGCGACCTCAACCAGATTGCGAGTTGGAGGACCAGAACGGGGAAGCTCTTAGAGCGAACAGTTTCGTTCAGGTCGTTGCATTCGTCAAGGATGGTGATGAGTTTTCGAAGCAAGTGATATCCGCTGCCGAACACTACAAGATGACCGTCATGGGCATCGAGGATCTGGAACCCTTCGACAAGCGACTTCGAACCCACATAGTTGCGACCGAGCTGAAGGAGAAGGCGGAGGAGGCTAGGAAGACAGGGTTCCTTAGATTCGGAACGTTCCACACTTACAGAGCCGAATGAAGAGCACCGGTGAGTGATCTACTTCATCAAGGATCTGAAGGAGTAGCCTGCACCGCGCTGAGACGCGGGGTTCTGTCACTGCGAGGCCCGGCTTTGCGGGCCGTGGCAGAGGCAGGTGTACGAGGCGCGGTCGATGTATCTGAGCAGATAGCGTGGCTCTAATTGTCCAACAGGCTGTTGGACAATTGCGCGAGGGAGCTTCCAATTGTGCAACAGCCTGTTGCACAATTACAGGAAACCAGCAGCACCGCTATCTTGGTCACATGCCAGTGGCGAAGAAGAGGTCTTCAACCCGGCGCAGTGCGATGGTTGGAAAGCGCCTGGTGAGCGTGCTACCGAAGAACTACGCGGCCGTGCTCGAGGCCGTGAAGACGCGCATCCGCGCCGCGCAACTCAAGGCGGCGCTCGCGGTGAACAGCGAGTTGGTGATGCTCTATTGGCACATCGGCCGGGAGATCATCGAGCGGCAGGACAAGGAGGGCTGGGGCAGCAAGGTGGTAGAACGACTGGCGAGAGACCTGCACAAGGAGTTCCCGGACATGGGCGGTTTCTCCCGCTCGAACATGCTCTATATGCGTGCGTTCGCCGAGGCATACCCCAACCCCTCAATTGTCCAACAGCTTGTTGGACAAATTCCCTGGGGGCATAACGTGTTGCTCCTGTCGCGTGTGAAGAGGCCCGAGCACCGCATGTGGTATGCGCAGGCCACCATCGCCAACGGCTGGAGCCGTGCCGTGCTCGATGCGCAGATCGCCACGCATGCGCACCGCCGCCAAGGCAAGGCCATCACCAACTTCAAGCGCACGCTCCCCGCTGAACGATCTGATCTCGCGCAGCAGACGCTCAAGGATCCGTACACCTTCGAGTTCCTGAACATCGCGACCGATATGCGCGAGCGCGATCTGGAACTTGCCCTTGTTGGTCATATCCAGAAGGTGCTGCTGGAGTTGGGTGCGGGCTTCGCATTCGTGGGGCGCCAAGTACCGCTGAAGGTCGGCCGCAAGGACTACTTCCTGGACCTGCTCTTCTACCACCTCAAGCTGCGCTGCTATGTGGTGGTGGAGTTGAAGATGGAAGCCTTCGAGCCGGAGCACGCGGGCAAGATGAACTTCTACCTCACCGCCGTGGATGAGCAGATGCGCCATCCGGACGACAAGCCCTCCATCGGCCTGCTGCTGTGCAAGGACAACGACAAGCTCGTGGTGGAGTACGCGCTGCGCGACGTGGCCAAGCCCATCGGCGTGGCTGAATGGCGCACCCGTCTGGTAGCTACCTTGCCGAAGAACCTGCGTGGCGTACTGCCCAGCGTGAAGGACATCGAACGAGAGCTTAGCGAATGAACACGGACAAGTTCCCGAACGTGGACAAGAGCCTGGGGCCTGAGATGAAGAGCACCGGTGAGGCGATCTACTTCATTAAGGATCTGAAGGAGGAGCCTGCCCCGCGCGGAGACGCGGGGTTCTGTCACTGCGAGGCCCGGCTCTGCGGGCCGTGGCAGAGGCAGGTGTATGGAGAGAGGTCCATGTACCTGAGCCGGTAGCCACAGACCTGGCCCCAACATGTGTTGGGCGCGATGATGACTTGCATGCCTGGAGCTATGCGTCAAGAAGGTTTGTAAGCCCCGCCTCCGATAGCGACAAGAATAAGGTGTCGAGCGAACTCAGCAGCGCATACGGTGATTCCTTGTTCTCGTAGATTATGCTGACCAGCTTCTTCGCAATCACGATTTGGCCGTCAAAATTCTCGATTATCAATGTGCATTTGCTAAGGTCATTTGCGTCGTACTGAACTTTGATGCGCTCATCATCAAGACTTTCGACCGTGTCAATGACAGCTTCGATGGATGAAAGACTGCTTATGGAAAGTTGAACAGTCTCAAACGTCCCTACGAATATTTCATTAAAGGCCTTCAATTGCATCAGATCGGCATTCTTGATGTTCGTAATGTTCTCCGTCATGATGTACTTCGATGGGCTTGAGGAAGACTGCTCGACGCTGACTGAGTAATCGAAATCGATGGTGTTTAACTCTCCATATCCATCGGAATAGTACGGCGATTGGGTATCGTTACGCTTGTATTTTACATCGATGCGGAGCCTCTCCGCTACGTGGCTGATTCTATTCTTGACTTGGTCTGTTGAGATCTTCTGAACCCAAGAGTTGTGGTAGCTGTCTGACCTAGTTGGAATCTTGTGGAGCCCATTCTGAAAGCCAGGAAGGTCTTTGATCCATCCTATACAGGAGCCAGCCAGGGAAATTGAGCCAATTTTCCATTGACTCTCGTCACTTGCCCGACGTTCAAAGATCTTTGACAGGTCTGCAACAACGAAGCGATCGCTATTCTCCTTTCCATACTTCTCTGGAGTCTGTATCTTCTTTTTTGTGGTGATGAGCCTTACTCGTTGGTAGGTGCTCTCCCTGAGGTAGGCTTGGAGGCGATCGCTGAATAAGATCGGGCCGTTGTAGATGCCCGTCGCATTACCCATCAAAGCTTGTATTAGAAAGTACGACCAGGCTCCATGCTGACGTTCAACATCCGCTTGAGAGCGTTCATTGTTCTTGCAGGAGGCAAACACAACGAGGTGCTGTGAATCCCGGTATTGATAGAGTATCTGATCGGGGTTCATGACATTGGACGGGCTCCTTTCATCCATTGGGAAAGAAATGCCGCTGTGGCAGCAGTCCAAGAACACTATGACCTTCTTGCTTTGACTCCCGTCCAAAGCACCCAGGATGGTCTGTATGTCGACCGAGGTGTGCTCAATCGTGTCCAGATTAGTGTCGGTTGAAGTCAAGTATGTTCTGCTGTTGTGCAAAATACCGTGACCAGCGTAGTACAAAACCAAAACCGCATCGGCGCTTGCTGTTGCAGCGAAATGGTTGATTCGGTCTGCAATGGTTGTGCGCGTGGCCCTGTTACTTTGAATATGTTGAACCTGATCTGGTTCGCAGCCGAGGTCAATAAAGCATTGGTGTATTGCCCCGCCATCCTTTTCGGCGAACTTGACTTGGGATATCATTGGATCGTGGTAGTGTTCCACTGAAATGACTAGGACGGAGTAATTGTTCATCAGCTGGAGTTTGATTACGGGAGCATTACATCTGATTCGGACAGCTGCTGCAGAAACCCTGATTGTCGCAAGTGTTCCGGGCAGGCATGAGCGAAGGTAAGCGGGCCACTTGTGTCGTTCCTGATCCTGATAAACGCAGGTGCCCACCAAAACCCCATCAGTCCGTAGCCTGTCCCACCGCAGGGTGCGCATCTGAGCGTAGCCTGCGGCTACGCTCGACAAGAACAGGAGCGCGGTAGCCTGTGGCTACCCCATCTGGCCCAATACATTTGACTTAGGTGCAGGCATCCTCAAGATGCAGGGTCACCTAATCTGGTGTGTGGCATTAACCAGACGTACGGATCGAAACAAACCACCATGATCGCCCCACGACTTTTCGCCACTTGTCTCGTGCTCTGGTCGGCTGCGATGACCGCCCTGTACGCGCAGCGGTTCCAGCTGCATGACCCGCAGCTCCTCGCCTATTTCACGGCTGTGAACAAGGCCGAAGAGTCCATCGTGAACGACGACTTCGCTTCCGCCTGCGATCACTATGGCGAAGCCTTCCGAAGCACGCAGCCGCCCTTTGCAGCAGACCAGTTCAATGCCTTGCTGTGCGCTACGCATGAGATGCGCTACGACCTGGCGGAGGCGCACGCGCATGGGCTCGCGCGGCTGGGGTGCCCGCTCGAGGTGTTCGCGAACAACCCCAACCTGAAGGGCTTCATGAGCAGCACGCACTATGCATCGTTCTTGAAGGGATACGACACCGATCGCAGGATCCATGAGCGCAACCTGGATCGTGTGGTGCGAGAGCAGGTGGATTCGCTCTTCGGGATCGACCAGACCATGCGACTTGCCGATCCGGAGTACACCTTCCTGCGCGATTCCATTTATAGAGAAGACCTGCGGATCATGCGGGTCCTGTTACCGCGGTTGATCCCTGACTTTCCCGGCGAGCAGCAGCTCGGCGTGCATTGGGGTACCCAGGCTCCTTCCTTGGAAGCAGAGCCCTTGGTGATCATCCTCCTGCACAACTACAACAGCTACGATACCACGGGGTCCGACATGCTGAATAGCCTGAAGACCGCGACAGAGGCCACCGACCTGAGCGATGTGCTAATGAACGCGGTCGAGCGAGGCCGTCTGCACCCGGAAGTGTTCGCCTATCTGCACGATCGCTCCGGAGACTTCGGGAGGGGTGTCCACTTCGGCCAAGTGTTCGGCATCATCGTTATAGAAGGAAGAAGCTACGTGGGTGAACCGGATGAGGATCCAGCGCTCGACGCCCGCCGTGCCGCGTTGGGGCTGTGCACCAAGAAGCAGATGGTCGCCAAGGCGGTTTATGATCTTCGATCGAACCGCCTGGGCTTCATGCTCAATCGTGGACTTAGTGGCAACGTGTCGATCCTGAATGGCTTGATGTTCTCATCGCTGCCCCAAGAGACACGGGATGGATTGATCGATCTTGGGCCGTATCTGCCGCCTGAGGAAAGTGACCACTGATCACCGCAAGCGCTCATTCCAGATCACCGTAGGAGTGTCAACCCAACCCTCCATCTGTCCATAGCCTGTCCCACCGCAGTGTGCGCATCCTAGCGTAGCCTGTGGCTATCTAGCCAAGCTCGAATCTGCCCATTGCACTTGAGCGGCTGGCCCTATGCCTCGCAGCTTTTCACCCATGCGGCATACCTTCAGCCGATGCAACATCACACCTTGTTCAGTTTAGCGATCCTGTTGATCGGCGGTTGCGGTGGTTCCGATAATGAAGCTGCACTGAAGGGTCGCATCCGGAACTTGGAGGATAGCTTGAGCGCCTACCGCGATTCCGTCCACCACTTGCGCTACTTATGGTCGTTCAATACGATCTCACCCGTGGTCAAGGTGTACCCGCAAGCCTTCATCCTCGGCGACTCGTGTTATGCGGATGTCTTCATCTCGGCCCGGAATACGGCGGACAATGGGTACCGCTACCATCGACCCAGCATGACTGCGGCAATCGCTTCCGCGAAGGGCACGAAGCTGCACACCACGGATATGAACGGCTGGTGGCGCATAGCCTTCAAGCCGAAGCGTGCCGGGGAGGATTCCATCATGGGCCGCGTGTACCTGCCATGCAACGGCTGCACGGACACTACCACCTTGGATTTCATGAGCAAGTTCAAGGCGGTGATCCCGCCTGAACCGCTGCCGCCTTCGACGAATTGGAATCGCCTTCACGGTAAGGTCGGAGGAAAGTAGGAATGAAGACCACGCTGATGTCCCGCGCATTGGGCGGAGCCGTGCATTGTTCGCGAGGCTGTGACTGCGGGGCCGTCATTGCGAGGCGCATGTAACAGCAGAGCGCTGGCGCATGGCCGCCCAAAGCACTCCTCTCAGAAGGGCCCATTGCGCGACTCTGCAAACGAACCGACAGATGGTGTTCCTATTGCACGTGGTAATCAACCAGCTGATACCGGTAACCCGTATTGCCCGCTGCGAAGTAGTCGTACCACTTTACGCGTCCGATGCCTTCCACCCAATAGTCGCGCGGATACTTCCACACGGGGATCACAGTGAACGTGCCGTACGAATAGCATGTACCGGTGATCACATACGATTGGAAATTTCCGGCGGGCACCGAAACCGGCACCATTGCTGAGCCTACGCTGTAATGGATGGAAACCGTGCTAGGCGCGGGAATGGAATCCACCCAGATGGTCTGGCCGAGGTTGGCTGATGCGAAGAGCACTTCACCATAGCGGCCAAGCAGATAGTCGGACGAGTCTCGCCAGAATCTGATCATTCCCGAGACCACACCGTTCGAGGCCATTCGCACCACGCTCCACGTGTTGCCATCGAGCACGGTGTCGCCAGTGATGAAGAGGCTGTCACGGTAGTAGTAGGCAGGGTCTGCCACGTCCAAGGAGTCAACACGGTGACGGTCATACACCCAATAGTTGCCACTATCGAGGTTGCTGAACGCGGAGATGGACATGGGCGTGGGTGCAGTCTCCGAAGGAGGACAAGCCGTTTCCTCCTCCTTGCGGCATGCGGTGAGGAGCACAGCGGCCCAAAGAGCGAACAGGGGCAGATAGGTTCTCATGGTGGTCGGATCGTGGCCTGAACGCTGGTGGCTTGCACATATTGCAAGCGGTAGTTCCATGGTCGGATTGACGGGTCCAGTTATTTCCCTTTGCGCGGCATTCAACCAAGGACCTTCAGCCCACGGATATCAACTTGCTCGAACGCAACGCGCCTTCGACTGTACAGCATGCACATGTCACTTCGCAGTTTCTCATTCCTGATACTCTCTTTGATCTCCGTTGGCGGTGCGGCCCAAACGGATTCACTCAACGCGGCCCCATGGCTCAATCGCGAGTTCCGCTACTGGCAGGGCGATCCCATGATGCACGGCCCGAATGGTGAATGCATCGCAGGCTTTACTGATGAAGAGCGCCGCATGAGCTTCTTCAGCGATGGCCGCTACCAGGAGATCATCTTCGAGGACCGTGGATCCGCAACGCTCCGCATCTGGCAACCGGGCGACTGTGAACCGCTCCAAGGCGACACGGCAGCGGTGCTCTCCGGTACGTGGACCTGGGCCAACGATACGATAAGCGTCACGGTGGAGCGCACAGCACAGTATGCGTTGGAGGATGTGCTGGATCAGTACCTGAAGCGCGACATGGACAGGCCCTTCGTGATGCCAATGCGTCCGACGCATGTGTGCAACACCGAGCGGGAGCGGCGCTTCTGGTTCGAGGGCGATCGGTTGGAGGAGGCGGTGCGAACGTGGCACTGATCCGCTAACCGAAATTCGCGCCCATGCCCACCACCTGCTCCGTTTTCTGCGGTCACAGCATCGATGGTTTCATTGCACGTCCCGATGGCGCGCTTGACTTCCTCGAGGGTGATGGCACGGCTGAGTTGGGCGACCATGGCTTCGACGCCTTCATGGCCAGCGTCGATGCCATCGTGATGGGCCGCAACTCCTTCGAGAAGGTCATGAGCTTCGATGCTTGGCCCTACACGAAGAAAGTGATCGTGCTCAGCAGCGGTGACGTTGAACTGGCGGCTGCTCGCTCACGTGGCGCCGATGTGGAACACATGAACGCATCGCCCGTTGAGCTCGTCGATCAACTGGGTACTCGAGGCATGTTCAACCTATACGTTGACGGCGGCAACACCGTGCAGCGTTTCCTCCGCGCTGGCCTTATCGATCGCCTCATCATCACGCATGTGCCGGTGCTCATCGGCCAAGGCATCCCGCTCTTCGGCGCATTGGAAAAGGACATCCGCTTCAAGCTCGTGGCCAGCCGGAGCTTCCCGGGAGGACTTATGCAGAGCGAGTATGCGCGACGCTAGGTCAATTGGTGATCGCGCGAACAGTTCCTGATCCTTAGGCATCAAGATCGATTTGCGTTTGAATGCCTCCCCCGATGATCAAGCAGCTACCGGCACCACCGTGTGCTCAACCTGCCTGAAGCGTTTCGGCACTGAAGCCTTGATCGCATCGGCCAGCGCATCCAAGGCCTTGCGCCGCACGAATGGCTTGCGCACAAGCATCACCACTTCACGCACGGGCTCGGGCGACTCGAAGCGCCGCACGTTCCGCTCGTCGTCGGTAACCGATAGCTCGGGCACCAGCGTGAGGCCGCTGCCGCTGCACACCATGCGCTTGAGCGTTTCGATGCTGCCGGTGCTGTAACGGATGTTGTCGTGCCCGCCCGCGCTGGGCTGTTGGCAAACGCTGAGCACTTGGTCTCGCAAGCAATGGCCTTCGCTCAGCACCCATAGCGATGCCTTGCGCAGGTCCTTCGCGGCGATGCGCTTCTTCTTCAGCAAGGCGTGGCCCGTTGGCAGAAAAGCCAGGAAGGGCTCGTGGAAGAGCGTGATCGATTCGAGGTCGTCGCTCTCGACCGGTCCGGCAAGTATGCCGATGTCGAGCTGACCGTTGCGCAGCGCTTTCAGGATGCGGCTGGTCCTGCGCTCATCGATGTCGAGCCGTGCCTCGGGATGCTCATCGGCGAACCGCGCGAGGAAGAGCGGAAGCAGATAGGGCGCGAGCGTGGGGATGATGCCGATGCGATAGGTGCCCGAAGTGCCCGTGCGCAGCTCCTTCACCAGGTCTTTGAGCTGGCTGGCTTCGCGCAGCACCACGCGCGCTTGCTCGATCAGGCTCGCGCCCTCGGCGGTGGCCCGTGCGGGCTGCACGCCACGTTGGAAAATGGTCACGCCCATCTCATCCTCCAGCTTGCGCACCATCATGGTGAGCGTGGGCTGCGTCACATGGCATTGGCGCGCTGCTTTGCTGAATTGGCCCATGTCGGCCACGGCAACGATGTATTGGAGCTGCTGTAGGGTCATTCGATTCTGTCGATAGAGGCATCGAAACTATCGAAAGCGTCGATGATGATCATCAGGATAGCTTTGGGCGGCCCAAGGCAACTTGCGCACTCTTGCACCGAAGCAGATCACGGCGTGGCAGCGCGCCATCGATGAAACTCAAACAACCGAACCATGTCGAAAGAGAATCCCCACGGCGCCCCGCTCGAGGGCGTTACCCCGAAGTCTGAAGGCAAATGCCCCGTGATGCACGGCGCGCAGCGATTGCCCGTAGCTGGCCGCGGCACACGCAACAAGGATTGGTGGCCAGAGCAGCTCGACTTGAGCATCCTCCACCAGCATCAGTCCGTCAGCAACCCGATGGACCCCGACTTCAACTACCGCGAGGCGTTCTCGAAGCTCGACCTGAAGGCGGTGAAGGCGGACCTCACGAAAGTGATGACCGACTCGCAGGACTGGTGGCCCGCCGACTGGGGACACTACGGCGGCCTCATGATTCGCATGACGTGGCACGCGGCGGGCACTTACCGTACGGCCGATGGTCGCGGTGGCGCTGGCAACGGCAACCAGCGCTTCGCACCGCTGAACAGCTGGCCCGACAACGGCAACCTCGACAAGGCGCGTCGCCTGCTGTGGCCCGTGAAACAGAAGTACGGCAACAGCCTCAGCTGGGCCGACCTCTTCGTGCTCGCTGGCAATGTGGCCATGGAGAGCATGGGCTTCACCACCTTCGGTTTCGGCGGTGGTCGCGAGGACATCTTCGCTCCGGAAGAAGACATCTATTGGGGCAGCGAAGGCGAATGGCTCGCCACAAGCGACAAGCCCAACAGCCGCTACAGCGGCAATCGCGATCTGGAGAATCCGCTCGCGGCCGTGCAGATGGGCCTCATCTACGTGAACCCGCAAGGCCCGGACGGCAACCCTGACCCCGTGGCCAGCGGCCGCGATGTGCGCGAGACCTTCAAGCGCATGGCGATGAACGACGAAGAGACCGTTGCGCTGACCGCAGGCGGCCACACCTTCGGCAAGATGCACGGCGCTGCGCCCGACTCGCATGTGGGCGCTGCTCCGGAAGGCGCGGCCATCGAGGAGCAAGGCTTCGGTTGGAAGAACTCGTTCGGCAGCGGCAAGGGCAAGGACACCATCACCAGCGGCCTCGAAGGCGCGTGGAAGCCGAACCCCACCAAGTGGGACAACGGCTACTTCGACATGCTCTTCGGATACGAGTGGGAATTGGTGAAGAGCCCCGCCGGTGGCTGGCAGTGGCTGGCCAAGGACGTGAAGCCGGAGCACATGATCCCCGATGCGCACGACCCCAACGTGAAGCACCGCCCCGCGATGACCACGGCGGATCTCTCGCTGCGCTTCGACCCGATCTATGAGCCGATCAGCCGTCGTTTCCACAAGGACCCGAAGGCCTTCGCTGATGCCTTCGCGCGCGCTTGGTTCAAACTCACGCACCGCGACATGGGCCCCAAGAGCCTTTACCTCGGAAGCGAAGTGCCGAAGGAGGACCTCATCTGGCAGGATCCGATTCCCGCAGGGACCAAACTCGCCGATGCCGATGTGGCCGCACTGAAGAGCAGCATCCTCGCGAGCGGACTCAGCGTGAGCGAACTCGTTTCCACCGCGTGGGCCTCTGCTTCAACCTTCCGTGGAAGCGACAAGCGCGGCGGTGCCAATGGCGCTCGTGTGCGTCTCGCTCCGCAGAAATTCTGGGAGGTGAACGATCCCGCGCAGCTCGGCAAGGTGCTCGGCGCACTGGAGAAGATCCAAGCCGAATTCAACGCGAGCGGGAAGAAGGTCTCGATGGCCGACCTGATCGTGCTCGGTGGTTCTGCTGCTGTGGAGAAAGCCGCGAAGGATGCCGGTCACAGCATCACCGTGCCTTTCAGCAGCGGTCGTGGCGATGCCAGCCAGGAGCAGACCGATGTGGAGAGCTTCGCCGTGATGGAGCCACAGGCCGACGGCTTCCGCAACTACCAGAAGAAGCTCTACAGCGTGCCCGCCGAAGAAATGCTCGTTGACCGCGCGCAACTGCTCACGCTGAGCGCGCCTGAAATGACGGTGCTCGTGGGTGGCCTGCGCGTGCTGGGCGCGAATACCGGTGGCAGCAAGCATGGCGTGTTCACCAGCAAGCCCGGTCAGCTCACCAACGACTTCTTCACCAACCTGCTCGATATGGGCACCGCGTGGACCGCGCTCAGCAATGGCCACACCGGCACCTACGAAGGCCGCTCCCGCGATGATGCGGGACGCAAGAGCGGCGCCGTGAAATGGACCGGCACCCGCGTTGATCTGGTCTTCGGCAGCAACTCGCAGCTGCGCGCCATCGCCGAGGTGTACGCCCAGAACGACAGCAAGGAGAAGTTCGTGAAGGACTTCGTGAAGGCTTGGGTGAAGGTGATGGAGCTGGACCGCTTCGACTTGAAGTAAGCACGCCCGATACCTGCATGTGAAGAAGGCGGTCCGGTTGGGCCGCCTTCTTCGTTGAGGTGGGTTCAACCGTGAATTGTTGGACCACTAAGTCCGAAGTCCCGTAGGGACGTCATGTCGGAAGATCAGTGGGGCATCTCTGCGGTGTTCAGTCCCAGCGGGACGGCATGTGGGTCCAACACCTTGCTCGCCAACATTCGGCCTACAAGCTCTTCCGCGCCTCCATCATCGCCTCCAGCAAGGCATCGCGCTCGTGCAGCATTTCGCGCTTTCGCTCTTCCGGCACAGCGAAGCGGAATCGCAGGATCCGCGCGAAGCGACGCAGTTGCGTCCAGTACCACATGGACGCGTAGCCTGCAACTGGCAATGCGAGCAGGAAGAGCAAGTTGGTCCACGTGCGCTGATCGATGAAATTGTGGAAGGCCCAGGCTTCGAGCGCATAGAACAGCGGGAAGAGGATCAGCCCCACGATCATCTGCACCGGCGCTTTGTACTCGATGTCGAGCCGCGATGCCTTGAACACGAGCGATGGCAGGATGTAGGGCAGGTAATTGGTGATCGATCCGAAGAGATAAATCGGCGCGAGCAGCAGAAGCTCCGCGAGATAGCCGACGCACAGCGCAAGGAAGCTCCTCTGTTGGAACGCATGTGTGTAGAAGCCGGGCGTTAGGCGGTCAGCGCTCAGCGCGTCGAAGAATGCCAGGAGTCGTGCGCTGGTACGCTGGTAAAGCTCGGGTCGGGTCTCCCGCAATCGGTGCAAGGCGTCGGCTAATTGCTTGCGCACGAAGAGCGAGCGTTGCGGGTCTTCATGCAGATCAGCGGCAGGTGTTGCGTACGTCGTAAAGGTGTGCGCCTTGATCAGGAGGTCCTCTTGATCCTTGCCGGTGGTCCATGGCAGCTTTTTGGCCAGCGCTTTTCGGATGTCAGCGGTCAAGGCTTCCACGGCCTCGACTTCGTTGCGTTGGTATGCCTCGCGATACGCCGAAACCGCCATCGGCTTGCCTGCTGTTACGCGCACCATGCTGCGGAACTGGATCGCATCGGAATAGTCGAGCGCTATGGGCGCGATGCGGAGCTCGCCAGGGCCATCATAACTCAGCGCGATGCGCGCCGTGCCGGTCTTGATCTCACGCAGGTTGATCTCGTAATAGCTGCTTCCTTCGGGAAAGATCGGGAAGGTGCCGCCTTGTGCGAGGTAGGCGTGGCATTGCGCGAAGGCCTGCGTGTTGTCGGGTTTGTCACCGGGCGCCACATCCTTCTTGCGAAAAATGGGGATCACGTGGAAGTAGCGGAAGAATGCAGCGAGCGCTCGGTTGCTGAAGATTCCCGCATTCGCCACGAAGCCGATGCGCTGCTTCACCGCCGCTGCGATGAGCAAGGGATCAATGAGCGTGTTCGGGTGGTTGGCTACAATGATGGTGGGGCCGCCATCGGGCAGCTTCTCCAGCCCCGCAGCCACGATCCGCTTGAAGTAGATCGATGTGCAGATCCGCACCAGGACCCTCATTAGCTCATACACCATCACGGCGAAAGGTGGCGATTGGCATCGGAATCGGCATTCCATCCGACGCGCATGCGCATTGTGAAGCATTGGCATCTCCAGCGCACGCCACTTCCTCATTGAACCGTTCGCTCGGCGCCGTGTACCGCCACTCACCAATCACCAACACCATGCTCCTCACCCATTCCGCCCGCCTCTTCCTGCTCGCATCACTCGCCTTCATCGCTGTGCACAGCAAGGCCCAGATGAACGCCGAGAACCTGGCACCCACTTTCGCCAATGACCTATCCGTCCGCTTCACTTGCGAGAACCTGCGTTTGATTCCCATCGTGGGCAATGAGACCTACAAGAAGGCCTATCGCGATGTCGGCAACTACGTGCCCATGAACAAGGCGCTGCAGGACGGCCGCTTGAAGGTGAAAGAGCAAGAGGCCGGCGCAACGGTGAACACGCTTCAGGTGCAGAACACCTCGAAGGATACCATCTACCTGATGCAGGGCGAAGTGGTGGTAGGCGGCAAGCAGGACCGCATGCTCGCGCAAGACGTGATCGTGCCGCCGGGCAAGACCATGAACATCGGCGCCTTCTGCGTGGAGCACGGACGCTGGCAAGCGGGCAGCACCGGGCATGATTTCAATGGCACCATCGGCGTGGTAGGTCAGCAAACGCGCAAAGCCGCAGCGGTTGATAAAGAGCAGACACGCGTATGGGAGGAAGTGGCCAAGGACATCGAGAAGAACAAAGCGCAGACACGCAGCGGCAGTTATGCGCACCTCATGAACGACAAGGATTTTCAGGCCAAACGGCAGCACTACCGCGAGAAGCTGCTCGGGCTTCCGGCATCGGCGTCGGGCATCGTGGGCGTGATCGCGGTGAGCGGCGATAAGGTGGTGGGCCTCGATGTGTTCGCGACGCAAGAGCTCTTCGCGCAAGCCTTCCCGCAATTAGTGGATGCATACATCGCCGAGGCGCTGAGCAACGGCAAACCCGTGACCATGACCGAAGCGCAGGTACGCGTCTATTTCACGGGCCTCTTCAATGACGAGCGCAAACTCGAGGAGAAGTCGAACGGGAACGGCTACCTATTCAAATCGAGCGGCCGGAAGTACCGCTTGAGCATGTTCTGATCGGCGCCGTGCGAACTTCGCCGCGTGCATCCCTGGCTTTCCCCCTTCCATGCCGCGTGCAAGCGGAACCGAGACATGGAGAACGCCGTCGCCATGCAGGCCTACATGAAAGGCATCGCGCCCTTCTTCGGCATCAAGGCCACGGAGCGGCGCGCGCTGCTGAAGGAGCACATCGCCTTGCACGGGCCGCCGCCGCTCGATGAGCTGCAGGCCATCTGCCGTGCGGCTTTCGCATTCCAGGAACGTGAGATGCATCACACAGCAGTGGACCTGGTGATGAGGCATGCGAAGAGGTTGACGCCGGATGATCTGCCCTGGATCGAGGAGCTGATCATCACGAAGAGCTGGTGGGATACCGTTGATGCGCTTGCCGTGCATGTCGTTGGCGTTATCCTGAAGCGTCATCCGAAAGAGATCACGAAATGGAACAAGCGCTGGATCACGCACAAGGACCTATGGCTCAATCGCACGGCCATCCTCTTCCAGAACAAGTGGAAGGAAGACACGGACCGCGTACTGCTCTTCGCCAACATCGATCGCCACGCTGCGCACAAGGACTTCTTCATCCGCAAGGCGATAGGCTGGGCGCTTCGCGAATTGGCCGCTACCGACGCGAAAGCCGTGAAAGCGTTCGTGGAGTCGCGAAAGCTCTCGCCTTTGAGCCAACGCGAGGCGCTCCGGAAGATCATCGCGTCATGACAATCCTCCTCAGCAACGTTCGCGCTTCATCGGTTCCTTTGTGGCATGCCAACCTACCGCGCACTCGGCATCATGAGCGGCAGCTCACTCGATGGCCTCGACCTCGCGCTCTGCGCATTCCATGAGCACCGTGGCCGGTGGAGCTTCGAGATCCAGAAGGCCCGCACCCTCCCCTATCCCGTTGCGCTGCGCAATCAGTTGATGCACGTGATGCACGGCAGCGCCGTTCAACTCGCGCAGCTCGATGCCGACCTCGGGCAATTCATCGGACAAGCCAGCAAGCGTTTCCTGCGCGGTGAAAAGGCGGACCTGATCGCTTCGCACGGGCACACCATCTTCCATCAGCCTAAACTGGGCTTCAGCACGCAGATCGGATCCGGTGCGCGCATCGCGGCCATCACGGGCATCACCACCGTGTGCGATTTCCGCAGCGCAGATATAGCCGCTGGTGGTCAAGGCGCGCCGCTGGTGCCACTGGGCGAGAAGCTGCTCTTCCCCGACTACAAGGCCTTCGTCAACCTCGGCGGTATCTGCAACATCAGCCTGCACGGGCCTAAGGGCATCACCGGCTACGATGTGTGCATTGGAAACCAAGCCCTCAACCACTTGGCGGTCGAAGCTGGCCAGCCCTTCGACCGCAATGGCGACGTCGCGCGTGGCAGCCATTTCGACGCCGAGCTGCTCTCCGACCTCAACCGATTGCCTTTCCACCAGCAGCGGCCGCCGAAATCACTGGGCCGCGAGTGGTTCGAGGAATCGGTGCTGCCCTTGATAAACAATCGCGATCAGCCTGTCGGCAAGCGGCTGCGCACGGTGGTGGAGCATATCGCCTGGCAATTGAGCGAAGCATTGAAGAAGGCAGATGGCCCTGTGCTGGTGACCGGCGGAGGTGCGCACAATCGCTACCTCGTGGAGCGCATCGCGAATCACAGCCATACGGTACTGGTGCTGCCACCAAGATCTATAATCGATTTCAAAGAAGCACTGGTGTTCGCGCTGCTGGGCGTGCTGCGCATGAGGAGCGAGGCCAATGCGCTGGCGAGCGTGACAGGGGCGAAGCGCGATACGGTTGGCGGGGCGGTGCATGCTCCCTATTAACAGGCGTTTTGAATAACCGTTTGGCCTGCACGGCAACTGGCTGAAGCCCACCGCTACTTTCGCCCCGAACGAAAGGAAATGCGTGATGCCCTTCAGCGCTTCGAGGAGCGCGCCCCCGAGATCGTCTTCGAATGGAACGATGCACCCACCGGCGCCCGTGGCTGGGTGGTGATCAACAGCCTGCGCGGCGGCGCGGCAGGCGGCGGCACCCGCATGCGCAAGGGCCTCGATAAGCGCGAGGTGGAGAGCCTGGCCAAAACCATGGAGGTGAAGTTCAGCGTGTGCGGCCCGGCGATCGGCGGCGCCAAGAGCGGCATCGACTTCGACCCCGCCGACCCGCGCAAGAACGCCGTGCTCGATCGCTGGTACAAGGCCGTGATGCCGCTGCTCAAGACCTATTACGGCACCGGCGGCGACCTCAACGTGGATGAGCTGCACGACGTGATCCCCATCACCGAGCGCTATGGCTTGCGCCACCCGCAAGAAGGCGTGGTCAATGGCCACATCGGCACGCAGGAAGAGGTGAAGCTGAAGGCCATTGCGCAATTGCGCGAAGGCGTGAGCAAAGTGGTGGACGATACCGCCTACGTGCCGGTAGCAGGCAAATACGCCGTGGCCGACATGATCACCGGTTGGGGCGTGGCCGAGAGCGTGCGCCACTACTACCGCGTGTATGGCGGCGACGTGAAAGGCAAGCGCGTGATCGTGCAGGGCTGGGGCAACGTGGCCGCTGCGGCGGGCTATTACCTCGCGCAGCAGGGCGCAAGCATCGTGGGCATCATTGATCGCGTGGGCGGAGCGCTTCGCCCCGAAGGCTTCAGCGCCGATGAAGTGAAGCAGCTCTTCGCCGACAAGGCAGGCAACGCGCTTCGCCTTCAGGACATGCTGCCCTTCGATGAGGTGAACGCGCGCATCTGGGACATCGGCGCCGAAGTGTTCCTCCCTTGCGCTGCCAGCCGATTGGTCACGCAGGACCAAGTGGATCGTATGGCCAAGGGCGGCTTGGAAGTGATCAGCAGCGGCGCCAACGTGCCCTTCGCCGATCCGCAGATCTTCTACGGTCCCATCGGTGAGCACGCCGACGGCATCGCCAGCGTGATCCCCGACTTCATCGCCAACTGCGGCATGGCGCGCGTGTTCGCCTACTGCATGCAGCCCGGCAACGCACTATCGGACAAGGCCATCTTCGAGGATGTGAGCAACGTGATCGGCAAAGCGCTGGAAGACTGCCACGCACGCCATGCCGGTCGCACGCACCTCACACGCACCGCATTCGAGATCGCCCTCGCCAAACTCAACTGAGATACTTCAGCACGGCCCTGCGCCGTTCCATCACAACCCGACACCCATGCACTTCCCGCTTTTTGCTCAAATCGAAGAGGTCCGCGAGACCCTTGAACAGACCAGCGCGGCCCCCGTCGCCGAACCCGTTATGGAGACCATCTCCATTTGGCAGCTCATCGTCGATGGCGGCTGGTACATCATGGGGCCGCTGGGCATCATGAGCCTCATCGCCATCTACCTCATCATCGAGCGCGCCATGGCCATCCGCCGCGCACTGAAGGAGGACAAGGACTTCATGCACAAGATCCGCGACTATGTGCACGAGGGCAAGATCGACAGCGCGCGCAACCTCTGCACGCAGACCTCATCGCCCGTGGCACGCATGCTCGACAAGGGCCTCAGCCGCATCGGCAAGCCGATGAAGGACATCGAAGTGAGCATCGAGAACGCTGGCAAGCTCGAGATCTACCAGTTGGAGAAAGGGCTGCCCGTGTTGGCCACCATCTCCGGTGCCGCGCCCATGATCGGTTTCCTCGGCACCGTGATAGGCATGATCGTCACCTTCCACACCATGAAGATCAGCGGTGCGGGCGTGGAGATCGCGCAGCTCAGCGGCGGCATCATGCAGGCCATGGTCACCACGGTGGCGGGCCTCGTGATCGGCATCGTGGCCTACGTGGCCTACAACACGCTCACCGCACGCGTGAACAAAGTGATCCAGAAGATGGAGGCCACCACCATCGCCTTCATGGACGTGCTCGAATCACCTTCCAAGTAACATGGGACTGCGCAGCACACATAAGGTCGATGCGGGCTTCAGCATGAGCTCCATGACCGACCTGGTCTTCCTGCTGCTCATCTTCTTCGTGATCGTGAGCACGTTGGTGAGCCCTTACGCCTTGCCGGTTGATTTGCCCAAGAGCGCGAACAAGACCAAGGAGAAGCCCAAGGTGGCCGTGCGCATCGATGCCGAGCAGCATTACAGCGTGAACAACCGCATGATCGAACCCGCCGACCTCGAAGGGGTACTGAAGGACGAAATGGCGAAGCACCCTGCGGATCAGGCCGTGGTGATGCACGTGGATCAGAGCGTGCCCACCGGCATCACCGTGAGCGTGCTCGATATCGCCAAGCGCAACAAGTGGAAGATCATCCTGGCTACGAAACCAGAATGACCTTGGCACGCGGATCTCATTAATCCTCCGGCAACGTCGACCCTCCAGGTTGACAAACGCGAATCCCAATGAGCACCATCGCCATCCAGCACCAAGAACAGGAGCGCGACCGCCGCACGGGCATCATCGTCACCATCGTGTTCCACGCGCTGGTCGCCTTGCTCTTCCTCTTCTTCGGCCTCACGCAGCCCAATCCGCTGCCCAAGGAGGAAACCGTTGAGCTGATCTTTGAGAGCGCTGGCGGCCTCAGCGGCGGCGACCCATCACCCACGCCCGGCGCACCACAGGAATCGGCCGTGCCTACGCCCTCCACCAGTCAGCCTGAAGAAGTGGCCACTGAGGATGACAGTCCTGTGGAGACACCCAAACCGGTGAAGCCGAACCCCAAGCCGAAGCCAGCGCCCGAGACACCGAAGCCACCCAAGCCGAATCCCAATTCGCTCTTCGCGCCCAGCAACAACCCGAGCGACAACAGCAATACCAATCCCGGTGGCAACAACACGCCCGGCGACAAGCCCGGTGGCGGCGGCGTAGGCGATTTCAAGGGCAAGGGCTTCGAGGGCCGATTGGAGGGTCGCGGCTTCATGCGCGGACCCAGCATCACGGACAAGCCTGATCACGGAGGCAAGGTGGCCCTCAACATCTGGGTTGATCGCGAAGGCAAGGTGACGCGCGTGACGCAGAACCTCGACAAGAGTACCACCACTAGTTCGGTACTCTTCAACATCGCGAAGAAGGGCGCCATGCAATGCCTCTTCTCCGCCCGCGCCGATGGGCCAGCTGAGCAAATGGGACTCTTGGTCTTCATCTTCGAGTTGGAGTAGGTTAATTCCTATCCGTGTTCATGTCAGTGCGAGGCTCTGCGAAGCACCGTGGTTCCATGAGCTACGCTGATACCCTCGCGTACCTCTACGCGCGGCTACCCATGTACCAGCGCATCGGTGCGGCGGCGTACAAGGCCGATCTCAGCAACACGCACGCGCTAATGGAAGCGCTCGGTCATCCGGAGCGCGGGCTGAAATGCGTGCATGTGGCCGGCACCAACGGCAAAGGCAGCACCTCATCGCTGATCGCGAGCACGCTACAAGAAGCGGGATACACCGTGGGTCTGCATACCTCGCCGCATCTGAAGGATTTCCGCGAACGCTTCCGCATCTCCCGCCCTGCGGCGGGAGGAGCAATGGTGAACGAGGAAACGGTGACGCGCTTCGTGGAAGAGCACCGCGCCGCCTTCGAGCCGATCGAGCCTTCGTTCTTCGAGTGGGGTGTGGCCTTCGCGCTGTGGTGGTTCCGCGAGCAGCAGGTTGATATCGCTGTACTCGAGACCGGCATGGGCGGCCGCCTCGACAGCACCAACGTGGTGGTTCCCGAAGTGAGCGTGGTCACCAACATCGGCTGGGACCATCAGCAATTCCTCGGCGATACGCTGGAGAAGATCGCAGCGGAGAAGGCGGGCATCATCAAGCCTGGCATTCCGGTGGTGATCGGCGAAGCGGAAGGTGAAGTGGCCGAAGTGTTCAAGCGCGAAGCCTTGGAGTCGTCATCGCCCATCACGTTCGTTGATCAGCACTCGGCACTGCGTGTTGCAAGTGCGCTGCAAGGCGAGCATCAAGAGCGAAACGCGCGAACGGCACTGGCTGCCATCGAGGTCTTGCGCGAACGCGGATGGCGCATCCCCGAAGCGGCAGTCGTCAGTGGCTTCGCGAACGTGGTGGCGAACACCGGACTGCGGGGGCGCTGGGAAGTGATCGATCAAGCGCCGCTCACCATCGCCGATGTGGCGCACAACGTTGATGGCATGCGCATGGTGAATGCGATGCTCGCCCGAACGCCACATGATCGGCTGCGCATCGTGCTCGGCATGGTCAACGACAAGGATATCGACGCCGTGCTGGCACTGCTGCCGAAGAACGCGGCATACCACTTCTGCAAAGCGGACATCCCGCGCGGCATGGCTGCCGACCTGCTGCGCCAGAAAGCGGAGCAATACGGGCTATCGGGGACGAGCCATAGTTCAGTGGCTGAAGCGCTGAGCGCGGCGCGCCTAGCCGCTGGCGAGCAGGACCTTGTGCTGATCACAGGAAGTGTTTTTGTGGTGGCCGAGGCCATGTGAATGATCCGCCTACATTTGCCGCCCCTTGGAAGGAGGTTTGAGCCTTGTTCTTCGGGATTGAATTGTTGATGGAGGCATAGCTCAGCTGGTTCAGAGCATCTGCCTTACAAGCAGAGGGTCGCTGGTTCGAATCCGGCTGCCTCCACAAGGACTGAACGTGGTCCTACAGTTTTCTTGGGATCTTAGCTCAGCTGGTTCAGAGCGCATGCTTCACACGCATGAGGTCACTGGTTCGAATCCAGTAGGTCCCACATCGATAGCCTTGGCAAAAGCCGAGGCTTTCTTTTTCACCCCATCAGCCCAGCGGGATCCGGGCCTCCCTCCGCACGGCAGGAAGATCATTCGTTCATATCTCTGCTAAGGTCCCCACCGGGCGCCTTTTCCGTTCCTTTCGGCCATGCGCTCAATGGCGGGTTCGCGAGTCCTTTACTGGGCGCTGGCCTTCTTCCATCTGTGGCCCATTTGGGGGAGCACGTGGTTCGTCACCATCGATGGGCCTTGCCACTTGGCCAACGCCCGCATCCTGCTCGATCTCTTTCGCGGCGACGGATTCACCGGGCAATTCTTCGCCCTGCATGCATGGCCGGAACCATATTGGACCGGCCCGTTGATCATGGCCGCTACGATGGCCGTGGCCCCAGCTTGGCTGGCCGAGAAGCTGGTGTTCTCGCTCGCCATCATCGGCCTGGCGTGGAGCTACAGGCGCTTGGCGGTTGTGCTGGCGCCCGAGCGTCCTTGGCTCAGCCTCTTGGCCATGCCATTCCTGCTGCACTATGCCGTGGCCATGGGCTTCATCAGTTTTTGCCTGAGCCTGCTATTGCTGCTCATGGCTTTGCATCGCGCATGGCAGCAGCCTCTTGGCGGGAACGGTGGAATGCGATTGGCGCTCATCCTCACGGTGCTCTACTTCACGCACCTCACCACCTTCATGGTCGCGGCGGCGTGCGTGTCCGTTCTGCTTTTGTTCCGCGACCGCATGGCAGGCCGCAGCGGTTGGCTTGGGCTGCGGAGCGCATTGCTGGCGGCCTTGCCGGGCGCACTCTTCACGCTTATGTATGTGCTGTTGCACCCAACTGCGCGCGTTTCCGCCACTTGGGTGCCGCTGGCCGATCGGTTGGCCTGGCTGCTGAATGGCCGTTCGTACAATGCGCTGGGCGTCGAAGGTGAATGGCTCGCATCGGCCTTGAGCGCTGCGCCGGTCACGCTACTCGGAGCAGCCCTGCTGGTCATTGGCTGGCGCAAAGGGCCTCAAGCGCGCGTGTGGCTCATCCTCGCCGTATGTGGTTTGCTGGGTTTCTTGGTCCTGCCCGATGTGGCAGCGGGTGGCAGCAGTGCTTCGCCGCGCGCCTTGCTCTTCTTCATGCTGCTGCTCTCGCTCGCGATCGCTGCAACCGACGCATTGCGCATTCCTGCAATCGCTGCAGTGATCATTGTTATTGCTGGTGATACGTGGCACACCTCGTTGCAGGCCCGCACCGCGCGCTCCTTGTCGCAAGAGACCGAATCCATGCTCGCCTCTGCGGAACCCATTGGCGATGGAGCCGTGGTGCTGCCATTGAACTACAGCGGCAATTGGGTACACAGCAACTTGAGCAGCTACATCGCCGCAACCCGGAAGGCTGCCGTGCTCGATAACTTCATCGCGACCGCACCCTTCTCTCCTGTGCAGTGGCGACAAGAGATGCTGCCGTTTAACATCGGAAACTTCGCCACCAGCAACACGCCATGTGTTGAGGTTGGGCAGTACGAACAGACTACCGGCGTGGCTGTGTCCCATGTCTTCTTATGGAAAGCACCCGACGAGGCAGCTGATAGCTGCTTGCTAAGCACCCTTGCGCAATTGGAGCACTGGGTGCGCGAAAACGGCTCCGGCGACGCGGAGTTGTATCGGTCGCCTGCCGGGAAATGAGCGGGATAAGCCCACTTGCACCATCGGAATCGGGTCCTTTCGAGGGTTGAAGCCGTCGAGTCTATCTCGAAGGCTTCCTCATAACCATCTGATTATCTATGGCTTGCATAATTCGTTTAGCGGTCTGGAAAAAAATGTTCAACATATTATGATGAACATTGGACAAAATGATTTTGCTTTGTCCAGTGATAACGCAATAACACTGAACATAAAATGTCCACCCTCGAGTTCAACCACCAGCTCTTGAGCCTGCGTCAGCAGCTCTACTACTTCGCATTGGGCTTGACCAAGGACCGCGAGAACGCGCAGGACTTGGTGCAGGAGAGTATCCTGCGGGCCATCACCTTCCGCGACAAGTTCCGCGACAACACCAACTTCAAGGCATGGGTCTATACCATCGTGAAGAACACCTTCATCAATGGTCATCGCCGCAACAAGCGCACGCGCGTGATCATGGATTCGGTGGAGCGCGAGCGCGAACAGGTGAGCCGCGTGCAAACACCCGCGTCGGTAGAAGCGAATGTGAAACGCAGTGAGATCGAACGTAGCTTGGAGCGCTTGGACGAGGCATTCCGAACCCCCTTCCTCATGCACTTCGAGGGCTACAAGTACCACGAGATCGCCGAGCACATGGGCATTCCCATCGGTACGGTGAAGAGCAGGATCCATCAGGCCCGTCAGCGCTTGCAGGAATCGCTCACGGACAATCACGTGCAGAATTGATGAAGCACGCCGTGGTCATCGGATCGGGCTTCGCGGGCCTCGCCGCTGCCGCATCGCTGGCGCGGAAGGGCTTCCGAGTTACCGTGCTCGAGAAGAACGACCAGCCTGGCGGCCGCGCACGCACGTGGAGCGAGCAGGGCTTCACCTTCGACATGGGCCCCAGTTTCTACTGGATGCCCGAAGTGTTCGAGCGCTTCTTCGCTTCTTTTGGAGAGTGCGTTCAGGACCACTATGACCTCGTTCGCCTCGACCCTTCCTACAGCGTGGTCTTCGGCCCCGGTGAGAAATGGGAGCTCCCGGCCGACCCGATCGCGCTGCGCGCCTTCTTCGACAGCAAGGAGAAAGGTGCCGGCGCGCAACTCGACCGCTTCCTCGCCGAGGCCCGATTGAAGTACGACCTCGGCATGGGCGAACTGGTGTATCGCCCTTCGTTGAGTTGGGGCGAATACATGCACCCCGGCTTGATCGGCGGATTGCTGAAGACGAAGGTGTTCCGTAGCCTGCGGAAGCATGTGCAAGCGCACTTCGCCGACGAGAAGCTGCGCCTGCTGATGGAATTCCCGGTGCTCTTCCTCGGTGCGGCGCCACAGAACACGCCGGCGCTCTACAGCCTGATGAATTACGCCGACATGGAACTGGGCACTTGGTATCCGATGGGCGGCATGGGCAAGGTGGTGGAGGCTTTCGTGCGCATCGCCGAGAAACAAGGTGTCGAGCTGCGTTGCGGCACTCCTGTGAAACGCATCGTGGTGGAGAATGGAGAGGCTATTGGCGTGGAGATTGGCAGCGGCCTCATGCGAGCCGACATCGTTGTGGCCGGCGCCGATTACCATCACGTTGATCAAGAGCTCCTGCCGCAGGAATCACAGGGCTACAGCAAGGACTACTGGAGCAAGCGCACCATGGCCCCCAGCGGTTTGCTCTTCTATTTGGGTTTCGATCGGCAGCTCCCGGGTCTGGAGCATCACACGCTCTTCTTCGACGAGTCGCTGGACCAGCACAGCGCCGAGATCTACGACGCTCCTTCGTGGCCGAGCAATCCGCTCTTCTACACGAGTTGCGCGAGCAAGACCGACTCTTCCGTGGCACCTGCGGGAAAGGAGAACATGGTCATCCTCATCCCTATCGCGCCCGGCCTCGACGACCGTGACGAAACCCGCGAGCGCTATTACGATGTGGTGATGAATCGCTTGGGCAAGCACCTCGGCTTCGATCCGCGGCCGCACGTGATCCTCAAGCGCAGCTACAGCATCAACGACCTGCAGGCCGATTACAACGCCTTCCGCGGCAATGCCTATGGCATGGCCAATACCATCATGCAAACAGGGCCGCTCCGTCCCAGCATGAAGAGCCGCAAGGTGAAAGGACTCTATTACACCGGCCAGCTCACCGTGCCTGGCCCTGGTGTGCCCCCTGCGATCATCAGCGGGCAGGTGGTGGCCGACCTGATTGAGAAAGAACACGCAAGCAAGCCCATCAAGGCATGAATACCATCGCGCTTTACGATAAGGTCTGCTTAAAGGCGAGCAGGCACACGACATACAGCTATAGCACCTCGTTCTCGCTGGGTATCCGTTCGCTCGACAAGCGCTTGCAGGCGCCCATTCACGCCATCTATGGCTTCGTGCGCTTCGCGGATGAGATCGTGGACACCTTCCATGGCTTCGACAAGGCCGCTTTGCTCGCTCGTTTCCGCGAGGACACTCATCGCGCCATCGAAGAAGGCATCAGCCTGAATCCCATCCTGCACAGCTTCCAGCGCGTGGTGAACGAGTTCCGCATCGAGCGCGAGCTCTACGACACCTTCCTGGACAGCATGGCCATGGACCTGACGGATACCGCCCATGACCAACGCAGCTACGACACGTACATCCTCGGCAGCGCCGAAGTGGTGGGCCTGATGTGCCTGCGCGTCTTCTGCGAAGGCGACGATGCGCTGTACCAGAAGCTGAAGCCATCGGCCATGAAGCTGGGCGCGGCTTTTCAGAAGGTGAATTTCCTACGCGACATCAAGGACGATTTCCAGAACCTCGGACGCACCTACTTCCCGGGCATCGACTTGGGTGAGTGGAATGAAGCGACCAAGCGAAGCATCGAGGCCGATATCCAAGCTGATTTCGACGCGGCGTTAGATGGCATACGCCAGCTTCCCAAAGGCGCGCGCTTCGGCGTTTACATGGCCTACATCTACTATGTGGCGCTCTTCAGGAAGATCCAAGCATTGCCCGCGAGCCAGATCATGGCCGTGCGCGTGCGCGTGCGGAACCGCCGCAAGCTCGCCTTGCTCACCACCAGCTACCTGCGGCACAGCTTCGGCATGCTCTAGACGATGAACGAATCGATCACGGCAGAAGAGCAAGTGGTGCTGGTGAACGAGCGCGACGAGGCCATCGGCACCATGGGCAAATTGCGCGCGCATCAAGAAGGTGCGCTGCATCGCGCATTCAGCGTGTTCCTTTTCGATGACCAAGGGCGCCTGCTCCTGCAGCAACGCGCGGCGGGCAAGTACCACAGCGCCGGCCTATGGACCAATACCTGCTGCAGCCATCCGCGTGCGCACGAGACCATCGTGGATGCCGCCAAGCGGCGATTGCAGGAAGAGATGGGCATAGCGGCGGAGTTGGAGCAGCGTTTCAATTTCATCTACCGAGCCGCGCTCGACAATGGCCTGCAAGAGCACGAGCTCGACCATGTTCTATTCGGTCGCTACGCCGGACCAGCAACGCCTGAAGCAAGCGAAGTGGCCGACTGGAAGTACATCTCGCCCGACACCTTGGATGAAGACCTGAGGAATCACCCCGAACGCTACACCGTATGGCTGCGTGAATGCTGGCAACGCGTGCGTGAGGAATTGGCCGCCCAGGCCGCTTGAACACAACCACAATCGCACGCACATGCTGATGAAGAAGTCCGGCGCAGTGATACCGCTTGCGCTCCCCACAGAAGAAAGGTCGATGCACATGCTTGCCATCGACACCCCGATGCGGCCCGATGCTTTCGCGTTATCGCCGAATGAGAAGATCGCACGCATCGAGAAGCACTTCCGAGGAATCATGGAGACCCTCGGTCTTGACCTCGAGGACGACAGTCTTCAAGGCACGCCCAAGCGCGTTGCCAAGATGTTCGTGAACGAAGTGTTCAGCGGCCTCGATCCCGCCACGCGCCCCGAGCCCACGCTATTCGCCAACAAGTTCGGCTACAAGGGCATGCTCGTGGAACGCGACATCACTGTGCACAGCTTCTGCGAGCACCATTTCGTGCCCATTATCGGCAGAGCCACCGTGGCCTACTTCAGCAGCGGTGAGGTGATTGGCCTGAGCAAGCTGGACCGCATCGTGAAGCATTTCGCTGCACGGCCGCAAGTGCAGGAGCGCCTCACTGAACAGATCGCCGCCGAACTGAAGCGCGTGCTGCGCACCGATGATGTGGCCGTGTTGATCGATGCCGAGCACATGTGCGTGAAACTGCGCGGCGTGAAGGACGAATGCAGCAGCACAGTAACCACCCATTTCAGCGGACGATTCGAGGATGCTGAGGTACGGAGTGAATTCCTGACCTATCACAAGCGCTGAGGTGCCCGCCAAGCCCCGCATCAGCATCCACTGGTTCCGGCGCGACCTGCGGTTGGCCGACAACCATGGCTTCTTCCGCGCGCTGAGCGATAACGGCAATGTGCTGCCGCTCTTCATTTTCGATACCACCATCCTTGACAAACTCGAGGACAAGCATGATCGCCGCGTGGACTTCATCCATCGCGCGCTAAGCGGCATTCAAGTCGAGCTGTTGAATCACGGTTCTTCGTTGCTGGTCGAACATGGTCAACCCGTTGAGGTTTGGAAGCGATTGCTGGAGCGTTTCGACATCACCGCAGTTACCACGAACCACGATCACGAGCCGTATGCTATTGCTCGCGACAAAGCAGTGGGCGAGTTGCTGGCCTCGCACGGCATACCCTTCCGCAGCTACAAGGACATCAGCATCTTCGAGCGTGGCGAGGTGGTGAAGGACGATGGCGGAGCTTACACGGTCTATACGCCATACATGAAGAAATGGCGGGCGCAATTCACGCCGGAAATGGCCGAGCCCTACCTGAGCGAGGGTCTCTTGGATCGCCTGTGGAAGACAAGTCCCTTCCGCCTGCCGAGCTTGCAAGACATTGGCTTTAACCCCACCGACCTGCAAGCACCGCCGACCACGATCGAAGAAGAATTGCTGAAGAACTACGAGCGTACGCGCGACATACCGTCAATCATCGGCACCAGCCGGATGAGCACCCACCTCCGCTTTGGCACCGTGAGCGTGCGCGAGTTGGTGCGGCGCAGCCTCAGGTCCAGTCCGAAGTACCTCAATGAGTTGATCTGGAGGGAGTTCTTCATGCAGATCCTCTGGCATTTCCCGCATCCGGAACGGGCATTCAAGCCAGCCTATGACAGTATTCCGTGGCTGCCTGATGCGGATGGCTTCAACGCGTGGTGCGAAGGGCGAACGGGCTATCCCTTGGTGGACGCCGGCATGCGCGAACTGAACGCTACGGGCCTGATGCACAACCGGGTGCGCATGGTGGTGGCCAGCTTCCTCACCAAGCACTTGCTGATCGACTGGCGTTGGGGCGAGGCGTATTTCGCGGCCAAACTCCTCGATTTCGAGCTGAGCAGCAACAACGGAGGCTGGCAATGGGCCTCAGGTTCAGGCTGTGATGCCGCTCCGTATTTCCGCGTCTTCAATCCGCAGCTCCAACTGGAGCGCTTCGACCCTCAGTTAAAGTATGTAAAGCATTGGGTCCCAGAGTGTGGAACGGCAAACTATGTGCGGCCTGTGGTCGTTCATCATGCAGCGCGAGATAGGGTCTTGCGGGTCTATAAGGAGGCCCTGTCAGCGCCGGTGAAGAAGAACGACACACAAACACAACTCTTCGAATAGCCATGCCACGCAAGAAAAAAGCACTCATCCTCACCCAACCGGTGAAAGCGGGCCTGAAAGCGATCAAAGTCCGCCTCGATGCCCGCACAGTGATTACACTTGCCAGCCAAAGGGCGCTGGAGTTCTGGCGCCAACGTTACCCCAAGCTCGAAATCATCGGCTGAGCAATGCCCCGCAAGAAACCCGCGCTTATCCTGGAGCGCCCCATCAAGAAAGGCGTGAAGGAGATCAAGGTGCGCCTTGATGCCCGCACCGTGATCACCGTTAGCAGCCAGAAAGCGCTGGAGAACTGGCGAAAGCGCTACCCGAAGCTCGAAGTGATCAAGTAAGATGGCCACCCACATCCTCGAGCGCAGTCAGCTGTTGAAGACCTCGCTCCAAGAGGCTTGGGACTTCTTCAGCACGCCGCGCAACCTGTCGCGGATAACGCCAACGGATATGGGCTTCGCGATTCGCGAGCCTTTTGACGACCGTCCGGCCCACACGGGCCAGTTGATCACCTACACGGTGAAGCCTCTGCTCGGCATTCCGCTCACGTGGGTCACGCGCATAGAGGAGGTGCAGGCGCCCTACCGTTTCGTGGACACCCAATTGCGAGGCCCCTACAAACGCTGGTGGCACGAACACACCTTCGAGGAGGTCGAAGGCGGAGTGCTCATGCGTGATCGTGTTGAGTATGAACTACCGCTGGGTTTTGTGGGTGAGGCCATGCACGATGTGGTAGTGAAGGGCCGATTGAAGCGAATCTTCGATCACCGTTGGGCCGTGCTGGAGGCGCTTTTCGGCAGTCTGGACGAACCCTTGAGCAGTCATCGGTGTTCTGAGCGCGCATGAGCATCTGGATCATCATCGGCATTGTGCTGGTCACGGCAACCTTCATGGAGTTCGTGGCTTGGGCCACGCACAAGTACGTGATGCATGGCTTCTTGTGGTCGCTGCATTCTGATCACCACAAGAAGGACCACTATGGCTTCTTGGAGCGCAACGACACCTTCTTCCTGATTTTCGCCGTACCCTCCATGGTGCTCTTCATCGTGGGCAGCGCTTGATTGCACACCCCATGGCTTTGGATCGGCTTGGGCATCCTCATCTATGGCATCCTCTACTTCTTCGTCCACGAGGTATTCATCCATCAGCGCATCAAGTGGCTGCGGAATACGCGCAACCCCTACTTCCTAGCCATTCGCCGTGCGCACAAGGCGCATCACAAGCACTTGGGCAAGGAGCACGGTGAGTGCTTCGGCATGCTGGTGGTGCCCTTCAAGTACTACCGCGAGGCCAAGCGCATGCTGGCGCAGAGTGCTGGTTGAACAAAGACGTTGAGAACTCTTTGGCCGCCCGATGCGCCCATATGGTTCGCCGACTAGCTTTCGCCTCGAAGCTGAACCAGCCAGATGCAACGCGTCGCGAGCTATTTTCGAGCACTTGGTGCTCGCCCGCACTCGGCATGCGGTACACTCTCCCTTCGTATTCGACCTCGTCGAGAAGGTGCTGCGCCCTCGGCCCTCGTTTCCAGAATACGATGCCATTGAGGCCCTGCGCGCCGACCTTCTAAGCAGCGAGCAGACCATACGAGTGAATGACCTAGGCGCCGGCTCGCGCAAGCTGGACCTACCGGTGCGGCGAGTGGCCGATATCGCCCGCTGGTCGTTGAAGCCAGCCAAAGAGGCGCAGCTCTTGAATCGCTTGGCGCGGTCCTTCGATGCGCGCTCAATCGTTGAGCTCGGCACGAGCTTCGGAATCACCACCTTGTATCTCGCCACCGGAGCCGAGGAAGGCGTAGTGCATACCATTGAAGGATGCCCGCAGATCCATCGGATCGCGATGCACCATTTCGAGCAGCTGAAACAACGCAATATCGTGGCGCAGCTCGGGAGCTTCCATAGGCTGCTTCCTGACGCACTGCGACGAGTGGGCAGGCCGGATATGATCTTCATCGATGGCCATCACGCGGAAGAGCCAACAATCGAGTACTTCGAGCAATGCCTCGCGCACGCGCAGGATGGTTGCGTGCTCGTTATCGACGACATTCATTGGAGCGCCGGGATGGAGCGCGCATGGGAGCGCATCAAGGCGAATGACCGTGTCACCGTCACCATCGACCTGTATTCGCTCGGACTGGTCTTCTTGAGGCCCGAGCAAGCCAAGGAGCATTTCCGACTTCGGTACTGAAAAAGGCCGAGATCGCCCATTCACCAGCCTGAGCATGAGCCGCATACCTTGCGGCACGCGATTACGATGCACGTGAACCGCTTCGCTCTGAATCTGCTCTTCTCAGGCACGCTGCTCCTTTCAAACAGTGCCTCGGCCCAGTTGAGCAAGTGGATCCTCCGCGCAGGCTCAGGCGAAGTGCGTACCCTTGATTTCAACGGAGGAGGCTTGCAGCTGGGCAACGTGATCGGCGGATTCGGCAATGGAGGCTCAGAAGATGTGAACCTGATGACAGATGGCTCCGGCCAAGCGCTCTTCTATGCGGCAGTGGGATCCAATAACCACATCCAGGTTCGCAATGCTGCATTAGCCGTAATGCCGAATGGCCAAGGCTTGCTCGGCCATTCAAGCAGCCATTCATCCGCGATTGCCCCTCGACCCTGCCATCCGGGGCAGTACTACATGATCCACCTGAATACAACGGACCATGAGTTGCGCTACTCGATCATCGATATGGACTTGCATGGCGGCATGGGTGATGTGACGTTGAAGAACAAGCTCATCGGCGGCGGCATCGGTGAAGGTCTTGCCGTAAGTCGACAGCTTCCAGGCGGATGCCGCTGGCTGTTCACTTATGGCATCGCGGGGAGCATCATCACTTTGAAGCGCTCAGTGATCAGCGATCAGGGAATAAGCACACCCGAGGACATCGGAAGCGTGGATGCACCGAATGGAACCGCTTGGTACAGCGTGTTGAAACTCTCACCCGCGAACGACCGAATCGCGATCAGCCTGCCCAATGCGATCGATCCTGGTGCCGCTGATATCGTTGTTTGGCCTCTCGATGCCGTGACAGGCTCGATAGGTGGCGCGCACTTCCTTCCGATCAGCAACGACCCCATCGTTGGCATCGAGTTCTCGCCGGGCGGCCAATACCTGTACTACGCAGGCAATGGCGCTTCGGCAGACATGGAGTTTGGCCGTGTACACCTAGCCACCTCGGAAGCACAAGTGATTGATCCGGCAATCGGTCCATGGGTGGCATCCATCGAATGCGCGAGCAATGGCAGAGTGTACATCGGCACGGCGGGCTACCCGCGCACACTTGCTGAAGTGAGATTCCCCGATGCCTCGAGCGCTGCCTGGCATCGCTTATGACCGAAATGCTCTGGTTTTCCTGAGCCTAGGCTTCCTGCCTACACTGCCCAATTCGATCGAAGGGGAGCCACCCGGCACAGCTCCCGCACCGGCTTACGTTGACTTCGATGTCCAGGAGCTGCCGCAATGCTCGGGGCATCGCTTCGTGCCCAAGGCTTGCCTAGCCTCTTCTTACCAATGGGATTTCGGTGATGGCTGGACCGATGCGCGCGAGCAACCCACCCATCGTTATGGAGTAGGCACATTCGATGTGAGCCTCACCGTTCATGCCTGCGGACAGGACCGGACACTCATGCGTGCTGACCTCATCACCGTTGAAGGCATCCAACCCCATGCATCTTTCAACGCATTGGATAGCGTGTGCCAGCACCAATCAACCGAGTTCATCAACTCAAGCGAACTGGCTAGCGAATACCATTGGTGGTTCGGCGATGGGGCTCAATCGACTCAAGAGGAACCCATGCATGCCTTCAATCAGCACGGGCAAATGAGCGTGACGCTCGTGGCCGCCGAGGGCTGCATCCTGGATACCGCACGCCAAGCAATCCGCGTGATGCCTGCAGCCATCGCATCTTTCCATACCGCCAGCGACCCATGCGATGAGCGCACCTATCTCGTGAACACTTCGGTTGGCGGCGTGGATTGGCGATGGGACTTCGGCGATGGCGATACGGTGAGGTTTTGGCGCGACCCGAACCACATCTACCGCAGCATGGGCGAATTCAACGTGGAACTGGTGAGCGACCCGTACACCATGTGCGCCGATACCGCGCGCCCACGCTGCAAGCAGGCTACGGCCTCATCCCTGTCGCGTGGTTCGTGCCGAACGCCTTCACTCCGAACAACGACGGAACGAACGACGTCCTGAGGATCGTTGGACCTGAGCAATGCCGATCGCCTATCATGAGCCTGCACAACAAGTGGGGCCAGCTGATCTGGGAAGGCGATGCGCGAGTAGGCTGGGACGGAACCGTGCATGGCATGCCCGCGCCTGAAGGCGTTTATGGCTATGCCCTCCGCGGCCGCAACGACGACCTCCGCTTCGGCTGGTTCGTGCTAGCCAGATGAAAAGGCATACACGACGCATGAAGATCTATACACGCACAGGAGACAAGGGGCAAACAGGATTGCTCGGTGGCACACGCGTGCCCAAGGACGATGCACGCATAGAGGCATACGGCACCGTGGATGAGTTGAACAGCCACGTGGGCATGCTCCGCGACCTAGCCGCTCCGCACCACACCCAGCAATTGGTCGCCATCCAGGAAACGCTCTTCACAATAGGCTCGCACCTGGCCAGCGGCAGCGCCGAAGAACGCACCCTCTTCAACGTGCCCGCAATCACAGAAGAGTCCATTGCAGCGCTGGAGCGCGCCATGGATGAGATGGAGAAAGACCTCCCGCCCATGCGCAGTTTCATCCTTCCTGGTGGTCATGCAGCATCATCGCAAGCCCACATCTGCCGCACCGTCTGCCGCAGAGCTGAACGCCGCGTGGTGCTATTGAGCGGAATCAGTGACGTTGATCCGATCCTGGTGCGCTGCCTCAACCGCCTGTCCGATTACTTCTTCATGCTCGCCCGCCACCTCGCCTTTCTCCATGGCGTACCCGACACACCTTGGTCGCCGAAGGGCTGAATCGTTCGGAAAGCCTTGTCGCAGTAAGCGAAAATCGCAATCCACAACGGTTGAAAAGAAGGTATTGGCCAGATCGCCATCCGTCTATATTTGCGCCCGTTTTACGGAAACGCCCAATTGGACCGCACGATGTATTGGACCCTCGAACTCGCCTCATACTTGGAGGACGCGCCATGGCCCGCCACCAAGGAAGAGCTCATCGATTTCGCCATGCGCACCGGCGCTCCGCTGGAAGTGGTGGAGAACCTGCAGGCCATCGAGGATGAGGAAGAGGTGTTCGATACCATTGAGGATATCTGGCCCGATTATCCATCGAAGGAGGACTTTTTCTTCAACGAAGACGAATACTGACGATCCGAGATGAACGAAGAAGCCCCGCCAACAGCGGGGCTTCTTCGTTGCAACGGCCAGCCTGTCAGGCGCTCGCGGCATGGCCCGATCCGTGCTTCAAGGCGCTGCCCTGCCTGCCGCTTGGCAGATACATTTGCCCGCCTTTGCCGGAAAGCCCGGCGCAACACCTCGCACATGTTCGGAACGCTATCGAAAGCCCTCAAATCGGTATTCGGCGACAAGCACCAGCGCGACCTCAAGGAAGCCATGCCTCTGGTTGACCGCGCCAAGGAGGAGTTCGCCAAACTGGCGCCACTCAGCCATAACGAATTAAGAAAGCGAACCGCCGACCTGCGCGCGCGCATAGCCGATCGCACCAAGGCCAACGATGAGCGCGTGGCGGCACTTCGCGCCGAAGTTGAAGGCGACCCGCGCATGGACATCCATGAGCGCGAATCACGCTACGACGAGATCGACCGGATTGAAGAGAAGAGCGTGACGCTGATCGAAGAGGTGCTGCTCGAGATCCTCCCTGAAGCCTTTGCGATCATGAAGGAGACAGCGCGCCGCTTCTCTGAGAACAAAGAACTCCGCGTGCGCGCCACCGAATTCGACCGTGAGCTGGCTGCGAAGCGGCCCGACGCCATCCGAATCGAAGGCGACGAAGCCATCTGGAGCAACTCTTGGGTGGCGGCGGGCAACAAGCTGACCTGGGAGATGGTGCACTACGATGTGCAGCTCATCGGTGGCGTGGCGCTGCACAAGGGCCGAATCGCCGAGATGGGCACCGGTGAAGGCAAGACCCTCGTGAGCACCTTGCCTGTGTTCCTCAATGCATTGCCCGGCCGTGGCGTGCATCTGGTAACGGTCAACGATTACCTCGCCAAGCGCGATGCCGAATGGATGGGCCCCATGCACGAATTCCATGGCCTGCGCGTGGATTGCATCGATAAGCACCAGCCCAACAGCACCGAGCGCCGCAGCGCCTACCTCGCCGACATCACCTACGGCACCAACAACGAGTTCGGCTTCGACTACCTGCGCGATAACATGGCCCATGCGCCGAACGCCTTGGTGCAGCGCAAGCACAACTTCGCCATCGTCGACGAAGTGGACAGCGTGCTCGTGGACGATGCGCGAACACCACTCATCATCAGCGGCCCCACGCCCAAGGGCGACATCCATCAATTCGATGAGTACAAGCCGCGCGTGGAGCGGCTTTACAGCGCCCAGCGCAACCTGGTTACCAAATTGCTCACCGAGGCAAAGGAGAACCTCAAGGGCTTGGCTGATGGAAGCGCCACCAAAGAGCAGCTCGAGAAGGGCGGTCTGGCCCTGCTCCGGGCGCACCGCGGACTTCCCAAGAACAGCGCGCTGATCAAATACCTGAGCGAGACCGGTGTGCGAGCGCACCTGCAGAAGACCGAGAACTACTACCTGCAGGACCAAAGCAAGGAGATGCCCAAGGCTGACGCCGATCTCTACTTCACCATCGACGAGAAGCAGCACGGCATCGAACTATGCGAGAAAGGCGTTGACCTGATCAGCGGCGACGTGAACGATCCTTCATTCTTCATCATGCCCGACGTTGGCGGCACCATCGCCGAGATCGAGAAGAGCGGCGCATCGGTTGAGGAGAAAGCACGGCGCAAGGACGAGCTGCTGCGTGACTTCGGTGTGAAGAGCGAGCGCATTCACACCGTGAACCAGCTGGTGCGGGCGTATGCCTTGTATGAGAAGGACGTGGAGTATGTCGTGATGGATGGCAAGGTGAAGATCGTTGACGAGCAGACGGGCCGCATACTCGAGGGCCGTCGCTACAGCGATGGTTTGCACCAAGCCATCGAGAGTAAGGAGAAGGTGAAGGTTGAGGCCGCCACGCAGACCTATGCCACCATCACCCTGCAGAACTACTTCCGCATGTACCACAAGCTCGCCGGCATGACCAGCACCGCTGAGACCGAGGCGCAGGAACTGTGGGATATCTACAAGCTGGACGTGATGGTGATCCCCACCAACCGTCCCGTGGTGCGCAAGGACAACGAGGATATGGTCTTCAAGACCAAACGGGAGAAATACAACGCCGTGATCGAGGAGATCGACGCATTGCGTAAGGCCAACCGGCCCGTGCTCGTGGGCACCACCAACGTTGAAGTGAGTGAGCTGATGAGCAAGATGCTCACCATGCGCAAGATCCCGCACCAGGTTCTGAATGCCAAACAGCACCAGCGCGAGGCGGAGATCGTGGCCAATGCGGGCATGCCGGGCACGGTCACCATCGCCACCAACATGGCAGGTCGCGGCACCGATATCAAGCTCGGACCCGGCGTGAAAGAAGCTGGCGGATTGGCGATCATCGGAACGGAGAAGCACGAGAGCCGCCGTGTTGATCGCCAGTTGCGCGGCCGTGCCGGACGCCAAGGCGATCCCGGCAGCTCGCAGTTCTATGTGAGCCTTGAGGACGACCTGATGCGCCTCTTCAACAGCGAGCGGATCGCCAAGATCATGGACACCATGGGCCTCAAGGAGGGCGAGGTGATCCAGGCCGGCATGGTCACGCGCAGCATCGAGCGCGCGCAGAAGAAGGTTGAAGAGAACAACTTCGGCATTCGCAAGCGCCTGCTGGAGTACGACGACGTCATGAACAGCCAGCGCACGGTGATATACAAGCGCCGGCGCAACGCGCTCTTCGGAGAGCGCTTGAAGCTCGACATCCTGAACATGTTCCATGACGTGGTGAGCACCACCGTGTCGGAGTTCCATCCCGCAGGCGATTTCGAGGGATTCCAGTTCGAGCTCTTCCGGAAGTTCAGCGCCGAGAGCCCCATTGATGCCGAGGGCTTCAAGCGCATGAAGGCCGATGATGTGGTGGACAAGACCTATGAGGCCGTTATGGCCACATACGACCGCCACATGGCGCGCACCGCCTGTTCCTGAATCAGGGCGCGCAATACGAGAACATCGTGGTGCCGATCACCGATGGCCTGAAGACCATGCAAGTGGTGGCCAACCTGCAGAAGTGCTACAAGAGCGAGGGCCGCGAATTGGGCACCAGCATCGAGAAGTACATCACGCTCGCCATCATCGACAATGAATGGAAAGAGCACCTGCGCGAGATGGACGAATTGCGCCGCAGCGTGCAGAACGCTGCCATCGAGCAGAAGGACCCGCTGCTGATCTACAAGTTGGAGAGCTTCAACCTCTTCAAAGCCATGATGGAGCGGATGAACGGTGAGGTGGTAGGCTTCCTGGCACGCGCAGGACTACCTAGCGCGCAGCCCCAAGTGCAAGAAGCGCAAGCTCCCCGAGCACCGCAGCAACGCTTGCAAACCAGTCGCACCGATGTGGCGCAGCAAGGCCCTTCTCGACAGCAAGCGCCCGCTCCTAGCGGCGCAATGCCGCGCGGCCCCATGCCTCCGCAAGGTTCACGCCAGCCCGTTGCGCCCGTGCGCGTTGAGAAAGAGCCAGGCCGAAATGAACCTTGCCCTTGCGGAAGCGGCAAGAAGTACAAGCAGTGCCACGGAAAGGGGGCGTGATTCCATTCGACATATCATGAATGCCGAGCGCCGGTCTTACAGGACCGGCGCTTGACTATGGTGTATGGAACTTGGTTCTAGAACTGAACGGGCACGCGCATCTGCACGCGCACGGGTTGGCCCTTGTCTGCACCGGGACTCCAGGGCTCGGTGCTCTTGACCGCACCGGCGACCTGCTCGCCGATCTTCTCATCCTGACCCTCCACAATCTTCACTTCACTCAGGGAGCCATCCTTCTCGACAATGAATGTTGTGGTATAGGTGCCTTTCACTCGCTGATTATTTCCTGATTCAACCTTGCTCTTGATATGGCGCACGAAGGCCTTTTCATCGCCTTCGCGAAACTGAGGCATGGTCTGCGCACGGGTGTAAACGATGTTAGCAAGGGGCTCGGGGTTGTAGATCTTCTCAGCCAGTTCCTGTCCCCACGCGTCGTAGCGCATCCAAACACCCGCCTTGTTGCCGTTGATATACTCACCTCTGCTTTCCACGCGACCGTTCGGATGGAAGAAGGTGAAGCTGCCGTGCGGCAGCGACATGGCAGCGTCGAGATAGGTGCCTTCTGCCTTCAGCTTGCCTTCAATGGTGAAGGTCTTCCCGACGAAGAGCTCGCCTTCCTTGCCGGATTGCTCGCGGTAGTAAGCGGCCTTCTTCTTCGCAGCAGGTGCCAGCACATCGCTCAGGTACTGCCGCTGCTCATCACCACCCTGGGCGTAAGAGCTCAGTGAGGCGAGCGGCGCCATGAGCGCGGCGAAGAGGGCGAAGGAGTACGGTTTCACGTTGGTCGGGCTTCTGATCAGGCCCTTCCAACGGATAGATATTGCCTTGGTTACATGTGGCTCAACCTGCCCACCCTTCCCTATCCAAACTCCGGTACTGGATGGCCTCGGCCAAATGCTCAGTCCGGATATCCGGGCTGCCGGCCATATCGGCGATAGTGCGCGCCACCTTCAGGATACGGTCGTAGGCCCGGGCGCTGAGGCCAAGACGCTCCATGGCTTTCTCCAACAGGGCCTTGCCAGCTGCATCGATGCGGCAGATCTCGCGCAGCTCCTTGCTGCCCATCTGCGCATTGCAGTGGATCTTCTTGCCCGTGTATCGCTCCTGTTGCACGCGTCGCGCGGTGATCACGCGCTCGCGCATGTCGGCGCTCTTCTCGCTGGGGCGCTCAGCGCTCAGTTCGGCGAAAGGCACAGGCGTTACTTCGATGTGGATGTCGATGCGATCCAAGAGCGGGCCGCTCACCTTGTTCAGATATTTCTGCACCACGCCCGGCGCGCATACGCAGTCCTTCTCGGGGTGGTTGTAGTAGCCGCAGGGACACGGGTTCATCGCAGCCACCAGCATGAAGCTCGCAGGATACTCCACCGAGAACTTGGCGCGACTGATGGTGACCACGCGATCCTCCAACGGCTGGCGAAGCACCTCCAATACTTGTCGTTTGAACTCGGGCAGCTCATCGAGGAAGAGCACGCCGTTGTGCGCCAAACTGATCTCGCCCGGCTGTGGGAATGAGCCGCCACCCACGAGCGCCACATCGCTGATGGTATGGTGCGGACTGCGGTACGGGCGCACGCTCAAGAGGCTGTCCTCTTTGCGCAGCTTGCCGGCCACGCTGTGGATCTTGGTGGTCTCCAGCGCCTCGTCGATGGTGAGCGGCGGCAGGATGGTGGGCAGGCGCTTGGCGAGCATGGTCTTGCCAGCGCCCGGCGGACCGATGAGGATGATGTTGTGCCCGCCTGCCGCCGCGATCTCGAAGGCGCGCTTGATGTTCTCCTGCCCTTTCACATCGGCGATGTCAACCGGATAACTCCGGCTGCTGTTGGCGAACTCCTCTTCGATGTTCACCACGATGGGCTGCAAGCCGCTGCGGCCGTGCAGCAGATCCACCACTTCGCGCAGATGCTCCACGCCATACACATCGAGTCCGGTGACGATCGCCGCCTCGCGCGCATTCGCTGCGGGTAGGATGAGGCCCTTGAAACCGTGCTTCTTCGCTTCAAGCGCGATGGGCAAAGCGCCCTTTGATCGGACGAACGCCGCCATCGAGGCTCAGTTCGCCTATCACTAGGTGCGTCTCCAACAAGTCGGCGGGCGCTTGGTCGGTGGCGCAGAGCAGGCCGGTGGCCAATGGCAGATCGTAGGCAGTGCCCTCTTTGCGGATGTCGGCCGGCGCCAAGTTGATGGTGACGCCCTTGCCGCGCGGAGCATAGAGGCCGTTGTTGCGAAGCGCGGCATCCATGCGCTGCTGGCTCTCCTTCACGGCGCTATCGGGCAAACCCACGAGTTGGAAGAAGGCGCCGGTCTCCACATTCACCTCGGCGGTGACGATGGTGGCGTTGATGCCGAAGACGGCGGCTCCGTAAACCTTGACTAGCATCGCTTAGCCAACGTATCAATAACGGTCCTTGCGCGCAGGCTCGGCCAGATCGCGCTCAATGTGATCGATGAATGCGTGAATGACCTTGATATGCACCTCCTGTATGCGATCGGCGTAGCCGTCGTGCGGTACGCGCACTTCCACGGTGCAGAGCCCAGCCAGCTTGCCGCCATCCTTGCCGGTTAGGCCGATCACGTGCATGCCTTTCTCGCGGGCCACCTCGGCGGCGCGCAGCACGTTGGGACTGTTGCCGCTGGTGCTGATGGCCAACAGCACATCTCCTTCGCGGCCATGCGCCTGCACGAAACGCGCGAACACCTGCTCGAAGCCGTGATCGTTGCCCACGCAGGTGAGGTGGCTGGGGTCGCTGATGCTGATGGCGGCGATGGGCGGGCGATCGTCGCGGAAGCGTCCGGTGAGCTCCTCGGCGAAGTGCATAGCATCGCACATGCTACCGCCGTTTCCGCAGCGATCACCTTGGCGCCCTGCTTCAG
>JADJOG010000002.1 GCA_016713865.1 Flavobacteriales bacterium | reverse complement strand
GGACGAACGCCGCCATCGAGACTCAGTTCGCCCATCACCAGGTGCGTCTCCAATAAGTCGGCGGGCGCTTGGTCGGTGGCGCAGAGCAGGCCGGTGGCCAGAGGCAAGTCGTAGGCAGTGCCCTCTTTGCGGATGTCGGCGGGTGCCAGGTTGATGGTGACGCCCTTGCCGCGCGGAGCGTAAAGGCCATTGTTGCGCAGCGCGGCATCCATGCGCTGCTGGCTCTCCTTCACGGCGCTATCGGGCAAACCCACGAGTTGGAAGAAGGCGCCGGTCTCCACATTCACCTCGGCGGTGACGATGGTGGCGTTGATGCCGAAGACGGCGGCTCCGTAAACCTTGACTAGCATCGCTTAGCTACACATTCAAACTGTAAGTGCTGCCCGACTGAGAACATTGAGAACCGTGAATGGACGTGCATGCACATGAATTCCTGCGCTGGGATTTCCATTGCCGTGCATTCGTGTCCATTTCCGGTTGATGCATGCTTCAGATCAATAACGATCCTTGCGGTAGCTCCAGCCAGGTCCCGCTCGATGTGATCAATGAATGCATGAATGACCTTGATATGCACTTCCTGGATTCGATCAGCGTAGCCGTCGTGCGGTACGCGGACTTCCACGGCGCAGAGCCCAGCCAGCTTGCCGCCATCCTTGCCGGTGAGGCCGATCACGTGCATGCCTTTCTCACGGCCCACCTCGGCGGCGCGCAGCACGTTGGGACTGTTGCCGCTGGTGCTGATGGCCAACAGCACATCGCCTTCGCGGCCATGCGCCTGCACGAAACGCGCGAACACCTGCTCGAAGCCGTGATCGTTACCCACGCAGGTGAGATGGCTGGGGTCGCTGATGCTGATGGCGGCGATGGGCGGTCGATCGTCGCGGAAGCGGCCGGTGAGCTCCTCGGCGAAGTGCATGGCGTCGCACATGCTGCCGCCGTTGCCGCAGCTGATCACCTTGGCGCCCTGCTTCAGGCAATAGCTCATGAAGGCGGCGCCCTGCTCCACGGCAGCGATGTTGGCGGGGTCGGCCGTGAAACGTGCGAGGACCTCAGCGGCCTCGGTGAAGTGCGATCGAACGCGGTCGGTGGTCATCCGTGCGAAGATGCGTCATCTCCGCCGACAACAAGCTACCTCCCCGCCTGCTGCTTCAGCACCTGCATGCCTTGCACGCCGCGCTCGAGGAATGCCTTGTAGTCCTCAACCGCCGGCGTGTAGCCCACGGGATCCGTGAGCAATTTGCCATCGGGGCTCAGCAGTGCATACAGTGGCTGCGTGGCGCTCTTGAAGGTCTCGGTCTGCAAGGTGGCCCACTTGTTCCCCACGGTGAGGATGGGCTTCTTGGTGCCGTTGCTGGTCTCGTAGATGAACTGCTCATCCTTGGGCAATTCAGCTTTCGAGTCCACGTAGAGCGATACCAGCACGTACTGATCGTTGATCAAGCGATTGATCTCCGGAACGGGCCACACGTAATCTTCCATCTTGCGGCAATTCGCGCAGCCATAGCCGGTGAAGTCAATGAGCATGGGCTTGCCGCTGCGCTTCGCTTCGGCCATGCCGCTCTCGATGTCGTGGTAACAGGCAAGACCCGCAGGACATTCCGTGGGGAATATCCAGCTGTAGCCCGGCGAGGGCGAGATGCCGCTGAGCAGACCAACGGGCGCCCATGTATGCGCCTTGTCGTCGTAGCGGAAACCCATGGCCATGTACACGGTGAAGAGGCTGAAGGCGGCGATGAAGAAGATGCGCATGGGCGCGTAGCCTTTCACGGGGCTATCGTGCGGGAAACGGATCTTGCCGAAGAGGTAGAGCACGATGCCAATGCCGCAGATGACCCAGATGGCGAGGAAGAGTTCGTAAGGAATGAGGCCCCACTTCATCACCAGATCGGCCATGCTGAGGAACTTGAATGCAAGGGCAATCTCCACGAAGCCGAGCACCACCTTCACGCTGTTGAGCCAGCTACCGCTACGTGGCAAGCTGTTGAGCCAACCGGGGAAGAGCGCGAACAGGCCGAATGGCAATGCGAGCGCGAAGCCGAAGCCGCCCATGCCCACGGTGAGCTGCCATGCGCCGCCATCGGCCGTGAGCGCGCCTGCGAGCAAGGAGCCGAGGATGGGACCTGTGCAGCTGAAGGAGACCAGCGCCAGCGTGAGGGCCATGAAGAAAGTGCCGATGAGGCCGCCGAACTTGCTGGCGTTGCTGTCCATCTTGTTCACCCAGCTGCTGGGCAGGGTGATCTCGAAGTAACCGAAGAAGGAGATGGCGAAGACGATGAAGATGACGAAGAAGCCGATGTTGAGCCACGGGTTGGTGCTGATCTCGTTGAAGATCTCCGGGTTCACGCTGCCCAGCAAGTGGAAGGGCAGGCTGAAGAGCAGGTAGATGAGGAAGATGAAGCCGCCGTAGGTGAGCGCGTTCTTCAATCCGGTGGCGCGATCCTGGCTGCTCTTGGTGAAGAAGCTCACCGTGAGCGGGATCATCGGGAACACGCAGGGCGTGAGCAGCGCGACCAAACCGCCGATGAAGCCGAGCATGAAGATCCACAGCAAGGAGCTCTCTTTATCCTGACGCGCACCGCCATCGCGCACCACGGGATTCTCCAGATCGACGCCTTGCATCTTCAGCTCTGCGGCGTCGGTGCGGGTTGAAAGCCCCGCGAACTTGGGGTCGTTGGGATCGAAGGAGACATCGCCGAGCTCATAGGTTCCGGAGGCCAGGCCGATGATGAAGTACACCGTAGCGGGCGGCAAGCACATCTCATCGTTGCAGGTCATGTACTCGAAGTAGCCCGTCATCGGCTTCTCGCCATCCGGAACCGTGATCGCTTGCGTGAAGGTGGCCGACTCCTTGAACTTCTTCACTTCGATGCCGAACACGGGGTCGATGCCCTCAATCACCTTCGCGCCGGTCTCAGCAGCCTTCTCCTTTGCTTGCACACCGCCAACGCTATCCACTACGACGGAGGTGGGCCAAGGACCCATGTCGCCGTAGTCCATCTGCGAGTAAAGCGACCACCCATGCTCGATGCTCGCTTGGATGACCAACTCCCAGCGACCATTGCCCAGGTCCTTGGAGGCCATGGTCCACTTCACCGGATCCGGGTTCGCACCGCCATGGCCTTGCGCACGAGCGCTCAGACTGAGCAAGAGGAATAAGGCCGAGAAGAGGAGGCTTGTCGTCGTTCGCATCATCTTCACATCGATTCAACCCGCAGTTTGAACGGCACCACGACAGGCGGCAGGCAGGTCTTGTCGTTGCAAACCATGAACTCCACTTCACCCGCAACATCAATGGCTCCGGGAACAACAGGCTTGATCAGTTGGGCGAAGGACGGCGAGCCATTGTGGTAGCGCACCACCATGCCGAAGTTCGGATCGTAAACCTCAACGGGCTGCGGCTCAACCAAGGCATCGACCAAGGCGTAAGCTTCGGAAGGAGCGAACCGGATGCTCGTTGCAACAGGTCCTTCGTCGCTTGGCAAGGTGGTGGCGTAGATGTGCCAGCCTTCTTCCACTTCGGTGCGGATATCGACGCGCACCACGCCATTGCCCGAGGGGCTGGCGCTGAACTTCCATTTCACCGGGCTCGATGGCGCGGTGAAGAAGAGCGAGGCAAGCGTTAGGAGTGCGAGCATGGTGTGGACCGGTCGCAAAACTAACCGGACCCCTGCACCGTGGAGGCGGGCCAAGCGCCGGATCCTAGGGATCCTGCACCAGCGTTAATGATTGTTCACGAAGGGAACTCGATGCTCACCACGCGCGACACAGGGATGGTCATGCCGTACTTGAGCACGATGTTCTGCGGATCGTAGGCCCAGATGGTGGTCTCCACGGCCTTCAAGCCTTCATCATCCTGGAAAACGATGCGGCACTTGCCGTGCTCGCCATTGCCGAGGCGCGTGGCCTGCTGCATTTTCCTTTCGATCTCCTGGTGCTCTGCTGCACTCAAGGGCACGGGCTGACGCGGGAAGCGAAGCGAGGGGATGCGCTCCTTCGGGATCATGGTATGCTGCGGCATGGAACAGGGGTTTTGGGACGGGTGAAGTTAGCCGCTTGGCCCACCCATGCAAGCCCCCGTTGAAAAGACGTGGACGCTCAGACCTTCCGGATGCGCAGCAAACGCGCGCTGCCTTTGGTGGCCTGGAAACCCTCGGCAATGCGGTGCCCGACCAGCCAAACCACCTCTCCCGCGCTCACAAGCACATAGGCCAAGTCCTTCCGATCCCTTGGAACCTTGGCATCGATGAGGATGTCGCTGATGAGCTTGCTGCCGCCCAAGCCGATGGGCCGCATGCGGTCGCCGGGGCGCCATGGCCTCAACTCAATCGGAAACTCGAGGCGGTCGGCATCGAGCAGCGCTTCTTCCATGGAATCGGGCAGGGCGATAGGCTCCCCTTCCAAAAGGCTCCAACTGAAGCCTGCGCAATTGCCGGTCGGCTGGTGCAGGTCGATGGTGAATGCAGGCCGTTCGGAAGGCATGGGCCCAACGATCACGCAGTCGCGATCAACGATGGCGCGCCAGCCCCCTGCCATGAATTCGGCACCGGTATTCCGTTCGAGGATGGCGTCATGCAGGCGCTCCAGCGCATCGGGGTGGAAGCCAAGATGCCTGAGCAGTTGGTGCAGCAATAAAGTTGGCATTGGGCTCTTCTCCACGGCTGCGAAGGGGATGCGCAAGGTCTTTTCCTCCGCCAGCGACACAGGCTCAACGCTTCGCACCATCTCACCAGCGCGCTCCAATTCACGAAGCGTTTTCACGCCGCGCGCCATGGCCCGTTTCGCGCCGGGGCGCATGCTTTCCATCAAAGGCAGCAATTCTTGGCGCACGCGATTGCGCAAGTACTTCACATCGGCATTGCTGCTGTCCTCACGGAAGTTGATGCCGTGCTCCTTGGCATACGCTTCAATCGCTTGGCGATCGACACACATGAGCGGACGAACGAATACACCGCTCACCGGCGGGATGGTGCTCCAGCCGAATACACCGACTCCGCGCATCAAATGCATGAGCAAGGTCTCCACGGCATCATCGGCATGGTGCGCGAGCGCGGTCTTTATGGGCTGCTCCTTCCACACCTCGGCGAAGAAGTCATAGCGCAGTTCGCGCGCCGCCATCTGGATCGAAAGGCCCTTGCTCTTCGCATGCACGCCTGCATCAACCCTCTTCCAGCGGAATGGGATGCCTTCACGAAGGCAATGCTCCTCTACGAAGCACCTGTCCGCATCGCTCTCCGCGCCACGTAATCCATGATCCACGTGCAGCACGGAGCACGTATGTCCGAGGCTGCGCAGCGCGTGCAAGAGCACCATGCTGTCGATGCCGCCGCTCACGGCCACATGCAATGGTTCCTGCGGCTCCAGCATCCGCTCGCGGCGGATGAAGCGGCGCACGTCATCGAGGAGCTGCAAGTGCATGCGCGATGCTGTTGAATTTCACGAGGCACTCCTCCCACTCCGCTTCCGGATCGCATTGCGCGGTAAGCGCGCTGCCCGTTGGGATGGAGAGCCTTCCTGTTGCTCGATCGAAGAGCACGGTGCGGATCACCACGTTCAGGTCGGCGGTGCCATCGGGAGCGAAGTAACCCATGGTGCCGCTGTACAATCCGCGCGCTTGGCCCTCTGCTTCGTCGATGAGCTTCATCGCGCTGATCTTGGGCGCACCGGTCATGCTCGCTGGTGGGAAAGCGGCCTTCACGGCATCGAAGGGCGAATGGCCATTGGCGAGCCGGCCTTCGATCACGCTCACCATTTGATGCACGCGCGGATGCGTGCGCACGCCGAAGAGCTCTGGCACATGCACCGATCCAGGAACAGCGACGCGAGAGAAATCGTTGCGCATCACATCCACCGCCATCACGTTCTCGCTGCGCTCCTTGGGATCGTTGGCGAGCTCGTTGCTCAAGCGTGTGTCTTCAGCTTCATCGGTGCCACGCGGCCGAGTGCCTTTCATCGGCTCACCAATCATACGATCACCATCGAAGGCGATGAAGCGCTCCGGCGAACAGCACAGCGCGTAGCGGTCGCCGATCTTCATGAAACCGGCGAATGGCGCTTGTGTTTCGCTCAGCAGCACATCGAAAGCCCTGTACGGATCGAAGCCCTCCTGCACGGCCTCGTGCGCGATGCAGTAGTTCACTTCGTAGATGTCGCCACGCTGGATGCGCCGGAGCAATTGGCTTGCATCAGTGAGGTATTGGCTCCGAGGAATGCTGCACAACCATTCAATCGCATTCACACCTGTCGTCTCTGCTGAATGAGCAACCAACTTCTGCGCCCACGCTAAAGCCTCTGCTCGTTCGGCCTCGTGCACATGCAGAAATGTGCCGGCCTTGCTCCATTCCACCACCCATTTCGGCCTGAACCAATAGGACAAGGGCCAATCGAATGCATCGGCACTGCGGCTGCGCACGTCCTCTAATCGGTCTTTGTATCCATAACCGAGATGGCCGAACCACCAATCCGTAACGCGCCCTGCGGCATCGAAGCGTGGCTCTTCGGCTTCTTCAACCGATCCGATACCGAGCACTGCGCGCTGCTGATCAGCCACGAACCGGTACATCAACGGGGCCATGCCACGAAGCGCAATACCACGAAAGGGGTAAGAACCGGGAAGGCTGATCCGTTGGCGCATGTGTGCATCAAAGCCCTATGGGCATTGACAAGGCGCCAAGGTATCCGCCTGATCAAATCCAATATCGCTCACTCAAAGAGGGGTGGTTGCACGGGACACTGCCTTACATTGGTTCCTCCAACGCTCAGCGCCATGTCAACACTTCCTGCATCAGGCCGACTTCTGGTCTTGCTAGCATTGACCGTGAGCACCCATGCTTGGGGCCAAGCCAGGATCGTGATCAACAACAATGCGTGGCTGCGCATCGACAACGGCGCGTGGGTGGTGGTTGAAGAGCCGACGAATGCGGGCATCCAAACACTGGGCACGGGCGGCAACATCCGCAGCGAGGGCGAATTCAACCGCATCCGCTGGCAGATCCGGAACACCAACGGCGTGTACACCATTCCCTTCACCACGGCGAATAGCGTGAAGATGCCCTTCACCTACGAAGCCGTGGGCGGCGGATCGAACGAGGCGCAGGCCAGCATCTGCTTCAGCACATACAACTACGGCACTGTCGCGGCGAACAACTGGGACAACAACACCTACCGGCCCAGTGATGTCACGCACATGCACAACTACTGGACAGGCGCGCCGGTGAACAACTCTGATAATGTGGTCGATCGCTTCTGGATTGTGGATCCTTACTCCGCTCCAGCATTCACTTATGGCACGCGGCCTTCAATCCGCTTAGGCTTTACGCATGACCCTGGTGCGGCAACCGGCGATGTACGCACTGGCAATACCATCACAGGCGCGAGCGTGGTTGGCGCACAGCGCTTCAATGCGCCGGTGGGCATGTGGGGCGATTATTGGCCCGCTGGCAACTGGGCAGCTGGTGCCGTGAATTCCGTGACCAACGTGAATGTTCCGCCCGCCGATTTCTTCCGCTCATGGACCCTGAGCGATATTCTGCAGTCCTTGCCAGTGGAGCTGTTTCGATTCAGTGTGGCATGCTCAGGGGGAAGCGTGCAGCTCAATTGGACAACGGGTTCGGAGCGCGGCGCTTCGCACTTCAGGATCGAACGCAGCCGTGATGCTCAGCAGTTCGAGACAATCGGCGTGCAGACCGCTGTCGGGAATTCTCAAACCGCGATTCAATACAACCATACCGATCCGCAGCCATTCGAGATCGGCTACTACCGCATTGCCATAGTGGATGCTGATGGTAGTGAAGACGTAAGCACGGTGCAGGTTGCGACTTGCGGAATAACCTCAACGGCGATCGTGAACGCATGGGATGGGGGCGACAACCTTCATGTGATCATCAGCAGCCCGCACGAGCAAACCGTGGCGTTCGCGCTCTTCGATGCAGCTGGTCGCATCGCGGCCGAAAGGAGCTCGCTGGTGCTTATTGAAGGCCTCAACACGATCGAGATTGATCAGCAAGGCATGGCTATGGGCATCTACACCCTGATCATGCACGGTGCAGATGGACCGCTCTCGCGGAAGCTGCCGGTCTATTGACCTCGTTTCCGGAATCGCGCTAAAAGAACAGCAGCGATCAGCAAGCCCGCCACGATCACCGCAGCGCGTCCCAGCAGGTCCCCGTATAGCGCGTAGAACGTCAGTCCGGTGTTCGGGTACACACGCGCGGCGAATGCAGCTGGCACCCACCATTCCGTGCGCTGATGGATATCGCCCCGCTGATCCACGATGCAGCTGATACCGGTGTTCGCCGACCGCACAACGTCGCGCCGCGTCTCGATGGCGCGCAATGAGGAGAACGCCAAATGCTGCTTGTATCCTGGCGAATCGCTCCACCAGCCATCGTTGGTCATCACCGCGATCAGCTCACCACCATTGCGCACATGCGCCGCGATGTGCTCGCTGAAGACAGACTCGTAACAGATCGCCGGGATGATAGCCAGGCCCGACGAGCCATCGCGCAGCACGCTCCGCTCCTCTTGCTGACCAAGGCTTCCGGTGGTTCCGCCCATGTCGATCGAGAAATCGCCGAGGGCGCCGAGCACCGACTCGAAAGGCATGAGCTCAACCCCGGCTACGAGCTTGCTCTTGTGGTAGCTCTCGATATCACCTTGCACCGGCATCCAAAGCGCGGCGTTGTATGATTCGTACCAATACGGCGTGTTGCGTATCGGCCTAGCCGCTGCGGGCAGTGAATCGGAACCATGGAACCAGCGCTCGCTGCTCATGCCGAGCAATAGCGCCGCCTCCGGATGCGCTTCCTGGAAGGCACGTAAGCGGATCACGCTGCGTCCGACGCCTTCCTGCAATGCCGTCTCCGGGAACACCACAACACGCGTCTGGTCCGTGATCGCTGTTTCCGCGAGCGCGAGCATGCGTTCCAGCTGCTTCACGCCATCGCCGCTGAACTTCTCGGTGTACGGGTCGACGTTGGGCTGAACCACCACCACTTCAACCCCTCCTCCCTTCTTCGTCATCGGATACGACCCATAGCGCCAGAGCGAGGCGCACAACGGCAGCAACAGCACAAGCACGGTCACTGATGCCAGTCTGCGCGCGCGCTTGAGATCAACCGACCAAGTAGAAATCACGCGATTGAGCAGCATGTTCACCAGCAGCACCCAAAGCGATCCGCCAAGCATGCCCGTTATCTCATACCACTGCACCCACGAGGGCCGTGTGCCGAAGGCATTGCCCAGCGATAGCCAGGGCCACTGCAGATCCCACGCATGATGCAGGCGCTCGCCCGCGATCCAGAAAAACACTAGCGCCGCATCGGCCCAACGATCGCCGAGCCGGTGTTTCACCGCGCGCCGCAACCACCATGGGATGCCCATGAGCAGCGTGTTTCCGATCACCGGGAAGCCCACGCTCAGCACCTTGGTGGCTATTGGCTCGCTCACCAGGTAGAACCAATAGGTGCAGAGCGCATTCCACAGGAAGAAGGCGACGAGCGTGTATGGATAGAATGCGCGCCTGCGCTCGGCGGTGCGCTGCTCGTGCAATCGCTCGGCGTGCAGCACCGGCAGCCAGGCTACGAAAACGAGTGGGGTGAACCCGCCAATTGAAGGCCATGCGAACGTGAGCAGCAGCCCGCTCATCGCGGACCAGAGCACGACCCTCAACCTTGTCGGTGGCATGCGGGCGAAAGTACCGGCGCGGGCATCAAGCGCTTCAGCGCATCAGGTACATCTTGCCGAAGCCCTTTGTGAAGTAGGGCGACGCATCGGTCTCACGCACCTCAACATCGGATCCATTCAGCCGGGCCTGCACGCGGTAGAGGTAAACACCACGCGCGAGCCGATCGCCGAACTGGTCGGTTCCATCCCACGCGAACTCCGTGATGTTGCGACCGATCCGGATGGGGCCGAGCTCGGCCATGGTGATGTCGCGCACCACCTTGCCTGTGACCGTGAGAATCTGGATGCGCATCTGGCTGGGCACTTCAACCCCGGTAAGGGTGAACACGAAGCGCGTGCTCGTCGTGAAGGGATTCGGATAATTGAGAACCTCCGTGATAGTGGGCTTGTTCACCACCTCGAAGCACACTTTGTACTCGTTGTCGCCAGCGATATTGAAGCTGAGGTCCGACGCCTGCACATTGAGGCAGTATTCGCCATCGACCGTGAAATGCGGGCGGTAGTGGATGCGCGCGACGTTCTGCGCGCTGCTAGCAGGCACGAATTGCAGCTGCTCATTGCCCTCGCCATCGCGGAACCAAAGGCGCTCGAGCGATGAAGCCCCCGGCCGCCGGAGGAAGACCTTGAAAACGGACGTATCAGCAGGTGAGGAAAGAAGGCGCACCACATTCTCATCATCGAGGGTCACCTGCACCTCTGGGCGCGCTGATACGATGTCGCCGTTGAGGATGTGCCGCCCGTCGAACGTGACATCAAGCACAGGATTCTCCCGGTCCTCGTCGACCTTGAAGCGCCATTGCGCGATGTTGTTGAAGTGGTACTGCTCCAATTGATGATAACGCCCGGTAGCACTATCGATCGGATTGGCCTCGAGCACCAAGGTGTTCCATCCTCCGAAGCCAACGGTGCTGAAACGGATGGTATCCACCACGAAACCTCCGGCGGGCAAGGGCGCGTTCAGCTGGTAATGGATGCCCACCTTGCTGTTGTTCGCACGTATGATCCACGCGGCGATCAAGAGGCTGTCCATATCGAACTCGCTGATGTTCTGCACAGCTACCGCCACCTTGGCCATCTGGCCCTCGCTCCAGCCTTCGAGCCCATTGTGGTATCCGAGCGGCGGATGTATGGCGCATTCAGGCACCGGGCTGCTGAGCACATGCCATCGCTTCAACTGCGCAGGTTTGGCATCGCTAACATTGGCATCGGAGAAACGCCCTTGTATGCGCAGAATGGGGTATTGCGCCGCGCTTACCGGAAGAGGCAAAACTTCATCCAACTCGCTCGACAGGTCCAGCAATTCCAGCGGATTGGAGGATCCCGGCCCGAGGCCCTGGAGCTTGATCCGCGTGGAGTCGAGTTGGTCACTTGGCACTTCATCCCAGTAAAGCGCTTGCCAATCGAAAGCCGGTCCTACATCAACCGTGGTGATCACGCCGCGTGAGAGCGCAGTGGGCACCCAAACGCTCAGGTTCACCGAATCAGTGCGCGAAACACCCGAGGTATCGCGGAAGGTCTCAGGGAATCCCTTGCGCACATAGCAGATGTACGGCACGCTGTCCTGCACTTGCGCGAAGGATGGCGCTCCCATGCCCTCCAGCGTTTGCATCACGCCCGAGCCGCCATTTGCTGCTGTGCCATATTTATCCAAGTACCTCCACGAGTAGATCAGGATGTGATGGCCATCCGGAATCGCGTTCACCAGCATGTTCTGCAATCCGCCCAGCTGCGTGGTTGCGTTGGTGCTGAAGCTGAAATACTTCTCAGGCCTTGGACGGCACGCCCCATTGTTGTTGCCATTGCCGAAATCGTGGTCCGGGTTGAACACCTCGCCCTGCGGGCTGGTCCATTTGGTGCCCCACGCCTCGAAGGTTACAGGATCGATCACCGCCACATGCCACGCAGGGCCACCGCTGCAGCCCCCACCATCCTGCGCCTCCAGTTCAAGGCTCCAGCCCGTGTAAGGGCTAGAGAGATTCCCTGCAACCGAAGCGCGCACATTCCGACTGCTCTCATCGAATACGAACTCCCTTGCATCGCGATCCAGGCGGATCCCAGCAAAGAAGTCCTTCTTGAACTGGAAGATGTGCGCCTGGCCCCAGCCGCGCTTGTTGGGGATGTATTGGAAAGAGCGCTCGTACCAGTTGTATTGTCCGTTGCCCGACGCTGAGCTATCGATGCTGCAACGCCAGTAGAACACTGTGCTGTCCTGCAGCGCATTCAGGGCGAAGATGCCCTGCGGATCCCACGAAACCACGCCACCCGGCGCCTGCGTGGTGAAGCTCTCCATGGCCGGGCTATCGAAGGTGTCGGTGGTATCGATCTGGAACACATAGGTGCGCACGGGAGCTAGCGGGTCACCGGTGCTGGCCTTCAATGTGGCCGTGGGGTCGGGCACCACGGCGAAGTCATACGGATACACCGGAACGATATCGCCGCTGGTGATGAACAGCGATGTGGATGCCGTGTTGTTGGCCGTGTTATCGATCTCATCAACAAGATCGGGCGCAAGATCCACGATTGCGCGGATCTGGTTGGTGCCTTGGCCGCCGCTGAATCCTAGGGTGGGCAGGCGGAACACCGCCGTATCGCGCAGGTACAGGTTCGTGAGCGTGGTGAAATAGCTTATCGGATTGCTGCCGAGCCCCGGATTGATGCGTTGCAGCTCAATGTTCACCGAGCCGTCGATGGCACGCGCCAGATTGCTTACGACCACCTTCACCGTGAAGCTGTCCACATCGGCCGAGATGATCGTCGGCTCGAAGAGGATCTCCGGCGCGCTCACGGCGTAGTCCGGTTTGTTGTGCGTGTTCAGAACGAGCATCGGATCACCCCTCAAGGTGGAAAGTGTGCATGTGCCATGTCATGGGCAGCGTGAACGATTGCAGCTGGCTCTGCATGAGGGCATACTTCATGTGCTCGCCGATGGTGGCGCCATGGTTCACACGGCTCAGGCTCTCGTAGAAGTTGTTCGTGAAGGTGACCAGGTAGGGCCTGAATCCCTGTTGCGTGGAAGCGATGAAGGAATGCGGCCCGGCATTGGGCATGAGGGTCCAATTCTCCGTGGTGCTGAATGGCCCGTTCATGTGCACATTGCCGATGTAGCACGAGTTGCCGATGAGCAGCGGGTGCTTGCCGCCCCAGTTGTAATTCTGCGGCTCATCGATGGTGACATCGAAATTGCTCGCATACGCATGCGAGAGGAAATTCATCATCGTCACTCCTTCATCCTCGATCAAGCGTCGCACCGAGTCGGCGGCAGCCAGCCCGATCGTGCTGATGGTCTGCGAGGTGTTCTTGCGGAAAGCGGCCACATTCCCGCCGAAGTTGGTGCCAGTAGCGATCTGGCCGAAGCCATTGAGGATCTGTTCGTGTGTGCCGATCTCGCTTGCCGTGAAGCCCCCGGCGAAATGCATGATGTTCTTCTGCCAGATGGCGGGTGCTGCCGCGTTCCATTCCGTTGCCGACACCTTGGCGAGGTAATCGGTCACCTGCGAATCGTCGTTCGCGCTGATGCGGCCCACCGGGATATCCATGCGCCGAACATCGAAGTTGAGGCCCGTGGTGAAGCATTGGTCACTGCTAGGGAAACCATAGGTGGGCACAAGAGTGCGGGCGTAAGCGCCACTGGCATCGGGTCGCACGCTGGCGTTGCCCGAGAAGAATGCGTTCCAGGTATTCACGCCTTTTCCGATCAAGAAAAGACCTTGCGGGGCGGTGCTCCAAACATCCAGCAGATGCTTGCAGAACATACGGATGGCACCCGCATTCTTCGGCACCCCAGCGCCGTACTGGTCATACAACTCATCCACATCGACCAGCACGGAGTTGCGGCGCCGGTCCGGTGGCGCCAGGTTCTCTCGGTAGTTCCGGTACATCGACGCGCCGTTCCAGAGCTTGCGGTGCGCCACGATCAGTACAGCGCTATCGGCGTTGAGCAGGCCGTAATTATTGAAAAAGCCTGTCGGGGTTGCCTTTCGCAAGGAAGTGATCGACTGGATGGATTCCTGCGCGAATACATAAGCCTGGGTGGTCGGGCTTCCAGGCAATCGCGGGAACAACGCATGCCAAGCTGTACCAAGCGATGGCAGGATCCGCCGCACCGTATCACCCCACGCATACACCACTGGTGTTCCGGCGAAACCTCCGATATCGAGCCGTGGTAACGGTCCGCTGCCATCGTCAGGCACCTCCATCATCACCGGTTGCGCTCCCACTGCATCCAGGGTCCGAGCGTAACGGACCAGCACGTTGGTAACGGATTGCCAATCGAGGTAATTCGGATTGGTGATTGCCAAAGGGAGGTCATGCAGCACACTGAAGCGCAACGGTGTACTGACTCCAACCCATGCGCCGGGGATGTCGAAGCTCCTGCGCATGGTGGTCGGACCGTTGAAGAGCGTATCGAACATGACCTGCGCGAAGCCCGGGCCCGCTTTCACTTGCAAATGGTGGTCTGGTATGCCCACGGCGCCGGTAACACCCATGCCTATGGAAGTAGTGGTAACACGCGCGAGCGGCGCATCAGAAGCTGTGTAGGCCGATGGCGTGCTCACCGCGACATCGATGTTCGCCTCTGGCTGACTGGTGTTGAACACCATTGGACCGGTGAACCCCTCGGCCTCTATCATCAATGCCGATGTGCCCGGGATGTTCTGCGAACCCAGCCAAGTGTCGATCTGCCCAACGAGATAGTCATTGGCGTAATTCAACAGCGCTTCAGTCCAAACCCAAGGACTGGGCTGGGCCGCGTCGACCTGCGTATTCACGTACGACTTGATATGCATCGCAGGCGCCTGCGTGTCCCACGTCAGGAAGTAGCGTACCGTATCGTTCCAGAGGCTGTAATATGGATTGGCCATCGCCGCTGGATACGGATACAGCCTTCGGTCGCACTGTCCATCGGCTTTCTCGGCGCGGAACTCGATGAAGTCGCCCGCATTCAGCACGCCATCGCCTTCGCCTTGCACGTAAATGGGCACCTGCTCCTCTTTGCCGAAGAGCATGAGGTGGCGCGGATCAACCGTAGCGACTGGGAAGCCCGATTGAGCCAGCGTGGCGCTATCGATCCGATAGACGCCATCGGCGAAGACCTCGAATTTCCAGTACTGCCTGCCGTAATCGATCCAAGCATTGCCATATCCGAGCGGCTGCGCCGATGCCGCGGATGCCAGGCCCATGAGGACGATCAGCGGTAGCAGTCTATTCATGAGCTCGGTCGCTTGAACAGGTCGAATCGCAACGAGAACACGTTGCTGTAAAGGGCCACGCTGTTATCGCCGATGTCGGTGAGCGCATAATCGATGGCGAGGCTGCGGATCTTGAGGCCGATGCCCATGTTCGGCTGAATCGAGAGCGACTCCTTCCCGCTGATGTCGGTAACACGTTGGATGTTGCTGATGCCGGTACGCACGAATATGACGCCGGCGTATCCCAGCTCAAGGCCGAGACGAGGATCAATACTGGCAACGCTGCTCTTGATGAAGGTGTTGCGCTTGCCATCGAAAGTGTTCTCCAGATCGGCGGCGGCGATGAGCCCGAACTTCTTGCCGAAGTTGAATTGGCGAGCGACTCCGAGCACCAATCGGGGCAAGGTCACCTCCACGCTGTTCGCCGGGATCTCGTTGCCAGTCTGCGTGAACACATCGATGGTGCGCTGGTCGAGCGTATAGCTCCAAGCATTGAACGTGCTGGTGATATCGCGCGCCACCGCGCTGAAACGCCAGGCATCAAGATCGTAACGCGCGGCGGCATCGAGGCCGAAGCCCCACGCCTTGCCGAACTCGCCCACGCGACGATAGATCACCTTGGCGTTGCCGCCCACGCGAAGGCCCGGCACACGGAGCTTGCGCGCGTAGCTGAGGATGAAAGCATGATCGGCGCTGCTGAACGAAGTGATGCGGTCGTAATCAATGTTGCCGCTGGGATCGATCAGGTCGATCGTGTTCGGGATATTATCGATGCCGAAACGGATGAAGCTGAAACCGATGGCGCTGGTGGAATCGATCGGTTTGGCCAGTCCGACGTAATCGTACTTGGCAATGCCCGCGAAATATTCGCTATGCATGGCGCCCACTTGAAGGTCGCCGCGAACGCCCAACAACCCAGCGGGGTTCCAATAACCACTTGTCACGTCGCCCACCGATGCGGTGTAGGCGCTGCCCATGCCCAAGGCCCGGGCGCCCACGCCGATCGCGAGGAACTCGTTGCTGTACTTCGGCGCATCGGTTTGTGCGAACGCTTGGCTCAGGATCGCGGTCGAGAGAGCTACAACGGCGCTGCGCATCCCCTTCATCTTCACGGTGTTCATTCGGCTTGGTATTGACGCAGCATCCAACGAGTGGTGGCCGGGATCATTGCCCGAAATTATCCTTCCTTCGGCCCCGATTGACATGAAGCTGCCGCGACTACCCGATTTGCTTACCACGGCGAACCTATCCTGCGGGGTCGGATCCATCCTTTTCGCCTCCCAAGGACAGCTAACACTGGCGTGTTGGCTGGTGTTCGCAGGGGCGTTCTTCGATGTGCTCGATGGCTTGGCGGCCCGGGCCTTGGGCGGGGGAAGCGAATTGGGCAAGCAACTGGATAGCCTGGCGGATATGGTGACCTTCGGGGTGGCGCCGGCATTCATCTCGGCCATTGTCCCGTGGAAAGCGCTTCAGGTCGCGATTGATTCGAACCGTGAATTCGTGCCGTCCACTGTTGGTTCAAACGACCTGTTCGGCGAACCGCCTTGGGCTACTGTGGCTTGCGCATTGGTGATCGCGATTGCTTCCATGTGGCGCTTAGCCAAGTTCAACACGGACACCCGCCAGAGCACCGGCTTCCTCGGGCTCGCGACTCCAGCCAATGCACTGTTGTGGGCCTCGTTCGGCAGCATCTCGTGGGGCATCGGGCTTCGTTTCGGACCCGGCGCCAATGAAATGATGAGCCATATCGGCGCATTCATGGCCGACCCGATCCAGAAGCTGATGCTCGCAGCGGTGCTCGCTTTCCTCATGCTCTCCTCCATCCCCCTCCCCTCCCTCAAGTTCAAGCACGCGAAGTGGAAGGGCAACGAGGTCATCTACCTGCTGATCGGAATTGGCGCAGTTTTGATCGCGCTGTATGGTGTGCTCGCGGTACCGCTCATCTTGGTGGTGTATCTGCTGAGTCCGGTGTGGGGCAGGATCTTTCCAGAACCCGGCGAGAAATAGCCGCAAAGGCGCAGAGGCGCAAAGCGGCCGAACGCATTTCTTTGCGCCTCTGCGCCTTTACGGCCCATTGTCTTAACCCATGAAGAACTTCCGCGCTTCCATCGATGTGATGCCCCACGACAACCTCTTGGACCCGCAGGGCAAGGCCGTTACCGGCGCCATGGGCAATCTGGGTCTGCCCGAGATCAGCGGGGTGCGCATCGGCAAGCACATCACCTTGCACATTGAGGCCGCTGACCAGAAAACCGCTGAGGCGAAAGTGGAAGAGGCGTGCAAGAAGCTTCTCGCCAATCAGGTGATGGAGCGATTCAACTTCAAGGTTGAAGAGGTTGCGGGTTGATTAGTTATTGAGGGTTGGGCAACCTCCAACTCTCAACCTTTGCGCGCGGCCCGTTCGTTGGCGACAACCCTCAAGCGGCATGACACGCAGCATCCTCCTCGGTCTCGCGCTCACGGCCTTATCCCTCGCGCTGCACTTCGCGCCCATCTGGGTCACCATGCTCAATCGCGGAGCCATGGCGTGGGATGGTCAGCCGATCGGGCAGGATTACATCGCGCAGATCATCGATGATCATCGATCGGGCAGCGACATCTCGTTCCGCCGCCGCCCGCTTACGACATGGTGCATCAATTCCATGACAGCGACCGGCATGCCGCCGAAAAGCGCCTTCATGCTGTGGAGCTTCGGGCTGTTCTTCCTGTGCGGCTTGCTCATTCGCCGCATCGCGCAGCTGCTTGGATCATCCCACGCACAGGCCACCATCGCGCAAGCCATTTTCCATCTATCACCCACCGTGCTCTTCGCTTGGTTCGAGCCGATGTACACCTACGACGAGCCACTTCAATATGCGGCCTTCTTGATCGCCTTCGCTGCGGCTTGGCAAGGCCGCGTAGTGCTCTCGAGCATTGCCATGGCGCTATCACTGATCGCCCATGAAACGAGCATCTTCCTGCTACCTTCCTTCGCCATGATCCCCGGTCTTTCGCGCAACTCGCGCTGGGCGCTGCTTATCACGCCGCTGCTGCTCTTCGCACTCTTCCTCGTGAGTTTCCTGCCAGCGGCCGGGCTCGCCGATCACGCAGCCAACGATGCCTACACCCGCTTGGGAACGCTTGCCTTCAACTTCGGCACCTGGACAATGGCTGGTGAGACCATTGGCTATGCGCTGCTCGTGCTCTTGCTGCCTTGCACTTTGCTGTGGTGCTATATGCGCGGTGCTGCTCCGGATGAACGAAAGCTCCTACGTGCTTTCATGATCGCGCTCGTGCTGAATGCGCTCGCGGTCCTCGTAGCTGCAAAGGCCCGCGAAGCGCGTGTGTTCGCCTTGCCGCTCTTGCTGGCTTGGCCACTGCTCGGCAAGGCCATCGTGCAATGGATTGAAGCGTATGGCGGTTGGAACCGTCTGTTCGCCGCGATGCGCAAGCCGCTGGTATTCGCTGCGCTGGTTGCCGCAACGACTCTCATGTACTTGATCACACGCTATGCATTCGTGCTCTCCACCAATGTGGCCGGCGATAATCCATGGCACGAATTTCTAGCGGTGCAGATCGTGGTCGCGGTGCTGATCAGTTGGCGCGCCCATTCAGAACTGTTTCCTGCGAAGCACGAAATTCCGGCCTAGGGTATTTCTCGCGCACCTCGGCGTCGCCAGCGAGTTCCTCAGCCGTTCCTTGCTTAAGGATGCGGCCCTCATAGAGCAGGTACGCGCGATCGGTGATGCTCAACGTCTCCTGCACATTGTGGTCGGTAATGAGCACGCCGATGTTCTTCTGCTTCAGCTTGCTCACGATGCCTTGGATGTCCTCCACGGCGATCGGGTCAACGCCCGCGAAGGGCTCATCGAGCAGGATGAAGCGCGGCTCGGTGGCAAGTGCGCGCGCGATCTCGGTGCGCCGCCGTTCGCCGCCGCTGAGCACATCGCCCATGCTCTTGCGCACATGCTGCAAGCTGAACTCATCGAGCAATTGCTCAAGTTTCTGCTCCTGCTCTTGGCGCGATTTACCCGTCATCTCCAGGATCGCCTTGATGTTGTCTTCGACGCTGAGCTTGCGGAACACGCTGGCTTCCTGCGGCAAGTAACCGATGCCAAGCTTCGCGCGCTTGTACATGGGCAGCGCGGTGATGTCCAGGTCATCGAGCAGCACGCGCCCTTCATTGGGCTTCACCAGGCCCACGACCGTATAGAAGGTCGTTGTCTTGCCAGCGCCGTTGGGACCCAGGAGGCCCACGATCTCGCCTTGCCGCACCTGCACGCTAACACCGCCAACCACGGTTCGCCGCTTGTATCGCTTGATGAGTGCTTCGGTGCGCAGCATGCCTTAGAAGTTGATCACGATCTTGGCGCGAATGGCGAAGGGCCGCGTGCCGGGATGGTCGTTGTAGCGCAAGCGCCAGATGATATCGGTGCGCAGCACCTTGAAGATGTTCTCGATGCCTGCGCTCGCTTCCATGAAGGGGCCATTGTACAGTCCGTACATGTTGTCCAGGAGATTCATCTCGGCGAAATGCTTCGGGTCAAGATCTCCCGCCACGCCCTTGAAAGTGGCCACCTCGCGCCACTTCAACCGGCGCATGAGCGGGATTCGGTTGAGGAAGAGCCCCTCGAAGTGATGCTCAGCGAAGAATTGCACGTAGCGATCACTGATGAACTCGAAGAAGCGCATGGTGTTGAACGAGACGTCGTCGAGATAAAGCGTCTCGTTGCCGCTGTGAATGGTGAGCAAGGGATAGGGCAGCGTGCCGAAGGTGCGGCCACCTTCGAGCGTCGTGCGCATCCAACCGAAGGCACCCAGCTGCCAGCGCTTGTATACGCGGCCCACGACCTTGGTGTACTCGAAATCGCTCTTGAAGAGCTGCGGGGCACCGTAGGCGACATGCGCTTCGATCGTGGGCCATTTGTTGAAACCGACGGCCACACGGTCGAACTCGCCGCTCACGTATTTCTCGCGGAAGGCGAAGCGCGTGTTCAGCGCCACCTCGGCGGTCTTGATGCTGCTCACGCTCACGGGCTCCTGGCCTTCTGTGAAGCGCTCATAGCGCAGGCTTCCGAGCGGCATCAGCACGCGGTAGCGCAGCATCGCCTCATTGGTGAATCCAGAGAACCACTCGCGTTCGAGCCCGAAGCGCCACTCCTCCACATCGGTGAGCTTGTTGTTGGGGTTGATGCGGAAAACGCTTCCGAGGATGTTGTCGTTCCGGAAAGCATTCACGCTCTGGCCCAATTGCTCCAGGTCGTGCTTGTAGCCGGCCCGGTAGAGCAGGCGCGGCTGCTTACTGATGAAGCCGCGCGTAGCCAGCCCGAACTTGAAGCGCTCATCAGTGGTGCCGTAGGCCGTGTAGCCCTCGAACTCGACCCAATTGCTGAATTTGTTGCTCGTGCGCCCACCTAGTCGGAAGCGTGCCCCTTCGACCTGGTTGAAACTGAATGTGGTGAAGTACGGGCCGTATTCGATCAAACCTCGCTCGTAATACCCGCTCACGATCGTGCTCACGATATCCACGTATGTGCGGAACCGAGGTATCGTCTTCATGGTATCGACCATGTGGTAGATGGCATTCTCCTTGGCCGTGAGCGGCACATGGCGGTGCGTATCCCAGTAATCGCTGCCCAGGCTCAATGGATCAATGGCCATCGTCACCTGATCGGCCCCTTCATAGAAAACCGCATCGCGCGGCTGATTGATCACGAAATCGCGGTAGGTGGCCGTGCGCCTTCCATAGAAGCCCTGCACCTTGTTCTTGTTGGGCTTGCCGGTATCCTTGATCACGTTCAGGTCGACCACGAGCTCATCGCGCGTGAGCATCCACACTTCTTTCTGCACCTGATCGTATTGCTGCCGCACCCAGAAGCCCTCGACGAAATTGAGGTTGGCTCCTTGAGCGATGCCCGCTTCGATCCGGCGTACCGCATACGTGGTGTCATTCACCCACATATGCCCTGAAAAGGCCAGTTCCTGAACCCGCTTGGGCTTGAACTCGAGCTTGTAGCACCAGTACTTGCCCACGAAGGCGCTATCGGTGAGGTAGAAATCGTAGAAACCGCGCCAGCCATCGGCCACCGGGCTGATGAAGTTCTTGCCGAAGATCACCAGGTAGTTCTCGTAGATGTTCACGTTCTGGTACATGTCGCCCATGAACTGCGACACGCTCTCGTTCTCGATGCCGCTCACCTTGGTGCCACGGATGCGCTCTTTCTGCGCCTTGGGCGTTTGGCGGTAGTAAACCTCCGAGATGCTCTCCGTCATGAAGATGGGCAGCGCGGGCTTCGCATCGGCGCTATCGATATTCTCGAAGATGAACGCGAAGGGCTTGAAGATCTTCTTCTGCGTGAACTCTTCCGTGATGTTGTTCAGGTCGAACTCGATCTTGTTGTATGCCTCGTATTCGTATGCGCCCAGCTTCTCGCGATTGTTGGCCGGCTTATGGCGGATTACCCGGCGCAGGATCTCGAAGGCGGGATTCTCCGTGGGCTTGATCACCACTTCCTGGAGCATGGTGGCACTGGGCTCCAGCGGGGCATCGATCACCTGCTGGCGGTCCTTGCGAACGGCGAAGGAACGCGGCACATAGCCCACGAAGGAGAAGATGATGGAGTCGGTGGCATAATAGGTTTCGATGCGATATCTGCCGTCGATATCCGTAGTTGTGCCCACGCGGCTATCGCGGAAGGCGATGTTCACGAAGGGCAGACCTTCACCGGAGCGGGCATCGGTAACACGGCCGCTCACCACGGTGCTCTGCCCGAACGCTGCGCTGCATGCGACGAGCATCGCCATCAAGGTGTGGAACGCGCGGGGGCTGCTCATGCTCTGTTCGATGCTTGCGGGGCGCTTGTCTTCAGCCTCTTTCGTTCGATTCGCCCACTGATGCCGATGCTGACCTCATAGAGCAGCATGAGCGGACCGGCCACGATCACCTGGCTGATGATATCCGGAGGGGTGAGGATCGCAGCCAGGACCAGGATCCCCACATAAGCATGGCGCCGATAAGTGCGCAGCAGTTGTGGCCCGATGAGTCCCAAACGGCTGAGCACGCTGACCACCAGCGGCATTTCGAAGACCAGGCCCGTCCACAAGGTCACTTGTGTTACGATGCCGATGAAGCTCTCCAAGGCGAAGTTGTTGGCCACCGTGGGGCTCACTTGATAGCTGCCGAAGAACTGCACGCTTAACGGAGCCAGAAGGAAATAGCCGAAGAGCACCCCAGCTAGGAACAGCCCGGACCCGAACCACACGAAAGATCGCGACGCCTTGCGCTCCCGTTCCTGCAGACCGGGACCAATGAAGCGCCAGAGCTCCCAAAGGATGTACGGGAACGCCAACACGATGCCTGCGATGAAAGCCACCGTCATGTGGGTCATGAACTGCCCGCTTACCGGCAAATTCTGAAGTGTAAAGCCCAGCTCGGTCAAGCAAAGGCCATCGACCCCGAGCGCTAGGCCTAGCCGGCAAAAGGCCCGGTAGGTGATGAAATCGGGGTGCATGGACGCCAGCACCACCTGCTCGAACAGGATTGATTTGAAGATGAAGGCCAGCACGAAGCCCACGCCAATGGCTGCGGTCGACCGCACCAGCGTCCAACGGAGCTCCTCGAGGTGCTCCAGGAAGGTCATCTCACCGCCTTTGCTGGCCAATCGTTGCGTGCGGCCCATCCGGAGCCGGTCGAAATATAGAAGTGCGCAATGCCGCGGACAGGCCGATCATGCATCCGTTTATCAACGCTGCGCCGCCATCCATCGCGATTAACGAACGTTGGCGGCGGTTTGCTGTTGTATTGGGCGGCGCACCATACATTTCAGCAGCAAATCCAGAAGGCCGATTCCCCCGGCCACCATCGCAAATGATCAATGTCGACCTAACGCCCAAAGTGGCGCTCGAGCAATTCTTCGGCTTCAAGAAGTTCAAAGGCGAGCAAGAAGCCATCATCCAGAGCGTGCTGGATGGCGAGAACACCTTCGTGATCATGCCCACTGGCGGGGGCAAGAGCCTCTGCTACCAATTGCCCGCGCTCATGATGGAGGGCACGGCGATCGTGGTTAGCCCGCTCATCGCCCTGATGAAGAATCAGGTGGACGCCCTGCGCGGCTTCAGCGAGGAAGAGGGAGTGGCGCACTTCCTCAACAGTTCACTCACCCGCAACGAGACCCTGCGCGTGCGCCAGGACATCACCGAGGGCCGTACCAAGATCCTTTACGTGGCGCCCGAGAGCCTCACGAAGAAAGAGAACACTGAATTCCTGCGCGACATCAAGATCAGCTTCTTCGCGATCGACGAGGCGCACTGCATCAGCGAATGGGGCCACGACTTCCGCCCCGAGTACCGCCGCCTGCGCGCCATCTTCAACGACATCAAGGGCGTGCCCGTCATCGCCCTGACCGCCACGGCCACCGAGAAGGTGCAGGAGGACATCCTCAAGAACCTCGACATCGACGACGCCAGGGTCTATAAGGACAGCTTCAACCGGCCGAACCTGCACTACGAGATCCGCCCGAAGAAAGACGTTCAGCGCGAGATCATCCGCTTCATCAAACAACACAGCGGGAAGAGCGGCATCGTTTATTGCCTCAGCCGCAAGAAGGTGGAGGAGATGGCCGAGATGCTCAATGTGAACGGCATCAAGGCCCTGCCCTACCACGCTGGCATGGATGCCGGGCAGCGCGCCAGCCATCAGGACCAGTTCCTCATGGAGCACGTGGATGTGATCGTGGCCACCATCGCATTCGGCATGGGCATCGATAAGCCCGATGTGCGCTTCGTGATCCATCACGACATCCCTAAGAGCCTCGAGAGCTACTATCAGGAAACCGGGCGAGCCGGTCGCGATGGCGGCGAAGGCAAATGCGTGGCCTTCTATGCCTACAAGGACATCGAGAAACTGGAGAAGTTCCTGCAGGGCAAACCCGTGGCTGAACAGGAGATCGGCCGGCAGTTGCTCGCCGACACCGTGAGCTTCGCGGAGACCAGCATGTGCCGCCGCCGGTTCCTGCTGTACTACTTCGGCGAGGTGTACGACAAGGACAATTGCAAGTGCTGCGACAACTGCCTCACGCCGCGCGAGCAGTTCGAGGCCAAGGACGACCTGGCCCTGGTGCTGCGCGCCGTGAAGGAGAGCAAGGAGCGCCACCGTAGCAAGTTCATCTGCGACCTGCTAACCGGCACGGAGACCAGCGAGATCAAGAATTACAAGGGCGACAAGCTCAAGATCTTCGGCGAAGGCGATGCGAAGGACAATCATTATTGGATGGCGATCGTGCGCCAGGCCGTAGTGGGCGGCTTCCTGCACAAGGACATCGAGACCTACGGCAACCTCAGCCTCACCGATAGCGGCAAGAAGTTCATGGCCAAGCCCGTGAGCATCAAGTTCGTGAAGGAGCGCGACTACAGCGATTACGAGGGCGACACGGACGACGAGCCCATCGTGCGCGCAGGTGCTGCCGCAGACGAGAAGCTCATGGCCATGCTCAAGGACCTGCGCCGCGCCCAGGCCCAGAAACTGAAGCTGCAGCCTTGGGTGCTCTTCCAGGATCCCTCGCTGGAAGAGATGACGATGCGCTACCCCATCACCATCGACGAGCTAACGCAGATCACCGGCGTGGGACCCGGCAAGGCGCAGAAATTCGGCAAGCCCTTCATTGAGCTCATCGCCAAGTATGTCGATGAGAATGACATCGAGCGCGAGGCCGAAGTGACCGTGCGCAACGTGGTGAACAAGAGCGGCAACAAGGTGCATATCATCCAGAACATCGATAAGCGCGTGCCGCTGGATGCCGTAGCCCGCAGCAAGAACCTGAGCATGCCGGCATTCCTCACCGAGCTCGAGAGCATCGTGATGAGCGGCACCAAGCTCGACATCAACTACTACCTCAACGACGTGCTTGAGGCCGACGCCCAGCAGGAGATCATGGATTACTTCCGCAGCGCCGAGACCGACGACCTGGAGACCGCCTTCAAGGAATTCGACGGCGACTTCAGCGAGGAGGAGCTGCGCATGATGCGATTGAAGTTCATGAGCGAGGTGGCGAATTGATGCAGCAAGCAGTTGGCAAGCGGCAGTTGGCAAGCGGCAGTTGGCAGTTGCCCACGCCGCTCGCCAACGCGCCAATACCCTCACGGTCCGGATTACCGCGAAATGAGCCCCAGCGACCTCACCCTCGTTGCCAAGCATGTGATGAAGCTGCTCGTGGAGCGGCGCTTCGAGGAACTGGAGGAGGCCTCGGGCGGAGGCGGTCTTAGCGCCGATGACATCGAAGGCGCCGTGGACGATATCGGATCAGCACTCGTGATGCCGCCAGAGAACACCTGGCGCGACCTGAACGCGCGCGCCGTGCGCAACGTGCCAGATGCCTTCGAGCTCTCGTTGGACCTCTACACCAAAGGCGGCAAATCGGGCAGCAGCGTTGAACTGGTGGTTCAACTGCGGAACGGAAGGCCTGCGGTCGTGGTGGAGGATATCATCGTCGCCTAGTTCCAAGGAGTTTTAAGACCCCAGCTCTGCCAGCGCCCCCATCGCCATCATCCCCGCGCCTATCGCTAGCGCATCTTCATCCACATCGAAAGCGGCGGTGTGCAAGCCGCTCTGCGTGCCGGGCTTCGCAGCGTTGCCAGTGCCAAGCCTGAAGAAGCAGCCGGGCATCACGTGCGTGTAATAGGCGAAGTCTTCAGCGCCCATGCGGATGACCATATCAACTACGTTTTCCGCGCCGACCAGATCGACGGCCACGCGGCGCAAACGATCGGTCAGCGCAGGATCATTCTTCACGACAGGTGATCCCTTCACCAAGCGGAATTCGCATTCGCCCTGCATGCCTTGCACGACATCTTGCGCGATGCGCGGGAGCAAATCGTGCAAGCGCGCGCAATCCTTCGTCGAAGGTGCGCAAGGTGCCATCGATCGTCACCGTTTCAGGGACGATGTTGGTGGCACCGTTCGCGATGAGCTTGCCGAAGCTGATCACCATGGGCTGGCCCGGGGGCACGGCCCGCTTTGCTTCTTCATACAGCCTCGGCAGCAATTGCGCGGCAATCAATATCGGATCGATCAGCTTGTCGCGCTGCGCTGCGTGGCCGCCCTTGCCCTTCACGGTGATGTACAGCTCATCGGCCGCTGCCATGAACGGGCCTCTGCGGAAACCGAGCTTGCCCACCGGAAGCTCGGGCGTCACATGCTGACCGATGATCCCTGCAGGCTTCGGATCCGTGAGCACCCCTTCCTTCACTAAAAGCGATGCGCCGCCCGGTTCCTTCTCCTCGCCCGGCTGGAACACGAGCATCACGTTTCCGCTCCATTCAGCACGCGCGCGATGCAAAGCGATGCCTGCGCCTAGCACCATGGCGGTATGCGCATCATGTCCGCAGGCGTGCATAACACCTGTATTCAACGAGCAGTAGTCGGGCTTGCCCGTTTCCTGGATCGGCAGCGCATCCAGATCAGCACGCAACGCGATGCATTTGTCGCTGGCGCTCTTCGTGCCGCGCACCACGGCGATCAAGCCCGTGCCTTTCGCTTCGGGCGTGAGTCGCGCAACACCTTCGCGCAGCTCGACACCTTCTACCTTGAGCAGTTCAGCCACGAAGGCAACAGTCGCATGCTCCTTGAACGATAGTTCCGGATGACGGTGCAAGTGCCTCCGCCATTCCACCATATCAGGTTGCAGCGCTGCGATCGCCTGCTTCACATCGCGCATCACTTTCCGAGCATGAGCTTAATGGCCACAAGGAGCAGCACCACGCCGAAGACGCGCTTCACGGTATCGGCCGGCAGTGCTAGGGCGCCACGGCTGCCGAGGTATCCGCCCACGACGAATGCGGCGGCGATCACGGCCACCACTTTCCAATCGATCAAGCCGGCCTTCCAGTAGTTGCGCACGGCCAGTGCCACCACCGGCAGCACAAGCACGGCTAAGCTGGTGCCTTGTGCCCGATGCTGATCATAGCCGAGCAGCCACACCAACGCGGGCACCATGATGATGCCGCCCCCTACGCCCACGAAGCCGCTGAGGATGCCCGCGAGCAGGCCCACGACGATGAGCAATCCTGCGGTCTGCATTTCCATCGCTCAGATGTCGAGATTGAGAGAGAAGTGGAGAACCTGCGGCAGGATCACGCCATCGTCGACGCCCCAGGCCCAATCGGCGCGCACGAAATAGCCCAGCAAGCGGGTGCGCAGGCCGAAGCCGTATCCTGCGACGATGGGCTCGCGCTTGCTATCGAGCGTGATGGTAAGCGGATTGCGGAAGATGGTGACGCGATTGAAGCTGTTGTCGTTGGCATAAGGATGCGCGCCGGTCCATGCGGAACCGATGTCGGCGAAGCCCGCGACCTGCAGGTGATTGAAGAAGTCTGAGCGGATGGGCCTGTTCACGAGGTAACGCACGATGGGCACGCGCAGCTCGGTGTTGATCACGGCGAAGCTGTTGCCGTTGCGCGCGTTATAGAAGAAGCCGCGCATGGGCACGGCGAGGGTCTGGTAAAAATAGTTCTGCGCGAAATCAATGGGCATGCTGTTGTCGTACTTGGCGAAAAGCCAATTATCGACGCCGCCGAGGAAGTGGACGATGCGCCTGCTGCCGAAAGAGCTTCCACCAGCGAGGCGCGACACCCAGATGAGGTCGCGATGCACCTTGAGCGAGTGGCGCAGGTCAAGGCCGACCACCTGCATGTCGCCGCCATCCTCAGGCTGCTGGTAGTACTCGCCGAACACCTTCATCTTCCAGCCGGTCCAGAGGTTGAGGCCGCGAGGCAAGCTGCTATCGAAGACGTACTCGAGCTTCACGCCCGCCATGTGATCATTGAAATTGGGCGCCACGAGGCTCAGCGGATCAATGGCCTGGCGCACGTATCGATCGTTGCGGTACACCACTGAGGCCCGGATGCTCTCCAACTCGTTGAATGGCCAGCTCACCTGGTAACGCACGTTGTGCGTGTGCACCTTGGTCACGCCGAAGTCATCGACGCCTTGGTATGCCTGACGCTGGAAGGAGATGCGCTTATCGAGCCGGTGCTTGAGGTTCTCGTAAGTGACCAGGTAATCGTTGTTGTTGAGGTCGAGCGCCAAACGGAAGCCTCCCACGATACGGTGATCCTCGAAGAGGTCGCTGATGCCCATGCGGGTTAGTCCGCTGAGGCCGGGGTTCAATCCGCCGGGGCCGATGAAGGGCTGGTAGAATTGATTGGAGAAGCTGTTATCGACCTGCGTTACCACCTGATCCACGGTGAAATTCAGGTTGTAGTTGCGCTGCTCGGGGTAGGTGAAGGGTCTTCGAGCCGTGCTGTCCGGGGTGGCTTGCGCGGTTCCTGTGATCGCGTTCGGCGATGGCTTTGGCGGTGGCGGTCCGCTGGCTGGCTCATCGCTGAAGACATATCGGCGTGTGTCTATCGCATCGGGCGCGGTGCTTCGCGGGAATTGCGGAGGCACCTTCACCACGCGCGTCATGTCGTCGGTCACTGAACCGTGCGATGGCTGCGTGGCTGCGCCTGAGCGCTCCTGCTGCCTTTCGCCGGAATCAGCCACGCGCTCTCCGCTCACTCGGCCTTGATAGAAACGGTATCGCCCTTTCTCCAGCATCAGCTGCGTATAGCGCCCGCGTTCAGGATCCGCATCCTGCTCCAGGATCGATCGTTTCAGGTCGGTGAGCCGCTCTTCCACCGTGAAGTAGCGATAATGGATGCTGGTATCCACATAGCTCACCGTGCTATCGTAACGGACACGGTAACGATTGCGCACGCCATCAGCATCGCTCAAGAAGGCATAGCTCGCGCTGTCCCATTGCATCGGCTGCATCTCATTCACGCCCGGAGTGCTGCTCAGGCGCGTGAGCACCGGGCTGCGCGTCTCCAGATCGAACAGCCAGATATCCTTGCTGCCGTTGATGAGCGCCACATCCTTGAAGGTGCGGAGGGTGTCGTCATTGCGATCGCTGCTGAAGATGATGCGCCGACCGCGATCGACGAAACGCGGATCGAGATCGTCCCATTGGTCGTTGGTGAGCTGCTCCTGCCGATTGCCCATCACGTAATAGAGGTACAGGTCGGTGCGGCCATCGCGCACACCGCTGAAGATCATGTTGCGGCCATCGGGGCTGTAGTCCATGCTGAGCACCTTTTCCAGCATGAGTATCGGCCGCTCAGTGGTCTTGCGGTCGTCCATGGTCCATGTGCGCAGCCATGGCTCGCCTTTGCGCTCGAGGGCGTAGCTGAGCGCCTTGCTGCTAGGATGCCATGCGAGCACCGGATAGCTGCGGTCGATGATCCGATCGAGTTTCTTCTCGCCTTTCACGATGCGGCGCACCTTGCCGGTGGCGACCTCCATCACGAACACCTTGTACTGGCCCAACTCGTTGCTCACCCATGCGAGCCAGCGACCGTCGGGGCTTTGCTGGAACTGGCTGTAGGTGCGGGCCTTCCTGGTCCTAATGGGCAATGGCTCCAGTGGCACCTCGGCGCGCAAGCGGTCCTCTTCGTTGAAGCGTGCACGATTGTACTCGAGGCATTCCTTGGTAAGCGTCTTGAGCGATACGCCGAGCACGAAGAGGAAGCCGCTTTCCGCATTACGGCTCACGCGGGTCATGTACAGTATGTTCGGTATCACGCCGGGGCCGTACACTTCAGCCACGTAGCGCCAGAGCATGTGCCCCGCGTCGCGCGCCTGCTCACCCTCTAAACGATTGAACTTGTCGAAGCGCCCGCTGGCCACACCATCGCGCACACGATTGGATAGCGTGGCATCCCAAGGCCGCGAATGGTAACTGATGATGCCGTCGGTGTACCAGGCCGGCAGGGTGAGGAAGGTGGCGCTGCGAAGCATCTCGCGCCAGTTTCCGCCGAACATCATCTGGTCGATGATCACGTGCGCGATGCCGCTGCGAATCTGCTGGTCGAGCAGGGGTGTGGTCGCCCTCGTAATACACGAAGATCTTGGTGCCCACGATACGCGTGAGGCCGCCGATGTTGTTCTGGCCGGACATGCCCTCCAAGCCGATGTTGCTCTGGCGGAAGTCGGTGAGCGAGTTGTACACGATGAACTGTAGGCGCTCATCGACCGTGAAATCGAAGGAGGCCTCCAGCTCTTTCAGGTGCCGCTGCGCCGCCTGCGCCGTGTAGCGTGCCAGGTCGCGGCCTTCCTTGTAGAAGAAGACCTCCATGTTGCTGAAGCGGTACTGCTGCCAATAGAAATCCTGATACTGCACGCGGTTCTTGCCGAATTCCTGTTGGGAACCCTGGTAGAACTGGCCGCGCGCGATGGCCGGGGCCATGGCCAGAAGGAGGAGTTGAAGGAGCTTGCGCACGATGCTCGAACGGGCGGCTGAAGGTAGCACCTTTGCCCAGCGGCAGCCCGCCGCTCCTTGCAAACGCACCAGCGCTGCTGCTTCACATACGCCGATGCTCAAAGCCGAATCGTTCACCTTCAACCCTTTTCAGGAGAATACCTGGGTGGTGCATGCTGGAAAGGAAGCGCTGCTTATCGACCCAGGGTGCTGGAATACCGCCGAAGAGCATGAGCTGGAGCAATGGCTCACCGCGAACGAGCTCACGCCCATCCGCCTCATCCTCACCCACGCGCACATCGACCATGTTTTTGGCTGTGCATGGGCTGAGCGCCGCTTTGGATTAAAACCGGAACTGCATCGCGCCGACCTGCCCTTGTTGAAGGCCGCGCCGCGCCAAGGTGACATGTACGGCGTGCCCTGCGAGGCTTCACCCGAACCTGAGCGTTTCATCGAGCCCGGCGAACGAATCACCGTTGACGGACACGACCTGGAAGTGCTCTTTGTTCCGGGCCATGCGCCGGGGCATATCGCGCTATTCAGCAAGGAGGCGCGCTTCGTGATCGCTGGTGATGTCCTCTTCCAGAACAGCATCGGCCGAACCGACCTTCCCGGCGGCGATCACGATACGCTCATCCGAAGCATCAAGGAAAAGCTATTCCCGCTCGGCGATGATGTAACAGTGCATTGCGGGCACGGGCCCAGCACCACGATCGGAAAAGAGAGGAAGTCGAATCCGTTCTTGCGTTAAGCGCGAAGAAGCGGCGAGTCCGGGAGCGACGAGCGGCAAGTGACAGACCGCTCGCGACCTCGCCGCTTGCCGCTCCTACTAGGGGTGGTAGCTATCCGGCTTGTACTCCTTCCTTCCGCGCTCGAACTCGTTGTGCTTGATCGGCGGCGGGCAATCGAAGCCGTTGCGGGCACGCAGGAAGAGGAAGCGAACGCTGAGGATGATCGGGCGGTAATTGCTGCTGAACCATTGCAGTTGCCCGAAGCCCTGATCCGTTGGCGTTACACTGAAAACGGGTGTTTCCAACGCGGGGATCATGATCATGCGGCCCGTGAGCTTGAAGCCATAGCCCACCTTGAAATGCGCTTGCGTGATGAGGTCGGGAGGGAACTCGTGGCTATTGAGCACAGGATCGCCTGAATGACTGTATTCGCTGCCGAGCCGGATGTCGGCATTGGCGCCAAGGCTCAGCTGCACGAATTGGTAGTTGCCGGTCTGTATGAACTTGTTCGCATTAAAAGCCACCGTTACCAAGCGTTCAGCGAAATCGCCATCCGCTTCCATGGGCAACGCGGCCGTATCGCCACGCCACAAGGTGCCTGCAGTTGATTCGGCGCCGCGCAGATTCTTGTAGGCCACGCCGAAGTCGAGGTAGTCAATGATCACCGGATCACCCGTGTACCCGGTGATGCCGCCTTCGAGGTAGAGCCCGAGCTTACCTGCGGGATCGTATGTGGTCACGTACCGCAAGCTGTCGTTGCGGAGCACTTCCTCTTCCTCATTCTTCAAGCGCGTGTGCGTCCAGGTGACGCCCGGCCCCACGAACCAGCCGATGCGCTTGGCCTGACCTTCGAGCGGGATGATATCGGCCTTTCGGCGGCTCATGGGTTGCGCCAGAGCCAGCGCATTGAATATCAAGAGCGTGATTGCAAGCACAAGACTTCGCATGGACGAAAGTTGGCGCGACGGGCTGTGGGAGAACGCGTGCTGGAGGGCGAAAGTGTCAACGCGGGGGTGTGGGTTGGCGCAGGCAGCGCTGGGGCGTGCTGCATTGTCTTGGGAGCATGAAAAATCTCCCTCTCCTACTCGCCCTTGTCTTGACCGCTGCCGCATGCGGCAAGTGCGGCGACTGCCCCGACCCCAACCTGCGCGCCAAGCACAAGAACGACTTCTGCACCGAGGATTGCCCCGGCGTGTGCGGCTGCGATGGGCGCACTTACTGCAACGAATGCATGGCGCGGCGCGAGGGGGTGAGGGTGGTAGGGCAGGGGGAATGCTAGAATCCTCTAGCCGCCAACGACAACTCGCTCGTTCAGCTCTGCAAGGAAACTCTTGACCCTCCGTTGCTGATCATCCCATGTGAAATGGTCGGTAGACTTCCAACAACCGTCGCGCCGTCCAAGAACTCATAGCCAATGTAACTGGGTACAGCGGGAATCTTGGCCGTCTTGGTTCGCCGCCAAACCAATCGCTCAAATGGCACTTCCACCGAGCGGAGGGTTCTAGTGCGCCTCCGTCTGACTTCCAGCTTCAGCGATTTGCGCGCATCATCCAATTCGGCTAACACCACCATCTCAGAGTTTCTTATCCCGAGAACGATCAAATTCACAATCGCTGCTACAATGGCTACAACAGCCATCAGCTTCGTTCCCTCATCTGCAAAGAAGGTCTCGATCAGTTCAACAGCCGAATCGCTGTTCCGCCGACCAGACATCATTATTCCGAAGAATAGCATCGCAGGAATACCTGCTCCGATCAATGTCGTGATGATTGCATGCTCGAAAAGCGTGAACTTCAGAAAGCTCTTTGACCGAATTCGAGAAACGATTCTCATCTCTTCATCGCGAATCACTTCTCCAACAACCCCAGCGCCTTCCGCTCCACCTCCTCGCTCTCCCATTTCTCCTCGATGCCCGGCATGGCAAGCACCTGCTCCATGATGCGGTCGTGGCGCAGGCCCTCGTCCCAAGCGGTCTTGTAGCCGATGTCGCTGAACTTCACCTGGCTGTAGAGCGGCAGCCATTTGTCGGGGTGGCGCGCTTGCAGGCGGCCTTCGATCTTCTTGCGCAGAATGAACTTCGGATCGGCAACGAGGTCGCGCATCTCCACGAAGTTGCGCAATGAGAGATCGGCGATGGCATCGCCGTTGGGCTTGCGCGCTTTGTGGTAGGCATCGAGCACGGTGGCCCAGTTGTCGTCGCCGTGTTCGTTCAGGATATCGTTGAGCACCTTGCAATCCTCGTAGCCGGCGTTCATGCCTTCGCCATAGAAAGGCACGATGGCGTGGGCCGCATCGCCGATCAGCGCCACCTTGTCCTTGTAGGTCCACGGCGAGCAGCGGATGATGGCGAGGTTGCTCTGCGGGTTGCGGAAGTATTGCTCGGCGAGATCGGGAAGCATGGGGGTCGCATCGCGGAAATGCTCCTCGAAGAAGCGCATGAGGTCCTGCTCGTCCTTGATCTGATCAAATGCAGGAATGGCTGGGTGAGATTCCGTCGCTTCGCCACGTCTCGCGAGTCCTGGACCAGCGCCCTTCGGCCGCCCGGCCTCCGGAATGACGGCTGACGCCGTGTGCGGCATGAAGAGCGTTCCCGTGAAACCGCCATCGGTGTTGGCGAGGCCCATCATCATGAACCAGCGGCGCGGCCAAATGTGCAGGCAGTGCGGGTCCATGCGCGGCGTACCATCCGCATTCGGCGCGAAGGCGATCTCCTTGTAGTCGTGCTCGATGTAGGTCTGGCTGAAGGTGAAGCGGTGCTTCATGAACTCCTGTCGCACAGCGCTCGGCGCGCCATCACTTCCGAAGACCACATCGGCCGGCACAGCGCTCGCTTCGCCGGTGGCTTCGTTGTGGAAGGTGCAGGTGCCCGTCTCGAGATTCACGCTCGTGCAGCGATGCTCGAAATGCAGCTTCACATTGGGGAACTTCTCCGCTTCGCTCAGCATCACCTTGTTCAGCTCGCCACGACTCACACTGTGGATGGCGCGCTCATCGATGCTGTAGGGCAGGCGCGTGAGCTTGCCGTCGCGGTCGTGCGTCATGCGGGCATGCACGGGCACCACGATGCGCTCCACGGCCTCGTGTACACCAGCGGCCTTCAGCGCGGTCCATCCGCGATGGCTCACCACCAGGTTGATGCTTCGACCTGCATACACGTTGCTCTTGCGCGGATCGGCGCGGCGCTCGAACACGTTGATCCTATGTCCGCGCTTGGCTAGGAATACGGCCAGCAAACTGCCGACCAATCCGCCGCCGACGATGGTGATCTGTTTCCCGTTCATTTTGCAGGTTGCGTGTTGCAGGTTGACGGGTTGCGGGTTACGCGTTGCATATCGCCGCCGTCAGAATCTGTCCGAAACGATACACGTCCTCGAACGAATTGTACATCGGCACGGGAGCTACACGGATGACGCCTGCCCCGGCCGGCGAGCCGGGGTTGGGTTCGCGCCAATCGGCCACCACGCCCTTCGCGCTGATCGCATGGAAGAGGTCCTTGCCTTTGCCATGGGCCACGATGCTCAACTGGCAGCCGCGCTGCGCGGGATCGCTCGGAGTGATCACTTCCAGCTTCGCACCGGTCGCCTTCGCCACCTCGCCGATGATGAACGCCAAGTAGCTGGTGAGTTGTTCACTCTTCGCGCGCAGGTTCGCGATGCCCGCGCGATCGAATTGCTCCAGCGCCGCGCGATGCACCGCCATGCTGAAGACCGGCGCATTGCTCACCTGCCAGGCCTCGGCGGTGTTCATGGCCTTGAAGGTGCGCTCCATCTTGAACCGTTCGTGCTTGTCGTGCCCCCACCAGCCGGCGAAGAGCGGCAACCCTTTTCCGTGGTGACGCTCATGCGACGGCGCCAGCCACGCTGCCCGGACCGCTGTTGAGGTACTTGTAGGTACACCACGCGGCGAAGTCGGCGTTCCATTCGTGCAGCTTGAGATGCAGGTTGCCGGCAGCGTGCGCGAGGTCATATCCAGCGTAGGCGCCAACGGCATGCGCGGCCTTGGTGATCGCCGCCATATCGAAGGCTTGTCCGGTGTAGAAGTTCACGCCGCCGAAGCAGACGAGCGCGAGTTCATCACCCAGTTCGTTTATGCGCGCGATGATGTCCTCTGTGCGAAGCGTGTATTCGCCAGCGCGGGGCTGCACTTCGATCAAGTCCTTATCGGAATCGCCGCCGTGAAAGCTGATCTGCGATGCGAAGGCGTAGGTGTCACTTGGGAATGGCCGTTGCTCGGTGAGGATCTTCCGCCGCTTCCCGTTCGGCTGGTAGAAACTCACCATCAGGAAGTGCAGGTTGCTGGTGAGCTGGTTCATCACCACCACTTCGCTCTCCTTCGCGCCGATAAGACGCGCTGTCATCGCCGTGAGTTCCTCGTGGTAGCTGTACCACGGGTGCTTGGCCTTCATGTGGCCCTCCACGCCGAAGGTGGCCCAATCGTCGAGCTCCTGCTTCAGCGCAGCAGCGGCGCCTTTGGGTTGAAGCCCGAGCGAGTTGCCGGTGAAGTAGATGACGGGCTGGCCATCCTTCTGCGGAAAGTGGAATTCATCGCGGAAGGCGCGCAGCGGATCGGAAGCATCCTGCGCGCGGGCGAAGTCGAGCGTGTTCTGGAAATCGGGCATCGGTGGCGAAAGTAGCGGCGGTGGTGGTGCGCATGATGAGCGCCGTCAGCATAGGCTGCCGAGGATGGCGAGCAGCGGGATCAGGGCGATGCAGCCATCGAGGACGAGCCAATGGGACCAGCCGCGTTGCGGCGACGAACGGATGATGAGAACCACCATCAACAGAAGCACGAGCAGTGGCACTAGCATGGACCAGTCCCGGCCACCATTCACTTTGATTACGTACATGCCAACGAGCATATAAGCCAAAGGGATCAGCAGCAGTCCGGCGATGAACTTCGAGACACGCACCCCGAACAACTGCGGAAACGTGCGCAGGCCCGAAGCATCAACACTCGCGTCACGCAGATCGAATGCAATGGCAATGGACCAATAGAAACTCAGCAGGACGATCACGAGCAACCAGTCCAATCCGGTGACCTCATCCGCAGCCAACAGCACCGTTCCCGCCGCCCACACCCACGCCACCAGCAGCGATTTCAGTCCCGGCACATGCCGCAGGCCGATCACATGTCCAGTCTTCGTGCGCAGCGGCGTGACATACAGCAGCGCTGGTATTACAACGACCCCAAGCCTCTCGATCAGCACGGGCAATTCAGGCGCGATCAATCCAAGTACGATTACCACGCTGGCAATCGCAACCGCCCACATGAGCTTGGCATGCCGCCGATACCAATAGAAGAATGCCACCTCACTCAAATCCGCATCGCGCGAACGCATCAACCGGTTGTAGCCATAGCATGCGATGGTGGCGAAGAAGGCAGCCGCTGACTTGTACCATGAGCCTTGGCCGAACCAGTGCTCACCGATCCACCACACTTGCAAGGCCGCGCCCAGCGCCAGCACCAAATGCCCATGGACCATGAACCGCAGTACCGGGTTCTTGATGGCCTGGTGCATGACCTAGTTGTATCCCTCCAAGTTGGGATTGATGATGAACTGCCGCACGCCCACACCCACGCGATGCCCGCTGCCGTGCTAATGAGGCTGCGGATGACCCGCTGCTGCGCCCCACCTTGGCATAACCGTACGCGTAGTTGGGTTCGCCTTCCAAGTAGGGATCGCTGAGTGAGCCACGGGTCACATGCACGCGCAGCAGGGCCATGGCAGCTGCATATACCGGCGGGATGAAGAGCGCATTCACCTCTAAGTTGAGGGCGATGCTGGCGCCTGCACCCACAAGAAAGCCGCCCCAAGTCGCGATGCGAGGCTTGTAGCCCGACCGCGCATCCTGCTCGCCCTTGATGAACCAGCGCATCTCTTGCACCGAGAGCTCGTTGCCGAAGACCGTATCGTGGAAATACCACACCCGTTCGCGTCCGAGACTATCAGTCACGCTGAACACGTTCTCGGTGGGCTCGGCGCGCTCCTTCCGCTTACTGTTCTTTCCGAACTCGAGGTAGCGCACCTCGAAGGTGCTCTGGCCCAGTACCCGCGCCTCGATGATCTGCCCGTTCATGAGCAGGATGCGGTCGGGCCGGAAGGGTTCGAGCTGCGCGCGGCTGATAGAAAGACTGGCGAGGGCCAGCAAGAGGATCGGGGAGCCGCATCATGGGTGGCCAAATGCTTACCAACCAATCGGCAGGCGGGTCCGGAAGCCGCTCCACGCTCCGGGTATATTCGCCCCGCTTTTCAGCACACCCCCATGAACGTTGTCAGCTACCAGGAGCGCCACATTGGTCCCAACGCCGAAGAGACCAAGGCCATGCTCAAGGCCATCGGCGTATCGTCAATGGATGAACTCATCGACCGCACCGTGCCCAAGGGCATCCGCGCGAAGAACGCACTCCGATGTAGGCCCGGCGATGACCGAGCTCGAATACCTCGAGCACATGCGCGACCTCGGCCGGGGCAACAAGCAATTCCCGTAGCTACATCGGCCAGGGTACAACGGGACCATCGTGCCGCAGCCCATCCTGCGCAACATCCTGGAGAATCCCGGTTGGTACACGGCCTACACGCCCTATCAAGCGGAGATCTCGCAGGGCCGTTTGGAAGCGCTGCTGAATTTCCAGACGATGTGCAGCGAGCTCACCGGACTGCCCATCGCCAACGCATCGCTCCTGGATGAAGCCACGGCCATCGCCGAAGCCATGCACATGCTCTACGCGGCGCGGCCGAAGGAGCTGAACAATGCGCACAAGTTCTTCGCCGACAAGGGCCTCTATCCGCAGAACATCGATGTGCTGAAGACCCGTTGCGCGCCCATCGGTGTGGAGTTGGTGGTGGGCGATGCAAAGGATTTCGATCCGGCCGCTGGCTACTTCGGCCTCGCGCTGCAATACCCGGCGATCGATGGCAGCGTGAACGACTACCGCTCGCTGGTGATCAAGGCGAAAGCCGTAGGTGTGAAAACCGCAGTGTGCGCCGACTTGCTCTCGCTCGTGCTGCTTGCGCCTCCGGGCGAATGGGGCGCCGATGTGTGCGTGGGCAACAGCCAGCGCTTCGGCGTGCCCATGGGCTATGGTGGTCCGCACGCAGCCTTCTTCTGCTGCAGCGACGAATACAAACGCTTGATTCCCGGCCGCATCATCGGCGTGAGCCAGGACCGCCGTGGCAAACAAGGACTGCGCATGGCGCTGCAAACGCGCGAGCAGCATATCCGCCGCGACAAGGCCACCAGCAACATCTGCACGGCACAGGCACTGCTCGCCGTGATGGCCGGCATGTACGCCGTGTATCATGGCCCCGATGGCCTGAAGCGCATCGCGCGCAACGTTCATGCGCACACGTGCAACGTTGCTGAGACCGCAAAGGCGATGGGCTACACGGTGGCGAACGGATCTACTTCGATACGATCACGCTTTCCGGTGTGAAGGATGTGAAGAAGGTGAAGGAGGTCTCCGAAAAGCATGGCATCAACTTCCGCTACGCTTCGACTGGCTCAGCGCAGGCTGGAAGCAGCGTGAGCATCACCTTCGATGAAACGGTGCGCCCTTCGGACGTGACCGATGTGATCGCAGCGCTCGCAGAAGCCGCTGGCACCAAGGCACCGAGTTCTGCCAGCAACGGCGCTCCTATGAGCGTGCCCGCCGACCTGCAGCGCAAGAGCGACTTCCTCACGCATCCGGTCTTCAACACGCACCATAGCGAGACCGAGCTCATGCGCTACATGAAGCGCTTGGAGAACAAGGATTTCTCGCTCGTCCACGGCATGATCCCGCTCGGCTCATGCACCATGAAGCTGAATGCCGCCGCGACCCTGTGGCCGATAACGCGACCGGAGTGGGCCTACATCCATCCCTTCGCTCCGGTGGAACAGGTGCAGGGCTACCAGCAGGTGTTCGCGGAATTGAGTGAGCAACTCGCCAAGGCCACGGGCTTCACCGCTGTTTCGCTTCAACCCAACAGCGGCGCACAGGGCGAATACGCGGGCCTGCTCGTGATCCGCGCCTACCACGAATCACGCGGCGACAGCAAGCGCAACATCGCTTTGATCCCCAGCAGCGCGCACGGCACCAATCCGGCCAGCGCCGTGATGGCCGGCATGCAGGTGGTGGTGGTGAAGGCCGATGGCGAAGGCCATGTGGATGTGGCCGACCTGAAAGCGAAGGCCGAACAATACAAGGACACGCTGAGCTGCTTGATGGTGACCTACCCGAGCACGCACGGGGTGTATGAGGAGAGCATCAAGGATATCACCAGCACCATTCACGCGAATGGCGGCCTCGTTTACATGGATGGCGCCAACATGAATGCGCAAGTGGGCCTCACCAGTCCCGGCGAGATTGGCGCCGATGTGTGCCACCTGAACCTGCACAAAACATTTGCCATTCCGCACGGCGGCGGCGGCCCCGGCATGGGTCCCATTTGCGTGAACGACAAGCTGAAGCCCTTCCTGCCCGGTCACCCAATAATCAAGACCGGCGGAGAACAAGCTGTTCCTGCCGTGAGCGCCGCGCCCTGGGGCAGCTCGCTCATCCTGCTGATCAGCTACGGCTACATCAAGATGCTCGGTGGCGAGGGCCTTACGGATGCCACGCGTTACGCCATCCTCAATGCCAACTACCTCCGCGCGAAACTCGAGAAGCACTACCCGATCCTCTATGTGGGCAGCGAGGGCATGGTGGCGCACGAGATGATCCTCGATTGCCGCGACTTCAAGCGCGCGGCCGGCGTGGATGTGAGCGATGTGGCCAAGCGCCTGATGGACTACGGATTCCACGCGCCCACGGTGAGCTTCCCGGTGGCCGAGACGCTGATGGTGGAACCCACCGAGAGCGAGAGCAAGGCCGAACTGGATCGTTTCGTCGAGGCCATGATCAGCATCCGGCAGGAGATCGCCGCCATTGAGCAAGGCAAGGCCGACAAGGTTGATAACGTGCTGAAGAACGCGCCGCACACCAGTGAAGAAGTATGCGCCAACGAGTGGAGCCACCTCTACTCGCGCGAGCAAGCGGCCTTCCCGGCCAATGTCAACCGCGAGTGGAAATACTGGCCCACCGTTAGCCGCGTTGACAATGCCTTCGGCGACCGCAACCTGATCTGCACTTGCCCGCCGATCGAGGAATACATGACCGTGGAAGCCTGATGCGGAACCTGATCCTTCTGCCCTTCGCGGCATTGCTGCTGGGGCAAACCGCAGCTGCGCAATCGCGCCTATCGACTTGCTTGTGGGGTGAGGATTTCGAGCAGGGCATTCCTGCAGGTTGGACCACCAATCAAGTTGAACGGCAGACATCGGCTGGTGTCGGCCTTGGCGAATTCGTGCCCGCATTCACTGCCGGAACAGCGAGCGATGCCAATGCTGGCGGCTTCTTCCCGGTGCCGGATATGCCGGTTGGCAATCGCTTCGCCATGGCGAATGATGATGCCCCGCCGTGCAATTGCGACCTCGATTCAGCCGTGCTCGCAACACCCAGCATCGACCTCAGCGGCCACTTCAACATCGCCCTCGATCTGCGCGTGTTCCATACCCGTGCGCTTGGCGGCGGCGAAGCCCGCATCGACTTCAGCGCGAATGCCGGCGAATGGATTCTCTTCGAGATGATTCCTTCGGGCGCCGACTGGCAGCAGCTCACCTGCAACCTATCGCTGCTCGGCGGCATCAGCGATTTGCGCTTGCGTTTCCAATGGAGCGACAGCGCGAATTGGGCCAGCGGCTTCGCCATCGACGACATCTGCATCCGCGAGCGCTTGAATCACGACCTCGCGGTGACCGGTGCGCGCATGGGCGATGCCAACGCCTCGCCTTTCTCACCCGGAACGAATGGCCTGGGTTACCGCATGCTTCCGCTGGAGCAATCGCGCGCCATGGCCGTGAGTGTGGGTCTTCACAATGTGGGCATGGCGCGGCTCTACGATGTGGCCATAAGCGTGATCGCTTCGCAGAACGGCGTGGATCACGGTCCCTACGTCGCGACACTCGACTCCATCAACAGCGGCGAACGCGCCACCGTTGTGGTACAGACCAGCTGGGCGCCCGATGCGCTGGGTGAGGTCACTTACACAGCAACGGCTACCTCGCCCACGGGTGAAGACGATGCAACAGACAACATCGGAGTGGTGGTGATGACGATGACCGGCCCCGGCTGGGACGATGGTTATGGAGCCATGGCACTCGACGCTGGTATCGTTCAAGGCAGCTACGGTTCGGAGGGCAGCTTCATTGCGGCGAACCGGATGGAGATCACGCAAACAGGCAGCAATGCCCGAGGCCTGAGCGCGGTGCTGGGCACTGAATCACAAGTCGGTCAGTTCGTAAGGGCGATCCTGTTCGATGCGAACTTCACCTTCGTGGACACTTCACTACGCCGGGCGATCACGGAGGAGGATATCGACTTGGCTTGGGGCGGAGCACCCATCTACCTGACCTTCAATACGACTCCGAGCCTTGCGCCAGGCGACTATTTCGCTGGCTTGCAGCGCCTTTCTGGCGAAGGCTTCGTAGCTGTTGCTACCAGTGGGAACTGCGCCCCTGGCAGCGCTGCAATCATGACTGGCAGCAGTTTCGACATCACTTGGAGCGAGGCGATTCCGATGGTGAGGCTGCATCTGAACGACTATGGCGTAGCCGTCCCCGAGGCCAGGCCACTAGAGTTCGGAGGCTTGCAGGTTTTCCCGCAGCCCATGCAGGACGCTGGACAAATCCGGTTCGAGTCGCTTGGGGATACGGGGCCACTGGTTCTTCGCATCCACGATTCGGCTGGACGATTGGTGGATGCGAAACAACTGGTACCCTACCCGAGCGGCACCCATTTGATCGCCTTCGAAACTGGCCATCTGGCCCCTGGAGCGTACAAGATCGAATTGGCTGGCTCGGCGGAACGATGGTCGACCAGGTTGATTGTAGCCCGCTAGCGCCTCAGAGCTTCTGCCAGACCGTTATCCTGCCCGGTCGCCCCTTTCATGAAGTGACAGATGGTGCGGGGCAACGGTAACAGTTGTTGGTTTGTCCTGTAGGGAGCAAGCCCTAGATTCGTGCCCCCGAGAAAACGAAAACCCAACACAACATGAACCGACGGTACCTTCTAATGACTGCCCTGCTGGTGGCTGGAACCAGCTTCGCGCAAAGCGGCCGCCCCCTGCGCGATGCCCTGCAATTCGCCGATGAGAACGAAGCGCAGCAAGCACCACCGCAAGGCACCCTGCGCGATGGTGGCGACGTGGTGTTCTCGGAGAATTTCGCGAATGGATTCGCGGGTAATAACGGCTTCGGTGCCTGGACCACCAGCGGACCGAATGGCAACATCTGGATGCGGCGGACAACCGGTCCGGTCGGCGCCTTCACGCAGGCCACGCAGATCATCGCTCAGCCTGCCCCTGCCAACGGCTTCATGGCCTTCTTGAGTGATTCAGCCAATTGCAATTGCTCCAGTGGCGCAGCGAATTGGCCAGCCACCCCCACCGAATGGGAAGGCGCGCTGGAATCACCTGTGCTCGACCTTAGCGCCACGCCTAGCGTGATGCTCCAATGGAGCCAGCGCCTGCGCTGGTGCTGCCAAGCCACTTCGCCGCATGCAGTCGAGGTGAGCACCGATGGTGGCGCTACGTGGCCCACTGTACTCCAAGCGGCCACTGGCATCAGCACCAATCAGGACCCAGGAACACAGACACGCCAATTGATGCTTACTGCTGCCATCGCAGCAAACCCTGCGAACGTGAAATTCCGCTTCAAGCACAACCCGACCGCCGCCGCTTACCACTGGCAGATCGACGATGTGCAGCTGATTGAGCTTTACGACAACGACATGAAGAACGACTATGCCTTCTTCTCCCACACGGGAGCTGGCGAGGAGTATGGTCGTATTCCGGCTGACCAACTATACTCGACAATGCTCGTTGGGGCTGATGTGACCAATAACGGCGCCGCTGAGCAAACGAACGTGACGGTGAACGTGAACGTGACCGGTCCGACCCCTTTCAGCACAACGATCAATGGCGGCACCGTTGCACCGGGCACGAGCGCGACGATCGACCAAGCATTCGCGCTGCCCACGTTGGCGCAGGGCGTGTACAATGGCACCACCACCGTGAGCGCTGACGCCCCGGACCAAGTACCCACGAATGACCAGTACCTGCGTAATTTCGAGGTGAACAACACCGTGTATAGCCTCGATGGCATTGGCAATCACCCAACCGCGCTTCAGTCGCTCTCCACTCTGGGAACCGCAAGCTTCACTGCCGGTAACGATGGCCTGATCCTGCTGAACTATTATCAGATGCGCCAACCCGCCACGGTTTATGGCATCGAGGTCGGCCTTGGCAGCACAACGGTCCCAGGCGGCGCGATGATTGTCAGCCTGCGCGACACGACACCGGTTTTCGAAACCGTGCCCAACATGACTCAGGTGATCGCGGAAAGCGACATCGTTGATGTGACTGCTGGCATGGTTACGGCTGGGTTCGCCCGCATCTGCTTCCCGAATCCGGTCGTGCTTCAGCCGAATGGCTATTTCGCCAGCGCTACTCTCTTCAGCAACTCGGCTGCGAATCACATCCGCGTGGTTGATGACCTTACCGTACCCCAGCCCGGCATCACCAGCGCTATCTACATCCCCAACGATGATGTTTACAGCAATGGCAACGCCTTCCACATTCGTTTGCTGCTGTCGCCCGCTGCTCCGTGCAACGTTGGCGTTGGTGATCTCGCAGGGCTCGAAGGAGTGCGCATGAGCTACAATCCAGCGAACAACATGGTCGCCATCGCCACCGACAAGGCTGGAGCATACAGCGTCGAGGTGATAGACCTTCTGGGCCAAACCGTGCATAGCACACGCGCCACGGGCAGCACCCAATTGAGCCTCGCGGCCTACGCTAAAGGCGTTTATTCTGTGCGCGTCTCCTCCACCGAAGGCAGCACCACCCAGCGCTTCGTGGTCGAGTAAGATTCTCCATCGGTCTTTAAGGAGCCCCGGTCGAAAGGCCGGGGCTCCTTTCATTCTGCACACTGGAAGTCTGAAGCAGGGGCTTGGATTTAGGGTGATGGATGGTTTGATTTGCGTGACGCCAACCCTTCTAAACCACAAACCAATGAAACGACTGTACCCTTTGCTCCTTGTGGCATCTGGGCTTCTTGTCCATAGCGCTTCGGCGCAGACGAAGAGGGCCCAGGCCCATGCGCTGGTTCCGATGAAACCAACCGTTGATGAGACCATCCCGGTCGGGCCTGCCCAAAACGGCGCACGCTCAACAGTGATCTGGGAGGATGACTTCTCGGTGCCCACGAACTGGACCCTCGCATACGACGGCTCGCTTGCCCTGAACTGGCAGATCGGGCCAGGCCTCACCAACTCTGGCGATTACCCCACGCAACCGGTGAACAGCCCCAGCCAGGCGAACGGTTATGCCATGCTCGACAGCGATGGATTCAACAACAACACAGGGCTCACCGAGAAGAGCCACGACCACCTCGGCGCCGATCAATACCACCGGATACGCGAACGTGGTGCTTGAGTTCCAGACCTTCTACCGCAAGTGGACGAACGAGAACATCTACATCGTGGTGAGCACCAACAATACCGACTGGACGGTACTGGAACCGACCAGCCTCAGTGGCGGCCCTATTCCGGGCGTTTATGAGGTTTTTCCCGGCATGGCCGTTCAGGAGGTGATACAGAACCCTACGCAGGTGCGCATCAATATCAGCGATGCCGCAGGCAATCAGCCGCAGGTCTGGATCCGCTTCTACTGGAGCGGGGAATGGGGATACAGTTGGTTCGTGGATGATGTGAAGCTGCTGGAACAACCTGCCTATGAACTGATCATGGAGAACGGCTTCCTCTCGCACACCGGCAATGGCGAAGAATACGGCCGCATTCCGCCGCAGCATCTGCAAACGACCATGCGCGTGGGCGGCGACTTCCTCAACTTCGGCGTGAATGCCATGACCAATTGCCAAGTCCTGATGAACGTGAACGGCCCAAGCGGCTTCAGCGCATCGGGCAACAGCGTGAATCTGGCATCGGCTGGTGGGGCGACCATGGACCAGAGCGTTAACCTGCCCAATGGCGGAGCGCTGAGCGCTGGGCTCTATCAAGGCAACTTCACCGTTACGGCATCGGAAACCGACCAAGAGGAAGATGCCGGGAACAATACATACCTGCGCAACTTCGAGGTGACACCGAGCTGGTACACCGTCGATGGCATCGGCAACCACCCGCCGGGCTACCAGACCCTCTCCTCCATCGGCACCAACAGCTTCACCGATGATGCGGACGGCGTGATCGTGCTTAACCAATACCCCTTCCGCGTTCCGCAAACCGTCTATGGGCTGGAGTTCCTGATCACCTCCAACACCGTTGAGAACAGCTACGTGATCTGCGCCATCTACGACACCACGACCACGGAGACCTTCGACCTGCTGCCACCGCTCTACGAGACCGACGTGATCGACATCACCGCCGCAGACGTTGCAGCGGGCAAGGTGGTGGTCTCCTTCGATGTGCCGCAGAATCTATCAGCAAACGCATACTACTTCGGCGTGAAGCTTTTCAGCAATGGCGGCGTGAACACCATCCGCGTGGTTGACGACCTCACGGTTGCTCAACCAGGCCTGACCAGCGCCATCTATCTGCCCAGCGATTCGCGGATCTACAGCAACGGCAATGGCTTCGCTATACGAGCTGCCATGCAGCCGCTGGTCTCGGTGCCTGAGCTCGTTGCTCAAGGCGTGAGCCTCTCACCCAACCCCACCACAGGCCTGATCCAGTTCAGCGCCGAAGCTGTTGGCAATTATCGCATCGAGGTGCTCAGCTTGTTGGGCGAGCGCGTGATGGAGGAGCGCACGAGCGGGAACGCCACCCTTGACCTCAGCGGCTTGGCCAAAGGCGTGTACATGGTGCGGGTAGGCAATGGCCTGCGCACCGGCGTGCAGCGTGTGGTGCTCGAGTGATCGGACCCCTTGCATGAACGAAGCCCCCGGTGATCGCCGGGGGCTTCGTTCTTCTTGTGCCCATGAAACGATCAACCGCCCATGGCCTTCTTCACCTGACGCATGAGGCTGCCGGCGAAAACGAATTCGTTCAGCTCCTGATTCCCGCTGTGGAGCAATGCGTCGCGGTCGCCCTCCCACCACTTACGGCCCTGATGGATGAAGAGGATGTGCTCTCCGGTCTCCATCACGCTGTTCATATCGTGCGTGATCACGACCGTGGTGGTCTGCAATTCCTCGGTGATCACCTTGATCAGGTCATCGATCACGATGGCGGTTTGCGGGTCGAGGCCGCTGTTGGGCTCATCGCAGAAAAGGTATTGCGGCTCCATGGCGATGGCCCGCGCGATACCCACGCGCTTCTGCATGCCGCCACTTAGCTCGGCCGGGAAGAGCAGGTCCTTGTCCACGATACGCACGCGCTTGAGGCATTCGTGCGCGCGATCCTGCATCTCGTCCTTGGGCATGGCACCGAACATGCGCAAGGGGAACATGACGTTCTCCAGCACGTTCAGGCTATCGAACAATGCCGAACCCTGGAAGAGCATGCCGATGCGCTGCCTCACTTGCCGGCGCTCGTCGAAATCTATCTCATGGAAGGAGCGCCCTTCATAAAGCACGCGGCCCTCTTCGGGCTTATGCAGGCCCACCATGCACTTGGCCAGCACGCTCTTGCCCGAGCCGCTGCGCCCGATGATCTGGTTCACCTTGCCTTTCTGGAAAACCGCATCGATGCCAGAAAGCACCTGCGTGTCGCCGAAGCGCTTGCCGAGTCCCTCTACCGTGATCATAGCAGCAGTGCCCGCGTGAGCACGAGGTTGGCTAGCAGGATGGCGACATTGCTGTACACCACCGCGCGCGTGCTGCTGATGCCCACCTCGCGCGTGCCGCCGCGCGTGTGATAGCCTTGATAGGCACTGACCGTGGTGATGATGAACGCGAAAACAACGGTCTTCACCAGCGCGTAAGTGACGTGGAAGGGCTTGAAGCCCGTCTGGATGCCCATGATGAAATCGTCGCTGGAGATCACCCCCGATTGCACACCGGCCATCCATCCACCGAAGATCCCGAGGAACATGCTGATCATGACCAGGAAGGGGAAGATCATGATCGTCGCAGCCAGTTTCGGCAGGATCAGGTAGCCCGCCGAATTCACGCCCATGATATCCAGCGCATCGATCTGCTCCTTCACGCGCATGGATCCGATCTCAGCGGCGATGTTGCTGCCGACTTTTCCTGCAAGGATCAAGGAAATCACCGTGGGGCTGAACTCCAGGATCACGCTTTGGCGCGTGGCGAAGCCCACCACCCAGGCCTGGATCAAGGGGCTATCAATATTGGTCTTGGTCTGAATGGTGATCACGGCGCCCATGAAAGCGCTCAGCAGGGCCACGATGCCCAAACTCTGCACACCGAGCAGATCCATTTCCTCTACGGTGCGCCGCCAATAGATGCTGAGCCGCTCCGGACGCGCGAACACCTCGCGCAGCAGAAGCGCGTAACGGCCGATGTGGAATACGATGCTCACGGTGGCGGCGAATGTAGGCCACGCCTCTGCCCCACTACCTTGGCGGCGCAAAGCGATGCGCACCACCACCCGCTCGATCCTCCTTGTCTCGCTGATCTTGCTCCTCGCCGCAGCGTGCAGCAGCAGGCCGCGCAAATCCCTGAAGTACCGGAAGAAGGGTTGCAACTGCCCCAGTTGGGGAATGAAAGAAGAGCGCCCTTCGGATCGTGCATGCGCCCAACCTTGGGTCGGCACTCCTTGCTGAAACGCGATGCCCCCACGCGCGCAATCTCTCGATCGCCTGCGCCAATGTCTGCCCGAAGCGGCATGGCCACCGGTGCTCGATTGGCTTCGTGCCCACCCGCTGCAGATCCGGATCACCCGGGCACGCGCCACCAAACTCGGCGATTACCGCAACGACCGCTCGGGACTTTCGCCACGAATCAGCGTGAACGGCGACCTGAACCCATATGCCTTCCTGGTCACGCTGATCCACGAGTTCGCCCACCACGCAGTATTCCTCGAGCACCCGCGCGCTGAGCCCCATGGCCAGGAATGGCGCACGGCCTACAAGCTCCTGATGCAGCCCTACCTGAGTGCGGCGGTACTGCCTCCCGATGTGCTGCTGGCCCTCACCATGCACATCGGTCGCCCACCTGCAAGCAGCTGCGCCGACCCCCGGCTCATGCGCGCATTGCATCGCCACAATGCACGGCCTTGACTGCATCTGGAGCGATTGCCCGAACGGACCGTGTTCCGTTTCCGCGAAGCGCTTTACGTGAAAGGCCCCCGGCTCCGAAAGAGGTTCAAATGCAGTTGCCTCAACGACCGGCGCTCCTTCCTCATGGACCCGTTGATTGAAGTGGGAATAACCAAGCCGGAACCGCTGCCCTTGCCTGAGCCGGAGCCGATACCTTGCGCGCCGCATGAGCAATGAGAATACCTGGTGCGTGATCATGGCGGGCGGTGTAGGAAGCCGCTTCTGGCCCATGAGCCGCACAGCCTACCCCAAGCAGTTCCTCGACTTCCTCGGATTGGGGCGCACGCTCCTTCAGCAGACCTACGACCGGTTCGTGCCCATCTGCGGCAAAGACCGCATCCTGGTGGTGACGAATGATCGGTATGCCGCCATCGTTCGCGAGCAGCTCCCCGACCTGGCCGACTGGCAGATCCTGGAAGAATCGCAGCGCAAGAACACGGCACCGTGCGTGGCCTATGCGAATGCCGTGATCGGCAAGCACGACCCAACAGCGGCCATCATCGTGGCGCCGAGCGATCACCTGGTGCTGAAGGAGGAAGCCTTCCACGAAACGATCCGCACCGCGGTGAGGCAAGCACGTTCGAGCGATTGCCTGGTTACGCTCGGCATCGTGCCCAGCCGACCCGATACCGGCTACGGCTACATCCAATTCCACGAGGGCGATGGCACTGTGCATCCCCGCGTGAAGAAGGTGAAGACCTTCACGGAGAAGCCTGACCATTCCACGGCCCAGCGCTTCATCGAGAGCGGCGACTTCCTCTGGAACGCGGGCATCTTCATCTGGACGCTCAAGAGCATCAACGCCGCGTTCCATCGCCATCTGCCGGAGATGCAAGCGCTATTCGACAAGCGCATGAGCACCATTGGCACCACTGAAGAACGTGCTGCCATCAAAGAGGTGTACGCCGAATGCGCCAACGAGAGCATCGACTACGGCATCATGGAGAAGGCCGCCAACGCATTCACGGTGATGAGCGATTTCGGCTGGAGCGACCTGGGCACGTGGGGCAGCCTGTACACGCACCTGCCCAAGGACGAGCAGGGAAACGCAGCCATCGGCAGCGCTGTGAAGCTCTACGGCTGCAGCGGCAACGTTGTGCACGCGCACGATGATCGCCTGCTCGTGCTGCAAGGGCTTGAGGACTGCATCGTGGTGAGCACGAAGGACGCGCTGCTGGTATGCCGAAAGCGCGATGAGCAGCAGATCAAGCAATTCGTGAACGAGCTCACCGCCGAAAGCGGCGAGCGTTACATCTGATTGCCGCGCGCGCTATCCGGTTCCTCCTTCCCGCCGTGCTGGGCATCTGGGTCGGGCTGCTCTTCTTCTTCGATCCTGAGCACAACGAGTCATTCCTGCCCTGCCCCTTCCACTGGCTCACCGGCTTATTCTGCCCTGGCTGCGGGGCCCAACGTGCAGTGCATGACCTCTTGCATGGCAGCATTGCTGAGGCTGCTTCCCACAATGCCGCACTCGTGACCTCCATCCCGCTCCTGGGCCTTCAATGGGGTATTGGATCATGGCGGCGGGCGCCTTTGACGCATGACAATCGCGTGGTTTGGGCTTGGTGCGCAGGCTTGTTGGCCTGGGGCATCGTGCGCAATCTGCCGGGCTTGGAAATGCTGGCGCCCTAGCCCATTACCTTGGCCCACCATCACCAGCGCCTCCCTGTGGCCGAATTCGAACTCATTACCCGCCCGGAGGCCTTGAGCAAGTGCGCAGCTCAATTAGGCGGCTCGGATGTCATCGCTCTCGACACCGAGGCCAGCAGTTTTCATCGCTACAAAGAGAAGGTGTGCTTGGTGCAGCTGAGCACGCGCGACCGCACCTTCCTCGTTGATCCGCTGGCCATCGTGGACCTGAAACCCCTGAAGGAATTACTCGCCATGCCCGCCATGGAAGTCGTGATCCACGATGCCGACTACGACTTGCGCATCCTGGCCAAGTACCACGGCATCCGCGTTGAGAACGTGTTCGACACGCTCGTGGCCGCTGAGTTGCTGAACGAGCCGGAGATCGGCTTGGCCTCATTGCTGGGCAAGTACCAAGGCCTTCAGGTGGACAAGAAATTCCAGAAAGCCGATTGGAGCAAGCGTCCGCTGCCGGCCGACATGCTGGCCTATGCGGCAGGCGATACCAGCCACTTGATCGCGCTGCGCGACCAACTCAAGGAGAAGCTGATCGCGAAGGATCGCTGGTCGTGGGCCGAAGAGGAATTCAACCTGCTAACGGATGCGCCCTTCAACCTGCCGGTGGACGATGAGCCCGGCTTCTTGAAGATAAAAGGCGCCAAACTATTGAAGCCGCATCAGCTCGCGATCTTGCGCGAAGTGCATGCCTTTCGCGAAGCCATCGCGGAGAAGCTGGACCGCGCACCCTTCATGGTACTGGGCAATGAACCCTTGCTCGCTTTGGCCACCGATCCACCCAAGAGCGCGCGCGAGATCGGTTCGCGAAAGGGCATCGGTGAGAAGCTCGTGCAGCGCCATGGCCGCGAGTTGATGGCTGCCGTGCAACGCGGCCTCGATCTGCCTAAGGAGGAATGGCCGCGCGTGCCCAAAGGGAAGCGCTGGAATCGCGACGAGGATTACGACGAGCGCCTGAAGCGCCTCAAGCAAGTGCGTGATCGGCTCACGACCGATTTCGATCTGCGCATGGGCATCGTGGCCAGCAACCAATTGCTCGCCGACATCGCGCGCACCTTGCCCGGCGACCTTGATGCCTTGGCTGCGCTACCTGGCATGCGCCGGTATCAGGTGCAGCATTTCGGCCAGGACATTTTGAAGGTGCTGTGAATCAGAGCATCAATCGAGCAAGGTGATAAGTATCACCCGGACGTATAGTCGTATGGCTATACGTTTGTGCCGCAATGGTTCACCATACGGAGATAGCCACCCTCGACGAGCGGATCGGCGCTGAGAAACTGAACAAAGCGAGTGAATTGCTCCGCGTGGCCGCGCACCCGCAGCGCTTGGCCATCCTCGATGCGCTGGGTCAGGAGAAGCGCCTGTGCAACCGCGAGCTGCAAGCGCTGCTGGGCATCGAGCAGGCCATCCTGAGCCAACACCTCACCCTCATGCGCGACCGCGGGCTGCTGCACTGCGAGAAAGACGGCAAGTACACCTTCTGGAGTTTGGAGCGACCGGAGTTCATGAAGATCGTCTCGTGCCTCGAGAACTGCTGCGAACGCCTATGAGCATGGAGATCATCGGATACATCGGCGCCATTGTCATGGGACTATCGCTCGGCCTCATCGGCGGCGGCGGCAGCATCCTCACCGTGCCCATCCTCGTGTACCTCTTTCATGTGGATGCAGTGCTGGCCACGGCCTACTCGCTCTTCATCGTGGGCCTCACGGCACTGATCGGAAGCTTCAGCCACATGCGCATGGGCAACATCCACTGGCGCACGGCCATCGTCTTCGGCATACCCAGCATCCTGGCGGTTTATGCCACACGCGCTTGGCTCGTTCCCGCTCTGCCCGATCCGCTCTTTCATGCAGGCGATACGGCAGTGAGCAAAGCCCTGGGCATGCTCATCCTCTTCGCCTCGCTGATGGTGGCCGCCGCTTACAGCATGATCCGCAAGCCGCGCAACCCTCAACCCTCAACCGACGGCAACCATCAACCCGCAACCTTCAATTACCCACTGATCCTCGGTGAAGGCATCATCGTTGGAACGATCACCGGCCTGGTGGGTGCGGGTGGTGGCTTCCTCATCATCCCCGCACTGGTGCTATTGGCCAAGCTTCCGATGAAGCAGGCCGTGGGCACTTCCCTCATCATCATCGCCGCTAAATCGCTCATCGGTTTCACCGGCGACCTGAAAGGCGGTGAGACCATTGAATGGGGCGTCTTAGGTGCATTCAGCGCGGTGGCCATCGCAGGCATCATCGTGGGCACCATGCTCAGCAAGCGCATCCCCAACGAGAAACTCAAACCCGCCTTCGGATGGTTCGTGCTCGTGATGGGCGTGTACATCATCGGAAGGGAACTGTCGGCACTTTCATAGAACGAGCGTCGGTTTCGCTGCCCACAATCACAAGAACAACAACACCTCAAAAGCACGACAGGCAAGATGCCTGTTGACCCACCATGAAAATCGAACAGATCTACACCGGCTGCCTGGCACAAGGCGCCTACTACATCGAGAGCAACGGCGAGGCCGTGATCATCGATCCGCTGCGCGAAACACAACCCTACCTGGAGCGCGCGAAGCAGAGCGGCGCCACGATCAAGTACGTGCTGGAGACACACTTCCACGCCGACTTCGTGAGCGGCCATTTGGACCTCAGCAAGAAGACCGGGGCGCCCATCGTTTACGGACCCAACGCCAATCCACAGTTCGATGCGCACATCGCCACCGATGGTGAAGTGCTGAACGTGGGCAAGGTGACCATCACCGTGATGCATACGCCCGGCCACACCATGGAGAGCACCACCTACCTGCTGAAGGATGAGAGTGGAAAGCCGCACGCCATTTTCACCGGCGACACACTCTTCATCGGCGATGTTGGGCGTCCGGACCTGGCGCAGAAGATGGGAGCCATCACACAGGAAGATCTCGCAGGTTTCCTCTACGAGAGCCTGCACAACAAGATCATGCCCTTGCCCAACGATGTGCTGGTGTATCCCGCGCATGGTGCCGGCAGCGCCTGCGGCAAGAACATGAGCAAGGAGACCTGGGACACGCTCGGCAACCAGAAGCAGAACAACTATGCACTGAAGGCCGCAAGCAAGGAGCAGTTCATCAAAGAAGTGACCGACGGCCTATTGCCGCCACCTGCCTACTTCCCACAGAACGTGGCCATGAACAAGGGCGTGATCGAAAGCGTGGATCGCGTGAAGGAGCGCGGCATGCGTGCTCTTACGCCCGATCAATTCGAGCTAGTGGCCGAAACTGAAGGCGCATTGGTCCTGGACACGCGCAACGCCGAGATCTTCAAGGATGCCTTCATCCCGCGCAGCATCAACATCGGCATCAAAGGCGACTTCGCTCCTTGGGTGGGCGCCATGATACCCGACGTGAAGCAGCCCTTACTGCTCGTGACCGACGAAGGCATGGAAGATGAAGTGGTGACCCGCCTCGCCCGCGTTGGCTACGACAACGTGTTCGGCTACCTCAAGGGCGGCGTGGAAGCATGGAAGGCTGATGGCAAGGATGTGGACAGCATCGAGCGCATCGACGCCGCCGAATTCGCCAAGCGCTTCAACGCGGGCAAGCTCCGCGTGGTGGATGTGCGCAAGGACGGCGAGTACGAGGCCGAGCACGTGGATGGCGCATGGCATGCCTCCTTGCAGTTCATCAATCAGAACCTCGCGGCCTTCAGTAAGGACGAAACGAACTATTTGCATTGCGCTGGCGGCTACCGCAGCATGATCGCGGCAAGCCTGTTGAAAGCGCGCGGCTACCACAATCTGGTGGAAGTGCGCGGCGGATTCAATGCGATCAAGACGACGGATGTGAAGGTCACGGATTACGTGTGCCCCAGCACGCTGATCAGAAAATGAGATGATCAGACGATTTGACGATTCACATGACCATGATCGAAACACTCAAACAACCCTGGTCCTGGTACATCGCTGGCGCCCTCATCGGCCTCACCGTGCCGTACTTGCTACTCGTCGGCAATAAGACCTTCGGCATCAGCAGCTCATTGCGACACCTCTGCGCGGCGTGCATGCCTGCCAACGTCAACTTCTTCAAGTATGATTGGAAGAAGGAGGCCTGGAACCTGTTCTTCGTCGGTGGCATCGCTGCAGGAGCATTCATCGCAGCCAACTTCATGAGCAACCCAGAGCCTGTTGTGCTGGCGGACTCCACGGCAGCGTACCTCGCGGAGAAAGGCATCACCGACACCAGCTCGTTGCAGCCCTCGGAGATCTTCAGTTGGGGCAATCTCTTCACCCTGCGCGGCCTGATCTTCTTCGTGATCGGCGGCTTCATGGTGGGCTTCGGGACGCGCTGGGCCGGTGGCTGCACCAGCGGCCACGCCATCATGGGCCTCAGCAGTTTGCAATGGCCCAGCCTGGTGGCCACCATGATGTTCATGATCGGCGGCATCGCGATGACCTGGCTGATCCTCCCCTACCTCCTTACCCTCTGAGCCATGCAGAACGAATTCCCAAAAGCACCTTCCGCTGAAGCATTGGCCGACCTGCAGACCCGTGAGCAGGATGCCATCTGCGTGAATGAGAGCACACTGAATCATCCGTGGTGGTACAATTTCAAGTACGCAGCTTGGGGCATCCTCTTCGGCATCGTGTTCGTGAAGGCCGAGATCGTGAGCTGGTTCCGCATCCAGGAGATGTTCCGCTTCGAGAGCTTCCATTACGTATGGCGTATCGGCACAGCGGTGATGGTCGGCTTGATCAGCGTACTGATCATCCGGCGCACGAAGGCGCGCACCATCTATGGCGAAGAGATCCACATACCGGCCAAGACCTTCAACAAGGGGCAGATCTACGGCGCGCTCATCTTCGGCTTGGGCTGGGCCATCACCGGCGCTTGCCCAGGGCCGCTGTTCGCGCAGATCGGCGCGGGCTACAGCGTGATCATCGTCACCTTCATCAGCGCAGTGGCCGGCACATGGGTGTACGGTTACTTCCGCGAGAAGCTTCCGCACTAAGGAGCCGCCATGCTCATCCCTGCGATCGTCCTGCTCGCCACCATTCTGGTGCTGGTGGTGCTCTACGTGCTCGACGATGCGCTGGCGGCATTGCAGGAACGGATCGGTCAGCAGCGTAAGAGCGGCCTCAGCTGGAGCAAGCGCATCACCTGGTTCCTGCTGCTCGTCGTGGTTGCGCAATTCTTCATGCCGACAGACCTGTTTGAAACCGAAAGCCGCAGCGCCCGAGCCGCTTCCACAGGTGGCCACCTTCACGGTTGATAGCCTCTGGAGCGGTGCCGACACGAGCAAGGCTCACCTTCATCGAGGATGCGCAGGAGGAACTCATCCGCTACGGCCGTGAGTTGATCGCGAACACCGCGCACTACATCGGCCCCAACGGTGTGGTGATGCGCAACACGAACGCGCTCAATTGCCAGAACTGCCACTTGGATGCGGGCACGCGGCCTTGGGGCAACAACTACGGCGCGGTGTGGAGCACCTATCCGAAGTTCCGCGCACGCAGTGGTGCGAATGAGACCGTTGTGAAGCGCGTGAACGATTGCGTGGAGCGCAGCTTGAACGGTACTGCGCTCGACAGCACCGGGCGTGAGATGCAAGCCATCCTCGCGTACATCGAATGGTTGGGCACAGGCATCGCGCGCAACGAGAAGCCCAAGGGCAGCGGCATCGTGGAGCTGGCCTTCATGGATCGCGCGGCCGATCCCAAACGCGGCGAAGCGGTCTATGCCGCGAAATGCGTGACCTGCCATGCGGCCGATGGACAAGGCATGCTGAAGGCCGATGGACTCACGCACCTGTATCCACCGCTGTGGGGCGACAAGAGCTACAACCAAGGCGCGGGCCTTTACCGATTGAGCCGCTTCGCTGGATACGTGAAGGCTAACATGCCGCAGGGCGTTACGTGGAATAGTCCGCAGCTCAGCGACGAAGAAGCGTGGGATGTTGCCGCCTACGTGAACTCACAGCCGCGGCCACCGAAAGACCTCAGCGGCGATTGGCCAGACATCAGCAAGAAACCGGTTGACCATCCCTTCGGGCCGTTCGCGGACCAGTTCCCCGAGAAACAGCACAAATACGGGCCATTCGGCCCAATTGCGGAAGCCGCGATCAGAGGATCAGCGGAAACTCAGAAAATCAGAAAATGACCACGGCATGAGCGAGATCCTCCACCCTCCTGGCTGCACGTGCGGCGCACATGATGAGGCCACTTACAACGTGAGCCGCAGGCAAGCACTGAAATCGCTAGGTGCCTTGGGCGCAGGCCTCACCTTGGGGCCCACAGTGGCCATGGGCGCGCTCGGCGATGCGCAAAGCCGCAACGAGATCGTGGGCTCCACAGCCCTTCGCGCGGGGAAGGCCGAGAAGTTCACCATCCTCTTCACCAGCGACATCCACTCGCAGCTGCACACGCACGACGAGTTCTTCCTTGAAGAAGGCAAGCCTGTGTACAAGAAGCGCGGCGGCTTCGGCGTGCTGCAATCGATGATCGACACCCTACGTGCCGAGGATCCGAAGAACACCTTGGTGATCGATGGCGGCGACTGCTTCCAAGGAGGTGGTGTGGCTGCGAAGAGCGAAGGGCGCGCCATCGTGCCCTTGATGAACCGCATCGGTTACGACCTGATCCTGCCCGGCAATTGGGAGGTGGTGTACGGCAAGGAGAACATGCTGAAGGACCTCGGCGGCTACCGCGCGGCCAGGGTGTGCGCCAACATGTGGCACGAGAAGCAAGCGGAGTATTGCGGAACCACGCCGGACCCCAACGCCGAACAGGCAGGCGAGCTCATCTTCCCGCCCTACTGGACCACGAACGTCGCTGGTGTCAAGATCGGCTTCATCGGCTACAACGACCCGCTCACACCCAAGCGCCAATCGCCCGCATACAGCTGCGGCATCAAGTTCACCAAGCCCGAGCAGAACGTGGCGCGCTACATCCGGCACCTGCGCGACTACGAGCAGTGCGCCATGGTCTTCCTGGTCACGCACATGGGCCTTGCGCAACAAGTGGATCTCGCGAACAAGAGCGCAGTGGATGGCGTGGACCTCATCCTCGGCGCGGATACGCATGAGCGCGTTCGCAAGCCCATTGATGCCCAATACAGCAAGGTGGTTGAGCCGGGCGCCTTCGGATCCTTCCTCGCGCGCCTCGATGTTGTGGTGGAGAACGGCGCAGTGAAAGACAGCCACTACGAGCTGCTCGATGTGGACCCGGAGAAATACCCGGCGAACAAAGGCATGCTCGCACTGGTGGATGAAGTGAGCGCACCTTACAAAGAGCACTTGAGCAAAGTGGTGGGCAGCACCAAGAACACGCTGGTGCGCTACTACGTGATCGAGAACCCCATGGACAACTTGATCACGGATGCGCTCATGTGGAAGCTGAAGCCCGACATCGCCATCAGCAACGGCTTCCGGTTCTGCCCGCCGATCGTGGCCGATGGCAAGACGCCAACCCCGATAACCAACGACCATCTCTGGAGCATGATACCGGTGGATAGCGATGCGAAGTTTGGCGAAGCGACCGGTCGCCAGATCTGGGATTGGCTGGAGAAAGAGCTGCACAATGTCTTCGCCAAGGATCCCGCCAAGCGCTTCGGTGGATGGGTGGTGCGTTTCAAGGGCATGACCGCCAACTTCACCATGCACAACGACATGGGCAAGCGCGTGAACTGGATCAAGGTGGGCGGAAAACCGATCGACCTCGAGAAGTATTACACCATTGCCGCCTGCGAGCGTGAAGGCGACCCAGACCATGTGCTCTGCCGCATGGAGCACGTGCGCAACCCTCGACTCGCTGGCGTCACCATGCACACCATCCTGCGCGACTACTTCGGGAAATTCAGTCCGGTGGCGCCGAAAGTCGAAGGCCGCATCACAGCCACCGATGCGCCGCAGACGCTGCTGAGCCAGCTCGAAGGCTACGACTACGAATTCCGGTGAGCCACGTGACGCGCGTCACAATTCTCGACCATACAACGCACCAGCTTTGCTCACCATGAACAAGCTCCTTCTCCTTCTCGCCCTTTTCATCGGTTACACTGCACAAGCACAGGACAAGCCCACGCATCACCGCATCGTGATGCAGCTCACCAGCGGCGATTCACTCGTACACAAGAACCTGATGAAGCAGCTGCGCAACATGAAAGAGGCCGCGCCCACCATGCAGCTCGAGATCGTATGCCACGGCCCTGGCATGGACCTGCTGATGAGCGACCGCAGCATCGTAGCGCCCAAGGTGAAGGAGTTCGCAGCACAGGGCATCGTGTTCATGGCATGCGAGAACACCATCAAAGAGCGCAACCTCGACCGCTCGAAAGTGCTGCCTGAAGCGGGATACGTGAAGGCGGGCATCATCCACATCGTGGAGCGGCAGGAACAAGGCTGGAGCTACATCAAGGCCGGTTTCTGAAGCGCTGAGCACCCAGCACATTGAAGCAACAGGCGCATAACAAGGTGATGAATGCGCGGTGGAGGATTGCTTCCATCCTCGTGCTCTCGCTGGCCTTCTTGTCTGCAACGGCGCAGCAGTCGGAGCTCGATATCCCGCCGAGCGATACGCTGAAACAAGGTGCGCCCTTGCCTGGTGCGATCCGCAATGGCACCTGGAAGGGCGCTTCCGCCTCTTCCTCATGGGCACGCTGAATGATGGCGCTCCTGCCGACTACCATGCGCAAGCATTCGGAGGCTCCTTGGGGTTCTCCTCCTTGCGTTGGAACGGCATGCAACTGCGCATGACCGGCGGCTACACTTTCGACCTGTGGAGCGCTGACCTCACGGCCGCTGACCCGGTCACCAACATGCCCAACCGCTACGAGGTCGGCCTCTTCGATGTCACGAACCTGCGCCGCGACAACCAACTCGCCTACGTGCAGCTCTTCCAGCTCAACTACCACACGCGCGACGATCGGTCATCCATCGTGTTCGGCCGCCAGGAATTGATCACGCCATTCATCAATCCACAGGATGGCCGCATGCATCCGGGGCTCTCGGAGGGGTTGTGGGGCTCGCACAAGAGCAAAAAGGGCTTGCGCATCGAAGGCGGTTTCATCTACCGCATGGCGCCGCGCTCCACCGCCGCGTGGTATCCCGTGGAGCAGACTTTCGGCTTGTATCCGGTGGGCGTGGGTGTTGATGGAAAGCCAAGCCGCTACAAGGGCCGTATCATTTCACCGGGCATCGCCATGGCAGGCATCACGGCTCCGCTGAAGCATAAGCTCACCGTTACTGGTTGGGAAATGCTCACGGCAAATGCCTTCAATACGGCCATGCTGCAAGTGGAGCGTGGCACGCGCGACGACCGCTGGATGGCCGGCGTGATGGCGATACGACAAGACCGCGTGATGAATGGCGGCAACAACGCGGACAGCCTCGCCTATTTCCAGTCCGATGCTTCGATGGCCTTCAGCGGCCGAATTCGCATGAACCTTGGCCGCTTCCGCTGGCAGGCCAACTACACCCGCATCACCGCGCATGGCCGATACCTGATGCCGCGCGAATGGGGCCGCGACCCGTTCTACACGTTCCTATCGCGCGAGCGCAACGAAGGCGTCGGCGATGTGCACGCCGCCACAATCAACCTCATCTGGCACACCAAGAGCGGCTGGCGCATTCAAGCCGATGCTGGTCAGTACTGGCTCCCACCTATCGCGGCCGCACGATTGAACAAGTATGCCTTCCCCTCATACCAGCACCAACCTGAACGCGCAATATCGCTTCGGCGGAACTGGAAAGGCCTTGCGGCGCAGTTCATTTATATGGTGAAGCTGCCCATGCCGGGCGTCGAATACACCACGCGACAGGCCGTACATAAGGTGAACATGCACCATATGGAGGTCATCGTGAACTACGCGTTCTGACGGGCCTTGGTGATGCGTATCACCAACGCGGGCATCCTGATGGCGGATCTTTGCGGCATCAACAACAACCCTCCCATGTTCGGCAAACTCTTCGGCTTCGGCCCCAAGGTCGATCTCAACGCGAAACTCCAGGAAGGCGCGCAGATCATCGATGTGCGCACGCCCGATGAATACCGCGGCGGCCACCCGAAAGGCGCGGTGAACATCCCGCTCGACCGGCTGCAATCGCAGCTGAGCAAGATCAACAAGGACAAGCCGGTGATCACCTGCTGCCGCAGCGGCGCGCGCAGCGGAATGGCCGCCGATGCGCTGAAGAACGCCGGCTACGAAGCCTACAACGGTGGCCCATGGCAGAACGTGCAAGCCCTGCTGCGTTGAGCGCGCTCTTGCAATGGCACTGGTCGCGGTGGCTGCGGCTGCTCGTTGGTCTCGCGTTCATCGGCGAAGGCATCGCCAGTGGCGACGCCTTCGCATTCGGAGCGGGAGCCTTCTTCGGCTTGCAGGCCGTGCTGAACAGCGGCTGCTGCTTCGCCGGAACCTGCGCGCCCTCGCCGGCACGGAAAACGAACGGCAACGAAGAACTCACCTATCACGAGATCAAATGACGAGCACTGAAAACCCTACGAGCTTCAAGGACCTGATCGCTGGCGACAAGCCGGTGCTGGTGGATTTCTCCGCCGAATGGTGCGGCCCCTGCCGTGTGATGGGTCCCATCCTGGAGGACCTCAAGCACCGCGTGGGCGAGCAAGCCACCGTGATCAAGATCGATGTGGACCGCAATCCTGCAGCCGCGCAGGCGTACGGCATACAAGGCGTGCCCACGCTCATCGTCTTCAAGAACGGCCAGATCGTGTGGCGCCGCAGCGGCGTGATGAGCGCCGACCAATTGCAGCAGGTCATATCGCCCTTTGTGGCCGCATAGAACACGATTACGCCTCAGCCCATGCGCGCACTCGCCCTCATCCCCTTGCTCAGCATCGCGTTGTTCTCCGCTTGCGGTCAGCCTGCCAAGAGCGGCGCAGTAGCGCCTGCGGCATTTGAGCGCACCATTGCGCCTAACGCTCAGCTTATTGATGTGCGCACTGCAGCCGAGTTCGCAGGCGGCCATCTCGATGGCGCGCTCAACCTCGATTGGACGAGCGGCCAATTGCAAGCACGCATGTCATCTCTTGACAAGGATGCACCAGTGCTGGTGTACTGCGCATCGGGCCGAAGGAGCGCCGCTGCGCGAGAAGCACTGCTCCATGCCGGGTTCAAGGATGTCACCGATTTGGATGGAGGCATACAAGCATGGACCGCCAATGGCAAGCCCGTCGTGAGGTAGGCACACGGGGTTTGCCGAAGGAAGAGGCCCGGAGTGAATGCTCCGGGCTTCTTGTTCTCCGGCGGAATAGCGCGCGCATGATGTAAGTTGGCATCCATCAAACCACATCACATGAAAAAGCTCGCAAAACCCGCACTCTTCATCGGCCTGATCTCACTTGGATTCGCGCAAACTGGCTGCTTCGGTGAATTCGCGCTGACCCGCAAGGCCTATGATTGGCATGCCAGCATAGGGAACAAGTGGGTTCGGTCTCTGCTTCTGTGGATTCCGATGGGATTCGTATACAGCATCACAGCCATGGTTGATGCGGTCATCCTCAACCTGATCGAGTTCTGGAGCGTTCGAATCCCATGAGCATGAATGAGGGCGACTACGAGATGCAGCTCACCACGATCAAGGGCGTGGACTACAAGATTGAAGTGACCAAAGACACCTTCACCACCACACAACTCTCAGGAGCCGAAGCCGGCGAAGTGCGCATCATGCGTTACGATCGCTGCGATCGCACGTGGAAATACACCAATAGCGGCGTGCAGGACCATGCGATCCTCACATTCCTCGATGATAAAGGGGACAATATCCGTGTCTATACCAACGACGGCAGCATGGACCTCACCTACACCGACCTTCAGGACAAGGAGCTGGTGATGGCTAAGCTGGGTGCCCGCTTCGGCCATGAAGCGATGGCGAGCGCGCAGTAGTCAGAGCCAATCGCAGGAAGATGCCCGGGGCTCATCGCTTCGGGCTTCTTCATTCAAGGAAAGCCCACCATCAGGATCACCTCCATAGGCGTGAAGCCCAGCGTATCCACATGGCCCATCACGCGGCCATCGCTGCTGAGGAAATGCAGGTGGGTGAACGAATCGTGATGCGTGAACACCGTACGATGATGCCGGGAAAACACGCCGACAACTTCTCCCTGCGCTTCCTTGAAGCTGAAGTGCCGCTTGTAACGTGCGCCTTCCACCGGCCCAGTGAATGTTGAATCCGCAGGCAGGTCCCATGCATGCAGATCCATCTCCTCGTAGCGGCCATTCAGGCGGAAGAAGAAGGGCTCGTCACCGCTTCGCTTCTCAAGGAAGGCATCCAACTGCTCGGCATTCTGCACTTCGGCCGGAAGCACCACTTCCTCCCAGCGCGAAACACGCGCATGCACAAAGAAGGGCGCCTTGGCCGTGGGATCAACGCTCACTGCCAGGCTATCACCAGCCACGCGCCACATGGCTGCGGCCATCGACCAGTGTGATCTCGCCGCGCATGTGCTCCAGCGGCCCCATGCCGTAAGTGCCGGGTGCGCTCAACGAGTCCATCGCGATCAGTCCGCTGCGCTGGCCGTCCCACATGGTACGCTTGAGGGCACCGGTGGCAATGACCTGAGCTCTTAGAGAGCCGGCGAGCAAGAACCCAACTGTGATCAGAACAACCCGCATCACCCCTCACTGCACATCTTACTCGGATCAACCCACTTGTCGAAGTCCTCGGCGCTCACGTGGCCAAGCGCGATGGCGGCCTCTTTCAATGTGGTGCCTTCCTTGTGCGCTTTCTTGGCGATCTCGGCGGCCTTGTAGTAGCCGATGTGCGGGTTGAGGCTGGTGACGAGCATGAGCGAATTCTCCAGATGGCGCTTGATCACGGCCTCGTTCGGCTCGATGCCCGCCGCGCACTTGTCGGTGAAGGAGACGCAGGCATCACCCAGCAAGCGCGCGCTCTGCAGCACGTTCGCAGCGATCACCGGCTTGAAGACGTTCAGCTCGAAATGGCCTTGCATGCCGCCGATGCTCACGGCCACATCGTTGCCGATCACTTGGGCGCACACCATCGTCATCGCTTCGGGCTGCGTGGGATTCACCTTGCCGGGCATGATGGATGAGCCGGGCTCGTCGTCGGGGATGATGAGCTCGCCGATGCCACTGCGTGGGCCGCTGCTGGGGATGCGGATGTCGTTGGCGATCTTCATGAGCGAAACAGCCAATCGCTTCAAAGCGCCGCTGAGCTCCACCATGGCATCGTGCGCGGCCAAGGCCTCGAACTCGTTTGGCGCGCTCACGAAGGGCAATCCGGTGAGCTTGCCGATCTGCTCGGCCACTTTCACTGAGTAGCCCTTGGGGGCGTTGAGGCCCGTACCCACGGCTGTACCACCCAGCGCCAGTTCGCCCACCATGTGCAGCGCGTTGTCGATTGCGCGCAGGCCGTTGTCGAGCTGTTGCACGTAGCCGCTGAACTCCTGGCCGAGCGTGAGCGGCGTGGCATCCATGAAGTGCGTGCGGCCGGTCTTCACGATGCGCGCGAACGACTTCGCCTTCTTGTCCAACGTATCGCGCAGCTTCTTCACACCTGGGATGGTCACTTCCACCGTGAGCTTGTACGCCGCGATGTGCATGGCCGTCGGGTAGGTGTCGTTGCTGCTCTGGCTGCGGTTCACGTCGTCGTTCGGGTTGAGCACCTTCTGCTCATCGGCGAGTTTGCCACCGCTCAGCACGTGCGCGCGGTAGGCGATCACCTCGTTCACGTTCATGTTGCTCTGCGTGCCGCTGCCGGTCTGCCAGATCACCAGCGGGAACTGGTCATCGAGCTTGCCGGTGAGGATCTCGTCGCACACCTTGCCGATCAGATCGCACTTCTCCTTCGGCAATTTGCCCAGCTCCAAATTGGTGAGCGCGGCGGCTTTCTTCAGGTAGGCGAAGGCATGCACGATCTCGCGCGGCATGCTGCCCGGCGGACCGATCCTGAAATTGTTGCGGCTGCGCTCGGTCTGTGCGCCCCAGTACTTGTCGGCGGGCACCTTCACCTCGCCCATGGTGTCTTTCTCGATCCTGTAGTCCATGTAATCGCTCGTTGGCAGTGTGCGGTCGACCCGAGGGTCGGGCAACTGCCTACTGCCAACTGGCAACTGCCGACTTGGGTTCAAACCTTCTGACTCTGCCCGTGCATCATCAAATAGGCTTTCAGGAATTCATCGATCTCGCCGTTCAGCACATCATCCACGCTGCTGGTCTCGTGCTCGGTGCGCACATCCTTCACCAGCTTGTAGGGTTGCAGCACGTAGTTGCGGATCTGGCTGCCCCACTCGATCTTCTTCTTGCCGGCCTCGATCTCGCTGCGCTTGCTGCGGCGACGCTCCAGCTCGGCTTCGTACAGCTGCGACTTCAGCAATTGCAGCGCCTTGTTCTTGTTCTCCAGCTGGCTGCGCGTCTCGGTATTCTCGATGATGATGCCCGTGGGCCCGTGGCGCAGGCGCACGCCGGTCTCCACCTTGTTCACGTTCTGGCCACCGGCACCTCCGCTGCGGAAGGTATCCCAAGTGATGTCCGCGGGATTGATGTCGATCTCGATGCTCTCATCCACCAGCGGGTACACGTAAACGCTCACGAAGCTGGTGTGGCGCCGCGCGTTGCTGTCGAAGGGGCTGATGCGCACCAAGCGATGCACGCCGTTCTCGCCCTTCAGCATGCCGAAGGCGAATTCACCTGCGACCTCCAAAGTGGCTTGCTTGATGCCCGCTGCTTCGCCGTCCTGGTAGTCGAGCACCTTCACGCTGTAGCCGCTCTTATCGGCCCACATGCGGTACATGCGCAGCAGCATGAGCGCCCAATCGTTGCTCTCGGTGCCGCCCGCGCCGCTGGTGATCTGCACCACCGCGCTCAAGGGATCCTCCTCGGCGCTGAGCATGTTCTTGAACTCGAGCTCCTCCAGCACATGCCCGGCTTTCGCGAATTGCGCCTCCACTTCCTCCTCGCTCACCTCTTTCGCCTTCCAGAACTCGAACATCACGCCCACGTCGTCGATCTCGCGCTTCACCTCTTCCCATAGCGCCACCCAGCGCTTCAGCTCCCGGATCCGATGCATGACCGTCTTGGCCTTCTTGGCATCGTTCCAGAAATCGGGATCGTGCGTGTATTTCTCCTCCTCCAGGATGCGGCCGCGCTTATCCTCGATTTCGAGGTAGCCTTTGAGGGCCTCAAGACGCTCTTGCAGGCCGGTGATTTTCTCGATGGTGATCATGAAAGCCTGCCTTCGGCAGACAGGCGCGCGAAAGTAGGTCGCGGGGTTGAGGGTTGCAGGTTGGTTAACAGGAAGGTTAGGGGTTGAGAACCGCGGCGCTCATTCCAAGTCGTGCAGTACCGTTTCCACCTCCTCCAAAGCAAATCCTCGCCTTAGGAAATACGCCATCACCCTTTGCCGCTTCCGGTACAGAACCGGTTCTTTCTCCCTCGCCCAGCGCTTGGCCACCAGTTCGCGCAAACGGCCGACTTGCTCGCCTTGGTCGATGGCCTTGATTGCTGCTCGGATGCACGGATCGCTCACGCGCTTCTGCTTCAGCGCCGCTTCGATCTTGCGCAGGCCCCAGCCCTTCTGGCGCAATTTGCTCACGGCGAAATGCTCCGCGAAACGTGCTTCGTTCAGGAAGCCTTCGCCAATGAGCTGGCTGATGATCGGTTCAATGTCCTTCGCAGGCACCTCCCACGCGTAGAGCTTGTCGCGCACCTCTTGCTGGGCGCGCTCTTGGCGGGCGCAATAGGCGCGGGCCTTGGAGAGGGCTTCGGATGTGGAGGGTTTACTCGGCATGGGAAGCATGCCGAACCTACGAACCATTCACACCGGCACCTCGTTCCCCTCGCTGTCCTGCACGCTGAACGCCAGGTATTCGCGCCTTCAGGCTTCACCTTCACGCTCTTCTCCAGCGCCAGTAACATGGTGGATGCGGGGACTAAAAGCCGGAAGCGCTGGAGCGACCAGGCATAGCGTAATGGGCGGGACGTAGTCAGAGCCTGACTGAGTGGAGAGCACCTTTGCCGGTCGCGACCACTTCAAGCACCTGACTAGAAGACTCTGTCGCTTGCCAGAATCACCTTTATATGCGGCCAAAACTCAAACAACCTGAGCAAGAAAGCCGCTGCCCTGCTCAGTCAGAGTTTCTCGAGACCAAAGTAGCGGCTCACTCCTCATCTCTAACCCCGTTAGCATCATGCCCGAGTTGGCGATGGCCACCACCTTGAAGACATGGACTTGGTTAGGTGCAACGGTCAACTGGTCATCGTCATAAACCTCAATTTGCACAGAGCTTGGGCCGTAGGTGTACAACCAAGTCTTATTCCATGTTGAACCCTCTGGAATAGTTAATGGTAACGCGGCCCAACGGTCCGAGCCGTCCTTGAGGTACACCAGTACCGCGCCAGATGAAGCGATGGCGCTGGTGACAATCGGAACCGTGAAGTTCACGCCGAAGCCGTATCCGACTTGTCCGGATGTTCCGAACGGGCCCCAATCGCCAGGGCTCACGCTAAAGGTCGTCGAAGTCACGTTGGCATTGCCTGGAGGTCCTTGCGCGCCGTCTTCGCCATCCTTGGCGCACGCGGAGAACAGGAGTGTACTAACTAGAATTCCGTAGGTCAGGGTTTTCATGGGGTTTGGTCTTGACCCAAACGGAATAAAAACGGAAAAATCCAAATCCGTTAGCGGCGCCCTACACCGGCACCTCGTTCCTTCACTGTCCTGGACGCTGTACGCCAGGTATTGCAGCGCACCTTCCGGCTTCACCTTCACGCTCTTCTTCCAGCGCCAGTACCATTTCCGCTGGATGCTCATGAAGCCTTTGGTGAGGTAGGCGTGGATGAAGGGATGCACGCAGAGCGTGAGGCCGCTCATGCCCTTCTCGCCGTGGAGGTAGTTGAGGGTGTTCTCGATCTCGTCGATGATGAGAACAGGGGCTTGCACTTCGCCGGTGCCCTTGCAGGTGGGGCAGCTCTCGCTGGTATCGATCTCCGTTTCGGGGCGCACGCGCTGGCGTGTCATCTCGATCACGCCGAAGCGTGAAGGCGGCAGCACGTTGTGCTTGGCCTTGTCCTCCTCCATGGCATCCTTCAGCGCCTTGTGGAGAAGGCGGCGGTTCTCCGCTTCGTAGAGGTCGATGAAGTCAACGCAGATGATGCCGCCCATATCGCGCAGGCGCAGCAGGCGGGCGATCTCCTTGGCCGCTTCGATGTTGATGTCGAGCGCGTTCTTCTCCTGGGCCTGCGATCCGCCTTTGCGGCTGCCGCTATTCACGTCGATGACGTGCATGGCCTCGGTCTTCTCGATGATCAGGTAGGCGCCGCTGCTCAGCATCACCTGCTTGCCGAAGGCCTGCTTGATCTGCTTGTTGATCCCGAAGTTGTCGAAGATGTCGATCTTCCCCTTGTAGTGCTTCACGATGCCCGCCTTCTCGGGGGCGATGTTCTGCAGGGTGGTGCGGATGTCGTCGGCGAGCAGCTCGTCGTCCACATGGATGCCGGTGAACGTCTTGTTGAGCACATCGCGCAGCACGGCGTTGGTGCGATCCACCTCGCCCAACACCTTCTTCGGTGGCTGCGCGTTGCGCAGGTTGTGGAACATCACGTCCCAGCGCTGCAACAAGGTCTTCAGGTCGTTCTCGAGGTCCTCGCTCTTCTTGTCGGCGGCATTGGTGCGGATGATCACGCCGAAGCCTTTCGGCTTGATGGCCATCATCAGCTCCTTCAAGCGCTTGCGCTCCACCTCATCGGTGAGGCGGCTGCTGATGCTGATCTTGTTGATGAAGGGCACCAGCACCATGTAGCGGCCAGCGAGCGTCACTTCGGCGGTGAGGCGCGGCCCTTTGGTGCTGATGGGCTCTTTGGCGATCTGCACCAGGATGCTCTGGCTGGCGCTCAACGCATCACCCAACTTGCCTTCTTTCGGGATGTCCGCATCGAGCTTCCAATCCGCGAGCAAGCTGCTGGTTACGGCACCGCTCACGGCGCCCTTGGCGAACTTGTAGCTGTTCTTGAACTGCGGCCCTAGGTCGAAGTAGTGCAGGAAGGCGTCCTTCTCGTGCCCCACATCCACGAAGGCGGCATTGAGGCCGGGGGCCACCTTGCGCACCTTGGCGAGATAGACATCGCCCACGGCGAAGCCGCGCTCGGTCTTCTCACGGTGCAGTTCGCTCAGCACCTTGTCCTTCAACAAGGCAATGGCGACCTCTCCCCCTTGGGAACGGATGACCAGATCGACGCTCACGCGATGATGCAGTTTGTAGGATGCATGGAAGCAGGCACGCAGGCGCGCGCCGAACGGCAGCGACCGAAGGCCCAAGGGCCTTCAGTGCGCAGCGCCGCTACCGGTTCCTACCGGATCTTCTTCTTGTGGCGGTTCTTCCGCAGGCGCTTCTTGCGCTTGTGGGTAGCCATCTTGTGGCGCTTCCGCTTCTTTCCGCAGGGCATGTGCTCTTCAGTGTTCGTGTTCGTGACTTTCCAATTCCTTCAGGAAGCCATCAACCTGACGGGTGATGGCCGTATCCTCAACTACCAATGTCCTGTACCGCGTTAGGCAGCTGATCGCTTGATCGATGCTGTCCATGGTGGCATAGGTGCGCCCCAAGTAGTACCAGACATCGGGGAAACCCTCCGCGTCCAGTTCCTTCACCTTCTTGAAGCGTTCGAGCGCCTTATCCAACTGGCCGCTCTGCACCGAGAACAAACCCAGATGCCAATGCGCCTCAGCGTTCTCGGGCTCCTCCTCCACGATCTTCCGCAGCATCTGAATGCCGCGCATGGGCTCGGAGCCGTTCACGAGCGTCACCGCTTCCAGCATGCGCGCTTTCGCGGGCGTGACCTCAGGCGTTTCGCTCTGCTTCCCCGAAGGTGTTCGGGGCACCATGAATAAAAGAACCACTACCGCCGCAGCTCCGGCCAAGGCCAGCATCTGCGGTTTCCCAAATCCCATCATTGGCCCTCAGGCTTCGCCGACCGGTTCTTCACCTGATCCACGAACACATCGGCGGGCTTGAATGCCGGGATGTCGTGGGCCGGGATGATGATGGTGGTGTTCTGAGCAAGCAGGCGTCCGGTCTTTTGGGCGCGGTGCTTCACGATGAAGCTGCCAAAGCCGCGCAGGTGAACCGGTTCGCCGGCAGCGAGCTGGTTCTTCACCTCGTCCATGAAGGCCTCAACGGTGGCCAGCACGATCGTCCGCTCGATGCCCGTCTTCTTCGAGATGATGCCCACCAGTTCTGCCTTGGTCATAGCCCTGATTGATTTGGGGGCGCAAATATAGCCGGGCATCCCGTCCGCGCAACCCATCTTTGTGCCTGTATGTCAAGCCGTTCATGGTTCAGCCGGGCCTTGCTGCCGTGGTACCGCGAAAACCAGCGCCCGCTGCCTTGGCGCCGCACCCAAGAGCCTTATCACATCTGGCTCAGCGAGGTGATCCTGCAGCAGACCCGCGTTGACCAAGGCACCGCCTATTGGCACCGTTTCGTGGAGCGCTACCCCACCGTGGCGCAGCTGGCCAAGGCCTCTGAGGACCAAGTGCTTCGCCACTGACAAGGACTGGGCTATTACAGCCGCGCCCGCAACCTGCGCACCGCCGCACAGCAAGTAGTAAAGGAGCACGACGGGCAGTTCCCTGCCGACCATGCCACACTGTTGAAGCTCAAGGGCGTGGGCGATTACACGGCCTCGGCAATTGCCAGCATCTGCTTCGGAAAGGCAGAGCCGGTGGTTGATGGCAACGTGTACAGGGTGCTGGCCCGGGTCTTCGGTATCGCAACGCCGATTGACAGCACGGAGGGGAAGAAGGTGTTCCGGTCCTTGGCTGCTGAACTGATCGCAAAGGAGCACCCCGGCGACCACAACCAGGCGGTGATGGAACTGGGCGCCACGGTATGCACGCCGAAGAACCCGCGCTGCGGTGATTGCCCCCTTGCGCGCAAGTGCATCGCGAAGGCCGAAGGGCGCATCGCCGAGCTGCCGGTGAAGGCCGGCAAGACGAAGACGCGCACCCGGCATTTCAATTACCTGCTGATCGAGACGAAGGACGGCATCTACCTGCGCAAGCGAACCGGCAAGGACATCTGGCAGGGCCTGTGGGAGTTGCCTATGGCGGAGACGGGCAAGGCCCTTGGCCTGAATCAACGACCGGCCATTGCAGATTCGACAGCAGCCAACAGTAGCGTCGACCCTCCGGGTCGACCTACTAGCATTCAACAAGGTGGCGATTCCTGAAACGATCAGCCCCGTGAAGCATGTCCTGAGCCACCGATCATCCACGCGGTGTTCTGGAATGCGGTGCCGCCAAATGGTTTCAAGCCGCCGAAGGATTGGAAACCGGTGCCGTGGAAGAAGATCGGTGCGCACGCACTGCCACGGCTGATCGAACGGCAGCTTGCGGAAAAGCGCGACTGAGTGAACCGCTATCTTCGACCGCCCAAGCCCATCCCACATGTCAGGCGTGAACAAAGTGATCCTGATCGGCAACCTCGGCGCCGATCCCGAAGTGCGACATCTGCAGAACGGCGCGGCCGTAGCCAACTTCCGCATTGCCACGAGCGAGACCTATAAAGACCGCCAGACCGGCGAGAAACGCGAGCAGACCGAATGGCACGCGATCGTTGCCTGGCGCGGTTTGGCCGAGATCGTCGAGAAGTACCTGCGCAAAGGCAGTAAGGTGTATGTGGAAGGCAAGCTCCGCACCCGCCAATGGCAGGATAAAGACGGCAACACGCGCTACACCACCGAGATCCACGCCGACGAGATGACGATGCTCGATCGCGCATCGGGCGGTGGCGCTCCACAAGGCCAACCGCAAGCGCAGTCTGCTGCATCGGCGCCAGCCAACACGCCCGCCGGCAACTTCGACGATGAAGTGGACGACCTGCCGTTCTAGGCTGTCCGCACGGTTGAACCGAACCTCATCCGATTGGAGCCTCCCTCCCTTTTTCCGATGATCGCCTTGTATTGGCGCCCGCTCGATGGAGCTACGGCGCTCATGCTGGTGGTTATCGCCTTATTGCTGGTGTGCAGCGCTGCCTTCAGCGCGAGCGAGGTAGCGCTGTTCTCGCTCACGCCTACACAGCTGCGCGACCTGAAGGAACGCGGCGGCCATTGGGGCCAGCGCGTGCTCGATCTGCTGAGCAAGCCACGACGTTTGCTCGCCACCATCCTCATCGCGAACAACTTCGTTAATGTGGGCATCGTGATACTCAGCACGGTCGCTGTCTCTTCGCTGCTGGAGGTAGAACGCATGCCGGAGTACCTCTTCTTCGCCATACAAGTACTTGCAGTCACATTCGTTCTGCTGCTGATCGGCGAAGTGCTGCCGAAGGTTTACGCTACGGCCAACGCCATGCGCGTGGCACAGGTGATGGCAGGTCCGCTCACCGTGCTTCGATTCGCTCTCAAGCCTGTGAGCGAGGCGCTCGTGGGCAGCACGAGCTGGATCGAGAAGCGCTATCGCAAGCGGGCAACAACAAGCCTAAGCGCCGATGCGCTAGGGCATGCGCTTGAACTCACCAAGGATGCCAGCACCACCGCCGAAGAGCAGCGGATCCTTCGAGGCATCGTCAAGTTCGGCAACTTCGAGGTGAAGCAGATCATGAGGCCACGCACCGAAGTGGTGGCCTTCGAGCGCGACCTCACATTCAAGCAGCTATTAGCCGCCATCGTCGATAGCGGATTCTCGCGCGTCCCGGTTTATGAGGAAACGCTCGACCGCATCGTGGGCATGCTTTACATCAAGGATGTGCTACCGCATATCGGCCAGGACGAATTCGATTGGCATGGCTTGCTTCGCGAGCCCTACTTCGTTCCGGAGAACAAGAAGCTCGACGACCTGCTGAAGGAATTCCAATCCGAGAAAGTGCACTTGGCGGTGGTGGTGGATGAGCACGGCGGCACCAGCGGGATCATCACCTTGGAGGATGTGATCGAGGAGATCGTGGGCGACATCACGGATGAATTCGATGAGGAAGAGCTCATCTACAGCAAGCTCGACGACCGCACCTGGGTTTTCGAGGGCCGTGCGCCGCTCACTGACGTGTACCGCGTGCTCGGCATCGATGGGCAGGTATTCGAGGACAACAAGGGCGAGAGCGGCACCTTGGGCGGATTCGTGCTCGAGCTTACGGGCCGTATTCCCAAGAAGGGCGAAGTGGTAACGCTCCGCAACTTCACGTTCACGATCGAGGCCTCGGACAACAAGCGCATACGCCGCGTGAAACTGCTGATGAAGGATGAAGCGAAGGCATAGCACCATCCTGCTTGTCGCATGGCTGTTCGCGGGCTGCGCCGACGAGGCAGTGCCGAAGCCCAAGGGCTGGCCACGATTGGACCTGCCAGAGCAAGCGCATTCGGCCTGGCGCGAGGAAGGCGCTCCATTCGCCGCTGAAGTGCCCACATATGCGCGCATCGCGCAGCGCAAAACGGATGGCGACACCCGTTGGTACGACATGCGGTTCGCACAGCAGCGCGCCACGATGCACTTGACATATACCGCTGTGCACGACGATCTGCCAGCGCTGATCGAGAAGGCGCACGGCTTCAAGGAGATGCATCAGAGCAAGGCGGCGCGCATCAAGAGCGATCGAGCATTGCACCCGAGCATCGCGTATTCCGGTTCGCTCTTCAATCTCGAAGGCGACGTGGCCACGCCCTTCGTCTTCTACCTCACCGATAGCACCGATCACTTCCTATACGGAACGCTCTATTTCGACACTCGGCCCAATGCCGATTCCTTGCGCCAGTGACTGAACGCCTTCGCGCCGACATGCGGCACTTCGCGGCTACCCTGGAATGGGCGCCCTTCGCCCAGTAGCGTGTATCGCTTTCAATAGCGCGGCCAATAGTGCCAACGCGCCGAACTGATGCAGCACGCCAAGTGCGATATGCACTTGCGTAAGTATCGTGAGCACGCCTAACGCGAACTGAACAACGACCGCAGCGATCAACATTCGGCAGGGCAAGGCTGGTGTTGAGCGGAAGCGCCACGCGAATGCGATGAAAGCCACGGCAACCAGCCATGCCAGATTGCGGTGGGTGAATTGCACGCCATCCTTGTGTGCCGTTAGATCCTGCCAAAGCGAGTCGGAAGCCAGGACCAGCTCTGGAACGAAGGCCCCGCTCATCAGCGGCCAAGTGTTGTGGATACGCCCTGCATTCAACCCTGCCGTGAACGCGCCCCAAGCGATCTGCAGCGCGAGAAGGAAGAGCAGGACACGCGACAATCTCGCCGCAGTCGTGCCATCGCTCGCGAAGCCTCGCTTGCCCGAGTTGATATCGAAGATGGTCCAGAGCACCATGCCGAACACGGCGAAGGCCGCGCACAAGTGAATTGCCAAGCGATAGTGGCTCACATCCACCAAGAGCTGCCCGTTGGCGTCGCGCAGATCAACCAAGCCGCTGAGTACCATGAACCAACCGAGGCTGGCCACGATGCCGCCTCCAAGCATGATCCAGAGTGAACGTTGCATGAGCCAACCTTTCAGCAAGCCCTTGCGCCAGAAGATCACGAAGGGCACGATGAACACGATGCCCATCAAGCGCCCCCAATTGCGGTGCAGCCATTCCCAGAAGAAGATCTCCTTGAAGTCGGCCAACTGCATGTGGCTGTTCACCAACTGGTACTCGGGTATCTGCTTGTACTTGTCAAAAGCCTCCACCCAAGCCGCCTCGCTCATCGGTGGCAACGCGCCCATGATGGGCTTCCACTCCGTGATGCTTAGCCCGCTTCCCGTGAGCCGTGTGATGCCGCCGATCACCACCATGAGCGCGATCATGATGCAGCCAGTGAGGAGCCAACGCGTCACGGGCTTCAATCGCTCTCGATCATTCATTGCAGCTTGCCTTCCGAAGGCGGCGAAAGTAGAACCGACGGTGGCCGCGCGTGGTTCGATTCGGCACAGAACAAAGAAGGAGGCCCGGGCCTCCTTCTTCAGATTCAATTCATCGGTTTGATCACACCCTCAGCAGTCGTCCGATCAGCGCGAGTATGCTGGGCAGCACGATGTCCTTGGGCGCGATCACGCTCACGGCCTCATCGTCAGACTTCGACTTGGTGCTTTCGGCGCTGCCGCTGCCGCCCTTCACCTGCTTGGTGATGCCGATGGCGACCACTTTGTACTGGCCATCGTAGAGTGCTTGAATGGCTTCCACCATTTGCGCGTCGGTAACCTTGGCTTCGTTGTATGTGACGATCGCGTGATTGGGCGCATCGGTCTCACTCATCTTGATCTCGGTGCCTTCGACGCCGAGCTTGGCCAAAGCCTTCTTAATGGAACCGCCGCACATCATCTCGCAGCTCATGCCCTCGATGCTGAAGTCGGCGATCATCATCGGATCGCCGCTGGTGATGGCCACCTCCTGCACGGTGCGTGCAATGGTGGATGCCGCTTGCTCAGGTGCGCTGACAGAACCGCTGCAACCCATGAGCAGGGCGATGGCGGAAGCGTATAGGATGCCGTTTGCTTTCATGGTCTTTGGGCCTTGGTGAGCATGGGACGGGGTGGCCCCCGAATCGGTTACAAATGTATCCTCCTGCCCCACCGATACCTTGGCGCCCTGTTATGAAATCTGAACGCCCCGGCGGCACTTGGATCCTGCTCGCTGTGCTGGCGCTGATCTGGGGCAGCAGCTTCATCCTGATGAAGCGCGGCCTTTACCACGAAGGTGTGCCAGTGCTCACCCCTTGGCAAATGGCGACCGCCCGGCTCTCCATCGCATGGCTGGCGCTCTCGCCACTGCTCGTCAGGCATGCAGGGCTCATGCGCCAGCACTGGAAGCCTATGCTGGGCAGCGGACTGTTGGGGAACGGCGTCCCAGCCATGCTTTTCGCGCTGGCCCAGACCCGGATCGACAGCGCCTTGAGCGGCATGCTGAACAGCCTGACCCCTTGATGACCATGCTGACCGGCGTTTTGTTCTTCGCGACCCCGATGCGGCTCATCCATATCGTCGGGAATCGGGCTCGGGCTCCTGGGGCCGCGGGGTTGGTGGCCTTCGCCCAACGGGCAAGGCCCTTCGAGCTGGTCCTGGTTCGCGCTGCTGCCCGTGCTGGGCACCTTATGCTATGGATTCAGTGGCAACATCGTGAAGCGGCACCTGCACATGATTCCGCCCATGGCGACCACGGTGGGCGCGCTCACCTGGGTGGGGCCCTTGGCCATCGGGCTTGCATTGGGTAGCGGGCTGCCAGCGAAACTTGAATCCGATCCGCATGCGTGGAATGCACTTGGCCACGTGGCTGTGCTCGCCGTGATGAGCTCGGCCTTCGCGCTGGTGCTCTGGAACATGCTGCTCACGCGCACCACGGCCATCCGAGCGAGCATGGTCACTTACCTGATGCCGGTGGTGGCCATTGGCTGGGGATTGCTCGATGGCGAGCCCTCATGGTGATGCAATTGGGCATCATCGCGCTGGTGCTAGCCGCCGTTTGGCTGATCTCTTCCGGCGGCCGCAATCGGTGGCGTTATCAACCTGTTCATGGACCACGCCGAAGCCACCTTCGTCGCCCCGCGCTGCGGTAAGAGATACATGTACCTCGGACAGAAGATAGTGGTGGTGCTCCCGGCTTACCGGGCCGCCCTCACTTTGGAGCAGACCTACAAGGAGATCCCCTTCGACATTGTTGACGAGGTGGTGCTCGTGGACGATAAGAGCCCGGACAACACCGTTGAGGTGGCCAAGAAGCTCGGCATCAAGCACGTGGTGCAGCATCAGGTGAACCGCGGCTACGGCGGCAACCAGAAGACCTGCTACGACACCGCCAAGCAATTGGGCGCCGATATCGTGGTGATGCTGCACCCCGATTACCAGTACACACCCAAGCTGCTCACAAGCATGATCGCGCTCATCGGCAACGATGTGTATCCCGTAGTGTTCGGCTCGCGCATCCTGGGCAAGGGCGCGCTGAAGGGCGGCATGCCCATGTACAAGTACATCGCCAACCGCGCGCTCACTTTCACGCAGAACATGCTCTGCGGGCAAAAGCTCAGCGAGTACCATACCGGCTACCGCGCCTTTCATCGCAAGGTGCTTGATGCCTGCCCTTACGAGCTCTGCTCCGATGACTTCGTGTTCGACAACCAGATGATCGGCCAGATCTTCTGGCACGGCTTCGATGTGGCCGAGATTACCTGCCCCACCAAGTATTTCGACGAAGCGAGCTCGATCAACTTCAGCCGTAGCATGACCTACGGCTTCGGCGTGCTGAATGTGAGCTGGCGCTATTTCCTGGCGCGCACCGGCATCATGGGCTGGAAGCTGCTGGGCGAGCGAAAGGCCGCCTGAGCGCGGCGCTTCTACCTTCGGCGCTCCCGCGTCTTGCGGTTGTCCTGACAGTAGCTCACTTACTGCACCCCGGCTCTAGTTTCGCGGGCCGCCCAGCCTAGAGTCCATAGGCGGCGAAGCGACACATGCCCACGCACGGCCGCCTGCAGCTGTTGATCATCGCGATCGCGGCGCTGCTATTCATCCCTGGACTGGGCGCTGTTCATCTCTTCGATTGGGACGAGATCAACTTCGCGGAGATCGCGCGCGAGATGGTCGTGAGCGGCGATTGGCTGCGGCCGCAGATGCACTTCGAGGCTTTCCACGAGAAGCCTCCTCTGTTCATGTGGCTGCAATCGCTCAGCATGAAAGCCTTCGGTGTGGGCGAGTTCGCGGCGCGCTTCCCGAATGCGATCTGCGGCATCCTCACCCTGCTGGTGCTCTACCGCATCGGCGAGCAAACACGCGGTCGCGCGTTCGGCATGCTGTGGGCGCTGGCCTACATCGGCTCCATCCTTCCGCACCTCTACTTCCGCAGCGGCATCATCGATCCGTGGTTCAACCTCTTCATCTTCCTCGGCTTGCACGCCATCATCACCCTGGTGCAACGCGACCCCTCGCGTCATTCCAAGGCCATCAATGCGCGCCGCGATTCGCATGCATGGCTCGCGGGCATCTTCCTCGGCTTGGCTGTGCTCACCAAAGGGCCAGTGGGATTGCTGGTGCCGGGCTTGGTCATGGCCGTGTATTGGGCATGGGGCCGATGCAAGCCCTATCTGCGCTGGCGAAGGCTCGGCATCATCGCGCTAGCCACCGTGCTCACCGTTTCGTCGTGGGCGCTGATCGACCCGATGCGCAATGGACCGGAGTTCATGATCGCCTTCTTCTGGCGTCAGGTGGCCATGCTCACCACGGAAGATGCCGGTCATGGCGGCTTCTTCGGCTACCATTTCGTGGTGCTGCTGCTCGGCTGCTTCCCGGCGTCGGTGTTCGCGTTGCAGGAGTTGCTGAAGCCTACGCGAACCACAGACAAAGCGGAGAACGACTACCGCCGATGGATGGTGATCCTCTTCTGGGTGGTGCTCATCCTCTTCAGCATCGTGAAGACCAAGATCGTCCATTACAGCAGCTTGTGCTACTTCCCGCTCACCTACTTGGCAGCATTGCAACTGGAGCGCATCTGGATGAAGCGCGAGGGCTTCGGATGGAGCCGCTTCGTGCTCGGTGCGTTGGGCACCATAATCGCGTTGATCGTGATCGCTGTTCCCTTCATCGGCATGAACATCGATGCCATCAAGCCGCTCTTCGCGCAGGACCCCTTCGCGCTGGCGAACCTCGATGCGGATGTGAAGTGGACGGGCCTTGAAGTGTTGGCGGGGCTGGTGCTATTCGGCGCGCTCATCGCCGGGCATGTGCTGCATGGCAGGCAACGGTTCCGCGCTAGCATACTGGCGGTGTTCGGTGGCGGGGCGCTTTCGTAACCACCACTCGTCTTCTTCATCAATAACATCGAAGGCTACTCGCAGCGGGCAGCAGTGGAGTTCTTCGAGAGCAAGGCCGATGAGGATTGCTGGCTGCTCACCAGCGGCTACAAGAGCTATGTGCCGGAGTTCTATGGCAGGGTGAAGGAGATGCAGCCGGATGAATCGCTTCTGTTGCGCGGGCCTATCGACAAGCCGGTTTACCTCTCGTGCAAAGTGACGAGCGCTGAAGAGGTTGAGGAACTCGGTACCTTCCGTGAATTGTACCGGAAGAACGGGTTCGTTTTCTGGGAACGCATGCCATGACGGACGACCTCTCCCACATCCTCGCCCACCTCGGCGAGGACCGCGAGCGCGGCTTCGATGCCGTGGTGCCGCCCATTGTGCAAAGCGGCAATTTCACCTACCCCACCGTGGCCGCCATGCGCGCTGTGGTGCAGCAGGAGTTCGACCGGCCCTTGTACACGCGCGGCTTCAACCCCACGGTGGCCATGCTCCGCGAAAAGGTGGCAGCGCTCGAAGGCGCGGAGGATGCACTCGTCTTCAGCAGCGGCAGCGCGGCCATCGCAGCGGCGGTGATCGCGCATGTGAAGGCCGGCGACCACATCGTATGCGTGCAGAAGCCCTACAGCTGGACGAAGAAGCTCTTAGCTGAATTGCTGCCACGATTCGGCGTGGAGCACACCTTCGTTGATGGCACTGACGCGGAGAACTACCGCCGTGCGATCAAGCCCAACACGACCTTCTTCATCCTCGAGAGCCCCAACTCTCTCACCTTCGAGCTGCAGGACATCGCCGCTGTTTGCGCCATCGCCAAAGAGCATGGCATCGTGACGCTCTGCGACAACAGCTTCAGCAGCCCGCTCTTCCAGAACCCGATCGCACTAGGCGCCGACATGGTGGCGCATAGCGCGACCAAATACCTCAACGGCCACAGCGATGTGGTGGCGGGCGTGCTCGCCGGATCGAAGGAGCGCATGCGTAAGGTGATGAGCAAGGAGTTCATGACATTGGGCGCTGCGCCATCACCGCACGACGCGTGGCTGCTGATGCGCGGCCTGCGCACGCTGGAGCTGCGTATGCACCGCAGCGCGGATAGCGCCGAGAAGGTTGCGCGCTTCCTAGAGGCGCATCCGTTGGTGAAGCGCGTGCACTGGCCGGGCCTGCCATCGCATCCGCAGCATGCGCTCGCCACGAAGCAGATGAAGCGCGTAGCCGGCCTGATGACGATCGAGCTCGATGCGCCCGACGTGGTTGCCGTGGAGCGCTTCTGCGACAACCTCAAGCGCTTCCTGATCGCTGTGAGCTGGGGCGGCTACGAGAGCCTGCAATGGCCCGTATGCGCGCTGCAAGGACCAAGCGGTTACTACACCGATCTGCCTTTCACCATGGTGCGGCTGTACATCGGCTTGGAAGATGCCGATGCGCTGATCGCGGACCTCGAGCAGGCGTTGAAGAACATCTAGTGGACCAGTGAGTCAGAACAGCAGTTGACCAGAGGCGCGTTGCTCGAAGGTAGCATCCAACTTGCCTGCTCAGCGCCTCTGGCCATCTGGTCAATTGTTCCAATGCCAGAGCGCATTCGCTTCCGAACTCAGAAGCTAGCGCGCAAGGCCACCATCACATTCCGCCCCGGCGCAGTGATGCCCGAAGAGTAAGGCCGGTAGCGCTGATCAGTGATGTTCTCAACGCCAAGTGTGGCCAGCAATGCCTTCGTGATCTGGTAGCTGCCTCGCACATTGAGCGTATGCCACGCAGGTGCATGCGGCTTGCCTTGCGCATCGAGCGCGTAGATCGGCAGCTTGGCTTGCTCGCTCGGTGGCAAGTCGTCGAAACCGAAGCCGCCACTGAATTGCGCGAAGGCCTGCACGCGCAGCTTCTTCCGCTCGAAGGTGAGTCCAGCTTGTCCGAAGGTCGGCGGCGCATGGCGCAAGGGCACGTCTGAGGTGTTAGCATCGTCCTGCTCCACGCCATCCTGCCAGTTATAGCGGACAAAGGCGCTCGTGTACTTGAAGAGCTTGGCATCAACACCGAGCGTGAAGCCGACCACCCGCGCCTGTGCCGCATTCTGAATGGCATCCACACGGCTGGGATCGCCTTCGTATTCGATGCTGTCTGCGCCGTTTATAGTGAATGGCCTGCGCACCATCGCATCATCCAGCAGCACATGGTAGGCGTTCACACGCACGCGCACCTTCTCCTTGAACGTCTTCTCGACGCCCGCCTCCACCGAGTACGCGTACTCCGGCTTCAACTGCGGATTCGGCACGATCACCGCTCCCGGCTCGCTATCGAAGACCTTCCCAATATCATCGATGTTGGGCGCGCGGAAGCCGGTGCTCAGATCGAGCGAGAGTTTCCAGCCAGTGCCAGGGCGCCAGGCCAGGCCAGCGTTTCCGGTGAGCGCGCTGTTGCTTAAGGTGGTGCTCTTCACCGGGTAGGCGAACAAGCTGGTATCGAAGCGTGCTTCGAGTCCTGACCAGTTGTATCGCGCACCCGCAGAAATGGTGAGGCGCTCAGTGGCATCGTGCATCGCGCCAGCATACACCGAAGCCGTGCTCCATTCCGATCCATCGGGATAGCGTGAGTTGATGATGGTCTCCGCGCCCGTGGTCTGATTAACGCGCTTGCCCTTCGACTCCACGGCATTGGTCACGTACTCGGCGCCGTAGAGCACTTGTGTTCGCGTGCTCAACTCCTTCTCCATGTCAAGGTTGAGCCAAAGACCACTTACGCGTTCGGTTTGGGTGCGCAGGTTCACATTGCGGAAGTTGCGGTCGTTGCGGCTCTCGCCGTAGTCCTGCCAGGCAGCCGTGAGGCGCGCCTTGCTCCATGGGCCTCTCTCCGCTGAATGCTTCGCGGTGAAGCTGGCCATGCGCCATTCCTGCGGGCCATAGTACCACTCGGCGCTGCGTGGAAGACCGTTGGGTCGCACTTCGATCAGACGGTCATAGCGCGGCACATCGCTCGTGGTGCTGAAGTAGTAGTTGAAGCCGAGCTCCAACTGCTCAACCGGCTTGTAGGCCAGCTTGCCCATTAAGTTGATGTTGTCGTAGCCGCTGCCCACTTGCAGGTCCGGATCGATGTTCATCACCATGGAATCCACGCCATTGTATGCCTGCACGTACCACGGTCGCTGGTAGTCCTTCGGCCCGTTGCTGCCCATGCGCAGATCGCCGAAGCGCGTGAACGATGCGCTGCCAAGCACAGCCACCTTGCGTAAGCCCAGGCCCAGATGCACGTGGCCGCCGTACTCGTTCGCCGCCGTGCCGTATCGCGCAGCAGCGCCACCGCTCACGTACAGGTCGTCCTCGCTGTTGAATCGCGGACGCAGCAGATGGAAATCCATGATGCCGCCGATGGCATCGCTGCCGTAGGTCATGGCGCCGGGGCCATGCACCACTTCTGCACGCTCAAGAGCTTGCGCATCAACACTGATCACGTTCTGCAAATTGCCCGCGCGGTATATGGCGTTGTTCATGCGCACGCCGTCCACCACGATGAGCACACGGTTGGCGCCGAAGCCACGCAGCATGGGACTGCCGCCGCCGAGTTGACTGCGCTGCACGAAGACCTCTCCGCTCTGTTGCAAGAGATCCGCAGCCGTTCCGGGATTGGCGAATACTGCATCGCGCTTCGAGATCACGGTGATCTGATCGGGCACGCGCGCGGGATCCTGTTCCCAACGATTGGCGCTCACCACGAACTCGCCCAAGGAGAGCGGTATCGCTTCGAGGCCTACGCGGTGATCCGCAGCCTTGATCTCTGCGAGGCTCCGCACGATGGCTCGGTAGCCAAGCCGCCGGAAGGTGATGGAGTCCGCTGCCGCCAGAGCCGTGATATCCGCGCGGCCCCGCGCATCGGTAATGGCGTTGGCTCCGGAAGCTGCATGCGACAAGGCTACACCCTCTATGGGCCACAGCGTGACTTGGTCGAAGACTTGAACGAATTGCGCATGCGCCGTGGCAGCACCAACGGCTGCCAGCCATGCGATGGCGAATGTCCTGAATGACATGTGTGAAGTTTGAGGTGCAGGATGCGTGACACTGCAGAGCAGCGCGCAACTCCCCATCCATGGAAGGAGCCGCGACCTAAACGAGTCCTCAGCTCATTCGGTCCGGCGGCGGCGCCCAGCCCAGCGAATGGCCATCGCGCGCGCTGCACTCCAAGCAACCCAATACAACGACACGAACAACCGCAGGCTCCACCGCATCCAACGGCGCTGGAGGCATGCACAAGGCCATGATGAGCCTGTTCACCTGCGCGCTAGGGCCATTCCGGGCATCATGGCCCTCCATGTTGCGCCGCACATGCTCGCGCAAACCAGCGAACAGCTCCGTCTCCTCGTGATCGGCAACGCAGGTCGCTTCAACGTGGCCATCCAACTCGCTCACGGTAACCACATCGAACATGCGGCCATCGTCCAATCGGAACTCGCGGCCAGGCTTCACCCAGTGCAGCGCCTCCCATTCTTGCTTCGACATGCTGAACGGCGTGAGCTTTTCCGGCGGAAGACCCTTTCGGATTCGATCCTTGATGCCACGCTGGATACTGATGCGCTGCGCCTCGTAACGAAGGAAGTAGCCCACCTGCGCATAGCCCAACGCAAGGAGCGCGAGCGCGATCATGACGTGGGCCATCCAGCGGGACATGGCTGGAAATGTAGGCGGTGCCATTCACTCTATGGCCGGCCTCACGGTTCCATTGCGGAAGGCAAACGCACCCGCAGCACCCGCTCCGGCTCATGAACGGCGCGAATCAACTCTCCCAGCGCCAAAGCCGCGCTCACCTCCTCCACCGGCCGCAGCACGTCCAAACGGCTCTCGATGCGCAGGTGCTTGGCGTCGATGAGTGTGGCTTCCAATGTGTAGCGCGCGCTCGGCGATTCCCATGCGCCTTGCAGTTGCGTGAGGTCCATCACTTCCACCGGCTGTGCGAAGGCGATCTCGATGATGAAGCGATCGCTCTGTTGGAAATCCCAATGGAAGGGCAGGTCGCGACCTTGAGCGGCGAAGCCCACGGGCACGGCATGCGCGATGAAGCCGCGCAGATCGAAGGCGAAGAGGCCGCCCTCCTCTTTCACGCGGAAGCCAGGCAACGTGAGCGCTTGCTGCTCGCGGTAGCGGAACGGTGGATCGTCGCTCAGCTCATGCTCGCCGATGCGTCGCGCACGCACGCCCTGCACTTGCTCCAGTGTGTGTCCGTAGGCTGGCATCACCGTGCTGTCGCGCTTGCCGCCCAGGAATGCCGCGCGTCCCAAGGTGCTGAACTGCCCGCTGAGGAAGATGCGCGCCTCGCCCTCCGAATCGGGTTGTTCCAGATCCACGCGGAGCTGATGTTCGATGGCGCGCACATTCGCCGACGGCTCGCCCGTGGGCAGCTCCACGAATAGCGGTGGCCGCGGGTCGTCTTCGAGCAAACGCTGGCGATCGACCAGCAACGCCATGGTGCCTTCCCAATAGAAGGGCAGCTCGTTGGCGAACCAGCCGTGGCGCTGGCGCTTCGGGTGCATCCACAGCATCTCATCGCCATCGCGCACGCCGAAGAGCCATTCGGTTTCCCACATCGGCGTGGTGAAGCGGTCGTTGAGCGCACCGGAACGCTTGTCGAGCACGTACGTCGTGACGTAGGGCAACCGTTGCATCTGGATCAGCTTGCTGTACATGTTGTAGCGGCTGATGTCGCGCAGGCGCTTCCCTTCCACCTGATCACCGATGCGCTCCAAGCTGTTATCGATGTTGTTGTACCAATCGCGGTCGTTGCTGTAAACGAAGTCGCGTGCGATGCTTTCATGCAGGGCTTCCACGCGACGAGCACTCAAGGTGTCGTGAATGCCCGTGCAGGTGCGCGTGATGAAGCGCTTCACCAAGGTGTTCTGGCGATCAGGGATCTTCTTCAGTGCCACGCGCCGATACCATTCGGCCTTGGCCTCGCGCAAGCGCACCACTTGCAGCCACGGCTGCTGCGGAATGGGCAAGTTGCTGAGCCGCTCGCGCCGCCAATAGCGCAGGTCATCGGGCATCCATGTGACAACGATATGCGGCAGCGTGCGGGCCTGATCGCCATTCACCTCATCCATCGCGCCAGCGAGTTGGCCATTGCGCCAAAGGGCTGTCCGCTCATCGCCCTGCCGTTCGATGCGCTCAGGCGCCGCGCCGCCCAGGATGATCCCGTGCTTCGCGTGGTAACGCAACTCGATGCGCTGTTCCCGTATAGGCAGCGGACCATTAAAGAAGACGCGCCAGTTGGTGAAGCGCGACCAATTGCCCATCCATTGCAGGCCGCGCGCGCCTTGGGTATGCGGCGCATTGCTGTCGTAGGGCAGCATGTACTTCCAGCGGTACTCCACCACATCGCCGGGCATGATGCCGACGGGATAGTGCGTGATGGACATGGTGGCCTGGTACGCGACCGGATTGCCCAAGAAGCCTTTCGCGCCGCGCGTGTCAACCGGCAATTCATCCCACGAGCCATCGGGCCGTATCACACGCGCTGCGAAATGATCCACGCGCATGTTGAAGAGCATCGGATAGGGCCTGGTCTCGCGGCGCTCCCACGGCTTGCCCAGCACATCGTAAGGCGGATCCAAGCTCTCGGGCAGAACAATGGGGCCGTAGCGCTTGATGTCTTCCTGCGCAGCGAAGCGAACCACCTTCCTGCGCTCGAAGAAGAGCGCGAGGAACTCCGGCTTCACGTTGCGGATGCGGATGGAAAGCTCGTCGGTGAGGACCTCCGAATCGATGGTGCGCCCTTCTTCCCAAGTCGAATTCCATGCAGGCGCATCATCCCAAACGAACGGCTGCTGCGCGCGAACGAGGAGCGCAGTACAGCTTACTGCGAGAGCGAAAGCGAGCGATAGGAATCGGCTGCTCATGGGGTGGAATGGCCACCCGAAGCTACGCGATGAGCGTGTTGCCTATTCCGTTTCGAGCTGCGGACCAACCAAACACGCGCCCAAGCCAACGGTAACAGTTGCCGAGGCCATACCGCATGGGGCCGAGTTCACCGTGTAGATGAATGTGTAGGTGCCAGCCGGAATCCCGGCGGGATCGAAGCTGGAGCCATTCAATCCACCCGTCGAATTGTTGTCTGACCATGTGCCGCCAGCATCAGGACTTCCATTCAGTTGCGCGAAGAGGTCGAGGGCACCGAAGCTGACGCACCACGAGAGGCTAGCATTCGCGCCAGCGTTGGGAAGTGCGCCTTCGAGCACCGTTGCCATAACACTGCTGCCAGTACAGGGTGGCGCGCCCGGAATGCTGTACACGTATGGACCGGGACTGTCGGTGCCCGGTACATAGATCGGGTCGTGCGGCGCGCCCATGTAGGTCCATGTGCCGCCGGGCGGAAGGCCTGCTTGCATGTCCACCGGTAAGCCATCGCAAATGCCGATGGTGAAGTCGGGGCCGAGCGCTGACGGGCCAGGATTCACGCTGATGCAGAGGTAGGCCGCTGCATTCACGCATGGAGGACTCGCGCTGACGACGTACGAATAGCAACCGGGCACCGATGAAGCAGGATTGAACATGTTCGACACCTGCATTCCGGGTGGTGCGACCCAGGCCCCGCCAGCCATCGGATTGCCGCCCAGTAGCTGGATCATGCTGAACGGCGCATCGTTGCTGCACACGATCGACGTTGCGCTGGCGCCTGCATTCGGCGGCACCACCGTGGTGATGGGCAGCACGTACGCATCGCCCACCTCCGCAGGATCCGAAGCCACAACTCGGATGGCCCAACCACTGTTACCCACAATTCCAGCGGGCAAGGCCGAAGAGATGCTCCCCGAACCCGTGCCCGCCAAGCTGCCGATCACCGTGGGCGATGCGAAGGAGCCGCTGGCATCGGACAACTCCATGGTGAACACATTGCCCGCGTTGTAGCCGCCTGCGGCCGTGAAGGGGATGCTCACCGTGGGTCCACCGCAGAAGCTTACGGGCATCATCGGATCAACGGTGAGCTGTGCCATGGCCGCGCAATGCGCGCAGACCAAGCTGCAAGACTGATGGAACGCGAGTTTGGGTTTGGGCACGCCGAAGCCAACCGGGGCGGGAGGAAACCGACCTACTCTTCCGAAGACACGGTCGGCCGCCCGGAGGCGGGGGTTCCGCTGGCGGTATGGCTGACCGGCAAAGGACCCCCCATTAAGTTGCCTATAAGCCACTCGGCTACAAGGTGAAGAAGGACGCCGCGGAATGAGCCGCCTCACTTCTTCCTGAAGAACAACCGGATCGGCACGCCCGGTGAAGCGCCAATGCTCACGCAAGCGGTTCTCGAGGAAGCGCTCGTAGCTGGGCTTGATGTATTGCGGCAGGTTGCAGTAGAAGGCGAAGGTGGGCACGTGCGTAGGCACCTGCTGCACGAATTTGATCGAGACCTCCTTCGCCTTGTACATGGGCGGCGGCTGGCGCTCGATCACGGGCAGCATCACATCGTTGAGTTTGCGTGTAGGGATGCGGCGCTTACGGTCCTCATACACCTGCATGGCGAGTTCCACCACTTTCAGCAAGCGTTGCTTCTCCACCACGCTGGTGAAGATCACGGGCACATCGGTGAAGGGCTCCATGCGTTGCTTCACATCCGCCTCGAACGCCTTCATGGTATTGGTCTCCTTCTCGATCAGGTCCCACTTGTTCACCACCACAACGAGGCCCTTGCCGTTCTTCTGGATGATGGAGAGGATGTGCAGGTCCTGGTGCTGCATGGCCTCGCGCGCATCGAGCATGAGCAGGCAAACGTCGCTGTCCTCGATGGCGCGGATGGAGCGCATCACGCTGTAGAACTCGATGTCCTCATCCACCTTGCCCTTTTTGCGGATGCCCGCCGTATCGAGCAGGAGCACGTCGTGCCCGAACACGTTCCAGCGCGTGTTGATGGGATCGCGCGTGGTGCCCGCTACCGGCGTAACGATGCTCTGCTCTTTGCCGAGCAAGGCGTTCACCAACGACGACTTGCCAACGTTGGGACGGCCCACGATGGCGAGCTTGGGAATGTCCGGCTCGGGATCCTCAGTGGGCTTGCAGAAGGTCTTTACCAATTCATCGAGCAGGTCGCCGGTGCCCGCGCCGCTGGCTGCAGCGATGGCATGCACCTCACCGAGCCCAAGGCTATAGAAGTCGGCCACGAGGTATTGCTTGTCGTGGGTATCCACCTTGTTCGCGGCGAGCAGGACGGGCTTCTTCGCTTTCCGCAGCATCTGCGCGATGGCCTCATCCATGGCGGTGATGCCCCCATGCACGTCAACCATGAAGAGCACGGAATCCGCCTCGTCGATGGCCAGCTTCACCTGCTTGCGGATCTCGCCCTCGAATACATCATCGCTGCCGCTCACATACCCTCCGGTATCGATCACGCTGAAGAGGATGCCGTTCCACTCGGTCTTGCCGTAGTGGCGATCGCGCGTGGTGCCCGCCGTGGGGTCGGTGATGGCCTCGCGCCGCTCGATCAAGCGGTTGAAGAGCGTGCTCTTGCCCACGTTGGGGCGGCCTACGATGGCGACGATGTTTCCCATGATTCTTTGGTGAATGGCGAATGGTCGGTGGTGAATGCAGAATGAAGTGGTGAGTAGAGAGTGGTGAGTGGCGAGTAAGCCGATGAGGTGCTTACTCGCCACTCATCACTCACCACTTCGGGCATTCCACTCGCCACTGCATTCCGCATTTCAATATCCGTATCGCTTCAGTTTCGTTTCATCCTCGCGCCAATCGGGATCCACCTTCACCTTCAGGTCCAAGAAGACCTTGGTGCCGATGAACCGCTCGATGGCCAAGCGCGCCTCGGTTCCTAATCTGCGCAGCGCCTTGCCCCCTTCGCCGATCACGATGCCCTTCTGGCTCTCGCGCATCACGATCACATCAGCTTGGATCTTCACCAGCGCCTCCCCTTCCTCGTAGCTGTTCACCACCACTTGCGAGCTGTAGGGGATCTCCTGCTTGTAGTAGGTGAGCATCTTCTCGCGGATCATCTCGCTTACGAAGAAGCGCATGTTGCGGTCGCTCAGTTCGTCCTTGGGGAAATAGGGCGGATGCTCGGGCAGGTGGTTGATGAGGTAGGTCTTCAGCTCGGGTACGTTGAGGCCGTGCAGCGCGCTCAAGGGCGCCACCTTGGCCTCGGGCAGCGCGGCTTGCCAAGCTTCGAGCGCGGGCAGCACATCATCCTCTTGGGTCGCATCCACCTTGTTCACGAGGAGCACCTTTTGCCCTTTGAAACGCAGCGCGCGCTTCAGCACGTTCTCGGCCTTCTCGGGCTTCTGGCCCATCTCCACCAGCACGATGAGGATGTCGGCGTCGATGAGCGCTTCGTCCACGGCGCTCATCATGCGCTCGTGCATCTTGTACTGCGGGTCGAGGATGCCGGGCGTATCGCTCAGCACCATCTGGTAATCGTCCCCGTTGAGGATGCCCAGGATGCGGTGGCGGGTGGTCTGCGCCTTGGGGTTGGCGATCACCAATTGCTCGCCCAGCAAGGCGTTCAGCAAGGTGCTCTTGCCCACATTGGGCTCACCGATGATGTTGACGTATCCGGCCTTGTGGGGCATGGCTTGGCTCAAAACGGTTGCGAAGGTCGGTAATGTGTTTATGTTTGCGCCCCATTGCGGGGTGGAGCAGATGGTAGCTCGTCGGGCTCATAACCCGAAGGCCGCAGGTTCGAGTCCTGCCCCCGCTACGAAAGAAGCCCCGGCTCATCACCGGGGTTTCTGATTTTACGCGCTGTTGCGGGACCTAGCGCACCTTCAGCGCTATCGGACTGAGCCTCACGACGGGTCCTTGGCCGTTGGCCAACTGCGCGTTGATCTCTTCGACATAGATCTTATCGCTGCTGCGAGCCTGTGCGATCACCTGCATCACCGCCGGCGTGAATGCGCCGCCAACAACCGGGTATGATAGGGGTTGCTTTCCTCGCTGAAAGGTGAACGTAGCTCTTCGCGACCCATGTATCCCCGAACTCCGTATTGGTCCTCACTGCCACTCCGGGAGCAGACCGCAAATCACCGATGGGGATGACCGCATCGGCCGAGCCCTTGTCCTTGATGTAGGCAGAAGGCGGTGGCAGGTTCTTCACCCTGAACTTCACCGGCCCTATCCTGCGCGTGCTGCCATCGGCCATGGTGGCGGTGGCGTACACCTCGGCTTGGGAGCCCGTCATGCCCGTTGCAACCCAGCCCTGACCGCTGCGCGTGATCCTTCCTGTGCTGATGGTGGCTTGGATGCGCTCCGCCGGAACGCCCGGCACGCTCAGCTCGATGGGATTCTCCACGCCGCGATAGAGCACGTTCATCTTGGTGGGCGATGCGACGAGCAAGGGCGCCATTACTTGGTAGCTGGTCGTGTAAGGGATCTCCTCCACGCCCTTCGGCCCATCGAAGCGTATGCGCCCACTGATCTTGTGCTCACCTACGGAGCTCGGCTTCACGCGCAATTTGCCCTTGCCATCGTCGCCTTGCTTCAGCGGCCCCGTGCCATCAAGGATCACTTCGGCCTTGTTCTTCGGGTCGTAAGCCGCTATGAAGACATCAGCGCGGAACGAATCGCCGAGCATGACCATGCTGCTCTGCGGGATCACAGCGCTGGTGAGCGCGCCCATGCGGTAGTCCTCGATCTCGCATTGCCTGTAGAGCCATTTCACCATGTCGTTCTCCGCAGCGCGCACATCAGCCTGCAATTTGCTCAGCGTTGCGATGCCCGCTGCCAAGGGCACATGGTAGAAGTTGATGCTCTCCCAATTGTTGAGCGTGCCGCTGGCATCGCGCCGGTCGCTGAAATCGAATAGCGCATCCAACGAGGCGGATAACGCTTGGCCCTTCTCGCCAGCAAGTGTCTTCAGGCTATCGCGGAAACCGGCGATCCGTGTTCTGATGTCATAGGCGGAGCCGGGATCCTTCCGCGGTGCGCCCGGCTCACTGCCAACGAGCGCGTTGGTGAGCACATCGCGATCGTCCTTCTTCTCCAGCATGAGCAGTGCGCGCAGCGTATCGCGGCCATCGGCATCCTTGCCGCGCAGGAGCAGCGGGTCCACGCCATCGGCCTTGGCAATGGTGCTGGTCTTGATTCCTTCGAGGTGCCGCACGATTGAATCGGCCATGGCTTTCACGCGCATCGCCTCTGCGTGCTTCGCCTCGAACTTATCAGGGAAGCGTTGGGCCATCTCGCCGAACACGGCGTACTCCACTTGCGAGCGCTGCTCGTGCGCGCGCTCACTGCGCACCAGCTCGGCGTCCATGAAGGCGAAGGCGTCGAGAACCTCCTTGCTCACGTTCAGCGCGAGGATCGCGGTGAGCACGAGGTACATCATGTTGATCATCTTCTGCCGAGGGGGGAGCTTGCCGGATGCCATGGCGCTTGGGTTTTGCTGTTGATGCGGTGTGCATCATCAGTCAACCAATGCGACCAGACCCAGCGCGTAACGCTCAAGCGAGCTTCTCCTCGCCCAGTTCCTCCAGGCGCAACGACGCATCCTCCCACTCCTTCATGGTGCTGGCGATGCGCTCTGCCACTTCGCCCATGCGCGCGTAGCCTTTCTGGACGGCATCGGCGGGCATGCCGCTCTTCATCACTTCGGCTTGAAGGCTCTTCTCTTCGGCTTCCAACTCAGCGAGCTGCTTCTCCAAGCGTTGCACTTGGCTTTGCAGTCGTTTGCGCTCCTTGTCGCGTTCGCGCTGATCGGCGTTCTCGCTCTTGCTCGCTTTCTCGGCCTTCACCTTGGGCTGCGCGGCGCTGCTCTTGCCGATGTCGGCGCCCTGCAAGGCTTTGCGCTTCTCGATCAGCTCCAGGATGTCCATGTGCTGATCGCGGATTCGGAAATCGTCGAGCTCGAGCAGGCGATTCGTGAGGCCGGTGAGGAAATCACGATCGTGGCTCACGAGCAGGAAGGTGCCATCGTAATTCTTCAGCGCTTCCTTCAGCACATCCTTGCTCTGGATGTCCAAGTGATGCGTGGGTTCGTCGAGGATGAGGAAGTTGAGCGGCTTCAGCAGCATGCAGCACAAGGCGAGGCGGGCGCGCTCACCGCCGCTCAGTACCTTCACCTTCTTGTCCACGTCATCGCCGCTGAACATGAATGCGCCGAGCATGGCGCGCACGCGGACGCGGTTGTCTTCACTTGCGGCGTACTCGGCAGTCTCCATCACGGTGCCCTGCGGATTCATGCGCTCGGGCATGTCCTGCGCGTAATAGCCCACGATTACGTTGTGTCCCAAGCGGATCTCGCCTTCATAGGGCTCTTCGCCCATGATCATGCGCACCAAGGTGGACTTGCCCGTTCCATTGGCGCCTACAAGCGCGAGGTGCTCGCCCTTGGCGATGGTGAGCTCCGCGCTCCGGAATATCTCCTTGGTCTCTGCCGGCCGCTTTCGGTCGGGGTACGACTTGCTCACGCCCTTCACTTCGCACACGATCTTGCCGCTGGTGGGCGCTGGGGGGAACTTCACGAGCATCTTGCGCAGGTCCTCGTCCTCCACCTCGATGCGCTCGAGCTTATCGAGCTTCGTGATCAGGCTCTGCGCGAATGCGGCCTTGCTCGCCTTCGCCCTGAACTTGTTGATCAGGTCCGTGGTCTCCTTTGATGTACCGTTGCTGGTCCTTGGCCTGCGCGGCCTGCTGTTCGCGTTCGACCTTACGCAGTTCCACATACTGGCTCCAAGGCACCTTGCGGTCAATGAGCTTACCGCCTACCACTTCGAGTGTGCGCTTGGTGAGTCGGTCCAGGAAGGTCTTGTCGTGGCTGATAAGCACGAGCGCCGACGGATAGGTGCGCAGCAGATCCTCGAGCCATTGTATCGCCGGAAGGTCCAAGTGGTTCGTCGGCTCGTCGAGCAGCAATAGGTCAGGCCGGATCAGCAGCAAACGCGCAAGCTCCGCGCGCATGCGCCAGCCGCCGCTCAGCTCGCTCATCAGCCGGTGCATGTCCTTCTCCACGAAACCAATGCCCTTGAGCATGCGCTCGATCTGCATATCGTGGTCCGCCGCACCAATGGTGTTCAATCGCTCGTGCGCATGCGCCAGCATGGTGGCCAGCTCAATCGCCTCCTCATCGGTGGTGGCCTTCTCCAACTCCTTCTCGATCCTGTCCAGCGACGCGTTGAGCTTGATGGCCTCCTCGAAAGCCTTCTCGGCGACTTGCCACGGCGTGAGCTCCAGGTTGTGGGCCATTTCCTGTGGCAGGTAACCGAGCGTGAGCTCCTTGGGCTTGCCGATGTTGCCGCCATCGAAGTTCTGCTGACCCGCCATGATCTTCAGCAAGGTGCTCTTGCCCGCGCCGTTGCGGCCCACAAGGCCAATGCGGTCGTCGCTCCCAATGAAGAAGGAGACGCCATCGAACATGGGCCGCTGGCCGAAATGGAGGGTGAGGCCCTGTACAGTGATCATCTATTCCGGAAAAAGCGCGCGAAAATAGCGAAGCCCCGCTGGGCGGGGCCTCGCAAGAATTGTTGTCTGACGGTCAGAAGTTCCAGAGATCGTGCTCAAACTCGAACAGCGCCTGCTTAATCTCTTCGCCCTCGAGCAAAGCATCCAAGCCGGTCTTGTAATCGCTGATCTGGCGGTCGTACACGTTGCTCCACTTGGTGATGTAGCTGCTGAACTGGCGCTTCCAGAAGATATCCTCGAAGCTGCGGCGCTCTGAATCATTCGACCGATTGAAAGCATCCCAGTTCGCGAAGACATAGCGACACTCGGGATAGTACAGCCAGAATAGCGGTGCGTAACCGCGAACTTCACCATCCTCTCCTTTCTTCTCCTGCATCGGAGCTATACCGATGATCCGGATATCCATCGTGCTCCGCTGCTTATCGAAAATCCAGTCCTCCTTCAGCTTATACATCTTCACGTCAGCGCTGCTCAATTCGATGCGCTGAACCACCATCTCCAAATCGCCCGTGGTGAGCGATTCAGTGTACTGCGTATCGAGGCGCGTGAAAATCTCTTCTAGCTGTGCCTTCAATAGAGGCTTCCGGAATTCATCATCAGTGAGTAATGGACCTGGATCATAGGCCGTGATGGACCCGTCCACCATGAGACCCTGACGAATCACATCGAAGAGGCTCTTACGGTCATTGATAGGCTCAGTGGGAAAATAGAGCGGGTGATTGAGCTTCTCACGAAGGTCCACGGTGCGCCAAACGCGCCTGGCCCACATCACGTCGGCCTCGCGGATGTATGTGTAAGGCACCACACGCTTCGTGCGCGTATGCTCCTTGATGTAGGCACCGTCCAGAACGGTGGACGCTTGGGCCATTGCCGCTGGGGCGGCGCAGCTGCATACCAACACGAATGTCAGCAGCCTCAACAGGTCCTTCGGGTTCCTCATCATCGGTTGATGTTGGTTTAGACGACCTTGAACGAAAGCGAGCCCAAGTTCCTTACGGTCCCATCGGGGCCTCTCGCCTTGATGCCTTCGATGTAGATCTTCTGACCTGGCTTCGCCTTCTGGAACATCTCCTTCATGTCACCGGAGACAGCAGGCCCTTTGGTGAGTTTCTCAATCGGGGTTCCACCCACGATCATGGTCACTCTGAATTCGGTCACCTCGAACTTCAGGTCGAACTCGAAGTTCACCATCTTGGCAATCACGCCGGCTGCTGCCGTGAGCTCTGCTTTCTTGATGGTTTCATCATCAACGCTCTTGCCAGCGAAGTAAGGCGTCGGGTTCGGCACGTTCTTCACGCGGAATTTCAAGCCTGGCATCGACTTCGATGAGCCATCCGGGTTCTTCACGGTAGCACCAATGGTTGCCTCGGCATCCTTGCCGGGTCGCATGATATATGTACCATCAGGTTGTCTGGTCAATGTGCCATTCGTTGGATTGGCAGTGACTTCCTTATCGCTGTATCCTGAAACGCTAACACTCACCGGATTGTCAACGCCGCGGTAGAAAACGTTCATCTTGAGCGGGCTTACAACAAGATTTGGCTGAGCCACCTCGTATTCCGTGAAGAAAGCTTCAATCTGCTCTTCGCCACCAACAGGCTTGTACTTGATGATGCCGCTGACCTTCTTCTGACCAGCGCCGGAGGCTACCTCAACCAGTTGTGCCTTCGCTCCCACCATGTCGAGCTTCTTCGACTCGCCGATGATCTTAGGAGGCTTCGAAGTTGTATCAACGCGTGCACCACCAACACAGATGTACACTTCCGGTGCATTCTGATCGTCATAAGCACCGAGGAATATCTCCGCCTCGTACTTGCTTCCAACGGTGACGTAGCTGCTGCGGGGCTTCACGATGGCTGTGAGCGCATTGAATTTGAAGCTCTTGCCTTCCACTGCATCGAGCATGCGCTTCACCACTTCACCTTCAGCGTTGCGGACATCCGCCTGCAGCTTGCTCAGGATGGTGATGCCTGCGGCCAATGGCACGTGGTAGAAATTGATGCTCTCCCAAGAATTCATCGTTCCCGATGCATCCTTCCGATCGGCGAAGTCAAATACCCGGTCCATGGCTGCGCTCAGGTCAGCATCGTCGCTTCGCAAGGTCTTCACCTTTCCTTGAATGCTTCCAATTGGCGACGAAGGTCAACTGCAGAGTACGGTTCGTCTTTGGGTTTCGCCGGTTCGCCTCCAATCATCAGGTTGGTGATCTCATCATGACTATCCTTCTTGCTCACTTTCGCAAGGTCAATGATTCGTCCGTCAGCGAGCACAACGCTATCACGAGGAAAGCCTTCGGCCTTCATGATTACTCGCGCCTTAATCGTATCGATGTATGCGATGAGCTCGGCACCCAGCCGTTGAACCTGTTGTGCTTCCGCATAAGCGGCCCCGTACTTGGTCGGGTTCTCTTGAGCATAATCGGCGAACGTCTTGTACTGAACGGTCATCTTATCGTTGAGCGACAGCTTGGTGTTCTCCAAGCCATTGTTCACCGTGATGAAACTGTCCAGGATCTCCTTGGATACGTTCAGCGCCAAAAGCGCTGTCAGCACCAGGTACATCATGTTGATCATCTTCTGTCGCGGGGACAGATTACCACCAGCCATGGGTCAGGTCTTTATGGATTGCTGTTGTGGTTCGTCGATGATCAGCTCACGCGCATCGCGCTGAGCATGTTGCCGTAAACGGTGTTGAGCTTCTGCAGATTGTCGCTGAGCACGGAGATGTTCTCCTTGTAGCGCTTGGTATCCTCTACCGAGTTCTGCAGGTTGGTGAGCATATCGCTCATGCCTGCGAACATCTGGTTGGCTGCTTCGAGCTTCTCGCGGCTTGTCTTCAGCTGAAGCTCGTACATTTCATTCAAAGCGGTGAGGTTCTGGCTCATCTGACGCAAACCATCGCCAGCGCTCCGACCGGCCTCGACATTCTGTGTGAGACCCACCAGGCTCTCACTGGCCTTCATGTAGGTATCACCAAGGCTGCTCACTTTGCCGGCTGCATCCTTCAGGCTAGACGTGTAATCGTTCGTCGCAGAAGCGGCGCTGGTGATCTGGCTCATGCTCTTGGCATTGTCACTCAGGCTGCGCATGCCATCGCCCAGGCTTGCGATGAGTTCAGGCTCGATCTTGGCGCTCTCGAGCATATCATCTAGCTGCTCGGTGATGGAACGCTGATCCTCCTTCTTGAAGTCCTCGCCCTCAGCCTTCTCACCAGTTGCGAGTTCAGGATAAACAAGGCTCCAATCCGGGTCCTCATGGGGAGGCTCGAACGCGGAGAAGAAGAAGATGATCGCCTCGGTGCTAAGACCCAGAATCAGGAAGAAGCTGGCGAATGGCCAGTGCTGGATCTTGAAGAGTGCGCCTACGATTACGATAGCTGCTCCCAAGCCGTAAAGCTTGGCCATGAAGTTCTTCCACTTCTTGCTGCCGGGTTTCATCGTCAGTCCTTGCGTTTTAGAGGGTTCGTCTGAGGTTCTGGGAATGGTCCAACAATGCGCCCGTTCTGGTTCGGTAACGGTCGCCTAGGATTCTCGTCTAGAGGTCTTCTGCGTTCACGGCTTTACCACGGCCCAAGTACGTCATCACCGAGCGGAAGCCGATATAAGCCTTGGTGGTGTCCTGATACTCGTAGCTGCGCGTGCCAGTCTGCATGTAATAACCTATGTCCTTCCACGAGCCGCCACGAATCACCTTGCGTTTGAGAGCAGGCGCATCAGTAGCCAAGGCATCGTAGCTGTATTCTGGATTCAGGTCGTGATCGAAGTCGTACACGCTCTCGTCGAAGGCCGTGCTCGTCCACTCGCTCACGTTGCCGGCCATCTGATAGAGGCCATAATCATTCGGGGTATAGCTGTCCACTGGAACGGTGTGGAAGCCGCCATCATCGGTATAGTTGCCGTGCAATGGCTTGAAGTTGCCCAAGAAGCAGCCTTGGCGGTTGCGCACATATGGCCCGCCCCACGGATATGGCGCCAGATCGAGACCTCCGCGAGAGGCATACTCCCATTCCGCCTCGGTAGGCAGTCGGAATCGATTCACGAAAGCTTCACCGTTGCTCTCCAGCCAACTATTCATCAACTGAGTCCGCCAAACGTTGAATGCATTGGCTTGCACCCAAGTGACCCCAACCACCGGGTAATCATCGTAGGCCGGATGCCAGAAATAGTTCTCGGTCATCGGCTCGTTGAACGAGTAGGTGAAGTCATGTACCCACACCAGTGTGTCAGGATACACATTGATGACTTCCTTGAGGATGAACTTGCTGCGGTCGCTATGACCTCGAATCGCGTTGTTCTGGCCTTTCGTGTTCGTGTAGCTCAAGTCGAGATCCCTGGCCCAGTTGCTCGGGGTACCCTTACGCGCAGCCTCTTTCAGGTCGATCCAGTAGTACTCGAACATGAGCTTGCGCGTGTCAATCTCCTTCCGGCGATAGAAACGCTCGCTCTCGCTCAAGAACATGTCTGCCAAGGCTTCTCGCTCCTCGTCGCCATACCAGTCGATACGCGCCTTCCAGTTCAGGACGGGGGGGTCTATCTCTTCACCGAACTCATCTTCCGTAATCACGTGCTCTCCGATATCCTCATCGCCTAGAATGCGCTTGGCGATGGAGTCGCGTACGTAGAAAACGAATTGCCGATACTCGTTGTTGGTGATTTCGGTCTGATCGATGTAAAAGGCCTGGACCGAGACCGTTTTGCTCTTCGTAACTAGTGCATATGGCACGTCCTGGTCACTTGGACCCATGACGTAGCTGCCCATTGGGATGTAGTTCATCCCGTAGGGATCAACCTGAAACCAGCCGGGCCTGCCCAGCACGCCGGTCAGTTGCCCCTGACCGCCACCGCCACAGCTCGCCAGCAAGCCTATGGCGCCGAGATACAAGATGGGACGTTGCATGTTCTTCCTGTTTTGCCGTTCGGTTCTTCCTTGCAGGGACCCTTATCAGATGGTTCGGGTAAGCGAACACCTCAGACGAGGCACTCTACGGCATTTCGGTTTATCAGGTTTCGCTCCAGTTTAAAGGAACAACGGGTTCCTGTAGATCTGCACATCGGGCGGTTTCACCAATAGGACGCAGTAATTGAGCATCACTTCATGGCCTCCGCTGCTGTAATTCCTGATCTGCGAGGTGGTCACATCGTAGCTGTAGCCAATACGCAGCTGTGATTTGGGGTTCGGCTTGAACTGGTACCCGATTAGCGGGGCAATGGCATCTTCCGTCCGGTAAGAAACGCCCAGCCAAACCATGTTATTATAAAGAAAAATGCCCGTGATGTCGAACTGGGTCGAGGTGCCATCGCTCTTCATGAGCACGCTCGGTTGAATCACATACTTGTTGGGGTCTGATCGCAGTTTCCAATTATAACCCGCTTGAACAAAGAAATGCCGACGCTGCTGAATGCTCACGTTGCGCAACTCGACTTCGGTAAGGTGCGTGCTAGAGATGCCCGCCCATAGGGTTGGACTCGTATAGTAGAGACCGGCAGCGAGGTCCCAGCCCATATCCGACACGCCATTCGAGGGAATCGAATTATCTGAACTCACTGGCTGTGTTGCGCGCCAATCGTTTCCTAAAGTATGGCTCATGAGACCGGCTGCCAAACCGATTCCCAAAGTGCCGCCAGAGCTTCCGACCTTGCGATGGAATGAGTAGCTGAGCCTTGCGTAAGTGCTGCTCTGCTGACCAAGTTTATCAAGGAAAACGGAAAGCCCCACGCCACTGCTGATCCGTTTAATGTTGCCGTGAACATTCAGAAGCGCTGTTTTCGGCGCCCCATCGAAACCTGTCCACTGCTGGCGAAGGAGCATGGTGCCACACAATTCACCCGTAGTGCCCGCAACGCCAGGATTCAGCGATAGGCGGTCGAACATGTACTGAGTGAACTGCGGATCCTGCTGCCCAATGCTCGCAGCGGCCAAGCCCAAGCATGCAACTGCGGTTAGTATCCCCCTCATGCGTTCGTTGCGTTCAGTTTGGTGCCTGATAATCAAGGGGACAGGCAATTCGCAGCCCCAAGAACCGGCGCCAATATAGCAATTCCCCTTTCCGGCCAAATCCTGTTAAACGGCCTGAACCCAACAACGAATGCCGCGAGCATGCGGATGAAGATATCAAGCGAGCTTCTGGAACGTGCGCCACCAGCGGTCCGGCACCTCTTCGCGGCAAGCAGCCTGGTAGTCAGTAAAACTGCACGGGACCAAATGGTGCCGCTCAAAGCGCGCTTCCTGCTCGGCCTTGTACGGCACGTCCATCCACCATCGATCGCTCACGCTGCTCTTGTAGAAGACCAACTCCTGCTCATGCCCGCGTATCGGGATTCGGAAGCGGGTAAACCGCTTGCGATCAAGCCAGGGCAAGTCATTCGTGCGGCTGCGGAAGCCATCAAGGAAGCACCAGATCATTTGGCCGGCCAACTGGGCAGTTATTCCATCGGAATCACGCTCAGGGTCCATCTCGTAAATGGCCAAAGAGGTGATCTTCTCGCTTACTCCGGCATACCTCAGCAATTGGCAAACTTCATCGCCCGCTAAGCCATTCGGTCCTGGACGTGAGGTGCCTGGTGCATCGGCACGCCTTACCGCGCTCATATCAATGCTCAATGTATCGGCATTGCGCAGCACTGGCTCTGCTTCCGCAATGTTCTGACGGAGCTCGCCTAAGCGATGCACATCAAATAGGAGCCGTTCCATCAGGTCGATACCCGGCTGATCCACGAAGTAGGTCTGATAGCCCAGATTGCTGTAGTTGAAAAGGTAATTGGGCTGGCGCAGCACAATGTGGCTGAGGTAGCTGGTGTCTGCCAAGGATTGCCCGGGCTCGCCGAGGTCGAAGCGGCAGTCGATGCAAGCGAGGTTGGCGGTGCGCTCCAGCTTCTCGTAGGCCAGGTATTGGCTAAAGGTGTGGCCTTGACCGCCGCCTAGCAACACCGGTACGATGTTGAGCCGCATCAATTCCGCCAGGGTCTCGGCTACTGCATGCTGGGTATCGGCAGCAGAGGCACCCGCATGAATGTCCCCAAGTCCACCACACTCACGGGCGATGCTGGCTGGAATAGCTGATACAGTTCGGCGCGAATGGCATCAGGGGCTTTCACGCAGGGACGTGGACGCGCATGGCCGGGGTCATCGAGCACGCCGAACAGCGCCACCTGCTTGCCTTCGAGGCTGGGGAAAGTCCTTCCCGTGGCTGAAGAAGACCGTGCTATCGCCCAAGGTATGGGCGCCCCATTCGGGACGGTTGCGACCGAAGCGCTCCGATGGTTGGAAGTAGATGCTGATGTCCATGCGGGGAACCGCCTCGCCATGCCGCGAGAGCGCCGGGCGAAATTGCCGCGAGCGTTCGGTAGCACCGGCTCTGCCAGTGCCCCAACTGCGCACAGCGGCGTGTTGGCAGATCAGGCCTTCTTCTTCGCAACCTTCTTTCTTGCAGACTTTTTCGCCGGAGCCTTGGCGGGCCTTGGAAGTCTTCGCGCCGCCACGACCGGACTTCTTACCGCCCTTCTTGTCCGGAGCAGCCGCGAGCAAAGCAGTGGCTTCTTCCAAGGTGAGGTCCGCTGGCTCCTTGTCCTTCGGCACGTTGGCGTTCTTGCTGCCATCGGTGATGTAGGGGCCATAACGACCCGCGAGCACCTGGATCGCCGAGCCCTCGAATTCCTTCAGGATGTTCTGGCGAATGCCAGCCAGCTTCGCCTCGATGAGCTCGATGCCGCGCTCCAAGGTCACGGCTGCAGGGTCTTCCGCTTTCGGGATGTTGGCGTAGGTCTTCTGGTATTTCACGAAAGGCCCGAAGCGACCCCGGCCCACCACGAGCATCTCGCCTTTGTATTCGCCAAGGTCGCGCGTAGCGTTCGCGACCTTCTTCAGGTCGATTAACTCAACCGCACGCTGCAAGGTGATCTCCAGTGGATCATCCTCTGGCGTGAGGCTGGCGTAGGTGCTGCCCAAGCGCACATATGGGCCGAAGCGGCCGATGCCCACCGTGCACACCTCGCCATCGCGCTCGCCCAAGGTGCGAGGCAGTTTGAAGAGGTTCATGGCCTCCTCATAGGTGATGGACTGGATGCTCTGGTCCTTGCGAAGGCTCGCGAAGCGCGGCTTGTCCTCATCCTCCACGCTGCCGATCTGAATCATGGGGCCAAAGCGGCCGATGCGCGCCACCACATCCTTTCCACTGACGGGATCCTGACCCAGAACGCGGGCACCCGTGGCTCGCTCAGCGGTGTCCTTCACCGTACCGAGTGTGGCGTGGAAGGGCTTGTAGAAGCGGGCGATCATCTCGCGCCAATTCTCCTTGCCCTCAGCGATCACGTCGAACTCCTCCTCCACTTTGGCCGTGAAGTTCAGGTCCACAATGACCGGGAAATGCTCCACGAGGAAGTCATTCACCACCATGCCGATGTCCGAAGGGAAGAGCTTCTGCTTCTCGGCTCCGGCATTCTCCGTAGCGGTCTTCTCGGCGATCTCGCCTTCGGCCAAGGTGAGGATGCGGTAAGCGCGCGGCGTTCCATCGCGGCTCTCCTTCACCACATAGCCGCGCTTCTGAACAGTGCTGATCGTTGGCGCGTATGTGCTCGGACGACCGATGCCCAACTCCTCGAGCTTCTTCACCAAGCTGGCTTCCGTGTAGCGCGGCGCGGGACGCTCGTAGCGCTGCGTGGCGGTCATTTCGCGGAGCTTCATGGATTCACCTTGGCGCATCTCGGGTAGCAGGCCTTCCTGTTCCTCGTCGCCCTCATCGTCGCGGCCCTCCATGTACACCTTGAGGAAACCATCGAAGAGGATCACTTCGCCCTGCGCGCGCAACTGCTCATTGGGCCGCGTGCTGATGTTGATGTCCACCACGGTCTTCTCCAACTCGGCCTCGGCCATCTGGCTGGCGAGCGTGCGCTTCCAAATGAGGTCGTAGAGGCGCTCGGCGTCGCTATCGCTGCCGGCATTGCGCACGGCCATGTCGGTGGGACGGATGGCTTCGTGCGCCTCTTGCGCGCCCTTGCTCTTGCTTGTGAAACGGCGCGGCTTGCTGTAACGCTCGCCATACTGCGCCCTGATCTGCGCAGCGGCTGCTTCGATGGCCTGCTCGCTCAGGTTCACCGAATCGGTACGCATGTAGGTGATGTGCCCTTGCTCGTAAAGGCCTTGCGCGATCCGCATGGTGCGATCAACGCCGTAGCCGAGCTTGCGGCTCGCCTCCTGCTGCAAGGTGCTGGTGGTGAAGGGCGCGGCGGGCGAGCGTTTACCGGGCTTCTTCTCGATGGCGCTCACCGTGTAGTTGGCGCCGATGCATCCTTGCAGGAAGCCCATCGCTTCGGCCTCGGTGGCGAAGCGCTGCGGCAATTCCGCTTTCACGAGCTGCCCTTTCTCATTGAGCAGCACCGCTGTGATCTTGAATGCGCTCTTGCTGTCGAAGCCGAGGATCTCGCGCTCGCGCTCCACGATCAATCGCACGGCCACGCTCTGCACACGGCCCGCGCTGAGACTGGGCTTCACCTTGCGCCAGAGCACGGGGCTGAGCTCGTAGCCCACAAGACGGTCGAGCACGCGGCGCGCTTGCTGCGCATCAACCAGATGCACATCGATGGTGCGCGGCCGCTCCATGGCCTTGGTCACGGCCTGCTTGGTGATCTCGTTGAAGGTGATGCGCTTCACCTTGTCGTCGGTGAGCTTGAGCGCTTCTTTCAGGTGCCAGCTGATGGCCTCCCCTTCGCGGTCTTCGTCAGTCGCGAGCCACACGGTCACCGCATTGTCGCTGGCTTTCTTCAGCTCGGCAAGGCGGCCCTTCTTATCGTCGGGGATGATGTATGTGGGCTCGAAGCCGTTCTCCACATCCACGCTCAGGTCGCGTTCCGGCAGGTCACGGACGTGGCCATAACTGCTGAGCACGGTGAAGCCCGCGCCCAAGTATTTCTCGATGGTCTTCGCCTTAGCTGGCGACTCCACGATCACCAGATCACCGCTCGCGTTCTTCTTGGCCATGCTTCCCCGAAGATTTTTCAGGGCGGCAAATAAAAGGGCGCCGCCCGCGATTCCTGACGACGATTCGCTCACTGCGGGCGCTTCCCCTTTAGGGGAAGGAAAATTTCAACACGGCCCACATCCGAACCGAACGCATGCCTCATGGGTTCTTGCAACAACCTTTGTCATGCGCGCGCCGCACACACGACCACCGGGCATGAGATCCCGCAACATCGTCCCCACCCTCCTCTCTTCGCTGCTGCTCATTGCCTGCGGAAGCAGCAACGGACAAGCACCGAAAGCACCTGTAATGAGCAAAAACGATATGGCCCAATACGACCACAGCACGAATCCTTACTTCTCCCACACCGACACCACCAAGCTGAACGTGCCCCTGAGCGAGTGGAAGAAGCTGCTTCCCGCCGACCTCTACTACATCGCCTTCGAGAAGGGCACCGAGCGCGCCTTCACCGGCAAGTACTGGGACTTCGAGGGCATCGGCACCTACGCCTGCGCGGTATGCGGCAACGTGCTCTTCCAGGCCGACAGCAAATTCGCGAGCAGCTGCGGCTGGCCCAGTTTCTTTCAACCCGAGCGCAAGGATGCCATCCTGTACCACGAGGACCGCAGCTTCGGCATGGTGCGCACCGAGACCACTTGCGGCCGCTGCAGCGCACACCTCGGCCATGTGTTCGATGATGGCCCGAAGCCGACGGGGCTGCGGTACTGCATCAATAGCGTGAGCCTGGAGTTCATCGGGAAGAAGTGAGCGGGGCTTCAAGTCGGTTGAACCTTTCCTGGCTCTTTGTCCCCCCCCCGCGGGGCCGGCGGGGATCCTCGCCGTCTTCGGCAAGCCGTCAATCCCCCCGCGCGCGGCCCCGGCCAAGCCGCCGCGCCCGGCCCGCGCCGGCCGCCCGGGCGGGCGGGCCGCGGCCGGGGCCCGCCGCGCCGCGAAGAAGATGCGCCGTCTTCGTGCTTCCATAGCTTCACGCCCAACACCATGCGCAACTTCATCGCCGCACTCCTTCTGGCCGTTGGCATTCACGCTTTCGGCCAAGCCCCAACAGTTGTAACACCACCCGCCGCCGCGAAGGCGCATCTGGCACAGCGCTACCCCAAGGCTAACGTGAAGGAGTGGAAGCAAGGCGCCAAGCTCTACCGCGCGGTATTCATGCTGAAGGGCGAGAAGCATACGGCCGTGTACACCACTGAAGGCACTTGGGTGCGCACCGAGCACGACATCTCGAAGAACGAATTGCCCGGCGCAGTAGCCCGCGCGCTGAAGGCTGGTAAATACGCTACCTGGAAGATTGATGATGTGGAGGAGCACGCCACTCCGGAGCATGCGAGCCTCTTCAAAGTACACGTGGAGACCGAGAAGGAAAAGGCCGAGCTCTTCTTCCTTCCCGATGGGAAATTGCTGAAGGAGGAGGTGAAGGCGAGGAAGGTCAAGGAGAAGAAGGATAGCTGAGCGGCATCAATAGCCATGTCTATTAAGTGAACGAATGCGATAATACCCGCCAGCCCAACAATGCACTGAACAGACCCCTGCAGGGATGTGCATCTCTGATGGTGTGGTGTGATGACTAATTTAGCCGGGGACCCACCCCCCCCCAATTATTGGAACAATTAGACTTCTGTCGCTATGCGAAAACCTGCTCTGTTAACTGTTGCGTTAATCGGCCTTGGCAGCTGCAAGGAGGAAGAATGCCGACCATCAACTCAATCAGTTGCATTAGATGGGCGGGACAAGTTTGTAGGTCAATACAAGGTGTTCGATACAATTGGCACATACCTATGCTCGATGGAAGTCAGGAAATCGACCGGCTCGAGCGGAATCGATTCGCTATATGTGGTTAACTGGGGCAATCGTTTCAACTTTATGTGCAACATGACAATGGCAACGCGACGCTTTCTTGAACATCATACCACCCCTTTCCTTCCTATGACCACTTGGGGAGGCGCTGGGCCTTTTTCGCCCAATCCGATCCAGTTTTTCAAACAAATAAGCTGGTGAATGACACACTTCGCATGTCGTACCTTATCAATAACATCGCCTTCTATGCTGAAGACGGCGTACCATTTTTCGAGTCGTCATTCAGGGAGTATGGCGTGAAGCAGTGAACCTAATGCCCCAATCCAAACTTCTGCGGTCGATGGCCGATAGCGCCTCCCGCATTTGAGCAACCCCGCCTGGAACTACTCTCGCGGAGCGAATTGCCCACCTGCCACCCTGTCAGTCCTGCCCCATTCCGGTATCTTCGGCGCCCTTTCCGAAGCAAGTGGCCAAACGGGTCTATATCGAGAGCTACGGCTGCCAGATGAACGTGAGCGACAGCGAAGTCGTGGCGAGCATCCTGGCCAAGGACGGCTACACCCCGGTGAAAAGCGCCGAGGAAGCCGACCTGGTGCTACTGAACACGTGCAGCATCCGCGAGAAGGCCGAGTACACCGTGATGCAGCGCATCAACGAGATGAACAACCTGAAGGCCCGCAACAAGGGCCTGAAGGTGGGCGTGCTGGGCTGCATGGCCGAGCGCATGCGCGAGGACCTATTGGAGAAGAAGAAGGTGGTGGATCTGGTGGTGGGCCCCGACGCCTACCGCAATCTGCCCGAGCTGCTGGAGAAAGTGGGCACGGGCCAGAAAGCGGTGAACGTGCTGCTGAGCCGGGAGGAGACCTACGGGGAGATCGTGCCGGTGCGGCTGAACAGCAACGGGGTGACGGCCTTTGTGACCATCATGCGGGGCTGCGACAACATGTGCGCCTTCTGCGTGGTACCCTTCACCCGGGGCCGTGAGCGCAGCCGCGATTCGCAAGCATCGTGCGCGAATGCGAGCAGCTGGTGCGCGATGGCTACAAGGAGGTGACCTTGTTGGGGCAGAATGTGGACAGCTACAAATGGCGATCAGGCGAGGCCAGCGCACAGTCGGCAGTCGGCAGTCGGCAGTTGGCAGTTGGACATGCGCAACAACTGCCAACCACCGACTTCGCCGACCTGCTTGAAATGGTGGCGCTGGCCTGCCCGCGTTTGCGCATCCGCTACAGCACCAGCCACCCCAAAGACATGACCGACAAGGTGCTGGTGGTGATGGCGCGCTACCCGAACATCTGCAAGTACATCCACCTGCCCGTGCAGAGCGGCAGCAGCGATGTGCTGAAGCGCATGAACCGCGGCTACACGCGGGAATGGTACCTGGAGCGCATCGCGGGCATCCGCACCCACATGCCCGATTGCGCGCTGAGCACCGACATCATCGCCGGTTATTGCGGCGAGACCGAGGAGGAGCATCAGCAAACCCTATCGCTGATCAACGAGGTGGGCTTCGACATGGCCTTTATGTTCAAGTACAGCGAGCGTCCCAAGACCTTGGCCGCGCGCAAGTACCCCGACGATGTGCCCGATGAGGTGAAAGGACGCCGATTGCAAGAGATCATCGACCTTCAGAAAGAGAAGAGCGCCGCGCGTTTGCTCGGCTACGTGGGCCAAGTGCACGAAGTGCTGATCGAAGGCGTGAGCAAGCGCAGCGATGAGCGCATGTACGGGCGGAACTCTCAGAATAGTGTTGTGATTGTTCAGCGGGAAGTCGCCAGTCGGCAGTTGGCAGTTGGCAATTGGCAGTCTGATGAGGGCCAACTGCCAACAGGCCATTACCTCCTTCAGCCTGGCGACATGGTGAAAGTGCGCATCACCAGTTCCACTGCGGGCAGCCTGCAGGGCGAAGTGCTTGAAGTATTGAACCAACAAGTGGCTCTGGCATGAACGTGCAACCGATCAAACAGCGCTTCGAGATCATCGGCGCATCGCCGTTGCTCGATCGCGCCATCGAGATCGCCGTGCAAGTGGCGCCCACCGACCTCACCGTGCTGGTGCAGGGCGAGAGCGGAAGCGGCAAGGAGGTGATGAGCAAGATCATCCACGCGAACAGCGCACGGAAGCACGGCCCATATCACGCGGTGAATTGCGGCGCCATCCCCGAGGGCACCATCGACAGCGAGCTCTTCGGCCACGAGAAAGGCAGCTTCACCGGAGCGCACGAGGCGCGCAAGGGCTACTTCGAGACGGCCAATGGCGGCACGCTCTTCCTCGATGAAGTGGGCGAGTTGCCACTGAGCACGCAGGTGCGCTTGCTGCGCGTGCTGGAGACCGGCGAGTTCATCCGCGTGGGCAGCAGCAAGCCGCAGAAGACCGATGTGCGCGTGGTAGCCGCCACCAACGTGAACATGCTGCAGGCCGTGGCGCGCGGCACCTTCCGCGAAGACCTGTACTACCGCCTCAACACGGTGCCCATCCTCATGCCCGCATTGCGCGAGCGCAAGGAGGACATCCACCTGCTCTTCCGCTGGTTCGCGCAGCAAGCTGCCACCAAGTTACAAGGCGCCCATGATCACCTTGCGCGACGATGCCGTGCAAGTGCTCGTTAGCTACCGATGGCCCGGCAACGTGCGCCAATTGCGCAATATCGTGGATCAGCTCAGCGTGATCGAGCGCGACCGCGAGATCAGCGCCAGCACCTTGCTCAGCTACCTGCCCGCCGAAAGCACCGCGCTGGTGCCCGCCGGAGGAGGCGCGACGGGCAGCGGCATGGACAGTGTGAGCGAACGCGAGCTCATCTTCAAATTCCTCTTCGACATGAAGAGCGACCTGAACGCACTGAAGGAGAAGGTGAACGTGCTCACTGGCGGCGCGCCCATGCCCGCCATGGTGCAGCCCATGAGCCGCGAAGAGATTTTGCTGCCGCACCCGGCGCAGCCCATGCCCGGCACCGTGAGCATTGTCCCGCGCGATCAAGTGGCGCACGAGGACATCGACCACACCGAGGTGGAGGAGACACTCAGCCTCACCGAGAAGGAGAAAGAGCTGATCGTGAAAGCGCTGGCCAAGCACCGCAATCGCCGGAAGGCCGCAGCTCACGAATTGGGCATCAGCGAGCGCACGCTTTACAGGAAGATCAAGGAGTACGAGATCGCATGAATCGAGAGGCAGTTGGCAGTTGGCGGTTGGCAGTTGGCAAGCCCGGCGTGCTGCCAACTGCCTATTGCCTGATGCTCCTGTTGCTTCCTGCCTGCCGCGTGAACTACTCCTTCTCCGGTGGTGATGTTGGACAAGCGAAAACGCTGACTGTTGATCTCTTCGATGCGCGCGCACCATTGGCCACGCCATCCGCTGCGCAGACCTTCACGGAAACCGTGCGCGACCTGCTTCTAGCGCAAACGCCATTGAAGCTGGCACGTGAGAATGGCGACCTGCAATACAGTGGGAGCATCACCGGATACGATGTGCAACCCGTGAGCATACAAGCCAATGAAACGGCGGCGCTCAACCGCCTGACCATGACCGCGAGTGTGACCTACGTGAACACCTTGGAGCCGAAGAAGAACGCACAGTTCACCATCAGCCGCTTCGCGGACTATGACAGCAGCCAGGACCTCACGACTGTCGAATCGCAATTGGTGAATGAGATCGGCAAGCAACTGGCGCAGGATATATTCGATCGCACTTTGGGCAGCTGGTAATGGAACGCGAACGCCTCACCCGACTGCTGGAGAACCCCAGCCTGAGCACCCGCAACGATGCGGATGAACTGCGCATCATGGCCGAGCGCTTCCCTTGGTTCAGCGGAGCACAGCTCCTGCGCGCCGCAAGCGAACGCGCACAAGGCAATGTTCTGGCGGATGAAGCGCTGAAGACAGCAGCTGCGCACCTGCCCTCGCGTGCCGTGCTGCGCGACGCGATTGAGCACAGTGCGGCGCCCGCCCCGTTGCGTGTGGTGCGAACCCGGTCTCGGAACCGCCGCGATTGCGCCTTCCAAAGAGAAGACTGAATCGCCTGTACCCGCCCCACCTGCGCTGCTGCCCACCATTCCAAACGTAACCGAAGCCGCTCCGGAGCCAGCACCTATTGAAGCAGCGCTTCCGAACAGCCTGCTGCCCATGGGGCCCGAAAGCCGTGTTCCCATCGAAGAGCCATTGCCCGGCCCCATTGAGATGGACGAAGAGCCGCCGGTGCAGAACATCCGCACCGCCGAAACCCCGGTGCCAGCAATCGAAGAAGATGAACTCGACCGACAGGTGACCCGAGCCGCCCTGGCAAGCGCCTTCGACCTCACTCTGTTAGAGCCCTTATCGGTCTCAGCGGCGCCGCCTGAAATAGTCGCTCCCACAGCGCCTGCACAGCCACGCGCCACGGCCAATAGCCGATTGCGTTTCAGCGATTGGCTGGAAACGCAACAGACGATGGTTCGCCAGCAAGTGGGGCCCGGTTCGCGGCACCGACCGCAGCCGTGTCCAGAAACACGGGCGAACCATTTGGGCCAGAAGCCACAATCACCCCTGCTGCACAGACCGCTGCCCAGCCGACGGCGAAAGCTGCACCAGACCCTGCTGCAGCCAGCGAGCTCATCGACCGCTTCATCCGGCAACAACCGCCTGAAATCCCACCCAAACCCGCCTTCTTCACGCCACAACAAGCCGCCAAGAAGAGCCTCGACGATACCGCAGGGCTGGTAACCGAAACGCTCGCCACAATCTACGCCAGGCAGGGCAATATCCCCAAGGCCATGGAAGCATACCGTCGCTTGGCATTGAAGTACCCCGATAAAAGCGCTTATTTCGCGGCCCTTTCCAAAGCCTTGGAAGAGCAACAGACCCCCTGAACATGTTCACAGCAGTCACCATCATCATCCTCATCATCTGCGCCATGCTCGCCCTTGTGGTGCTGGCCCAGAACCCCAAAGGCGGCGGTTTGGCTGCTGGTTTCACCGGTGCTCAACAGATTGGCGGCGTGCAGCGCACGGCCGACTTCCTGGAAAAGGCCACTTGGACCCTGAGCGGCGCCCTGATGGTGCTGTGCCTGGTATCCGCTGGCCTTCAGCAAAATGCTGGTCCGGACACCCTGAATGACTTGGACGCCACTGAGCAAACCACGGGTGAACCCGCCTCTTCCGAAGCTCCCGCCGAAGAAGAAGCCCTCCCGGAATAACCTGTCTTCTTGGGCGATCGCCAGCCTGACAGTCGAAACTGACAGCACCAGCGCGATCACGGAGAAATTGACAGGACCAAGCCACCACGCCCCGCCCGGCACACCCGTTGTCAGGCGGGGCGCGGTCGTAAATAGACCCAACTACTAACCCAAACAACCCAATCCTGACATGTCGAAAGTGAAACCGTTGGCCGATCGCGTGCTCGTGGAGGCCGCAGCCGCTGAAGAGACCACCAAGGGTGGCATCATCATCCCCGACACGGCCAAGGAGAAACCCCAGCGCGGCAAGATCATCGCCGTGGGCGCAGGCCGCATCGCCGACGACGGCAAAGTGACACCGCTGAGCGTGAAAGCCGGCGACGAGATCCTCTACGGCAAGTACAGCGGCACCGAGCTCAGCCTCGACGGCAAGGATTACCTCATCATGCGCGAGAGCGACATCTACGCGATCCTGAACTAAAGAACCGGCGGACTTAGCCCGCCCTCATCAATCCCACAAACCCAACCAACTGCAATGGCAGCCAAGAACATCCAATTCGAGATTGACGCGCGCGACCGCTTGAAGCGCGGCGTCGACCACCTCGCGAACGCTGTGAAGGTGACCCTCGGTCCCAAGGGCCGCAACGTGATCATCGACAAGAAATTCGGAGCGCCCCAAGTGACCAAGGACGGCGTTACCGTGGCCAAGGAGATCGAGCTGAAGGACGCCGTGGAGAACATGGGCGCCCAGATGCTGAAGGAAGTGGCCAGCAAGACCGCCGACATCGCCGGTGACGGTACCACCACCGCTACCGTGCTCGCGCAAGCCATCGTTACCAGTGGCTTGAAGAACGTTGCCGCTGGCGCAAACCCCATGGACCTGAAGCGCGGCATCGACAAGGCCGTGACCGCCGTGGTGGACGAGCTCAAGAAGATGAGCAAGTCCGTGGGCGACGACAACGCCAAGATCAAGCAAGTGGCTTCGATCAGCGCCAATAACGACGACGCCATCGGCACCTTGATCGCCGAGGCAATGGCCAAGGTGAAGAAGGAAGGCGTGATCACCGTGGAAGAAGCGAAAGGCACCGATACAACGGTTGAAGTGGTGGAAGGCATGCAGTTCGACCGCGGCTACCTCAGCCCCTACTTCGTGACCAACGCGGAGAAGATGGAGGCCGACCTGGAGAACGCCTACATCCTGATCTACGACAAGAAGATCAGCACCATGAAGGAGCTGCTTCCCGTGCTGGAGAAGTCCGCCCAGACCGGCAAGCCTTTGCTGATCATCGCCGAGGACATCGACGGTGAAGCGCTGGCCACCTTGGTGGTGAACAAGATCCGCGGCGCCCTGAAAGTGGCCGCTGTGAAGGCACCGGGCTTCGGCGATCGCCGTAAGGCCATGCTGGAGGACATCGCGATCCTCACCGGCGGAACCATGATCAGCGAGGAGCGCGGCTTCAAGCTGGAGAACGCCGACCTGAGCATGCTGGGCAAGGCCGAGAAGATCGGCATCGACAAAGACAACACGACCATCGTGAACGGCGCTGGCAAGAAGAGCGACATCACCGCTCGCGTGAACCAGATCAAGGCGCAGATGGAGACCACCACCAGCGACTACGACAAGGAGAAGCTGCAGGAGCGCTTGGCGAAACTCGCCGGCGGTGTTGCCGTGCTCTACATCGGTGCCGCCACGGAAGTGGAGATGAAGGAGAAGAAGGACCGCGTTGACGACGCGCTGCACGCGACCCGCGCCGCTGTTGAAGAGGGCATCGTGCCCGGCGGCGGAGTGGCCTACATCCGCGCGCAGAAAGCCATCGAGAAGATGGAAGGCGCCAACAACGACGAGACCACCGGCATCGGTATCGTGCGCCGCGCCATCGAAGAGCCGCTGCGCCAGATCGTGGCCAACGCGGGCCTCGAGGGCAGCATCATCGTGCAGAAGGTGCGCGAGGGCAACGCCGACTACGGCTTCAACGCCCGCACCGAGGAATACGAGAACCTGCTGGCCGCCGGCGTGATCGACCCCACCAAGGTGACGCGCGTGGCACTGGAGAACGCCGCCAGCATCGCAAGCATGCTGCTGACGACCGAGTGCGTGATCAGCGAGGAGAAGGAAGAGAAAGCACCGGCACACAGTCACGGTGGAATGGGTGGCGGCATGGACATGATGTAAGTCGCGTCCAACGCATCTCTTCAATGCGCGAGCCCTGGCGAAAGCCGGGGCTCGTTGCATGAGAACAGTTACCCCCGCGCGGCACACAAGCCAAGCGCCTGTTCACAACCACTCAAGACGTGCTGCTTTCGAGTGGCAAAAGCCGATACATTCGATCATGCTTCGCCCCTTCCTTCCTTGCATAACAGGCTGTGCCGCGCTGCTCTTCTGCACGAAACTCTCGGCACAATTCGGCGCGCATGGCACCTTCGCTCCGGATGGCGCTCAGCCTGCCTACGTTCACGTGATGGATGTGGATGGCGATGGCGACACCGATGTACTGGCCGCCTTGCTGATGGACAACCGCTTCGGCTGGTTCGCGAATGATGGCACTGGCGGATTCGGCCCGATGCAAGTGCTGGTGAACGATGCGCCGTTGGCGAAATGGATCAGCAGCGGCGACCTTGATGGAGATGGTGACGAGGACCTCGTGATCGCTTATGGACTCGATGCCACCTACGCTTGGTTGCGCAATAACGGAGGAGGCAGCTATTCCGCGCCGATGATCATCGCCCAGGAGGCGGGGCAGCCGTGGGCCTTGGAAATGGCCGATATCGATCAGGATGGCGATCTGGACCTCGTGACCTCCAGCGGTTCACTGGGCCTGAGCTGGCATGCGAACAACGGCACCGGAACCTCTTGGTCCGCGCATGTTGTGAGCAGTACCATAGCGCCAGCAGATCTGGCTGTTGGCGATTTCGACGGTGATGGCGACCCCGATATCCTGATGGCCTGTGGCGCCCAACAAGGCACCATCAGGTGGTGCGCGAACATGGGTGGCGGGAATTTCGCCGCAAGCACGCTCATTTCCGTAGGCACAGCGAATGGAATCGATGTGGAGGCCGTGGACATGGATGGCGATGGCGATCTGGATGCTGCTTACCTGACCACATGGCCGCACGTGGTGGGCTGGCACGCCAATGATGGAAACGGGCAGTTCTCTCCAGCGATATCGCTGAATACGACAACGAGCCTTCCCACCTTCCTGAAGGTCGATGACATAGACAGTGATGGCGATATGGATCTGCTCGTCGCTGTACGCTGGCACCAGCAGGTGATCGCCCTGCTGAATACCGGCAATGGCACCTTCGATGCACCCGTGGTCGTTATCAGCAACGCTGCTGGCGCGAACGGTGTGGCTGTGGCCGACATGGATGGTGATGGTTCGCGCGATGTGGTGTACACCAGCGATAGCGACAACGAGGTCGGTTGGGCGCCGCAAACCGATCCGGGCACCTTCGGCAGCGTGCAACGCATGCTGTACAGCATTGATAGCCCTTCCGGCGTGGTGCTCGCTGACCTGGATGGTGATGGCGATCTGGACCCGGTGACCGGTTCATGGACCGATGGCGGCCTTTATTGGTTCAGCAATACCGGCGATGGCACCATGAGCGGCTTACGCTTCATCGGGCAAGGGCAGTCGACCGTTCTGCCACTTGTGCCCTGCGATGCGGATGGTGATGGCGACACGGATATCCTGGTTGCGAGCTACCACGGGGAGGTGGGCTGGTACGCCAACGACGGTGCCGGGAACTTCAGCGCGCAGCAATTGATCAACGATGCGGATACGGTACTGCGGCATATCATCGTACATGACATCAACGGCGATGGCTGGCCCGATGTGGTGACTGCCTCGCAGACCGGTCCGGGCCGGATTGCCTGGTACGCGAACACTGCTGGCAGTTTCGCTCCAGCGCAAACCGTGGAGAGCGCCATTGGCTTCCTCGCCGTGGATGCGGCCGACCTGGACGGCGATGGCGACGCGGACATCGTGGGCACGGCACTCCCTGACCAATTGTTCTGGTACGCGAACGATGGCGCTGGGAACTTAGGCGGGCGAACCACCATCGCCACCAACGTGAATCAAGCCTATGAAGTGAGGGCCGTGGATGTTGATGGCGACAGCGACATGGACCTCGTTCTGGTTCGGCAACCCGTGATCGTTTTCGATGGTGGCGCGCCTGTGGACACGCTGCCCCGTGCGATCTGGTATCCGAACGATGGCAATGGCGTCTTCGGCGATGAAAGAGAGATCGCCGATTTCAGCATAGGCGTGCAAATGCATGTGGTTGACATCGATAGCGATGGCGACCCGGACTTGCTCTTCGCGCCGGGCGGGACCATCGCCTTGCCCAGCTTGCACCTGAATGATGGCAGCGGATCCTTCGCCCCCGGCATCCCGCTGCCCACGCCCGTTTCGCACGTGAATGCGATCCGCACGGGCGATATGGATGGCGATGGCGACCAGGACGTGATCACCATCGACACGCAACTGGACCGCATCGGCTGGTACGAGAGCTTCTTCAGCAGCCCGTTCCGCATCGGAGGGCGTACCTGGCTCGACCTCGATGGTGATGGGTCATTCAGTGCGGGCGATACCTCTGCGAGCTTCGTGAGAGTGCATACGACACCTGTGGTTTCGCAGGCGTTGGGCAACACTTCCGGCGATTACCTCTTCTACCTCAATGCCGATGCCTACACGGTGACCGCGACAACGCCGTCGAACCTGTGGGCCTTGAGCACGCCCAATGAAAGCTATTCGGTGCAACTCACTGCTATGGAACCCATCAGCATGAATAACGACTTCGGCTTCGCGCCAATCTTGGACACGAGCCTTGTCGCCCTGTCGCTCACGAGCTCACCCGTAAGCTGCAACCAGCCATTCTTGCATTGGATCCATGCACGGAACGAAGGCACCCGCGTTGAGGCCATGCGCGTGCGCTTGGTGATCGATCCGCTCACCACGGTTCAATGGGCCACACCCCCAGCAGATTCGATCATCGCGGATACGGCGTATTGGACCTTGCCCCCCTTGTACTATTTCGAGAACGGGCAGATCACTTGCGCGCTCTTCAGGCCAACCGGGCTTCCTGGCTCCCACCAGCAACGTGATCGCGGAATCGGTAAGCGATGCGGTAATATCACCGGCACTTGGAACAGCACCTACACCACAGCGTTCGGCTGCGCATACGACCCCAACGACAAGCTCGTTCAACCAGCGGGCTACGGGATTCACGGCGCCGTAGCCATCGACCTGGACGAACTCGAATACACGATCCGATTCCAGAATACGGGCACGGACACCGCGCTGCACGTGGTGATACGCGACAGATTGAGTGATGCCTTGGATTGGAGCAGTCTCCGCGTAGTGGCCACCTCGCACACCCTCACGCAAGCGCAGGTTGAGCCTGATGGCGAGGCGGTGTTCCGGTTCGATCACATCCTTTTGCCTGACAGCAATGTGAATGAACTAGCAAGCCACGGCTTCATCAAGTTCCGCATCGGCATCGCGCCGGGCCAAGCACACGGATGCGCGATCCTCAATAGCGCCGCCATCCATTTCGATTTCGCCGAAGCCGTGATCACGAACATCACCACCACGACCTTGATCGATTGCGCGCTATTCGAAGCCGCTGTGGAGGAGATCGGCACCGGCGTGCTGCAGGCAACGCCCGGCGACCACCACCAGTGGTTCCTGAATGGCCAAGCGATACCTGACTCCAATAATCCGACGCTGTTCGTTAGCTCGCTAGGTGATTACGAGGTGAGCGTCACAAGCGAGCATGGCTGTGTGGCAATGAGCGCGCCCTTCGCGGTCATCAGCCTTGGGATAGGTCAATCTTCTTCCTTGCGCATCCAGGCGGCACCAAATCCGGCAGTCACGGAGCTGCGGCTCATCTGTTCAGAGCCCCTCAAACCAGGCGACCTGATCACCCTCTTGGACATGCACGGCAGAACCGCACGAACGATGAGTGCCGCTGGCGGTCGCGAGCATCGTATCGAGCGCGGCACGCTTGCGAACGGCATGTATCTGATCCAGATCATCCGCGACGGCGCATCACTCACGGGTGCGCGGATCGTGCTGGAGTAAAGGCAGGGCACGCGGCGCATCACCTCCATGTTGTAGCGTAGGCGAAGGGTTCATGGCCACGCCTTGCGCTGAACCCTTCCGTGAACCAATCGCAGCATGGAGGGTACAGTTCCTTGAATCACCCGGATACCTTCGTCCGCTCAATCATACGCCATGCGTTACACTTCCTTCCTGTTCAGTTCGCTCATCGCCTGCAACCTCATAGCCGCCGAGGGCGAGAAACCAGTCATCAGCAAGATCTCCGAAGTGAAGGTCTTCCTCAGCGGCGCGCAGGTGTCGCGCACGGCGAGCAGCACCATCGGCACGGGAACGAGCGCCATCGTCTTCACCGGCTTGGCCGAAGGACTCGACCCGCAGAGCATCCAGGTCACAGGCAAGGGCGGCTACAGCATCCTCAGCGTGAACCACCGGATCAACTACCTCACCGAGAGCCCGAAGAAGAAGGAGATCGAGGAGCTGAAGGCGCAGATCAAGAAACTCGAGCACGACTACAACATCGAGAACGGCGTGCAGCAGGTTTGGGTGAACGAAGAGCAACTCCTGCTGAAGAACAGCGCCGTGGGCGGCCAGCAGAACGGACTCACGGCAGCGCAGTTGCAGGCCGTGAACGACTATGTGCGCGAGCGCATGAAGGCCATGAAAGTGGGTTGGCTCACGCAAGAGGAGAAAAAGCAGGCCATTCATGCTGAAGCCGAAAAGCTGCGTCAGCAATTGGCCAGCATGCAAGCACAAGCGCCGCGTCCCACCAGCGAAGTGGTCGTGGAGATCAGCAGCACTGTTGAAGTGCCCGCCACCTTCACCATCACCTACTTCGTGAATGCCGCGGGCTGGCTGCCTGCGTACGATCTGCGCGCGAAAGGCGTGGGCCAGCCGATCGAACTGCTGATGAAGGCGCAGGTGATGAACAACACCGGCGAGGACTGGAACAAGGTGGACCTGAGCTTGAGCAGCGGTAACCCGACACTTGGCGGGGTGATGCCGACATTGAATCCCTGGATGCTGTACGTGTTCCAACCGCGGCAATTACAGGAAGTAGCGATCCGCGGTTCGCGCACGCGGAATGCGGAGAGCTTGTTCGCCCCTGCGCCTTCCGTGGCCATGAACGATGCCGTGCAACTGAAGGAACAAGAACCGGCCAGCTACCAATGGGCCAGTGCCATCACCCCACGCACCACCACCACCGAGTACAATATCGCCACGCCCTTCACCATTCCCAGCGATGGCAAGCCGCACACCGTGGGCGTTCAATCACAGAGCATCGCCGCTACCTACAAGCACTACGCAACACCCAAGCTCGACAAGGACGCCTTCCTCTACGCGCGTACCACGGGCTGGGAAGACCTCAATCTGCTGCCCGGTGAAGCCAACGTGTTCTTCGAGGGCACCTTCGTGGGCCAGAGCTACTTACAGCTCGATCAGCCCAAGGACACGCTCGACATCAGTTTAGGCCGAGACAAAGGCGTTGTGGTGGAGCGTGTGAAGCGCAAGACCACCAACGAGAAGGCCATCGTTGGCGGCAAACGCACCATCACCGTTGGCTGGGACCTCACCGTACGCAACACCAAAGGCACCGCTGTTGACCTGGAGGTGCGCGACCAATACCCGCTGAGCCCACAGAGCGAGATCGAGGTGAAGCTCACGGACAAGGGCGGCGCTGCTATCGATGACCAGAAAGGCCTGCTGACCTGGAACCAGCGCATCGAACCGAAGGCTACCAAGAAGCTTGGCTTCAGCTACGAAGTGAAGCACCCGAAGGACCTGCCGGTGGTAGTTGAGTGATCTGGTCTTCGAGACTAGGTGAGCTTTCTTGAGCGCTGGGCTCTGAGGCGAATTCCATTCAGGCGGAGCCGAAGTATCATAATCGCTTTGCTACCTGCACAGGAGGATCGTCGCATACTTGAATCTCTCCCTCCGACGCATGACCAGCGAAGCGCCACAGCTTCCCAAAGCATCGGGAAAACCGGAGAGCGAGCTTGAAGAGATTCCGAAAGGCGCTTAGGCCATGCCCACTTGACGCAGGTGCCGCAGATGGCTCAGCAGGGCGCTGCGCATGGTGGGGAACTCGCGATAGGCCACATCGAACTCGGCGCAAACCTGCTTCAAGCGTTTGCTGAGCTCGGGGTAATGCACATGGCTGATGCGCGGGAAGAGGTGGTGCTCGATCTGGAAGTTGAGGCCGCCGAAGAGCCAGTTCCAGAGCTTGTTCCGCGTAGCGAAGTTGACCGTGGTCTCCACCTGATGCACGGCCCATTCCGCTTCGATGGTGCTGCCATCGGTGGCGGGGTGAACGAACTCAGCAGGCTCTACCACGTGCGCCAATTGGAACACCACGCTGATGACCACGCCAGCCACAAAGACCATGACGCCATAGCCCGCCAGCACGGGCAGCACGCCCACCATGATCATGGGCAGCACGATGAAGAGCCCGATGTAGAACACCTTCGAGCCCCAAAAGAGGATGTGCTCGTTACGGCTCATCGGGCGCAACGGGAGTGTGGTCGGCGATCTTGCCGCTGAAGTACTTGCGCAGGTCGTTGTAGAAGATCCAGAACAGGTAGGTGGTGCCGTAGAGCACCAGGCTGTAGATGTGCTGGAAACGGTGGAACCAATAACGCTTCTGCCCGGCATGCACGCGGATGAAAGGCTTGATGTCGATGTCGTCGTCCATGCCCTCCACATTGGTGAAGGTGTGGTGGTTCTCGTTGTGCTTCAGCTTCCACAGATACACGTTGCCGCCGAGGAAGTTGAGGCTGTGCGCCATGGTCTCGTTCACCCACTTGCGGCGGCTGTAGCTGCCATGCGCGCCATCGTGCATCACGTTAAAGCCGATGCTCGCCACCACCAGGCCCATGAGCGCGCAAAGGCCCAGTGCGAGCCAAGCCGATGCCGGGGTGAAGAAGACCAGCACCACGTAGAGCCCGACCAGTGCGGCGCCAAGCACCGCTGTCTTGGTGTAGAGGCGCAGGTCGCCGGTCTTGCGCAGGTTGTTCTCCTTGAAATAAGCCTCGGTGACTTCCCGGAGGCGCTGGAAGAAGACCGGGGCGGTCTTCGCGAAGGTTGCTGGTTGCATTGGCGGCGAATTTACCAGCAGCAAGCAAGCCGCCAACGGTCGATTGTCACACTGTTCCGCTAAGCCCTGTTAATGACATGCATGAGGGAACCCCAACCGTGCACCCGAACCAAGCCACGGCGTAAGCGTTACCTCACGCCATGTTCAACCTGTTCAAGAAACCCTCCGAGCGCGAGCGATTGGAGAAGGTCTACAAGAAGCTGCTCGAGGAATCGTTCCGCTTGAGCACCAGCAACCGAAAGGCCAGCGACCTGAAACGAGCTGAGGCCGAAGAGGTCCTAAAGAGGATCGAGGCCCTGCCGCGCTGAGTGATCAGGCCAACTTGGCGGAAAGCGTAATGGGCACGCTCTTCAGCAATTGGCTGATGGGGCAGTTCGCCTTGGCATTTTCGGCGCACTCCTGGAATGCGGCCGCATCGATGCCAGGCACGGTTCCAACCAAGTCGAGGTGGATGCCGGTTACGCCCATGCCTTCGCCCACCTTGTCCATGGTGACGGTTGCGGTGCAGTCGAGCTTGTCGGCTGTGAAGCCTGCGGCGTTGAGCACGAAGCTCATTTTCATGGTGAAGCAGCTGGCGTGCGCGGCAGCGATGAGCTCTTCGGGGTTTGTGCCCGCCTTGCCGTCCTCGCTCACGAAGCGCGTGGTGAACGAATGCGGGATGCCGTTGAGGGCGCCGCTGGTGCTGCTGATGCTGCCTGCGCCTTCCTTGCCGGTTCCGGACCAAGAGGCAGTGGCTTTGCGATGGAGTGCCATATTCGAATTGAGTTTTTGTTCTGCTGGTTTCAGGCTGTTGCCATGGGCCCGCCCGAGACCCGCTGTGGGTTTGATTGAAGGGACGCAAAGGTGCGTCACGATCGCTCCGTTCGGCTTCCCATCTTCGCCGAACCGTTTCATGCGCAAGCTGCTCATCGACCTGTACCGCACCAAGGACCCGTATTCCGGCCTTGGCCAATTCTCACAGCAGTTCGCGGAAACGCTGATTGCGCATGGCCTTCCCGAGAGCCACAATAGATTCTTGGTTCCCAAAGGAGAAGAGCCGACTTGGCTCCAAGGCCAAACCTTGCTGAAGGACCAATTCGCGCTGCGTCCACCGCTCAGCATAGTGCCGCGCTTCGATCTGTGGCATTCCCTCCACCAACTTCCATCGCATCGGCCGCGCAAGAGCACGCCGTGGGTCTATACTGTTCACGACCTCAACTTCCTGATAGAGAAATCAGGCAAGAAGGCACATCGCTATTTGCGTCAATTGCAGCGCGACTTGGATCGTTCAACCGTGATTACGGCCATTTCGGATTTCACGCGCGCGCAGCTGGAGCAGCATACCGATCTGAAAGGCCACACGGTGCGCGTGATCCACAACGGTGTCCGATTGCCTGATGCCAGCGGCACGGCATTGCCGAAGGGCATAGCCGGAAAACCCTACTTCCTCTCCGTCGGCGTGCTGAAGGAGAAGAAAGCCATTCACAAGTTGATCCCGCTGCTCGCGCATTTCCCAGACCATGAGCTCGTGATCGCGGGCAACGACCGCACCGCATATGGAGACCGCGTCAGGCGCGATGCGGCATCTTCACCTTGGCGCGAGCGCGTGCGGATTCTGGGTCCTGTTGACGATGCCACGCGCAACACGCTTTATGCGCAGTGCGACGCGCTTCTTTTCCCTTCGCAGGCTGAGGGATTCGGGCTGCCGATCATTGAGGCATTCGCCTTGGGCAAACCCGTCTTCGCCAGTCGCGCAACCAGCTTGCCCGAGATCGGCGGCGACGTTGCGTTCTACTTCGACAGTCTCGACGCAGCGCACATGGCGAATCGCATTCAGGAGGGGCTTGCAGCTTGGAAGTCGTTGGGCTCCGAGGGTGCGCGACGCGCCAAAGAGCGCGCGGCGCTTTTCAGCTGGGAGAATGCCATGCGCGGATATTTGGCCGCCTACGAAGAGGCCATCAGCATCGCGAGCGCCGGTTAATCCCGCTTTCCTTGGCGGCACGCGTGAACCCGCAAGGCGCACGATGCAAATCATGAGTCGCGCACATTGGTTGGCGTTCATCGCTTCCATCGCACACCTCACTTTGATCGACCCTCCTCACCGGCTCTGTATCATTGCCTTCTCAGCAGCCTAGCGAATGACACATCTGCGCTCATTGATCCTGCGGCTTGGGGTGGTGCTGGTGCTGCTCACGCTGGTACGGGTGATGTTCCTGCTGGTGCATCGCGCATCGTTCCCAGCCCTACCTATCGGTGAAGCACTTTCGGTATTCGTGCAAGGCATGCGCTTCGATGCCATGACCATCGTGATTGCGAATGCCCCGTTGATACTGCTCAGCCTGCTTCCGCTGCCATGGCGCCACGCACGCTGGCACAATCGCTTGCTGTTCACCCTTTTCGTGGTCACGAACACCGCCGTGCTCTTCCTCTGCTCCGTTGATCTGCCGTTCTATGGCTTCACGGGCAAGCGCATCACGCGCGACATCCTGGGCATGGCCGATGCCGGCTTGCGCGAGCTGCCGGTGTCGATGCTGCGCTATTGGTGGGCCACGGTCGCCTTCATCCTCTCGATCATCGCGCTGGTGATGGCATGGCGCAGGGTGCCGGCTCCATCGGCTGCGGCCGAAGGCGGCTTGCTGAAGCGGCTCGCCATCGGGTTGCCCGCCTTGGGCGCGCTCTTCTTCGTAGGACGCGGAGGATGGCAATACCAAGGCCTATCGCCGGCCCACGCCGCCGATCATGTGGACGTCGCATTCGCACCTCTGGTAACCAACTCGGCTTTCACCTTCGGTACTCGCTGAGCCAGCCCCCATGCCCGTGCGCAACTACATGACCACGGAAGAGATGGAACGCCTAGCGCCGCTGGCTTACACGCTCAGGCGCGATTCCACCGATAGCCCTAAGAATGTGGTGGTGATCATGGTGGAGAGCATGGGCCGCGAATACATCTCAGCGATCAGCGGCGAAACCGCGTACATGCCATTCCTCGATTCGCTGTGCGCGCATTCGCTCGTATTCAGCAATGCCTTCGCAAACTCCGAGGGAAGTCCGAAAGGGAATTGCGCCGTACTAGCGGGCATACCCTCATTCACGGATGAAGCCTTCATGAACACGCCTTACGCGGAGAACCGGGTGGAAGGGATGGGCACGCGGCTGAAGCAGCTCGGTTACACCACCGCATACATGCACGGCGGCCTGAATGGCGAATTCAAGTTCGACTCATTCAGCAAGGCATGCGGTTTCGACACTTATTACGGCAAGGATGAGTTCGGCGACGATCGCTACTACGATGGCCATTGGGGAATCTATGACGAGGAGTTCCTGCAATTTGCATCGGGGCGCATGTCGGCCATGCCGCAACCCTTCTGCGCAGCGGTGTTCACGCTCACCACACACGACCCCTTCCCGATACCGCCGCGCTACAAGGGCCGATTCCCACTTGGCGATCAATCCATCCACGAGAGCATCGGTTACGCCGACTTTGCGATCCGCCGGTTCTTCGAGACAGCCTCGCGGGAGCCTTGGTACAAGAACACCGTGTTCGTGATCACTGCCGATCACACCTTCAAATACAACGACCATCCCGCGTGGTACATGAACCCTGCGGGACGTTTCGCCATTCCGATCATCTTCTTCACGCCAGATGGGTCGCTCAGCGGCAATGACACCACTGTGGCGCAGCAGCTCGACATCATGCCAAGCGTGCTGGACCTGGTCGGCTACCAAGGTCGAATTGGTGCGTTCGGACGCAGCGTGTTCAGCGACGACAGACCTGGCAGAGCCATCATCCATCTCGGTGGCTTGTTCAACCTTATCGAGGGCGACCGTATGCTGCTATTCGATGGCGAACGCACGAAGGGCCTTCATGCCTACAAGACCGACACGCTGTTCGCAAACGACCTATCACACATCGAGAAGCAGACGACTGCCACGATGAAAATGCAGCTCAAAGCCTACATGCAGCGCCACGCCGATGCGTTGCTGAACAACAGGCTTGTGCCCGACTGAATGCCGAAGAGGAGGTCAGGCGGCTTTAGCCTCCCAGGTCTCTTCAGCCACGCGCTTCAAGCCCACCAAGTGCTCCACCCAGATGCGGCCGGCCTCGCGTGCACGGCGCTCCGCATCGGGCAAGCCTGCGAAATCACCTTGGTAGAATTCAACTCGGGTGCGGTCCTCCGTTTCCGGAATCAGATGGAAATCGACCGTGGTGTGGCTGGCGGGCTCGTCGGGCAGCTTGCTCGCGATGGTGTAGTAGGTGTAGCGCAGGCGCGATTCGGGCTGCAAGGCCATCAAAGTGCCTTTTGCGACCAGTGTTCGATCGCCACTCTCTTCACGCATATACCACTGAATGGGCTTGCCGCGTTGCAGATCGCAGCACGGAGTCGCGCCCATGTATAGGCGTGCCAGACTGGGATCGATAAGCGCTTTCCAAACAGCCGCTGCCGGAGCATCGACCAAGAGGGTGCGCAGGACATTCGTTTCGGGGTCTTGGGTATTCATGGCGTGCGCGGCGCGGCAGGTACCGTGCCATTGAGAGAACGCTGACACCCCCATTTGGTTTCATGGCGATTCTGTTAATGAAGCTCAACAACCGGCTGCCAGCTTGGCTGCCGGTGGCATCAGCACCAGAAGCGGCCGTTTCCGAACAAGCACCGTTCATCACAGCATCCCATTCGCCCGCCTGCAACCAACTTCGCCCTTAATATTTCACCCACTGCCGCCGCAACGTCATGGCCGAACCATTGAAAGAGATGTTCAACCGGGCGTACTTCGAGCGCTTGGCGAAGGAGACGTATGCTGTGTACCCACAAGTAAAGCGCGCAGCATTTCTCCGAGAGGTGCAACATGGCAACGATGTGCGCGAGTTGAATGCACGGATGCGACATGCAGCCATCACCATTCGCGGCCATCTGCCATCGGATTACCGAAAGGCGGTTCATGTATTGAAGGCAATAGCGCCGCGCATGCCCAAGGGCTACACCGCATTGCTCTACCCCGATTTCGTGGGCGTGCATGGTTTAGATGACCCTGATTTCTCGCTCGAGGCATTGAAGTACTTCACCACGTTCGGCTCGTCGGAGTTCGCCGTGCGCGAGTTCTTCCGCCGCGATGCGAAGGGCACATTGAAGGTGATGCGCAACTGGGCTGAAGATGAGAACGAGCACGTCCGCCGTTTGGCCTCGGAAGGAAGCCGCCCACGCCTGCCATGGTCGTTCCGTTTGGAGGCGGTGCTGAAGGATCCGAAGCTGACCACGCCGATCCTCGAGTGCTTGCGCGCCGACGATTCGCTCTATGTGCGCAAGTCTGTGGCCAATCACCTGAATGATTTCAGCAAAGACCATCCGAAGTACATGGTGGACCTGCTGCGTTCATGGGATAAGAAGCATCCGCACACGGCTTGGATAGCCAAGCACGCCAGCCGCACGCTGATCAAGGCCGGCAACGTGGATGCGCTAGCGCTCTTCGCATTCGACAGCAAGGTGAAAGTGCGCGTAGACGATCTTCAGCTATCACCCAAGCGCCTGAAACTCGGCGACACCTTGGAGATCACGTTCAATGTGGTTTCCGAGGCCGCGCGCAGTCAACAACTCGTGATCGACTACGCCATCCATTACCGCAAAGCGAATAGCAGCACATCGAAGAAGGTGTTCAAGTTGAAGGAGATCGAACTTCCTGCAAAGGCTTCAGCGCGCATCAGCAAACGCCAACGCTTGGTGGACTTCAGCACGCGGAAGCACCATGCTGGGGAGCATTTGGTGGAGGTGATGGTGAACGGGAAGTCGCGAGCGCAGGCAGCATTCGACTTGAAGACCTGAACCACTGCTCACACCGGCCAGACGAACTGGACCGATCGAACCACCTTCGCCGTCGAACATCTTCATCGCATGAGATACGTTGCCCCTCTGTTCGTAGCCATCCTTTTCGCAGCGTGCCAAACCCCAACTCGCACGGACGACCCGAATGAATTCCTCCGCCGCCATGTAGAGACCGGTCTCTGCAACCCCGTCTTCATCGAAGGCGATAGCACATGGACCATCGAAGAGCGCATGAAGCACTATGGCGTGCCTGGTATGAGCATCGCCGTGATTGACGACTACAAAATCGCTTGGACCAAGAGTTACGGCGTGATGGACAGCACGACGATGCAGCCAGTAACGGACAGCACCTTGTTCCAAGCGGCATCCATCAGCAAGCCGGTGTTCGCCGTGGCCGTGCTGAAGCTTGCTGAGCAAGGCACGCTGAACATCGATGAGGACGTGAACAGCATGCTTACTTCTTGGAAGATCCCGGAGAACGCGTTCACTGCAAAAGAGAAGGTCACACTGAAGCGATTGCTCGGTCACGTGGCCGGCACAACGGTGCATGGCTTCCAAGGCTATCGTCATGGCGAACCCTTGCCCACGCTGTTGAGCATCCTCAAAGGCGAAGCACCTTGCGAACTCACCGCCGGTGGTGGTGATCAGATACCGGGCACAGCTTGGCGCTATTCCGGCGGTGGCTATTGCGTGGCTTCGCAAGTGATTCTCGACAAGAATGGAGGCACCATTCCGCAACACATGCACGACCTAGTGCTGAAGCCGCTCGGAATGTCGCGCAGCACATACGAGCAGCCCATGCCCAAAGCCATGGAGCACAGCGCTGCCAGCGGCTATGTACCCGACGGTTCAATGACGGTCGGCAAGTGGCATATCTATCCGGAGATCTCGCCGGACGGATTGTGGACCACTGCTACCGACCTCGCGCGCTTCGTGATCGACATGCAGAAGACCATCGCCACCGACAGCGGCAAGGTGCTAAGCCGTACGACGTCCACGCAGATGGTGGAGCCTTTTCTAGACCCGAACACGGCTGTGGGCCTGATGCTCGACAACAAAGGCAGCGAGCGCTACTTCGAGCACGGCGGTTGGAACGAGGGATTCTGCGGCCAGATCTACGGAAGCGTCAAGAACGGCAATGGAGCCGTAGTCCTCATCAATGCCAACCAACCCGCGTTCATGTTCGAGGTCATCCGTTCCATCGCGCGCGCCTATGACTGGTCGGAATTCGTTCCACAGCACAAGGAAATGCCGATGGATAGCACTGCGCTGAGAGCGTTCACAGGACGCTACAGGATAGGTAGTGATAACATGGTCACGATCGCCCTGCGCAACGGCAAGCTCTACCGCGAGCCGCTGCGTGAACCGCCCACGGAACTCGTCCACATCGGCGACGGTGAGTTCGCAGGTCGCACGGATGAACGCAGCCGTCGCTTCTTGAAGGACGCCACTGGTGCAATGACCCTGCAAGTGAGCGATACGAAGTCCGGTGAAGTGCTCTCTAAGCTGTCGCGCATGAAGGACGATGAGCGCATTCCGTTCGAGTATGTGCAACGCGGCGATCGCGATGCCGCATTGAGAGGCTACGCCGACCTGAAGGCCGCCGACCCGAACGACGGAGCAGTTAACGAAGAAGCGCTGAATAGTTTCGGGTACACGCTCCTTAGCGCGCACTTGACCGAACAGGCACGGGACCTCTTCTTCATCAACATGCAGCTCTATCCAGAGAGTGCCAACGTGTACGACAGCTATGCGGAGGCGTGCCTGAAGCTCGGCGACAAGAAGCAGGCGCTGGAATACTACAAGCGCACCTTGGCGATGAACCCGCAGAACCAGAATGCGAAGGGGATCGTGGCGGAACTGGAGCGAGAAATGAAAGGGTCGCGCTAGCTGCACATCCCGTTCGCCTCATCTGGAGCGTACTACCTTTCCGCATGCTCCTGCTCTTCCGCAAACCTTCGGGGCCGATCGCCCATGCGGTGGAGCACACCACTTTCCATCAAGGCTACCGTCCGGTACATGCACGCGAGGTCTTCGTGCCCGATGGCGGCTGCGAGGTGGTGATCGACCTGAGCGATACGCCAAAACAACGCTGGCACGATGAGCGCGGCGAACGCTTCGACATGCACAAGCGCGGCTGGGTGAGTGGCATGCGCGCTTCACGGATCGTGATCGGCGTGGGCAGCGGGGCACCTATGCTGGTGCTTCGTCTTCGACCTGGGACTTTACCCTCGTTCATCGGCATGCCGGCGCACGAGTTGAATGACACCGTAGTGATCTCGACTTATTGCTGGGCGAGCTGTTTCGCCACCGTGCGCGACCGACTGGGCGAGAGCCTGGAGCAGCGCGGCGCGCAAGCCATGTTGGATGAAGCAGAGGACATCCTTGCGCCGCTCTTCCCGATGAGCGCAGTGGAGCGTCGGGTGGGCATCGCTCTGCAAGCGCTGCATCGACGTGGTGGCATCGGAACCGTGGGCGTGTTGAGCGACGAGCTCGGTTGCTCACAGAAGCATCTGAACGATCTTTTCCAACGCCACTGCGGACTCGGCCCCAAACGCTACGCGAGCCTGGTACGCTTCCAATCGTTGCTCCGTCGCTTGGAGCGCGAGCACGATCCGGATTGGACCCAGCTCGCCTTGGAACACGGCTATTACGACCAGTCGCACATGGTGAACCAATTCCAGGAGATGACCGGTCACTCGCCCACGCGCTACATGCAGGTGAAGGGGCCATTCCTGAACTGGCTGCCGGTGGACGGCAGGTGAATTATTTCCAAGCCGGAGCGCAGGACGATCGGTTCCTTCGCGCCATACAACTTCACCATGGACGTCCAACTGAACCACCTCGCCATCATCGTGGCCGCGTTGACCAATCTGCTCGTCGGCGCGCTCTGGTATTCACCGCTGCTTTTCTACAAGCCTTGGCGCGATGCCAACGGCTTCACCGATGAGGGCATCAAGAAGGCGCTCAACCCTGCGAAGACCTACGGCCTCACCTGCCTGTTCGCGCTCATCATCAGCTACAACCTCGCCTTCTTCCTCAGCTCGCCGGACATGAACGCTTCACAAGGCGCGCTCTACGGACTGCTCACCGGCGTGTGGGCCGCCCTGGCCTTCATGATCGTTGGGCTCTTCGAACAGCGCAAATGGGGTTACATGCTCATCAACGCAGGCTACATGCTCGTGGCCTTCACGCTGAAGGGACTTATCATCGGAGCATGGCGATGAAGAACACGATCCTACTCGCGTCACTTGCGCTGGTCGCCTGCGGCGAGCACCCAGCCCAGGTCGAGGAAGCGAAGGCACCATCCGACCTCCGCATCGCCTTCAACGTGTTCACGAATTCGCCGGAGGACAACTACGAGGTCTTCGCGATGGACCTCGATGGCAGTAACCGCAAGAACATCACCAACACGCCCGGCGTGGACTGGGTGTACGCGGCCTACGGTGATCGGCTCCTCTTTCTCAGCGACCGCGATACCTGTCACCGGTGCTATTTCCTTTACGAGATGGACGCCGACGGCAACAACGTCCGCCGCATCAGCGACCACCGCATGCAGGACAGTTGGATGGGCTCGCGCTTCAACGGCGCGGAGTTCATCGTGGACCCCAAGGGCATCAAGGACACGGCCTTCTTCCGCATCAGCGCGGGCGGCGCAATCCTGGACACGCTCTACCATGGCATGGCCTACGCGAACGATCCGTGTTTCTCACAAGATGGAAAGCAGATCGCCTTCCGAGGTGCCCACGCCAAGTTCAAACAGGATCAGGGTTACCGCGATGAACTCTACGTCATCAACACCGACGGCACGGGACTACGGCAATTGACGCACTACCGCGCGAACGACACCACCGCCGAGTGGTGGGCCTACCACGCCGGTCCGCCACAGTGGATGACGAACGGCCACATCAGCTTTTGCTCCAAGCGCAAGGGCAACCTCAGCATCTTCAGCATCAAGCCCGATGGCACCGACGAGCAGCAACTCACACCTGACGGCTTTGACGAGGACTGGCACACCTGGAGCCCCGATGGCAACTGGCTCGTGTACAGCGGCACGCCGGTGGTGAACGAACAGGAACGCCCGGCCTTCGACATCTTCCTGATGGACATGCGCACGAAGGAGGCTAAGCGGCTCACCACGGATACACTTACGGAACAGGCGCCGGTGTTCGTGCGTGCGTCGAAGTGAGGCGCACTTCAATTGAAAAATAGTCCGCTTCACTCTGGGGCGCCACGCGCATGCTGTTCTTCACCTGTGGCGATCAAACTCACTCATGCCGCAATGCCCGCACAGGATCGGTTTGCGCCGCCCGTATCGCCCGGAAGCTCACCGTGAACGTCGCGATGAGCAGCACAACCAGTCCCGCGCCGATGAACACCAGCGGCTCGATGTGCGTGCGGAAGGCGAAGTTCTCCAGCCAGCGGCCCACGCCGAACCACGCGAGCGGTACTGCTACCAGCGCACCGATGAGCACGAGGAAGAGGAAGTCGCGCGTGACCACCCAGGTGATGCGCATGGTGTCGGCGCCCATCACTTTGCGGATACCGATCTCGCGCGTGCGTTTCTCGGCGGTCCAGGAGGCGAGGGCGAAGAGGCCGAGGCAGGCGATGAAGACCGCGAGCAACGAGAAGATGCCGACGAGTTTCGCCAGGCGGCCCTGCGCTTCGTACTGCATGTTCAGTTGATCATTGAGGAACTGGTACTCGAAGGGGAATTGCGTCGTGCGGCTGTTCCACTCCTTGCGTGCGGCCTCGATCACCGGCGTGGGGTCGCCGCCCTCGGTGCGGATGTAGATGTAGCGCAGCCATTGCCCGATGTCGGTGGTCATGTCAAACACGAAGGGTTGCACGGCCTTGAAAAGCGGGTCGAACGCAAAGTCCTTGGTGACGGCGATGATGCGCTCTTCGCCATGCGGCGTGTCCATGCGATCGCCGATGGCTTTGGTGGGGTCGTCGGGGTGCGTTTGGCGTGCGAACGTTTCGTTGACGATCACACTGAGCGAATCATCGCCGGGGAAGTCGCGCGAGAACCAGCGACCGGCAAGCAACTCGATGTCCATGGCCTGCTGGAATTCGGGGTTCACGTAGAGGCACGGTAGGTAGGTCCACTTGCCCTGCTCCATGGTGCCCCAGTTGAATTCGTGCGTGTTGTGCTTCTTGCCGATGATGTCGTTGGCCCAGCTCACGGCTTTCACGCCGCTGATCTTCTTCAGCTCGGGGAACACGGCCAGGTACACATCGCTCATCGGCGCGCGCACGGGGATCAGGATCACTTGCTCCTTGTTGAAGCCGAGGTCCACGCTCTGGAGGTGATCGTGCTGGCGCTTTACGAAGACGGTGCCGATGATGAGCACCAGCGCGATGGCGAACTGCACCACCACCAACGCTTTCCGCAACGCCTGACCGCGTGAGGTGCCGCCGCTGTTGCCCTTCAGCACGGTGGCGGGTTGGAACGACGAGAGGAAGAAGGCCGGGTAGATCCCGCTGAGCAGCCCAACGACCACCGCGATGCCGAGCACATAGGGCACAAGCAGCTGCGGGAGTTTCATCGTTTCACCGGCGAGCTGGTTGAAGGCAGGCATCAGCAGGTGGATGAGCGCGAGGGCGATCAGCGCCGCGAGCAAACTCATCAGCACGCTCTCCAGCAGGAATTGCGCGATCAATTGGCCACGTGCCGCACCGGCCGCTTTGCGCACGCCCACTTCCCGCGCGCGGTAAGCACTGCGCGCCGTGGCGAGGTTCATGAAGTTGACACCCGCCAGCACGATGATGAAGAAACCGATCGCCCAGAGGATGTTCACGCTGCCCGCATCGCCGTTCTGCCGCATCTCGAAATCGAGCTTACTGGTGAGGTGGATGTCGGCCAGCGGTTGCAACTCGTGCCCGATCTGGTTCTTGAGGAAGTCCGGGTAGTACTTCTGGATGAAGTCGGGGAAGACCCTGTTCACCTCAGCTTGCGAGATGCCTTCTTTCAACCGCACGTAGGTCCAGCAGGGATTCCAGACCCAGTTGTTCTTCTCGATCTTCTGCCAGAACTGCGTGATGGTGTAGAACGAGACCAGTCCCGTGAACTGGATGTGCGAGTTGCGCGGGATCTCGCCGAGGATGCCCGTCACCTGCACGTCCATCGCGTTGTCCCACTTCATCATCTGGCCCATGGGGTCCTTGTCGCCGAAGTACTTCTTCGCCAGTTCCTGCGAGAGCACGATGCTGCCGGGTTTGCTGAGTGCCGTCTTCGGATCGCCCACCAGCAGCGGGTAGTTGAATAGGTCGAAGACCGTACTGTCCACCAAGTAGAGGCCACTCTCGGTGAACATCTTGTCGGTGCTCAAGCTGTCGCCGACTTTCAGCGTGTGCTGCGGATCCTGGAAGTCGAACCAGCGGCAGTATCGCTCGATCAACTCGGGATGGTCGCTATAGAGCGTTGGTCCGAGACCGAAGACCATGCTGCTGCTGTGCTCCCCCTGTCCTTCCATCTCGATCTCGCCCACCACACGGTACACGCGGTCCACGTCGGGCACGAAACGATCGAAGCTGCGCTGGTGCTGCACGTACAGCCCTATCAGCACGAAACACGCAAGCCCCGTGGCCAGACCCAGCAGATTGATCAGCGTGTAGAGCTTCTGCTTCCAGAGGTTGCGGAAGCCGGTGAGGAGGAGGTTCTTGAGCATGGCGGTCGATCAAATGATGAGAGGATCAGATGATCAGAGAAAGGAATGCCTTCGCCCGCTGAATCATCTCATTGTCTGATTTTCTGATCGAAAAGGTGCCTCGACCCCGCTTCTTGACAATGGCTTTCGTGCGCTGGCGTTGCCTTGGTGATGAAAGGTTGAGCCGTGCTTCTTTCAACCTTTGTGGTGCAACGGCATCTCACCCGCTACTCCACGCCCATGCTTCGACCCGCCTCCCTACTTCTCATCCTGATGAACCTCTGCGCCTTTGCCCAGCCCGGCACCATCACCGTCGATGGCCTCGAGCGCACCTATACCCTGCGGCTGCCGTCCAGCTACAACGGCAGCACGCCCATGCCGCTCGTGATCGCCATGCACGGCGGCTTCGGCAGCGGCACACAGCTCGAGAACCAATCGCAGCTCACGCCCAAGGGCGAGTCCGAAGGCTTCATCCTCGTGTATCCCGACGGTTATCCCAGCCCAATCAACATCCGCACCTGGAACGCGGGCGGCTGCTGCGGTTATGCGATGAACCAGAACATCAATGATGTGGGCTACATCTCCGCGCTGCTCGATCAGATCATCGCCACGCATAACATCGATACGCTGCGCATCTATGCCACCGGCATGAGCAATGGCGGATTCATGAGCTACCGACTTGCCTGCGAGTTGAGCGACCGTATCGCGGCCATCGCACCCGTGAGCGCCAGCATGACCATCGAGAGCTGCCAACCGGTGCGGCCCGTGCCCGTGATCAGCTTCCACTCGTTCCTCGATACCAGCGTGCCCTGGCAAGGCGGCATAGGCGATGGCATCAGCAACCACTACAACTCGCCGCAGGACAGTGTGCTCAATGCGTTCGCAGTACATGCCAACTGCACCGTGCTGAACGACACCGTGCAGCATGATGCCGCCATGACCGTGATCCGCTGGCACGATTGCGATTGCGGTGCGGAGGTGATCGCCATAACACGCAGGATGGCGGCCATAGCTGGCACGGCGGCACGGGCACCGGTATCGGCGATCCGCCTTCGCAGACCGTTAGCGCCAACGACCTCATGTGGGACTTCTTCCTTCAGCACAGCTTGGATTGCACGAGCACCGGTGTCCGCAACGAAAGCGATGAACGCACGGTCTCCGTGTATCCGCAGCCATCAGATGGTGTGATCGTCATTCGCGGTTCCAGCGTCATTCGCATCGAGGTGCTCGATCCCACAGGCCGATTGGTGTTCCAGATGAGTTCCACACCAACAGACCAAGTGAGCTGTGACCTGTCGAGCCTGTAGCCCGGACGCTACTTGCTGTTGACGAGTAGCGCAAGGCAGGATGTGGTCGCGTCCCCCATCATCTTGTACTGACCTATTCGTACCGGCAAGGCCTTCACGTCCCATCGGCAACCGCCGCCCGGTACGCCTGCACTGCGGACCGTGAGCACTTCGTGACGAGCAAGAGTGATGAGTAACGCTGCGGCATGCAGCATCGGCGGATGTCGGTGTGGTACGCGAAGGTTTCCAGCCAGCGGCCGATGGCATAGAAGGCCAGAGGGAAGGCGACCAAGAGCGAGGCCGAGCAGCACGACGAACTCCGGTTCATGCGCCGCCTCACGATATCGAATAGTGGAGCGCCCATGACGCGGCGAATGCCGATCTCGCGCTGCGTTGCTTGGCGGTGAAGTAGGCCAGACCGTAGAGGCCCATGATGGTGAGCAGGATGGTGAGCACGGCGAATGCGGTGAAGACACGGAACAACTTGTCCTCGGCCTGGTAGAGCTGCGCGATGCTATCGGTGAGGAAGGTGGCCTCCCAATCGTCGTTGGGGGAAGGGTCTCCATTCGCTTGCAAAGTGGCGAGCTGCTGCCCACATCGCCAGGGAGGCGCAGCACCAGGTTCTGCGCGCCATAGCGCTGGCTGCTCTGGAAGATGCACGAGCGGCTCGATGAGGTGTGCAAGCTGGCGTAGTGGAAGTCCTTGAGGACGCCGATGACGGTGAGCTGCTGCTCGGGCAGTCGCTTGCGCATCGCCGGGGATGTAGATCTTCTCTGCCAGCGGATCCTTCCAACCGAAGGCCTTCACGGCGCTCTCGTTCACCACCACGGCGTCTGTGCCGGTCGCTGGGGATCGCGTTGTCGAAATAGCGGCCAGCAGCGAGCTCGATGCCGAGCAGCGCTGGGAAATCGGCATCCACGTTCAGGGTGGGCATGGGCTTGTCGATCCGGCCCTCGGGCGTGTTCACTTGCAGCACCCAACGTCCGCCGCTCTGCCCCGGCAGGCTTTGCGTGAAGGAGCCGCGCCTGACAAAGCTCTCGCGCATCAGTTCCTCCTTCACAGGGCGTAGTGCATCCCAGGCGAGCGTATCGGTCCCTGCGGCAGCGGCATGGTGATGCTCAGCAGGTTCTCCTTGCGGAAGCCCAGGTCGCTGGTGCGCAGCCAATGCAATTGCGCGAACACGGCCAGCGTGCCCACTACCATGAAGAGCGCGATGGCGAACTGCGCGCCCATGAGCACCTTGCGGACACGCTGCCTTCCCTGCCGCCTGGCCACACCTTCCTTCAGCAGCAGTTGTGGGCGAAGCGCGAGAGGAAGAAGGCCGGATAGCTGCCGGCCACCACGCCAATGGCAGCACGATGAGCAGCACCACGGCGAAGAAGCTGCCCTGCAAGAGGTAGCCCATGCCGATCTCTTTCTCCGTGATGGTGTTGAATGCGGGCAAGCAGAACCACAGAAGGCCCAATGCGACGAGTATGCCGATGACGGCGATCATGACGCTGCCGCCGATGAACTGCGCGACGAGCTGTCCGCGTTGCGCGCCGCTCACTTTCCGCAATGCCACCTCCTTGGCGCGGCGCGTGGCATCGGCCGTGCTCATGTTGATGTAGTTGATGCAGGCGATGGCGAGGATGAGCACCGCCACGATGGCGAAGAGCGTGACGTAGGCCTTGTTGCCCTTCTTTGGGGTGTCGTAGATAAGGTCGTTGTTGAAGTGCACTTCGCGCAGAGGCTCCAGGTTGAAGCGGATGTCGCCGTGGAACTGCTCACCGCCCCATGCGGGTATGATGTATTTCGTGACGAACGCATCCATCTTGCCTTGGAAATCATCAGCGCATCAACGCCGGGTGCCAGCACGAGGTAGTTGAAGCAGCTGTTGTTGCCCCAGCTCTGGCAAGCTGCTCCTTCGCCTGCGGTGGCATGCCCAAGCGGCTCATGAAGACACCCATGGGGATGTGCGTGTTCTCCGCTTTCTCGTCGATGACGCCAGCCACCTTCAGTGTGCGACCGTTGCGCGTTACGAGTTTGCCGATGGGATCCTCCGCGCCGAACATGCGCGTGGCCATCTCGTGCATGATCACGATGTTGTCCGGCTCATCGAGCGCAGTGATATCGCCTTTGACGAAAGTGAAATCGAAGGCGCGGAAGAAACTGGTGTCGGCGTTGTAGCCATCCTCCGCGAGGTAGGGTTTGCCTTCGTACTCCAATGTGGTCTGACCGAGCTGGAAGAGCGAAACGCCCGCTCTCGATGTCGGGGTACTCATTCAGCAGCGCCTCTATGATCGGGAAGGGCGTGATCCCGAAATCGTCCTGGGTATCGCCGAACTGATAATGCGCTTGGACGCGGAAGATGCGGTCGGCCTTCTTGTGGTGCGCATCGAAGCTCAGCTCATCCTGCACGTAGATGTAGATGAGCATGCAGGCCACCACGCCGATGGCGAGGCCGATGATATTGAGCGCCGCGAAGAGCTTGTCGCGCTTGAGGGTGCGCCAGGCGATGAGGAGGTAATTCCGGAACATGTGATCGCGGGATCAGAGCAACGCGCTCGCAGGAACATCCCCCGACACCACCTTCCCGTCCAGCAGCTTGATCGTGCGCTGCGCGTAACCCGCATCGCGCAGGCTGTGCGTTACGATGATGATCGTGGTGCCGGCTTTGTTCAACTCTGTCATAAGGTTCATCACCTCTTCGCCCATGGCACTGTCCAAGTTTCCTGTCGGTTCATCCGCGAGGATGAGCTTCGGGTTGTTCACTACCGCGCGCGCAATGGCCACACGCTGTTGCTGGCCGCCGCTGAGCTGTTGTGGAAAATGCTTCGCGCGGTGCTCGATGTTCATGCGTCGCATGGCCTCTTCGGTGCGTTGCTTGCGCTCGCTCTTGCCCAGCCCCGTGTAGATCAACGGGAGCTCGATATTCTCGGCGACGGTCAGTTCATCGATCAGGTTGAAGCTCTGGAACACGAAGCCGATGGTGTTCTTTCGCACCTCGGCACGCTTGCGCTCGTTGTAGCCGCTCACGTCCTCGCCGCTCACGAAGTAGCTGCCGCTGCTGGGCGAATCCAGCAGGCCGATGATGTTGAGCAGCGTGGACTTGCCGCAACCGCTGGGGCCCATGATGGCGAGGAACTCTCCTTGCGCGATGGAGATCTCCACTGCTTTGAGGGCGGTGGTCTCGACCGTGTCGGTGCGGTAGACCTTGGAGAGGGCGGTGGTTCTGAGGAGGCTCATCGTTCTGTGGTTGGGTTCTGTGGCGAGACTATTGGATCACGAGTTCATCCGCATCATTGAATTGCACGTAGCGACTGGTAACGACACGATCGCCAGGCTGGAGCCCTTCGAGCACTTCGTACATGTCAGGGTTCTGGCGACCGAGCTTCACGTCGCGCTTGGTGGCGGCGCCTTCGGCATCGAGCACATAGACCCATTGACCGCCGGTATCCTGGAAGAAGGGTCCGCGCGGAAGCATTACGGCCTCCATGTCCTCGCTCAACTGCAGGCGCACTTGAAAGGTCTGTCCGCGTCGGATATCCGCAGGAGCGGCGTCCACGAAGCGCAGGTCCACGTCGAACTCGCCATTGCTCACCTCCGGGTAGACTTTGAAGACTTCGATGGTATGCTCCTGGCCCGCATGCAGGAACGTGCCACGCAAGCCGGTGCTCACGCGGCTAACGTAATGCTCCGGTATGCGCGCGCGCACCTTGAAGCTGTCGAGCACATCGATCTGCGCGATGCGCGCGCCTGGCGATGTGTCTGCCCCATCTCGGCATGCAGGCCGCTCAAGGTGCCCATCGATCGGCGCCTTCGATCACAGGGTTCTCCAGCGTGCGGTGGAGGAACGCAGGTTGTGCTGGATGAGTGCCAGGTTGCGGCGATGCTGCCCTCCTGCGTACGCGGAAGAGTGAGTCGCTGCGGATGTTGGCAGTGAGGAGCTTCCGGCGGTTCTGCGCAGGTACTCAGGTTCCTGGTCCTGCTCATGTACCTGTTGCGCGCGAGCACGGAGCCTTGCGATCAGACCCTGATTCACGCGCCAGGTCACGCTCCAGGTGCTTCATGTCCTAGTCCAGGTTGAGCAGCTCATGGCGCCAGGTGTTGGTTTGCTGGTCCATGTTCAGCCGCGTGTTGCGCAGGTTGTTCTGCTGATCGAGCAGTTGTGCCTCGCGGTTGATGGCATCCATTTGGAACTGCTGGTTGCCCAGGCCGAGGATGGGGTCGCCCGCCTTCACCGGTGTGCCGTCCTCGAGAAGCGCTCCTCCACCGTGCCGCCTTGGAGCGCATCGAGAAAGACCGTCTTGATCGGTTGCACCGTGCCCGTGACCGGGATGAACTCCTTGAAGAGGCCCGCGCAACCGTACCGATCGTGACCTTGGCCGTTCCAACCCGAACGCGTGACCGGCCCAACCCGCTAACGAGCACCACCAGAGCGACCATCACCAAAAGACCACCCCCGCCCCAAAGCAGGAGGCGACGCCGTTTGGCAGGCCGGGCATCGATCACGCGGTCCATGGCGGCGCAAGCTGCTGAGCCGGGTTGCTCGATGCCGACACGGTGACCGAAGGGGACTGAATCGAAGCGGGGACAGATGGTGCTAAGGCCCGAGCCAGGTATGCTAAGCGCCACTGCATCCGTGGGTACCCTTGCACGGATCGGGAATCCACCTACATTCGCCCCCGCCCAACGGCCGGGGTGTTCTTTGGCGAGACCTCCGCGGCACAGGCAAAAACGAACAAAAACCAGTCAGTAGAACTCATGAACATCTATGTCGCCAACGTGCCTTACTCTGTGAGGGACCAGGATTTGCGCGAACTCTTCGAACAGTTCGGAGAGGTCGCCTCGGCCAAGATCATCATGGATCGCGCCACCAACCGCAGCCGTGGCTTCGGATTCGTGGAGATGGCGAACGATGACCAAGGCCGCGCTGCCATCGAAGGCACCAATGGAAAGAGCTTCCATGGTCGTGACCTGGTGGTGAACGAGGCTCGTCCTCGCACCGAGGGCGATCGCCCAAGCTTCGGCGGTGGCCGTAGCGGTGGTGGAGACCGCGGTGGATATCGCGGCGGCGGAGGATGGCGGCGGCGGCGGTGGCCGTGGTGGATATCGCGGCGGAGACCGCGAGCGACCGTGACCGTGGTGGTAGCCGTGACGACTACTAGGCTGTTCCCGATTCATCAGGAGGCCCCGACCTGTTCAGGGGCTCTTTCGTTGGTACCAACGTGAAAAGATGTTGATCGGATCGACCCTTCGACAAGTTCGCGGTCCAATACGCCCTTGCCACCAATACACACGGGTACTTTTGGCGCCCCGCGCTCAATGATCCGTCACCCTCCCTTCCTTCCCATTCTCTCGCTGTTCATAGCGCTTGCGCGCAGCGTCCAACGCCTGGCGGGGGGCCTCGTGGTGGCATGGGTCCGGCCGTGGGCAAGATCTACGGACGTGTGTTGGATGGCCAGACGCACAAGGGGGCCGAGTTCACCACGGTCACCGTGTTCCTCGCCATGAGGGACACCGTTGTTGGTGGTACCATCAGTCGCGGCAACGGGGAGTTCGGCGTAGGAAGCTCCCGGTCGGTCCGCCCTTGCGCGTGGTGATCAGCTTCATCGGCTTCAAGCCCTACGAACAGCGAGTGCAACTCAAGCGCGAGCGGTTGGAAATGGACCTCGGCAACATCACCCTGGAACCCGATGCGGAATGATTTAGAAGGCAGCGGATATAACCGGCGAGCGCGCCACGATGGTGATGCAGGTGGATCGCCGCGTTTTCAATGTGGAGAAGGACCTGAGCACACAAGGAGGCACGGGCGTTGACGTGATGAAGAACGTACCGGGCCTGAGCGTGGACCTGGACGGCAATGTGGAAATGCGCGGGGCCCGACCACAGATCCTCGTGGATGGTCGTCCTTCCGCGATGACCCTGGAGCAGATACCGGCCGAGGACATCGAACGCGTGGAGGTGATCACCAACCCTTCCGTCGCTTTCGATGCGAACGCCACCGGCGGCATCATCAACGTGGTGCTGAAGAAGAACACCAAACCGGGGTACAGTGGTCAGGTGCAGGCGGGCATCGGCACCAACCGCCGTTACCAGGCGGGAGCCAACATCAACATGAAGGAAGGCCGATGGGGCTTCAGCCTGAGCTACAACTACAACACGAGCGCGAACGTCACCGATGGCAACACCGACGCGTGGACCGAGCCCATCGGGACGAGCACCTGGGTTCTTCGCGCAGGATACCCGCAGCACCAGCACCCGCATGATGGGCGGTGGCCGCTTGGGTGTGGATTGGCAGGTGAGCAACCGCAACCTGCTCACCTTCTCCGCCAGCCTGCGTGCGCACAACAACGAGGGGCGACGATCTGCTCAAGCGTAACCACGGCCCTGGACGCGAGCTGCACCTCTTGAACACCGCCAGCCAGCGCAATGCATCGAGTCTCGGAACGTTGAGCGCCACCATGCAGCTCGCCTTCCGGCGCAAGCGCCCAAGGAAGGCCGGGAGTGGACCACCGATCTCAGCTACAACCTTGAGCCGCAGCAGCCGACGCCGAGTTCGATCAATACACCTTCGGTTCGGACGGCGGCCAGCTACCATTCAGCCCGCGCTTGCAGGACAACATCGGAGGAAGCCGATACGACCAGTTGAGCTTGCAAGCTGGACTACGCGGACCCGCTTGGTGAGCGTGACAAGATCGAGTGGGGGCTGAAGAGCAACATGAAACGCGACAACTCCTTCCTGGACGTGTACGTGACCTCGCCGCTCGTGGGAACCGATGTGCTCGACAGCGCACTGACGAACAACTACCACATCACGGACATCATCAATGCCGCCTACGTCAACTGGATGCACAAGCTGAGCGATCACTGGTCGTTCCAAGCGGGCTTCCGGTTCGAGCAGACCTGGTTCGAAACGGAACTGCTCGGCAAGGACATCACCTTCAGTTACAAGTACCCCGACGGAACGAAGAATCTTGCGAAGGCCCTTTTCCCGGGGCTCTACCTATCGCGCAAGTGGGATGGCAGCTTGCGCGAGGTCCAGGTGAACTTCTCGCGCAAGATCAGTCGGCCGAACTTCTGGCAGATCATGCCCTTCATCATGTTCAGCGACAGCCGCAACGTGCGCATCGGAAATCCGGCGCTCGCACCGGAGCTCAGCAGCTTGGCGGAGGTGAACCACCTGCTGCCTTTCATGAACAGCAAGGCCACGTGGTTCACGAGCCTCTTCGGCCGCTACACGCAGGATGTGATCACCAGTTACGCTTCCCCACTGGCCTCGGACACCACCGTGCTGTTGAACACCTTCATCAACGGCAGCTATAGCGCGAGCACGGGCTGGGAGAACATCCTGAAGGTCGAACCGAAGCAAGGCTTGCAGTTGACCTTGAGCGGAACCTTGCAATGGACGGACGTGGCCTTGCAAGGAACCCAAGGCAGTGCCGCAACCAAGGGATGAACTGGAACGCGAAGGGAATCGTCGCTTGGCGTTTCATGAAGGACTGGAACCTGCAGGTCAATGGCGAATACGAAGGCGCACGGATACAGCCGCAGGGCCGGAGCCTGCCGCAGTACGGATTGGACCTATCCATTGGGCACGACATCTCTAAAAAGGTCACTGCTGTGCTCGCAGTGAATGACGTGTTCTTCACGCGTCGTTGGGGCAACATCATCGATACGGACCGACTGTATCAAGAGAGCTTCCGCCGGCGCGAGATGCGATTCGTGCGCTTCACGCTCACATGGAAGTTCGGGGAGCAGAACACCTCGCTCTTCCGCCGCCGCAACAACCAGCGCCAAGAGCCTGGCGGCGGTGACATGGAGATGCCTTAGAGCGGCACCGTCTCGAACAGCGGACAGCCCGTTTGCCCCTGCGGGCCATAGAACTCCACGAAACGCATCTTGTACAAATAACCGTCGGCATCCTTCACGATAAAGGCGAGGTCCGGCACAATGGTGTAGGAGCTCGTCTTGAAGGAATACACCTTCCAATCGTAGCCGATGGTGTTGCGCTTCCGACCGGAACGGGAAGCTGAGCGTATCCGTAAGCGTGATCGAGGCGAAGTCGCGGTCGCGATGCGCGCCATGCGCGGGTGGTGGCGGCCAGCACGCCGTTCACCAGATAAGGGAGGTAGGGAATCCTCGAAATGGTGCGTGTACTGCGTGAAACAGAGATCCCACGAACCCGTGACCGGCTCGATGGGCAGCACGCCTTGCGTGAAGCTCCAACTCGTGAATGAACGTTGCGCGTCCTTCGGCACGATTGAATTGGTGATCTCGCTGCCATCGAGCATCGCATGCGTGATCGAATAAGCATCGCCATCGAAGCCGTTGATGCGCAGCTTACGCAGGCCCATTGGCGTACCATCGGGCGCAAGGCCAAGATCAACGATGAAGACGCCATTCGTTCCCCGCCAATCGCCGAAGGCCAGGCTATCCGGATGAAGGCTCGCGGCATCGATGCGGCGCCATCGTAGAGGCCCAACGTATCATGCGGCTGGCGATGTCCACTGCACCGAGCGGCCATAAGGTCATCAGGCGTGAGCCATTCAGCAACACGCGCCATCCGGTGGGCGCGCTCTCGAAGGCGAGGTCCCATGTCGTCCGCACGTTCTCGCTCACCACTGTTCCGGAGGAAAGATCGAACCATAGCTGATTGGCATAACCAGCGCCCATGCAGAGTTGCGTACTGCGCGCATCGCCACGCGGCGCGCGTGGAGCTGGCAATTCCTCCTTCATGCACGATGGGAGCAACACGGCGACCGCAACTATGACCAGCACGCTCTTCATCCCTTGCCCTTCAGTTCGAGTTCCAGCCGCAGGAAGAAGGTGCGGCCCGTGGTCATGGGCACGGCGCCTCCACCTCCATCATGCACCCCCGCTCATGGTGTCGCATTCAGGTTCTGCACATCGAAGAGGTCCTTGCAGCCGGCGGTGAGCGCCAGTCGTTTGCTCCAGATCTGCTTCGTAACCGTGGCATCCGCAAGGTGAAAGGCTTCGGTTCGACCGCGCTGCACACCGCCATCCAAGCCAATCGCGTAAGTGGGCTGCTCACCTTGATGTTTCCAGAAGACGGAGCCGCTCCAGCCAGGCGTCGCCATTCACGTGTGATCGAGCCACGGAGTTCGTTCGTGACTGGCCCAGGCTCGGCATTCTCATCCGCGAACGCATCCATCGGGCAAGGTGAGCGCTGCGCCCACGCACACGATCCAATGCCCATTGTCCCAGCCCGCGCCAATGCTGCCGCCGCTAGTGCGCAGGCGACCGATGTTCGCGTAGGTGAAGCTGGCGCCGTGAGCTGCGCGAGCGTGATCAGGTCGCGCACATCGTTGTAGAAGCCATTCAGCTCGCTGGTGTAAACCACCTTGTCCTTCGCATGGCGATAGCTGATGCCCGCAGATCCGCTGCGCGAGCGCTCAGCCTTCAGGTCCGGATTGCCTGTGATATCGTGATTCACATCAACGAAGAAGAGGTGCAGTTCCTTGAGCGATGGCGCTCGGAAACCTTCTGCATAGGATGCGCGCATGGTGAAGCGCTCAGCGAGCTGCCAGCGCGCATTCAATGAAGGGATCACCGGTGCCGCGTAACGCGTGTTGTATGCGTAGCGCGCTCCTGGACGAATGGTGATGGTCTCATTGGGCCGCCATGTACTCCGCGCTCGCGAAGACCGCATAGTCCCCGATCTCCCTGGGATGCCATCCGATGCGTTCACCCTGCCCGTCTCCAAGTTGGGGTCGGTGCCCAGCTCATACAGCACATGCGCACTGTCCTTGTTGGAGCGAAGGTCGCCCGCACGTTGGTGAGGCTGAAGCGCGTGGTGTCCTGCATGCCCGGTTGCGCGGATAGTTCCTCGCCGAGCGTGGTGAGGTCGCGCAGCCACGTGTTGCGTGTGCGTGTGTACAGGTTGTGTGCGGCCTAGGCATTGATGCGGCCGTGCGTGCTCAAAGCGGCCTTCGGCGAAGACCGCGTTGTCCAGTCGCAGCGTCACGTAGGCGGCATCGAAGGCGGTCTCGTAGTAGGGCGCACGCGGACGCCCCGGTCGAGGATGCGGTCGTGCATCCCTTCGCCTTTCCAGCCGAAGCTCCATGCGTCGCCGCTCCAGCGATAGTTCAGCCTGCCGAAATATTGCTCGCGCGGCTTCCACTGTTGGAAGCGATTGGTGTCCGCCGGCTGTGCCGACAAGCTGGGAACACCCTCCTGTTGCGGATCCCAACCGGCGAAGAAGTTGCGCCCGCCAAAAGCAGGAGGTTGTTCCTGCCCCAACGCTGCGACCCGCCGAGGGTCGCATTCAAACGGCCGATGTGCTCAGTGTAGACCGACGCGCGCAACGTGGAGGGTGCCACGCCGCTCTTCTTGGTGATCAGGTTGATCGTGCCCGCGAGCGCATTCGTTCCATAGCTCACGCTGAGCGGGCCTTCAACAAGCTCAATGCGTTCGATTCCAGTAAGGTCGAGTTGCGAGAGATCCACGTTGCCGTTCTGCCTTCCGGTTACAGGAACGCCATCGATGAGCACTTTCACATTCTCGCCGCCCAAGCCTTGCATGCTAAGCGATGAACCGAGCAAATTGTCCTGCGAAAGACGGATGTTGAGCTGGTTGCGCAGCGCATCGCCGAGGTTGTTAGCGGCCATCCGACGGATGCGCTGGGCATCGATCACACGCAGCTTCTGCACAGCGCCTTCGACGCTACCCGGCGCGTATTGCCCTGTGACAACGAATGGTTCCAGCCGTGTCACCTCTGGCTTCAGCGCGCATCGGACAGGTGTGGTGGCGAATAACGTATCGACCCACGGCACATAACCCACAAAGGAGACATGAAGTATCACGCCAGAACCAACCAGGTCAGCGTTGATTGGCACTTCGCATCGGCCATCGGAGCCGCTGATCGCGATGCCGCCGAGCGGCTGCCCGAGTGGACTTGGTAACGCACATGCGCATCAGGACCTTCACCTGCAGCGCTGCCATGCGCGAGCACCGGCAGTCGCTCAACATGGGATAGGGAAGCCGCGCAACAGGCGCAGAACACCGTTCCAAGCCGGAGATTACTCCGCGATACCAATTTGTCCGCATCGCACGGCGAAGGTCGCAGGCCCCTTCAAGCTCTCTGTCACACCAGCGTCAAGCGAGGCGCTGTTCGGCCTCAACAGCAGCAACTAGAGCGCGCCACTGTTCCAGTTCGGGAATGCCGGGTTTTCGTTTGCCGAACAGTTGGATGAGTTGGCTGCCTTTCGAGTCGTAACACTCCAGCGCGGTGATCATGCCATCGACGCTCGGTTTGCGCACGATCCAGCTATTGGCGATCGCCCCTTCGCGCATGTGCAGGTTGAAATCGGGGTCCACCACGTTGAACCAGCCCGGCACATCCATCAGGTTGGTGACGGTGCCCGTGTGGATCTGCAGCATGCCGCGATTGCCCACGAAGACCATGATGGGGCACTGTTCTGAAGCCGCTTGGGTGATGATGGCCCGAAGCGCGTTCGGCGCAACCGGCACGGCAAACTCGCCTTCCGGCGCGAGCCGTAGCGCTTGCGTGCGCGACACGCCGAACTGCCGAAGCAGCAAGTAGAAGTCGTGCGTGTCCTTCAGCCCAAGCCAGCCATCACGCAAGCCTGTCACATTGATAGCGGCATCAGGCTGCTCCGGACGCTCGGCGGGAAGTGGCACCACCACAAGCGGCGGCGATTGGTCTTCCGCGCGGAATCGAACCACCAGATCGGTGTATGCGCCCGCATCACTCTCGGGCACCAGATAGATCTTGTGCACGGCCTCGCCATCGGAGCCGAAGAACTGCAGGCTATGCCGCGCGCCGTCACGCCCACCTTCGATCACTGCGAAGGCATGCGCCCATCCGTGCCAGAAGATGCGCAAGTCGATATCGGCGCCCACGAAGAGGCCCACCGGCCCTTGCTCCAGCGATGGATTTAGATAGGCGCCCTTGCGCTCATGAACTACATCGTCGTTGCGCGTTAGGGCCATCACGCGGCCCAAGGCAGGCACCCCAGCGAGAATGGCCTTGAAATCGGGTTGAAGGCGGATGACGCCATCGCCCAAGCGAGTAGCAAGCAATTCGCCTTCGCTCACGCCCAATTGCGCCGCGGCATTGCGGATTCGGAGCTTGGGGTCAGCGGCCAGAAGGGCGTCCCAGCGTTGCTTCAGGTCTGTTGCGGTGTCGGTGATCATGGCCGCAAAGCAGCTTCGGGCGCCGCGCTTGGGCAATACCGCGATCGTGGTAAACGCCACGGCCCCGACTCCAGGAGCCGGGGCCGTACGACACTCAGTCGATCAATCTTTCACGAAGCGCACCGATGCTTCGATGCCATCGCCCTGCACACGCACGATGAAGAGGCCAGCGGGCAGCGCGCTCACATCAATCGGGCGCTGAACCAACCCGTTCAGGCCGGTGAGTTGTTGCTGCATCGCCACACGGCCATTGAGGTCCACAATGGTGAGCTGCGCGGCATTCGCTTCTGCAGCAATGATCAAGGTGGCCGTATTCGAAGCGGGGTTCGGTGCGATCACCAGCGCGCTGCTGCGCCCAGCTTCATCGATGCTCGCTTGACCCACCAGCTCCTGATTGAAAGTCATGTTGCCGTTAGCGCTTCCACCATAGGCCGTGAACACGAGCTTGTAGATGTCGCCAACGCGATCCTTCACGAAGTAGGTGCGGTCCTGCGCGTACTCCCATTGGAAGGTACCTTGGTTGAAGTTCTTCCAATCAAAACCGATGATGTTGATGTCGGCGCTGAAGGTCCCGCCCCAGTATGTCGCATCTGCCGTCGGCACTCCGTCGACCTGAAGGGCTTCCACCTCTCTGTTCTGCAGCACGCCCGCTACAGGATACATGGAGGGGAAGGGCTGCGTGACGAAACCGATGTACTTGGTGAAGAGCAGGTCCCAGGTGGCTGCTGCGGGTTCCAGGTCCACGGCTGTATTGGTTGCCAGATTGTAGTAGCCGAAGTTCTTCCCAGGGTACGCCGAACGCAACAGGCTACCGCTTTGCTCATCGCTTCCATCGAGGTTGGCCCATGTGAAGGCGAAACTGTTGGTGGCGGCGGTGAAGCCATCGACCTTGAACTTCTTCCACGCGCCTCCTTGAAGCTGCATCACGAAGCAGCTATCGCCAACAATGTTGTGCGTGGTGAAATTGTAGATGCCCCAGCCGAGGTCGAAAGGATTGGCAGTGAGGCCGCGATTGAAACGCGCCGCTGCTCCAATTGGTCTCGCTGTTGTGCTGTTGTGGCCAGTTTGCCGCAAGGCCCGTGGTATCGATGCTGCTCCACTGCGCCAGCGTGAAGGGTGCCTTGTAGAGCTTGTGACCTTTGGCGGTATTCAGCAGGATGCTGCCTGTGATTCCCGTGAGCTCGAAGGCGAGATCCCAATCGGCCAATGCATGGTTGGTCACAACGCCGTTGGCGAGGCTGTAGTAGGTCTGTTGCGCGTTCTGCGGCGCGGTAGTGACAGTGACCTGAGACGTGGCGGATGCAGCGATGAGGATCGTTGCAGTGATTGTCGAGAGTCGCATGAAGCAGCTAGTTTTCGTTCGGGGCGCAAATGAACGCCTCAACAACAGCTAAGGACAATAACCGGATCGCGGTATTCGAGGCTGTTTGGTCACGGAAGTGCAAGGGCTCGCTGACAAGGGTCAGTAACGCAGCAAATAGCGCTGGCGCACCACCTGTTCCCGTCTATCGGGAATAATGAAATCGAGACCCAGCAGCTGCACGCTATAGCTCGGGATCGAATCGACATCAACGGGGACTAGCCCCGCGCTCAGCAATTCCTCGTAGCGCTGACGATCGGTATAAACCGCAACGCCCGTCGCGATCACGGCACGTGCTTCATCGGCGTCGCTCAGCCAGGGCACGTGAAAGCCCGCATAGAAATCGAGGGCCGGACCATACACCTGCATGCCATAGAATGTGCGTTCATCCAAACCGTGCATGGCGGCCCAACGCCCGGCGTGCGCATTGTCCTGGTATTTCAGCAACTGCGGGTAGGCCATGGCATTCAGGGTGATGCCCGCTACCAGCCATACCTGACACGTGAAATTGAATAGCGCGTCATCATTCCCTTTCAATCCACTCCGCCTCAAGCGCCATAATGCAACGAGCAGCAAGATGATCACCAATGGCCATCCGGGATGAGGAAGGCTCCAAGCGCAGAGCGCCACTGCTGCCATAGCCAGCAAAGCAACCACCACCAGATGCGCGACCCGCACCCATCGCTGCTGCACCGATGGCCATGCGAGCGCGGCCGATACCGCGAAGAGCGGCAGCGCCACGTACAGATAGTGCGGCAGTTTGAATCGCGAGAGCGACAATGCGATGAACACCAGCACCGCTCCTCCAATGCTCGCGTACTCATTCAATCGTGTGCGTTTCGCGATCGAAGTTGCCGCTTGCCAAATGCCCAGAAGCACGAAGAGCGTCCACGGCAGCAGCTGCCAGAGCAGTTCATGCGTGAAGAAGAGCACCGTGCTATCATCCTTCCAGCGGTTCTCGCCGGTAATGCGCCCGAAGCTCTGCTCCCAGAAATAGAAGCGCAGGCCATGCGCGCCGTGCTGCTGGTACAGTCCGATGCACATGGGCAGCAGCATGACCGCTATGACAACCGGAGCCGCAATGAGCCTCCAGTCGCGCAACACAGGCCACCGCTTGCGCAGTATCAAGTCGGCGCCAAGTGCGAGCATGGGAGCCACCAAGCCGATAGGGCCTTTAGCCAGCATGCCCGCAGCCACCGCCACACTCGCCCCGATCAACTGCCACCATCGCCCCTGCTCCATGAATGCCGAGCCCAGCCAGATCGCCGTGATCACCGCGCCCGTGAGGATCGTATCGCAGCGCACATCGTTGGTCATGAGCAGGAATGCAGTACTGGCGCTCAACATGATCGCGGCACGCTGAGCCACTTCGCGGCCATGATGCAGAAGCGCGAACCGATAGGTGCTGTACAATGCCAAAAAGGCGAAGGCGATGCTCGGCAGCTTGTAGCTCCAATTGCTCACGCCGAAAAGCCGGTAGGAGAGCGCCGAGAGCCAGAAGTGCAGCGGCGGCTTATCCAGGTAATCGGTGCCACGGAAATAGAGGCGTGTCCAATCGTCGCTGGTGAGCATGTCGCGCGCCATGCCTGCATATTGCGCGGCGTCCACCTCCATCACATCGAGCACGCTGCCCGCGACCACCAGAGCCGCGATGCCAATAAGCGTGAACCAGATGCTGCGCGATGACATGCGGCAATGATAGAACCGGCCTCAGCAATCCCCTTCGGGCAGAGCGACGGCCCTTCGCTGGAAGCACAATGCGAACCCTTGTTAAGCCATCGCCAACGGCTGCTGAGCCGCGCGTAACATTGCGACATGGGACGCCGCGCCATCGGTACGCTGATGCTACTGGCCTTGCTTGGCGTGGGCGGCGTGGTGGCCATACAGCTGCTCTGGCTGCAGCAGGCCTCCTTCTTCCAGCGTGAGCAGATCGCGATCAATCAGGAGCAGGCGCGCCAGCTCGAGAAGCAATTCAACGACCGGGTGGTGATGGCGCTCACCGATGTGACCGAGCAGATCCTCACCATCAACAAGGACAGCACCGATCTGTACGATGCCGTGAAGCAGGAACGGCCCAACTACTTCGCCGTCACGATCAACGACACGCTGCACCCCTACCTGCTCGAAGCCCTGCTGCGCAAGGAATTCAGCCGGCGGCACATCCTCGAGGACTTCGAGTACGGCGTGTACGACTGCTTCACCGATAGCATCGTGTACGGCAACTACGTGGCACAGGACACCGCCGCCGCCGATACGATGCCGCATTCCCAGCTGCTCAAGCTCGATAAGGACGGGCACTACTTCGGCGTCTATTTCCCCACGCGCCATAGCACGCTCTGGGAAGCTCCGCCCGATGTGGGCTGGACATGGATCTTCCCCGTGGTGGTCACGCTGATCGTGCTCGGCTTCTTCGCTTATAGCGTTTGGGTGATCCTGCGGCAGAAGCGCCTGAGCGAGATGAAGAACGACTTCATCGGCAACATGACGCACGAGCTGAAGACACCCATAAGCACCATCGCCCTGAGCGCCGAGGTGCTCAGCGACCCCGCCACCATGCACGAGCCTGAGCGCCTGCAGGAATACGCGCGCATCATCCGCAGCGAGAATGAGCGCCTGCGCACCCAGGTGGAGCGCGTGCTGCAGCTGAGCACCCTGGATAAGGACAGCCTGCGCATGAAGCAGGAGACCGTTGACATGCATGATGTGGCGCGATCAGCTGCTGACTCCATCAAGCTTCAGGCGCAAGAACGCGGCATGGAGGTTTTACTGCGGCTGGAGGCTGATGGGGCAATCGTGCAAGGCGACCGCGTGCACCTTGCGAATGCTGTGTTCAACCTGCTGGACAACGCGGTGAAGTATGGGCGCGCGGGAACACCCATCGAGATCCGCACCAGCAGGCGAGGCATGGAACTGCTCCTCTCCGTGAAGGACCAAGGCATCGGTATCCGCAAAGAAGACCAGCGCCATGTGTTCGAGCGCTTCTTCCGCGTTCACACCGGAAACGTGCACGACGTGAAGGGCTTCGGCCTTGGCCTGCATTACGTGCAGCAGATCGCGCTGGCGCATGGAGGCGGCATCAGCCTCAGCAGCGAACCCGGCAAGGGCAGCGTGTTCATCCTCTCACTCCCACTGAAACAGACAGCATGAGCGACAGACCCACCATCCTCCTTGTTGAAGACGACCAGAATCTCGGCTTCGTGGTGCAGGACGCGCTGAAGCGCAAAGGCTACACCGTGCATCTCGCGCGCGACGGCAAGGAGGGCCTCAAGAAATTCAATGAGCAGCGATCGTATTCCTCACCGCGAAGAGCCAGACCGATGATCGCATAGCGGGCTTCAAGGCCGGCGGCGACGACTACCTCACTAAGCCCTTCAGCCACGAGGAACTGCTGCTGCGCATCGAAGCCATCCTGCGTCGCACGCTGGGGAAAACGGAGGATGCGCGCGCCAAGGACAGTTTCGAGGTAGGCGCCTACACCTTCGACCACCGCAACATGGTGCTGAGCCACCCGACCGAGGAGCGCAAGCTCACGAAGAAGGAGGCCGATGTGCTGCGCCTGTTATGCCTGCACGCTGATCAGGTGCTGCCGCGCGAGCTCGTGCTCAACATGGTCTGGGGCGACGACACGTATTTCCTCGGCCGCAGCCTCGATGTATTCATAAGCCGCTTGCGCAAATACCTGAAAGGCGATCCCAAGGTGCAGATCGTGAACGTCCACGGCGTTGGCTTCAAGCTGGTGATCGATCGGGGATGAGTCAGCTGTGAACGAAGGCGATCAGGCCCCCAGCAGCTTCTTCACCAGCCCTGCGATCGCGCTGCCATCAGCCTGACCGGCCAAACGCTTATTGGCCTCGCCCATCACACGGCCCATGTCCTTCATGCCGTTGGCGCCCAGCTCGCCAATGAGCGCGATCACCGCGGCTTCCAATGCGGCAGCATCCATGCGGGCGGGCAGATAGGCCTCGATCACCTTGGCCTGCACCTCCTCTTCCTGCGCCAGATCAGCACGTCCTTGCTGGTGGTAGATGGCTGCCGATTCAGCGCGCTGCTTGTGCAGCTTCTGCAGGATACGCATGCCCACGGCCTCGTCCAGCTCTCCGCCGCCACCTTCCTTGGTGAGTTCGAGCAGAATGGCGCTCTTGATCGCGCGAAGGGCATTCAGCTTGTCCTTCTCGCGCGCCAGCATGGCGGCCTTGATGTCGGAATCGATGCGGTCCTTGAGGTTCATGGCGCGAAGATCGTCTGAAACAGGAACGCCCGGCAGTTGATGCCGGGCGTCCCGCGAAATGGCATTGCCTCAATCCACGCGGTCGTGCAGGTGCGGATTGTTCTTGCTGAGGGTATCGGCGCTCGCCGCTCTCATCAACGGTTCGTTCAGTGAGAAGCGGCTGATGCTGCTATCGGTGCTCTTGGGGCCATCGTTCAGCGCAACCTTCTTGCGGATGTAAGCGGCTCGCGCTCGTAATCCGCCACGCCGTTGGGCGAGCGCATGCGCAGGCTCATCTCACGCATGCGCGCCATGCGCTCTTCGTGGTTCAGTTGATTCTCCGTGGTGCTCACGCGCACGTCGCGCGCCTCAACCGTTGTAGCGCGCTCTTGCGGCCGCTCAGGTTGGGTGCTTGCCGCGTTGCTCGCATTGGGGCTCGTACTCGATTCGGCCTCATCGTAAAGACCATGAACCACGCGCTCATCCTCCGTCGTGTTCACCGGGGTTACCACGCGCGGGGCGAGCGGCTCCACCTCGAATTCGATGAAGCGCTGCGTGATCGGCTCCGTGCGCTGCGGCTCCGGCTTCGCTTCCGCTACCGGGGCAGGCTCTTCCTTCACCTTGATGTACGGTTCCTCGGGAGCAGCAGGTGGCGGTGCAGGAGCTGCTGGCGCGCTGGCGCCCGTTACCGGGTTCGCGATCGGCTGCGTGATCATGGTGGGCACATCCGCATCCAAGGGGATCAGCGTGCGTTGAGTGAGCGCGCTGCGGCCTTCGCCGGTGTCTGGCCTCGCCTCGAAACCGGTGGCGATCACCGTAAGACGCAGCTTCGTATCGAGCGATTCATCGCGGCCGTATCCGAAGATCACATCGGCATCTGCGCCTGCCGCTGATTGGATATGACGCGTGATCTCCTCGATCTCGTCGAGGCTGATCTCGTTCACGCCATGCTCCACATTGAACAGCACGAACTTGGCGCCACGGATATCGTTGTCGTTGAGCAGCGGCGAATCGAGCGCCTCCTGCGCGGCGCGCAATGCGCGATCCTCGCCTTCCACTTCGGCCATGCCCATGATGGCCACGCCGCTGCGCGTCATCACGGTCTTCACATCCTCGAAATCAACGTTCACCTTGCCGGTCTTGGTGATGATATCGACGATGCCGCGCGCTGCGGTCGCGAGCACATCATCGGCATGCGCGAAGGCGTTGTCGAGGCTGAGGTTGCCATACTGCTCACGCAGGCGGTCGTTGTTGATCACCAGGAGCGTATCCACCACATTGCGCAGCTCCTCCATGCCGGCGAGCGCTTGCTTCTTGCGCTTGGGGCCTTCCCATTGGAACGGCATGGTGACGATGCCGACGGTGAGGATGCCGAGCTCACGCGCGATACCTGCCACAACAGGGCCAGCGCCCGTGCCGGTGCCACCACCCATGCCTGCGGTGATGAATAGCATCTTGGTGCGGGTGCTGAGCACGGCGCGGATCTCGTCGAGGTTCTCTTGCGCCGCATCCTTGCCGCGATCGGGTATGCTGCCGGCGCCGAGGCCCTCCGTTAGGCCGGGACCGAGCTGGATCTTCACAGGCACGGGGCTCAGGTCGAGCGCCTGGCGATCGGTGTTGCACACGATGAAGTCCACGCCGCGGATGCCCTGCGTGTACATGTGGTTCACGGCATTGCTTCCGCCGCCGCCAACGCCGATCACTTTGATGATCGAGCTGAGCTCTTTAGGAAGGTCGAATTTCATGGGGTCGGGTCTTGGAGGTTCAGAGGTGGTGCTGGCAGGCGCGTGTGATCAGTTCTCGTCGTCGGTGCTGAGCAGATCCTGCGCGCCGCTCATCACGCTGGAAAGGAAGGTGCTGAGTCGGCCCTTGCTGTGGTCCTTCACAGCGGGCTTGGTGCTGGTGGTGGCTGGCATGCGCAGGCGTGCGCGGTCCAGGTGGTCGAAGCCCTTCATCACCAGGCCCACGCCTGTCGCGAAGAGCGGGCTGGTAACGGCTTCCACCTTGCTCTGGCCGAGGTGCTCATTGGGATAGCCTATGCGCGCATCCATGCCGGTGAGCAGTTCCACGAGGTGCTTCAGGTGCTTCAGTTGCGCGCCGCCGCCGGTGAGCACGATGCCGGCGATGAGCTGCTTCTCGATGCCGCTGTTGCGGATCTCGAAATGGATGTGCTCGATGATCTCTTCCATGCGGCTCTGGATGATCTCCGAGAGCATGCGCAGGCTGATCTCCTTGGGCTCGCGGCCGCGCAAGCCTGGTATGCACACCACTTCGTTCTCCTTGTTCTCGGGCGCCAATGCGCTGCCGAACTTGGTCTTGAGCAATTCAGCCTGATCGCGCATGATGCCGCAGCCTTGGCGGATGTCCTCTGTGACCACGTTGCCGCCGAAGGGGATCACGGCGGTGTGGCGGATGATGTTATCGAGGAAGATGGCGATGTCCGTGGTGCCACCACCAATGTCGACCAGCACCACGCCGGCCTCCTTCTCTTGCGGGCTCAGCACGGCCTCGGCGCTGGCCAAGGGCTCCAGGATGAGCTCTGTGACGTTGAGGCCCGCGCGGTGCACGCACTTGTTGATGTTGCGCGCGGCGGTGACCTGCCCGCTGATGATATGGAAGTTGGCCTCCAACCGGATGCCGCTCATGCCGATGGGATCAGGGATGCCCTGCTCGTTATCAACGATGTACTCCTGCGGAAGGACATGGATGATCTCCTCGCCCGGAGGCATCACCAGGCGATGCGTCTCCTCGATCAATTGATCGATATCGCTCTGAGCGATCTCCTCCTCGATGCTTTGGCGCATCTTCATGCCGCGGTGCTGCATGCTGCGGATGTGCTGGCCCGCGATGCCCACGTTCACCGTTTCGATGATCACGCCGGCCATGTCAGCAGCGTCGTTCACGGCGGCCTTGATGCTCTCGACGGTCTTGTGGATGTTGGCCACCACGCCGCGGGTAACACCCTCGCTGCGCGCCTTGCCCACGCCGAGCACCTCAATCTTGCCCTGCGCGTTTCGGCGGCCCACGATGCAGGCGATCTTGGTGGTGCCGATATCGAGGCCGGCTACGATGTCAGGTGTGCTTTCCATGGTGCTCACAGGTCGTTGGGGTTGGTTCTCTTGGTGCAGACGATCTGGTCGTTGAAGCGCAGGTCGATGCGCGAGTAGCGACGCCAGTCGCTCTTGGGGATGCCTTGCTGGTAAAAGAGCTTGAGCTTGGCGAAGCGCTGCTCCAGTGCTTGCCCATCGCCGATCAGGATGCGCTGCCTGCCCACCGTGGGCACCAGTTCCATCTGCCCATCGGCCGCGACGATCACCTGATCGATGAGGCTGCTCCACAGCGGATCGGCGCGCAAGAAGAGCGCGAGCCGGTAGAGCTCATCGGAGCGCCCGGCCTGCATCACGCTGTCATCCGCATTCACATTCACCACTCCGAACGCGGCACCCGGCTCTTGCAGCCAGCCGCTGGCTACGGGCACGCGTGCGGTGTAGGTGTCGCTCAGCGGCATGGTCCAGCCTTCCGCGTCGATGTAGAAACTGGTGCCATTGGCATTGATCACGCGCAGCACTGGCTCGCGCTGGCGCACCTTCACATGCAATTTGCCAGCAAGGTCGTGGTACACCTCGGCATTCGCCACGCAGGGAATCGCTTCCAGCATGCGCTCTACGCCGGCCAGATCCACCTCACGGGCTGGCGCGCCCAGAACCGGGAGTCCCGATTCAACAATGACACGGCGCACACCGCTCTCGTCGATGAAGTGATTGCCTTCGCTGCCTCGAACCACCACCTTCAGCTCGGCAATGGCCGCGTGGCCCGTGCTATGCTCCACGAAGCCCAGCGCCAGCAGCGCGCCAGCAGCGCCCAGCACAAGGCCGGCGCGGCGCAGCAAGGGCTTCAGGTTCTTCATGGACGGATACGTTCGTTCAGCAATCGTTCGAGCGGAGGCACCAAGCGGTCGATGTCGCCGGCCCCTAGTGTGACCACGACATCAACCGTTTGCGAAGCAATGGCCTGCACCAGCGCGGTATTCGGCACGCACGACTTCTTATCCATAGGCACCTGTTCGAGAAGCCACTCGGAGGTGATGCCAGCGATGGGCTCCTCGCGCGCTGGATAGATGGGAAGCAGGATCAGCTCATCCAGCCCCGCAAGGCTCTTGGCGAAGTCCGGGGCCAGGTCGCGCGTGCGGCTGAACAGGTGCGGCTGGAAGATGCCCAGCACCCTGCGGCCGGGGTACAATTCGCGCACGCTGCCGATGCAGGCCTCCAGTTCCTTGGGGTGATGGGCGTAGTCGTCGATCAGCGCCACCTGCGGATTGCTGATGCGCGTCTCGAAACGGCGAGCGACACCACGGAACGATGCCGGCCTTGCCGCAGCAGCTCGGGGTAATGCCCATGCGCAGGGCCATGGTGCTGGCCGCGATCGCATTCTCCACATTGTGCCTGCCGGGCATGCCCAAGGTGAGGCCACGAAGCACATGCCCTTCAGCGATCAGATCGAAGTGATAGCGGCCATCGGATACGGAGATGTTCTCGGCGCGCGGCTCGCCTTGGCTGCCGATTGAATAGGAGCCCACTTGGGTGCGATGCGCGAAATGTTTAGCGATGCGCTCATGCACCAGCAGCGGTCCATCGCACTGCACGGCGAAGGCGGTGTAGGCCTCGAACATGGCCTGGGGCGTGCCATAGATGTCGAGGTGATCCGGATCCATGGCCGTGATGATGCTCTGCGCGGGGCACAGCTGCAGGAAGCTGCGGTCGTACTCATCGGCCTCCACCACATTCAAGTTCGCATCGTCGTTCAGCAGCACGTTGGTGCCGTAGTTGGCGCTGATGCCGCCGAGGAAAGCGTTGCACGGAACCTTGCCCGCCGTGAGCAGGTGCGCGAGCATAGTGCTCACGGTGGTCTTGCCGTGCGTTCCGGCCACCGCGATGGTGGGCTTGTCGCGCGTGACCATGCCCAGCACCTCAGCGCGCTTCAGGATGCGTGCGCCGCGTTCTTCCCAATACTTCAGCAAAGGGCTCGTGACCGGCACCGCGGGTGTGCGCACCACCATCACCTCGCTGGCATCCGCATCGCGGAAGGCTTGCGGGATCAGTTCCACGCGCTCATTGAATTGCACTTCGATGCCTTCGCTCTGCAATTGATTGGTGAGCTCGCTGGGTGTCTTGTCGTAACCGGCTACCAGCGCGCCGCGCCTGCGGAAGTAGCGCGCCAAGCCGCTCATGCCGATGCCTCCGATTCCGATGAAGAAGAAACGATTGCCTGAGAGCGTGCTCATGATCGTGCGAGTCTGATGACCTCAACGGCGATGGCCTGCGCCGCATCATGCTTGGCGAGTCCTGCGATGGCCAATCGAAGGCGTTCCAATGCGCGCTCATCGCGCAACAGCTCAATGGCCTTCGCGCCAAGCTGCTCCGGTGCTTCGGCATCGCGCAGCAAGAGCGCGGCGCCGCGATCGGTGAGCGCGCGCGCATTGTGCGTCTGATGATCCTCGGCAGCGGTGGGCAGCGGTACCAGTATCGCGGGCTTCGCCACGATGCACAGTTCACTGATGCTGATGGCGCCAGCGCGCGCCACCACCAGGTCGGCGCACGCGTACGCGAGGTCCATCCGATCGACGAATTCATGCACCTTGCAATCGGTGTAGCTGAGCCGCGCAGCGGCTTCTTGGGCTAGTCTCAGGTAAGGCGTTCCAGTTTGCCAGATCACTTGCGCACCTTCCTTCTTCCACAGCGTTAGCGCCGCTTCCACGCCGCGATTAACGCCGCGCGCACCAAGGCTTCCGCCGGTGATGAAGATGATGGGCGCATCGTCCCGAAGGCCGAAATGCTCCAGGCCGCGCGGCTTCTTGCCGGCGAGCTTCACGGTATCGGTGCGCACTGGATTGCCGGTGAGCAGGATGCGATCCTTCGGGAAGAAGCGCTCCATTCCCGCGTAGGCCACGCAGATGCGATTGGCGCGCTTCGCGAGGTGGATGTTGGTCTTTCCAGGGAAGCTGTTCTGCTCTTGGATCACCGTGGGCACCCGCATGCGCTGGGCGGCATCGAGCAAGGGGCCGCTGGCATATCCGCCCACGCCAATGGCGACATGCGGCTTGAAGGATTTCACTAAGGCGCGCGCTTTGATCATGCTCCGCAACAGGCGCCATGGAAGGCCGATGTTCTTCAGGATGCTGCCGCGCTGGAAGCCGCGGATGGGCAGCGCCTCGATCGCGAAGCCAGCCGCTGGCACCTTTTGCATCTCCATTTTCCCTTCTGCGCCCACGAATAGGAAACGCGCATCGGGCTCACGTTCGCGCACGGCCTGCGCAATAGCGATGGCCGGGAAGATGTGGCCGCCGGTTCCGCCACCGGCGATCATCACCCTAAGCGGTTGCGGTCCTGAGCTTGGCATCCTTCTTCTCGATCGGTTGCTGCGTCGAGCCGCGGCTCACGCTGAGGATGATTCCGATGGCCAAGCAGGTGAACCACGCGCTGGTGCCGCCCATGCTCACCAAGGGCAATGGCTGACCCGTGACCGGGAGCAGATTCACGGCCACCGCCATGTTGATCATGGCCTGCACCACGAGCATGAAGCCGAGGCCGATCGCCACCAGCGCGCCAAAGGGCTTCTCGCATTTCTTGGCGATCACCATGGCGCGATGCAGCAGGATGAGGTAGAGCAATAGCAGGCCCAAGCCGCCAAGGATGCTGCCGTACTCCTCCACGATGAAGGCGTAGATCATGTCGCTGTAAGGGTGCGGCAGCCAGTTACGCGAGGCGCCGCTGCCAGGGCCGTTGGGGAAAAGACCACCGCTGGCGATGGCGATCTTGGCATGCTCCACCTGATAATTGGCATCGCCACCGGCATCGCTTCCGAACGCCTTGAGGCGCGCGGCCCATGTGGCCATGCGCGGAAGCAGGTCAGGGAAGAAATCGGCGATAAGCAGCAGCATCGCGAATACCGCGATAGCCGCGCCGATGAGCACAACGAGGTGCTTGATCGGCACCTGCGCGACGAACATGAGCGTGACACAGACCATGAAGAGCACCGCAGCCGTGCTGAAGTTGGCCGGCAGGATCAGGCCGCAGATCACGCCGACGGGCACCATGAGCTTCAGTGCAACATCGCGCAAGGTCCATTCGCCATCGGCCTTGCTGAGCACGCGCGCCAAATAGGCGACGAGCACCACCTTGGCCAGGTCGCTCGTCTGGAAACTGAGGCCCACGCCGGGAATGCGCAGCCAACGGCTGGCGTCGTTGATGTTGGAGCCGAGCACGAGGGTGAGCAGCAAGAGGCCCGCGGTGACCCAGATGCCGAGTTGCGCCAGCTTCGAGTACACACCGAAACGCAGCGAGCTCGCGTAGTACATGATCAAGCCGCCGGTGCCCAGCATGAGCATATGCTTGAACAGGAAATGCAAGGTGCTGATGTCGCGCTTGACCGCGAGCGAGCTGATGCTGCTGTACACAGCTAGCACGCTGATGAGGCCGAGGAAGATCGCCGTCATCCAGATGGTGCGGTCGCCAGGGAGGCGGTTGACAAGCGAGGTCATTGGTTTTGCGGTTGGCGGTGGGAGTTGGCAGCTGCAGCAGGCAGTAGGCAGTTTGAGTGTCGAGGGGCTATTCGAGCATCGCTGGTGGAAAGACTGCCTACTGCTAACTGCCAACTGCCAACTTTTCCTTTGGATGATCATCATCGATTAGAGTCGCTTTGAACTAGAGGTCCCTAACCGCCCGCTTGAATTCCGCTCCGCGCTCTTCGTAGTTCGCGAAGCCGTTGCCGCTCGGGCAGGCCGGACTGAATAGGACAGCATCGCCGGCATGCGCGAGCTCGCGCGCGGTGAACACCGCTGTGCGCAGGTTCTCGGTGCGATAGATGTGCTCTGGCAGGCTCTCTTCGCAACCGCTCTCCATCGGGCCGAAGAGGACCACGGCCGTCACCTTCTCCTTCAAATGCTCCTGCACGATCGGCGATGCCATCTCAGCGCACCAAGCGCCAACCACCCACACGGTGCGGCGATCGATGGTGCCCAAGGATTCGAGCGTGGCATCGAGGAAGGTGGCTCGACTATCGTTCACATACAGCACGTCTTCGATCACGGCCACGGCTTCCATGCGGTGGGGCCCCCAAGCGCTCAGGGCTGCACGGCGTGCATCGAGCAACTGGCCGCCTGCAATGCGAAGCGGGGCGTCGGTCTTCTGCTTCTGTTCCATGGTGATGCGGTGTTCGGTTGATCACAATGCACGCACTGCGGCCTTGAAGGCACGTCCGCGGTCCTCATAGTTCTCGAACAGGTCGAAGCTCTTGCAGGCGGGGCTGAGCAGCACGGTATCGCCCTCTTCGGCCAGCGCGTATCCGGCTTGCACGGCATGCTGCGCGTTGGTCGTCTCCACGAAGTCCTTCACCAGCCCACCGAAGATTTCCTTGATGCGGCTGTTGTCCTTCCCGAGGCACACGATGGCCTTCACCTTCTGCTTCACCAGCGGAACGAGCTGCGCGTAATCGTTGCCGTGCTCTTCGCCGCCAGCGATCCAGATCACGGGCCTGCGCATGCTCTCCAGGGCGTACCACGCGCTGTTCACGTTGGTCGCCTTGCTATCGTTGATGAACTCGACGCCATTGACGTTGGCCACGCGCTCGAGGCGGTGCTCCACGTTCTGGAAATCGCTCAGGCTCTCGCGCACCACCTCGTTGCGGATGTCGAGCAGGCGTGCAGCGATGCCTGCGGCCATGCTGTTGTAGAGGTTGTGGCGGCCTTGCAGCGCGAGTTCTTGAATGCTCATGTCGAAAGTGGTTTGGTTGGTGGTTATCTGAAGGGTGTCGTCGTCCTTGAGGCATGCGCCCTCGGGCACGTGGCGCTCGATGCTGAAGGGCCAGCGGCGTGGCTTCACCGTATGGCCGCTCATCCACGCAGCGATCACGGGATCATCGGCGCCATGGATGAAATGATCGCCGTCGCCCTGGTTCATGGCGATGCGGAACTTGCTGGCGGTGTAGCGCTCCATGCTGTGGCCGTAGCGCTCCAAGTGGTCTGGCGTGATGTTGAGCAGCATGGCCACGCGCGGGCGGAAGTCGCGGATGCCATCGAGCTGGAAGCTGCTCAGCTCAAGCACATACCAGTCATTGTCGCCATCGGCGATGAGCCCCGCGAACGACTTGCCCACATTGCCGCCAACGGCCACATCGAAACCTGCGCGTTGCAGGATGTGATGCGTGAGCATGGTGGTGGTGGTCTTTCCATTGCTGCCAGTGATCCCCACCACTTGGCCCTTGCAATAGCGCCATGCCAATTCGATCTCGCTGATCACCGCGATGCCCTTGTCGTGCGCCGCGCGAACCAGCGCCGCGGTGTCCGGTATGCCTGGGCTCTTCACGATCTCATCCGCCTCGAGCACGCGCGCCGCGGAATGGCCGCCCTCCTCGAAGGCGATGCCTTCCTGCACGAGCACCGCGCGGTAATCGGGCTTGATCGTGCCCGCATCGCTCACGAACACGTCGAGGCCTCGCCGCTTGGCCAGCCGCGCTGCGCCCACGCCGCTCTCCTGCGCGCCCAGTACGACCAATCGCTTGCCCTCGCTCATGAATCAGCGCAGCTTCAGGGTTACGATGGAGAGCACGGCGAGCATGATGCCCACGATCCAGAAGCGAGAGACGATCTTGCTCTCATGGATGCCCTTCTTCTGGAAGTGATGGTGCAGCGGCGACATCAGGAAGATCCTCCGGCCCTCGCCATGCTTCCGCTTGGTCCACTTGAAGTAGGAGACCTGCAGCACCACGCTGAGATTCTCAACGAGGAAGACCCCGCATAGCACGGGAATCAGAAGCTCCTTGCGCACCAGGATCGCGAGCGTGGCGATGATGCCGCCCAGCGCCAATGAGCCGGTATCGCCCATGAAGACCTGTGCCGGATACGCGTTGTACCAGAGGAATCCGATGCATGCGCCCAGCAGCGCGCCAATGAACACCGCCAGCTCGCCCGAGCCAGGGATGTACATGATGCCGAGGTAGTGCGAGAAGATGATGTTGCCGCTCACATAGGCGAGGATCCCGAGCGTGAGCACCATGATGGCACTGGTGCCGGTAGCCAGGCCATCGAGGCCATCGGTGATGTTGGCTCCGTTGCTGACAGCGGTGATGATGAAGATGACGATGGCGATGTAGATCACCCAGGTGTACTCGCGCGCGCTCTGCCCGAATGGCTTCAGCAGTGTGGAATAGTTGAACTCGTTGCCCTTCACGAAGGGATCGTGGTATTCGGCGACTTGCGATTCAGCATGTAGTGCACCGTGCCATCCTCCTCCGTTATGGTGTGCACATCGCGCTGATCGAGCTGCTCGGCGAGCACTTCGGGGATCTCGACTCGCGTGCGGATCTCCGGATGGAAATAGACCGTGGCGCCCACGATCAGCCCAAGGCCCACCTGCCCTACCACCTTGAATTTGCCGGCGAGGCCGCGCTTGTCCTTCTTGAAGACCTTGATGTAATCATCAAGGAAACCGATGAGGCCCATCCACACCGTGCTCACGAGCAGCAGGATGATGTAGATGTTGTTGAGCTTGGCGAAGAGCAGCGTGGGGATGATGGTGGCCGCGAGGATGATGAGACCGCCCATTGTTGGCGTGCCTTGCTTGGTGAGCTGCCCTTCGAGGCCGAGGTCGCGCACGGTCTCGCCCACCTGCATGCGGCGCAGCAGACGGATGATGCTGCCACCGAACCAGAGCTGATCAGCAGCGAAACGAACACGGCCATGGCGGCGCGGAACGAGATGTAGCTGAACACGCCCGACCCGGGGATGCTGTAGCCGATGCTATCGAAGAGGTGGTAAAGCATCTTATTTGTGAAGCAGTTCAAGCGTTTCGCGCAGCACGGCCGCATCGTCGAAGGGGTGCTTCACGCCCTTGACCTCCTGATAATCCTCGTGGCCCTTGCCCGCGAGCAGCACCACATCGCCCGGCTTGGCCATGCCCACCGCTTGGCGGATGGCCTCGCGCCGATCGGCGTTCACGAAAACGCGGCCGCCATCGGCAGCAGCGATTCCCGCGCGCATCTCATCGATGATGGCCATGGGCTCCTCGCTGCGCGGATTGTCGCTGGTGAGCACCACCAAGGCGCTCAGCGCGCTGGCGATGCGGGCCATCTCGGGCCGCTTGGCGCGATCGCGATCGCCGCCGCATCCGATCACGGTGATCACACGCTCCTCGCCGCCGAGCACATCGTTGATCGTCGAGAGCACGTTCTTGAGCGCATCGGGCGTGTGAGCGTAATCGACAATTCCCATGACTCCGCCCGATCCGCGCACCACTTGGAACCGGCCACGAGGCGGCTCCAGGTCGCTCAGCGCCGTGAGGATGTCGAGCGGGGCTTCGCCAAGCAGCAGCGCAACGCTGTACACGGCCAGCAGGTTGCTCGCGTTGAATTCGCCCACGAGCCGCGCGTACAGGTCGTGGCCATCGATGCTCAGGTGCAGGCCCGTGAGCTGGTTCTCGATGATGCGCGCGTGATGATCGGCGAGGTTGCGCACCGCATACGAGCGCTTGATCGCGCGCGTGTTCTGCACCATCACGCCGCTATTGGCGTCATCAGCGTTCACCAGCGCGAAGGCGGTTGCGGGCAGATCGTCGAAGAAGCGCTTCTTCGCTTTGATGTACTCGGCGAAGGTGCCGTGGTAATCGAGGTGGTCGTGCGTGATGTTGGTGAACACGCCGCCGGTGAACCGCAGGCCTGTCACGCGGTGCTGCACCACGCTGTGGCTGCTCACTTCCATGAAGCAGTGCGTGACGCCCGCTTCGAGCATCTCGCTCAACAGCGCGTTCAGTCGAACGGCATCGGGCGTGGTGTGCGTGCTGGGGATCGTCTTCGGCCCGATCCGCGTTTCCACCGTGCTAATGAGCCCGCACTTGTTGCCTAGCCCGCGGAAGAGACGGAAGAGCAAGGTGGCAATGCTCGTTTTCCCATTGGTGCCGGTGACACCGATGAGTTTGAGCTTCCTGCTCGGATGATCGAAGAAACTGGCGGCGATCAGCGCGAGCGACTCCGCGGCATCCTTCACGCGCACGTAAGCGATGCCCTCCACGAAGCTGTCTGGCATCCGCTCGCATACAATAGCGCTCGCGCCATCGGCAACGGCCTTCGCGATGTAGTCGTGCCCATCGACCTTGGTGCCCGGCACCGCAACGAAGAGGCTGAGCGGCTGCACTGCGCGGCTATCGAACGCGATGTGCTCGATGGCGGTGTTGGTGCTTCCTTCCACCTGCTCGATGGGCACGCCGTAGAGGAGATCCTTCAGCAGCTTCATGCGAGCTCGCTGATGATGATGGCGCCTTGCGAAGCGCGTGATCCCGGCGTGATGGACTGCTTGCGCACCATGCCTGCGCCTTGCACGCGCACGCGATAGCCGCGGTTCTCGAGGATGTGCAGCGCATCGCGCAGGCCCATGCCCAGCACGTTGGGTACCAAGCCGCTGGCTGCACTGGCAATTGCACGGGGACGAAGCGTCACGAGCGAATCGCCGGCCTCGGTGCTCGCCCACTCTCCCTCACCAGCGGCATCGAATGGCACGCCGAGCGCGGCCATGGCGGTGCGGAGATCCGATGCGCGGCCACTCATGCTCACTGGCGAGCGCGGGCCATTGCCCTGTGCCAGCACCCGCTCCTGCTGCAGCTCCAAGCGGTTGCTGTAAACCTTGTCGGCGATCTCGCGGAAGATGGGACCGGCCACCACGTTGGCGTAGTAGCCGCTCATCGTCGGTCCGTTCACCACCACGATGCAGCTGTAGAGCGGCTTCTCCGCGGGGAAGTAGCCGGCGAATGACGCTTGGTAGCTCTTGCCGTGCTGCTGGTAGCTGCCGTTGCGCAGCACCAGCGCGGTGCCGGTCTTCCCGGCTATGCGCAAGTCGGTGCCGTGCAGGTTGCGCGCCGTGCCGCTATCGACAACGCCTTGCAGCAATTCGCGCACGATGCCCAGGGTCTTATCGGAGCAGATGCGCTCGTTGAGCACCGCTGGCGCGAACTCCTTCACGGTGCGGCCCTCGCGCGATACATGCGTGACCACCTGCGGCTGCATCATGCGGCCGTTGTTAGCGACTGCATTGTAAAAGGTGAGCATCTGCAATGGCGTTAGCGCCACTTCGTAGCCGATGCTCATCCACGGCAAACTGGTGCAGCTCCAGAGGCGATCGCCCGGGGCGCGCAGCGTGGGCACGGCCTCGCCGGGAATCATCACACCAGTGGGCTCATGCAGTCGCATCTGGCGCAAGCGCTCAACGAAACGCTTGGGGTCCTTGCGGAAGGCCTTGAGCACCGCTTCGCTGCAACCGGTGTTCAACGATGCCTCGAAAGCGCGGCGCACGGTGACCTTGCGCGAGCGGTGCGGATGCGAATCGACCATTCGCTCGCCGCAGTGCGTGATGGTGCCCCACTTGGTATCAACGGTATCGTCGGGGCCGATCAAGCCTTCTTCCAACGCGGCCATGAGCGCGGGGAGCTTGAAGGTGGATCCCGGCTCCGCGGCTTCGCCCACGGCCCAGTTCATCGTTTCGGCATAGGTGCTATCCGCTGTGCGCGTGAGGTTGCTCATGGCCTTGATGCGGCCTGTGGCCACCTCCATCACCACTACGCTGCCGTATTGCGCGCCGTGCTTCTTCAGCTGCCTCTCCAGCGCCGCATCGGCAACGTCCTGCAGGTTCACATCGATCGTGGTGTGGATATCGGTGCCCGGCTTGGGATCGGTGCCTTCGCCGATGGGCATCCATGTGCCGCCCGCGAGCCTGCGTTCCAGACGCCGCCCGGTGCGGCCCTTGAGATAGTCGTCGAAGCCGCCCTCGAGGCCGATGGTGGTGCTATCGCGCAGCACGTAGCCCACGGTGCGCGCCGCCAAACGACCGAAGGGCCTTGCGCGCACCAAGCGCTTCTCGGTCACGAGCCCGCTCCTGTAACGGCCATCGCGATAGAGCGGGAAGCCTTCCAGAACCTGCACTTGCGCATGGCTCGCACGGCGCTTCACCAAGTGATAGCGCTCCTTGCGGCGGCGCGCATCGGTGAGGTCACGCTTGTACTCTTCGGCGTTGCGGTCCTCGAAGAGATGGGCGAGGTGCCAGGCAAGCGAATCGATGGCGGCATCGAAACGCTCGTTGGTGAGCCCATCGGCCATCATGTCCATTCTGATGTCGTACTCGGGGACGCTCGTGGCGAGCAAGCGGCCATCGGCGCTGTAGATGTGGCCGCGATCGGGCTGCACGGTGCGCCATGCTGTGCTCACGTGCTCGGCCTTCGCGCGCCAGTGATCGCCTTCAACCAACTGCACGCGGAAGAGCTGCACCGCCACGGCGATGGCGAAGAGCACCATGCCGAAGTACACGATGCCCGCGCGCAGGGCCAGTTGCTTATCGGCGTTCATGGATCGCGCGTTTCATCCAGTTGTTCATCATCCACCCCGATCTTCACGGGAGCCACACGGCTCTCATCCAGGCCGATGTCATGAATGCGCTGCGCCACCTGGCTCTGCTGCTCCTGCTTCTCCAATTCGGCGCGCGCGCTGATGTAAGCGGCGCGCTGCTCCTTCAGCGCCGCGGCACCCTTGTCGATCCGCGAGGCCACGCGCTCGGTGTGATAGCCGTAGGCGATGGCCGCCAGCATGAGGCCAGCGCAGAAGAGGATGAAGGGCATGTTGCGCAGCACGTTCTCGCGCGTGAGGAAGCTGCCGTTGAGCACGCCGATGAGAGCGCGCGGCAGCTTGGGCGCCGCTCCGGCCTTCTTCGGCTTGTGGGCCTTCTCCTGTTGTTCCTCGCGCAAGCGGTTCATGCTCGTTGTGCTATGCGTAAGCGGGCGCTGCGCGCTCGCGGGTTCCTGCTGATCTCTTCTGCCGTTGGCGCGATCGCCTTGCCTTGCGGGTCGAATGGCCGAAGCCTGTTTCCGTAGATGTCCTTCTTCTCCTCTCCATCGAAAGCGCCTGCCCGCATCCAGTTCTTCACCAGCCGATCCTCGAGGCTGTGGTAGCTGATCACCACCAGCTTGCCACCGGAACCGATCACCTCAGCGCTCTGTTTCAGCAGCGCTTCGAGCGATCCGAGCTCGTCGTTCACCGCGATCCGCAGCGCTTGGAAGACCTGCGCTCGGAACCCGTTCTCGTCCTTGCGCGGCGTTACCGGCGCGATGGCCTCGATCAACTGCTGCGTGGTGCTTATGCGCTTGGCGGATCGCGCGCTCACGATGGCTTTGGCCACGCGCCGCGCGCCATCCACCTCGCCGTAGGTCTTGAGCACGTGCGCCAATCGCTCCTCGTCCCAGCTGTTCACCAGCTCGGCCGCGGTGCGTTTCGCGCGGCGATCCATGCGCATGTCCAGCGGTCCATCGAATCGGATGCTGAAGCCGCGATCGCCCTTGTCGAACTGATGGCTGCTCACGCCCAGATCGGCCAGCAGGCCATCGATGGGCAGCGCCTTCAGGAAACGCAGGTGGTTGGTGAGCCAGCGGAAATCGCTCTTCACCAGGATGAAGCGCGGATCACGCGGCGCATTGGCCCAGGCATCGGCGTCGCGATCGAAGGCGATCAGCCTTCCATCCGGACCCAATTGCTCGAGGATGGCCTTGCTGTGGCCACCGCCGCCGAAGGTGACATCGACGTAGATGCCGCCGGGGCGGAGGCTCAATCCTTGGATGCAGGCTTGTGAAAGAACGGGATCGTGGTAATCACTTCCCGTCATCGTTTCCCAACGGACCCATGACCGTTTCCGACAAGGAGCTCATATCCACGGCCTCGTTGCGCATGTCCGTGTATGCCTTGGCGCCCCAGACCTCGATCCGGTCGCGCTGGCCCAGCAGCTTCAGGTCGTTGCCCATGCGGGCATCCTTCAGCAAGGCATAGGGCAGCAGCATGCGGCCGGTTGGGTCGGGCACTACGGGCGTTGCTCCTGCGGTGAAGCGCCGGATGAAATCCGCGTTCGCTTTCACGAAGCGGTTCAACCGGTCGAGCTTGCTGGTGGTGGCTTCCCATACCGGAAGCGGATACATCACCAGGCAGGGCGCGTGAACATCCCGGTTCATCACGAAGCCGCGATCGGCCAAGTCGCCCAGCTGCTTGCGCAGCATGGCAGGAAGCACAAGCCTCCCCTTGGCGTCGAGCCGGCAGTCGTATTCCCCGAGCAGATTCAGCATTCGCGGTCATGTGCGTGCGAGACGGCGGCGAAAGTATCGGGGGTCCGTCACTTTCAGGCCTATTCAGGCACTTTTGTGGAAAACTTTGCGGGACGAATGTAGATGAAACGAAAGCATACCGTCAAAAAGTGCCGTCAACACTAGAGAAAACCGAAGGGCCGAAAAGTGCCTGAATATTCCAGTTTTCAACCCTGCGCACGTCACCTCGCGCGCGCCGACATTCCATCCGAATACTCGTGAAAGCCCCGTCCATCAAGGATTACAGCGCATCAGGCCCAGGGGGGGCTTCCCATGGGCCAGCCGGGCCGAGAAAGGCCCTTATGTGCCCCCGATTCCGGTTGAACATGCGACATTGAAGCATGCGCCCCGATCGATCCACGACGATGAGTCCATGATCGATAACCGCATCCACATCGACTTTCGAGTTGCACTTCACCACAACAAGCACGCGCAACGCTCCTGCCTCGAAACGGAACACGCTGGATCCGCTTCCGAAAAGCGCGCTTCCGATCACCGCTCTACATTTGGCCGAACCCCATGCCGCACGAACTGAAGAAGGAAGGCGAGTTCCACTACCTCGACGCCGGAAGCGGCGAGCCGATCGTGCTGCTGCACGGCCTCTTCGGCGCGCTGAGCAATTTCCAGCCGCTCTTCGAGCACTTCACCCCGCGCTACCGCGTGCTGGTGCCCATGCTGCCGCTGTACACCATGCCCATGCTGGGCACCAACGTGCCGGCACTCGCCGATTTCCTCGATCGCTTCCTGAATCACATCGGGCTGGAGCGCGTGAACATCCTGGGCAATTCGTTAGGCGGCCATGTGGCGCTGGTCTTCTGCACCAAGCATGCTCCGCGAGTGCGCACCCTCACGCTCACCGGCAGCAGCGGCCTTTATGAGAATGCCTTTGGCGGCAGTTTCCCGCGGCGCGAGGACAAGGAATACCTGCGCAAGAAGATCGCGCTCACCTTCCACGACCCCAAGCATGTGACCGATGCGCTGGTGGAGGAGTGCTACGAGACGGTGAACGATAAGGGCAAGCTCATCCGCATACTCGCGTTGGCCAAGAGCGCCATCCGCCACAACATGGCCAAGGATATCCCGCGCATGACCATGCCCGTGCTGCTGATCTGGGGCAAGCAGGATACGATCACCCCGCCGCATGTGGCCGAGGAATTCCACAGCCTGTTCCCCAACAACGAACTGCATTGGATCGAAGGCTGCGGGCATGCACCCATGATGGAGCACCCGGATGAATTCAACCGGATCCTGGAGGAGTGGCTGATGAAAAAGCTGTAGCGGCGAGTTGGAGAGCGGCATGCGGCAAGTCCGTGCGACCTTCGCCGCGGGAGGAGTTCGCTCGCAGCTCGCACACTTGCCGCTCGCCGCTCTCCGGAACAATCATCTCACTGGCCCATGAAAGTCCTCCGTGCCGAGCACCTCACCAGCGGACGCGCGCCGGAGCATTGGACCAAACCGGGCTTGCCGGAATACGCCTTCATCGGACGCAGCAACGTGGGCAAGAGCTCATTGATCAACATGCTGTGCGGGATCAAGAAGCTGGCACGCGTGAGCAATACGCCCGGCCGCACGCGCAACGTGGAGCACTTCCGCGTGGAGGGCACGCTCACGAGCAACGCGCCATGGCTCTTGGCCGATCTGCCGGGCTACGGATTCGCCAAGGCGAGCAAGGCCGAGCGCGCCGCGTGGGAGAGCATGATACACAACTACCTGCGCCGCCGGGAGAACCTTCAGAATGTGTTCCTGCTGGTTGATGCGCGCTTGGAGCCGCAACGCAACGACCTGGACATGATCCAATGGCTTGGCGAGGAGGGCATCCCCTTCCGCATCGTATTCACCAAGGCCGACAAGATCTCCACCTCAAAGGCGCAATCGAACATGGCCGCGCTGAAGCGCGAATTGCGCAAGACATGGGAGAGCCTGCCCGAGATGCAGATGAGCAGCAGCGAGGAAGGCATGGGGCGCGATGAGGTGCTCGCCTTCATCGATGAGGTGAATAGCCGCTGGAAGGGACCGAGCTGAGGCAGGGTGCAGAGCCTATGAGCGCTTCACTCCTCCTTCACTCCCAGCATGTGCTCTGCGAAGTAGGCTGCGAAGTCGCGCATCTGCGCCGCCATCCTGCCTTCGCCCGTGGCGCGTTCGAACGTGTCTGATAGCGTGAGGATGTTCTGATGGAAGAAGGCCTTCATCTCTTCAACGGTCATCTCCTTCGTCCAGAGATCGATGCGCAGGGTGTTGCGCTCGTGCTCGTCCCAGAATGCGAGCAGCATGGCCTTGCTCGCGCTCTTCGCACCGTTGTCCTCCGCCTCCCACTCGATGCGCTCAGGCACATGGTTGGCATCGAGCTGCACGTTGATGTTGATCTCGGAGGTCTTCATGGGGAATCGTTCTTGAGGCTCGCGGGTATCCTTCGCTTCGCTCGGATTGACCGTCTTTGCATGGCGATGCTCCACTAACTCAGCGTGGCTTGTAGGTGCGGAGAATGGCGTTGTCGTCGCGAAGCGCGAAGAGCTGGGCGAAGGTGATTTTTGGGTTCGCCTTCATGTAGGCTTGCACCATGCGCAGGCCCACCCACTCGCCAATGTGGCCGGGGCTCTCGCGCGGCAATCCGTTGGTGAAAGGGCCATCGCTCATCCAGCGGCCGATGTCATCGGGCTTCTTGCTGAAGAGCTGATCGCCTGCGGCCAAGCGCTTCCAGATCTCGTACTCTTTGGCCTCGCACCACGCCAATTGCTCTTTGCTGAATGCGAGCTTCAGGTGGGCGTCCACTTCGGGCAGCAAGGCATCGAGCAGGGCCATCACCTTGCCGGTTTCCACCAGGTTGGCGAGCAGGTCGGCACCGGTGATGTCGCGTGTGTAGTGGACGAGCAGCCAGCCCTTGACCGCGCTGGGCACGAGCATCTCCGGCACCATGCGGGCTTTCACGAATTGGGGGAAGGCCTCAGGCGCGAGGTAGCCGATCACCGGATGCTCCGATCCGATGAACCATTCGGCGCCGAAGCCGAGCACGCTATCCGTTGGGAAGATGCCATAGTTGTATCCGGCGTTGAAAGCGACGATGCGGGGCGTGAGGCTATCGGGGAAAACGGCTTTCAGGCGGGTGAAGGCACTGGCGAAAAGCGCCTGCTCGGCGGCCATATCGCCCAACACGCTATCGACGGCCTGCTGGGCTTCGCTCCAATCCGGATCGAGCACGAAACGGTGCAGCACCATGGGCAGGCGGGGATCGTCGATGGGCGCGCCTTGCAGGATATCCTCGATGTAGGTGCGATAGAATTCACCGTAGCGCGCATAGGCCCGCAGGCTCACCGATGCCATGCTGTCCGGCTTCGCGTGGAAGAGGTCGCGGTCGAGGCGTTCGATCGTAACGGCCACGCGCTGGTCCTTCGTGGGAACGATGGCGGCAGGCGGATCGGTGCATGCGGCCATGGCCGCCAGCATGGCGTCGGCACGGTCTTCGCTTTGCGCGGTGACGGCATGTTACTTTGGCGTCCGAAAAACAAGCGGTCAAACCTATGAACAAGTCCTTCGCTTCACTCGCGGCTCTTCTGCTCACCCCTGCAATGCTCGTTGCGCAAGACGACGGCGTGCGCTTCGGCCTGAAGCTGAGCCCCAACATGGCCTTCATCCAGTCGGAGACCAAGACGCTCAAGAGCGATGGCGCCGGGCTGGGCTACACCTTCGGCCTGATGCTGGAGCTGCCCATTGGCACTACCGGCAACTACCGCTTCGCCACCGGCCTGAACCTGAATAACATGAGGGGCAAGTGGAAAACAGAATACAGCTACCAGGATGCGATCAACGGCCCGATCAAGACGCGCGAGCTGGAAACCAGCGTGGGCCTGCAATACATCGAGTTGCCGCTCACAGTGAAACTGATGACCAACGAGATCGGCTACATGCGCTACTACGCCGTGGTAGGTGCTGGCAATGCATTCAACGTGAAGGCCAAGGCCGACAAGGTGCAGCCTAAGCTCGATCAATCGGGCGCCTATGTGATCGACTTCGAGAAAGTGGAAGGCGAGAGCATCCAGGACGACATCGCCCTGTATAAGGCATCGTTGATCGTGGGTGCCGGCGCTGAATACACCTTCAGCGGCAATACCGCCGTGATGTTCGGCGCCACCTACAACAACGGCTTCACCAATATCCTCGACATCGAAGGCGCGAAGGCGAAGGCCCACTATGTGGAACTGAGCCTCGGCGTGTTCTTCTGATCGAACAACGAATTGCGAGAGCCCTGCCCACCGGCGGGGCTTTCCTTTGCATACATGCAGACCAAGGCGATCATCGATCACATCACGGAATGGCTCCGCTCCTATTGCGAGCACAACGGGCAGCATGGATTCGTCGTGGGCGTGAGCGGCGGCATCGATAGCGCGCTCACCAGCGCGCTTTGCGCTCGAACCGGCCTTCCGACACTTTGCGTGGAGATGCCCATCCACCAGGCCACCAGCCAAGTGGCGCGCGCGCAAGAGCACATCGCCTGGTTGATGCAGCGCCACCCGAACGTGCGCATGGAAGTGGTTCAGCTGACTCCCGTGTTCGATAACCTGATGGCTGCGCTGCCGCCGTTCGCGGACAAAGCCGTGATGGAACTGGCGCTCGCCAACACACGCGCGCGCCTTCGGATGACCACGCTCTACTACTTCGCTGGCCTGCTCCGCTACGTAGTGGCAGGCACCGGCAATAAAGTGGAGGATTTCGGCATCGGCTTCTTCACCAAGTACGGCGATGGCGGCGTTGACCTCTCACCCATCGCCGACCTCACGAAGACCGAGGTGTACGCATTGGCGCACGAATTGGGCATCATCGACTCCATCATGCGCGCCAAGCCCACCGATGGGCTCTGGGGCGATGATCGCAGCGACGAGGATCAGATCGGCGCGAGCTATCCCGAGTTGGAATGGGCCATGGAGCTCCGTGAGCGCGACGCGAATCCAGTAACTATGCAGCTCACGCCTCGCCAGCGCGAGGTGCTCGCGATCTTCGATCGGCGGAAAGCCGCTAACGCGCACAAGATGACCATGCCTCAGGTGTGCATGATTCCACCGGAGCTGAAGCACTAGCCGCGCCCGATACGCCGCAGCGCATCATCCACAGGCTTGATGCGCTTATCGAACCTGAGCACGTAGAAGAGACGGAAGGTGCCGACGCTCCAGGCGTAAATGGCATCGCTTTCGAGCACGGTCTGGCTCTGCTCGTTGGTATAAGAGATGCCCAAGCCGCTCTTCATGGTATTGTAGCCGAATGCGAGGCGGCCCTGCGTACGGAAGTTGGGCGACCAATAAATCTGACGCACGTATTCGTCCTCATCCTGCACGAAAGCCTTGCTGCGCACGAGGCCAATACCCAAGCCCGCTGAGAACGAGAGGTAGAAGCGCTCCTTCAGCACGAAGGTGTGTGCATAGCCGCCCATGGGACCGACCTCGATCTGATCGATGCGGCGGAAGCGCAGCGGCTCGCGCCAGAGGCTATCGAGCGCCTCGGGAATGCCGGATCGGTCGGCGCGCGCGCCCTGATACACGAAGTTGCCGCCCACGAGCCATGAGCCCGCGCTGCGTCGTTGCCATGCATCCTGATTGAAGGCCGCGCGGTAGCTGAAGCGCTGGTTGTTCACGATGTGCAGCACGGTGGCGCCGAGGTTCCGTTGGCGCATATCGGGCCGCAGCAACTGCTCTTCGCGGATCTGCTCATACCGCGGATCCCGCGGGAAAGCCGGATAAGAGAGCTCATTGATGTAGTAGCCGCGATAGAGCTGCGCGAACAGGTTGATCGCGAAGCGCCGCCCGAAGACATTCGCTTGGGCATCGAGGTAACTGGTGCGGCCACGCAAGCTGTCGTCGCGATTGAGCGCAGGAACACCCAGGCCGATGTTGAGCGTGAGTGAGCGGTAGCTGATGCCCACGCCGAAGTTCACGTTCGTGTTCGGCCGGTACTCGATGTGGCTGCCCAGCTTGCGATCGTCGAGGTCGAGCGCATTGAACTTGTTGTTGAAGTAGAGCCTTCCGGTGACCTGGTGCGTGAGATCCATCACGTAGGTGCTGTCGAAGCCGCCATTGGTCGCTTGCGCCGATCCATCTGGCGCAGCAAGCAGGCCAATGAGGATGAGCGGGACGAAAAGGCGGCGCATGGGGGTCGCAAAAATGCGTCGTGCGCACGGCAAGGACGGGGCCGCGATCACTTCAGCACCTCATCCAGCAGCTTTTGCATCACGCTTCCACCGAAGAGCACATTCACGCCGATGCCCACATGCCATGCGCCTTCTGCCGGATACCGCGATGGGCGCGCATCGCTTCCGGTGAAACGGATGGATTGCGCGAGTGCATAGCCCGCTTCGGCCCGCACCTGGAAGGTCTTGTTCACGCGATGCCGCGCCTGCACGAATGCGCGCAAGGCCGTGTGGTTCACATTCGCGCGCTCGCCCTGCCATTCGATCCCGCTGCGGAAACCATCAGCAGTAATGCCCATGTTCACACGGGTGCCCGCCTTCGGCCGATAGCCGAGATAGACCTGTGCCGGCAGCGCATAGTTGAACGACCAATTCCCGCCCAAGGGCGCTGTGCCGCCGAGGAAAGGGATCGGCAGCACCAGCTTATCGGTGTAGCTGAAGGCCAAGCCGTAGAAGAACTGCTTGCGCAGTCCTTTCACGCGCAGCTTCCCGATAACGCCATTGAAGCGCGGAACCAATGCGTCAATGGTCCGGTCCTCCTCGCTCATGTTCACGTTCGCGCTCCAGAACAGCACGCGGTACTTGCGCGTGAGCTTCACGCCCATGAGGCCCGCACTGGCCGAATAGAGCCGTCGTGTGGAGAGGCTATCGAAGCCAAGCTGCATCTCTCTCGCGCCGATCCGCACGCTGCCCAGCAGTTGCGATGCTTCGACCCGGATGCTGTTCTTCAGCAGCTCCTTCAAGCCACGCGCGGCCGTATCGAGTTGGAAGCCCGCCTTGAAATGAGAGCGCAGCGGGAAGGTGAGCACCGCACTGCCTTCGGCCATTCCCAATCGGCCAAGGGTATCACGGAAAGCGGTTTCCGGCTGGTAGCGGGCATCCATGCGCAAGCGCGGTCGAAAGACCTGCTCGAACTGCTCGATGTCGAAGGTTTGCGCGAATCCGGCAACTCCGGTCAACAACAAGAAAGCGCCCGCGAACGATCGACTGATGCACGCAAACGGACCAAATCTCTTCGGCATGATGGCGGGACATAATTACGACCGGCGCACATCTTCGATCACGAACAATGCCGTGGCCGGAACGAAATTGTGGGCAACCAGCGGAATCACTTGCTTTGATTGACCTATCGAAACATGCTTCGCACCGCCATCTCCGTATTCGCGCTTCTCGCGATCTGCGATACGCACGCGCAGGCCATACGTGGCAGCGTGGTGGACGGCGAGAGCATGTCGAGCCTTCCAGGCGCAAGCGTCGTTGTCGTAGGCACGGACCCGCTGATCGGCACCACTACCGATCTCGATGGCCGCTTCGAATTGATTGGCGTGACCTTGGGCCGTGTCGCCCTGCAGGTGCGCATGTTGGGGTATGAAGAGCAAGCGCTCAACGGCCTCGTGCTCACCAGCGCTAAGGACCTGATGATCACCGTGCGCATGCAGAGCGCGCTCACCGAATTGGGTGAAGTGGAGATCGTGGGCGATGCCTCTCCTGGTGAAGTGCGCAACGAAATGGCCCTGCTGAGCGCACGGCAATTCAGCGTGGAAGAGACCGACCGGTACGCTGGGAGCCGCGGCGATCCCGGCCGCATGGCGAGCAACTTCGCAGGCGTGCAAGGCGCCGACGACAGCCGCAACGACATCGTGATCCGCGGCAACAGCCCCATGGGCGTGCTCTGGCGCTTCGAAGGTGTGAACATTCCCAACCCGAATCACTTCTCGATACCCGGCACTGGCGGCGGACCCGTCACCATCCTCAACAACAAGTACCTCGCGAACTCAGACTTCTTCACCGGCGCCTTCCCGGCTGAATTCGGCAACGCCACCGCAGGGCGTCTTCGACCTGCGCATGCGCAACGGCAATGCGGACAAACATGAGTTCTCTGCACAACTCGGTTTCCTCGGCACCGAGCTGATGGCCGAAGGACCGCTGAGCAAGAAGAGCCGTTCGAGCTACTTGGTGAGCTACCGCTACAGCACTTTGCGGCTCTTCGAATTCATGGGCATCCGCATCGGAACCGACGCCGTACCGCAATACCAGGATGCCGCCTTCCGCTTCCACTTCCCTAGCAAGAAAGGCTCAGTATCACTGTGGGGCATCGGCGGCAACAGCAGGATCGACATCGTGATCAGCGATCAGGCGAAGCCCGACACCGCCACCTTGATCTACGGCCAGAACGATCGCGACCAGTACTTCAAGTCGCGCATGGGCACGGTGGGCCTCACCGCCACGCGCACGCTGAATGAGAACACCTATGTGAAAGCAACACTCGCAGTCAGCGGCCAAGGCATCAAGTCGGCTCATGACTATGTGTACCGGCACGTAGAAGGCGGCCGATTCGTGGTGGACAGCCTGCCGCCACTGCTGCGCTACGACTTCAGCGAGAGCAAGGCGATGCTCTACGCTTTCGCCAACCGCAAGCTGGGCAGGCGCACCACGCTCCGCATCGGCGTGAACACGGAGCAGCAGTGGAACAACTACCTCGACAGCGCCCGGGCCATTGTGCCTTCGACCGTGGATGGCGAGCCGAACACCTTGGGCGGCTGGCGCGTACGTTGGGATGCGCGCGTGAGCGCCGTGCAACTGCAGCCCTATGCGCAAGTGCGGCACCGCTTCAACGAACAGTGGACCGCCACGCTCGGCATCACTTCGCTCTACAACTCAATCAACACGAATAGCTTATCACCGATTGAGCCGCGCTTCGGACTCTCCTATGCACCCGACACAAGGCAGCGCCTCTCCGCAGGGTACGGACTGCACTCACAGATGCAACCCGGCTACTTGCTCTTCTATGGTGCCACCACCAATGGGCGCGACCCGCAAGAACAGAACACCGGTATCGGTCCAACGCGCACGCATCATGGGGTGCTGGGCTATGAACGCCGCTTGGGCCAACGCGTGCGTGCGAAGGTTGAGGCTTACTACCAATGGCTCTTCAACGTGCCAGTGAGCGTTGCGCCTTCGTCGTTCTCGCTGGTGAATACGGGCGCCGGCTTCTCGCGCTTCTTCCCTGACAGCTTGCTCAACACCGGCAATGGCTACAACCAAGGCATCGAGCTCACGCTTGAGCACGCGTTCACCAAGGGCTGGTACGGCCTCTTCACCGCATCATTCTTCGACGCGCAGTACCGTGGCAGCGATGGCGTGTGGCGCAACACCTCCTTCAACGGCCGCAACGCTTTCAATTTGGTGCTGGCGCGCGAATTCACCACCAAGAAGAAATCGGTGATCAGCATCGGAACCAAATTCACATACGCCGGCGGCCGATGGTACGGACCCGTTGACCGCGAGGCCAGCAACGCCGCGCAGGAAGTGGTCTTCGTTGACAGCCTGGTGAACACGCGTCAATTCCGCCCCTACTTCCGCGCCGACCTGAAACTCGGCTACCGCTGGAACAGGCCGAAGGTGATGCACGAACTCGGCCTCGACCTGATCAACGTGACCGGTCAGCAGAACATCCTCACGCTCACGTACGCACCTGATCACCCAAGCGGCGATCCCATCCGCGAGGAGTACCAACTCGGCTTCTTGCCGCTGTTTTATTACAAGGTGGAGTTCTGAAAGGAAAGCAGGTAGAAAGGGAGGTGAAGGAGGTCAGGGAGGTGCGGCAGGGTCACCTTTCTTCGTTGCTGCCATCAACGGGTAGAAAGACGATAGCCAATGGACGACCTGCGGATCATCGAGCTCATCCAGAGCGGCAAGGACCACGAGGCCTTCAAGGCGCTCTACGCCCACTTGCCCAAGGTGGAGCACTTGGTTCGGCAGAACAGCGGGCGCGGCGGCGATGCCAAGGACATCTTCCAGGATGCCCTCATCATCTTCCACCGTCGCGTGCGCACCGAGGGCTTCGCGCTCACCAGCGGCATCGGCACCTTTCTCTTCGCGGTATGCCGCAACCTGTGGCGCGAAGAACTGCGCCGAAGGAACAAGGCGCTCACTACGTGGGACCTCGAGGATGAAGCCGACGAGCCTGCGGACCTCACGGCGCTCCTGGCCCGCGAAGGCGAGTACAGCCGCGCGGAGCAGGCCCTGAAATCGCTGGGCGACAAATGCCTCGATGTGCTCACGCGCTTCTATGTGAAGCACGAGCCGCTGAGCGCGATCGCCAAGGCGCTGGGCTTCGCCGGTGAAGGCGCCGCGAAAACGCGCAAGTACAAGTGCTTGGAAGAGGCCCGCAAGCGATACCGCAAGCTGGTTCCGGTTACTGTCGCGATTCCGGGTCAAGCCCGGAATGACAAAAACAACTGATGCCATGCGCGACGAACTACACCTGATGGAATTGGTGGACCGCTACCTTGATGGGTCCATGAACGCGGAGGAGCGCGCTGTATTCGAGGCGCGCGCGAAGAGCAGCGGCGATCTGCGCGAGTTGATTGAGGACCAGCGCGCGCTGCGCGAAGGCGTTGCACGAGCGCATGCACGTGCGGCCGCAACCAAGGCGTACCGCTCCTATCGCTTCGGGAAACCGGGGCCGTGGATCGGTGGTGCGGTGGTGGTGGCGGTGATCGGCATCACGGCCGCTGTGCTGATGCTGAAGCACGAGGCACCAACGAATGAAGCGCAAGGCGATGCGCCGATGGAGAGCTTTGAAGAACTCCTCGGTGAAGCGAACGACGCTTTGCATCCGCTCGTGATCAACGTGGACACACGCCGCGACACCACCGTGCTCAGTCCGGGCGGCATCGTGCTCGACATCCCGCGCGGCTGTTTCACCGACAGCCTCGGCCGCCCGATCAACGGCCCCGTGCAGGTAACCTTGAAGGAGGCGCTCACGGCCATCGACATCACAGCGGGCCTGAGCACCGACGGCGACACGCTGCTGGAGACCGGCGGCATGTTCCACATCGACGCGCGGAAGGATGGCCGTGCGGTGCGCATCGACCCGAGCAAGCCCATTACGGCGATGGTGCCAGCACAGCGTAATCAGCAAGGCATGATGCTCTATCGCGGCGAAGAGCTGCCCGATGGCCGCATCGATTGGCGCGATCCGCAGCCGCTGAAGAAATCGTTGGTGCCGGTGGACATCACCACGCTCAACTTCTATCCGCCAGGGTATGAGCAGCAGCTTGCGGAGCTGGGGCAGGATGAGAGGAAGGCGTTCAGGGATAGTTTGTATTGGTCGTTCGCGAATCTGATTCGCAGCGCTTCTCAGTGGGAAACGATGGACTCCGGCCGAGGCTGATACCGTCCAAAGTTTCGTCACCTACAGCAGGGAAAGGCATCGACCCCGCCAAGGTGAAGACCATCTGGCAGCCGCGCTTCAACGGCACCAACCTGGCCACGCGCGAATTCGAGGAGCGCATGCGGGCGATCCACGGCACCTGCGACAATGAAGTGCTCGACCTCTACGCGAAGAATTTGGACAAGGACCTGAGCGAATTGGATGCGATGGCCGCGCGCGGAGGTCACAGTGCATTCACGGGGTTCGCGAAACGCAACGACCGCAAAGTGGATCTGCCCAAGCACGCCGCAGAACGTTTGCGCGCGGTGTATGAGAATTGGAGTCGTGCCGAAGCGGAGGCGATACGCAAGGCGCAGGAGAAATTCTGGGCTGAGCAGGCGAAGGAAGATGCAACCGCCAACCAGCGCCGCGCGCAGCAGAGCAATCAAGAATTCGCGCGCCAATCAGAGCTCTTCCGCCGCGAGTACGAAGTCAACCTGGCTGAGGCTTGTCGCCAATTGGGCATCGAGAAACTGGGGCCACGCCGCGAGCCGCCCATAGCAGCATACGTGGCCAACGTCACCAATCCCGCTGGTGGAACGCCCCGTGTTCCAATCCACCGCCGACCCGCGACATGCCTTCACCGACCAGCGCACCGGCAAGCCGCAACGCTCACCTAACACCCACGGAAGTGAGCGACCGTGCCAGCACGACGAGCTCTCGTCTCCCGCAAGAGCTGAACAGCTTCCAGCGGATGAGCGAGCGCAACGGCATCTTCGAGGAGCGGCTCAACGACCAACTCACGAACGACGTGCTCTGCCTCGGCATGAAAGGCGCGCAGCAATTCGCCTTCACCACGAAAGCGAGCGGCCAATCGCGCATAACCGCAACGCTCTCCCCCTCCGACGACAATGGCCTGCGCGCCATGCTGCGCACCAAGGGCAACGTGAGGAAAGCCTGCCGACGAGCCGCTACCGATCGGCGGCCACGGACCGCCACAGAAGCCAACCACCACCGCTCGGCAAGAGTTGCTGCCGGTAGTGTTTCCGTGCGCGACATCGGATGCGCCAGCGGCCCCAGAGGTTGTGCCTTTTAAAATTCCCGCATCCCAGCCCTCCCCGGCGGCGAAGAAGCCAGGTCTTGGCCCCGAAAGGAGAAGGTGCCAACGAATCCCGGCGGAAATGTCGCGTGGTGGTGAACTTCATCGAGAAGCCGATGGTCGCACGACGAATCATGCCCGAGCGCAGCGGAGAGCGCAGCTGCGAAGCACACGCGGGTGCGCCGCCGAGCCAATGCGACGCCGCGCAACAGGTCCGGTCAACTTCTCGTGGATTAGCATCCCATGCTGAGCTTCCACCTTCATTTACTTGAACTTGCATTTGCCTGTTTCCGCAACCTTATTTCGCATTATTCTGTATTTTTGAAGCATGTCTTCACTACAAAGCCCAAGTGCTCAACAGATTCAAGATCGTGTTGGCGTAGAGAATCCATGGTGGCGAACGAATGCCGTGGACCCCTACTTCCACACGATGGAGCACCGCGCCTTCTTCGATCCGTTCTATCGGCTTGTGCGGTCCAAGACTCGCCGGGCCGTTGTGCTGATGGGGCCGCGTCGTGTTGGGAAAACCGTCATGCTGCATCAGGCGGTGAAGTCCTTGACCCGATGGCGTTGACGGGAAGATCTGCCCCGACCATCAGCCCGTGTATAGCCGAATGCGGCTCGACGACCTGTTCAGCATCTGCAGGCAGGCGCTCAAGGACAAGGATCCTGCGGGCTTTCATGTGATCTTCGATGAGATCCAATACCTGAACGATTGGGAGCGCGACCTGAAAGTGCTGGTTGACACGCACGCGCGCACACGCTCATCGCCAGCGGTAGCGCTGCCGCATTAAAGACCAAGAGCCAGGAAAGCGGCGCAGGGCGATTCACGGAGTTCATCCTGCCACCGCTCACCTTCCATGAATTCCTGCTGCTCACCGAAAGCACGACCTCATCATTCCAACCACCCGAAGGGGCGAGAGAGCGCGAGTTCTTCGACACGGTTGACATCCGCGCATTGAATGAGCAGTTCGTGCAATACATCATCTATGGTGGCTACCCGGAAGCGGTATTCGATCCCGAAGTGCAGCGCGAACCTGGGCGATTCATCCGAACGGACATCATCGACAAGGTTCTGTTGCGCGACCTGCCAAGCCTCTATGGCATTCGAGACGTCAGGCTGAACCGCTTTCAGTGTTGTCGCCTTCAACACCGGGCAGGAGTCGCCTCCGCCGACTCGAGGAGAGCGGTGTCAAGTTCCACCATCCCGTTTCCTCGAATACCTGGAAGCGGCGCTCCGACAGCGGCAACGCATCGACAGAATGCCAAGCATTACCAGCGCGAGCATGGGTTCAAGGCCTACCTCACCAATCCGAGTCTGCGCACGGCCATGTTCGGCGCAACACCCAGCGATGAAGATACCTTCGGTGCGCTAGCGGAAACAGCAGTCTATGCGCAAGACATCACAAGGCCTCAAGAGCTTTACTACGCGAACTGGAAGGACGGGCGCACTCAAGGCGAAGTGGACCTGGTCTGGCTCAATGCGCGATTGAAACCGGTGCGCCTATGCGAAGTGAAATGGAGCGACCGGATCACCGAGCATCCTCGTGAGTTGAAGAGCCTGTTGGGGTTCGCTGCTGCCAATAAGGTTCCTTGGGGCATTGTTACTACGCGAACGATACTCGACACGCGTACTATCGATGGCTTCGAGATTCGCTTCGTGCCCACCTCACTCTACAGCTATCACCGTGGCCTGAGAGGCATTCAAGCAGTGAACGAATCGGCCCAAAAAGCAGCCATGCAGATTTAACAGGTTGCAATCGGCTTATTCTGATTAATCAATGCAATTCGCTGTTTTACAGTGCTTTGCATATGCACTTTATTCAGAATTCCGAGCAAAGTGATTGAGCTTGGCGTTGATCCGACAACTTCCGAAGAAGGACCACCCTGCACCGCCTTTGCGTGCCGTGTCACGTCAGAGATTACCCGATCACCCACGTATGCTCCCCCTTGAGCAACGCATCCAGATCACCCTGCCCTTTCACCTCCTTCGCGCGTTTCACCTGCGCTTGCAGCTTCTCTTCGTGCGTGGCGCGCTCATTCACATAGAACACACCGAATGGTCGCGGGAATGCGCCTTCGTGACGCGGGTCGTCGAATAAGCGCACGAGGATCGAGGCCTTGAAGTTGTCGCGTTCGTCGTGGATCCAGCAGTCGTTGGGCGAGAACTCCGGGCCGATGTCGATGATGCGCGGCTTCATCTCCTTGATGCAGATGCCCTTGGTGCCATTGGCGAAGGTGAGCGGCTTGCCCTGCTCCACGAAGAGCGTGTTCGTGGGCTTGTTCGCCTTCTCCGTGAAGACCTCGAAGGCGCCGTCGTTGAAGACGTTGCAGTTCTGGTAGATCTCCACGAGCGAGGTGCCACGATGCGCATCGGCGCGGGCGAGCACTTCGCGCATGTGCTTGGGATCGCGGTCCATGCTGCGGGCGATGAAAGTGCCATCGGCTCCTTTCACCAGCGCGAGCGGATTGAACGGATGATCCGTGCTGCCCATCGGCGTGCTGCGCGTCACGGCGCCTTCGGGCGAGGTGGGCGAGTACTGCCCTTTGGTGAGGCCGTAGATCTCGTTGTTGAAAAGCAGTACGTTCACATCAACGTTGCGGCGCAGCAGGTGGATGATGTGGTTGCCGCCGATGCTGAGCGCGTCGCCATCGCCGGTGATCATCCACACGCTGAGGTCGGGGCGCACGCTGCGCAAGCCGCTCACGATGGCCGGCGCGCGCCCGTGGATGCCGTGCAGGCCATAGGTATCGAGGTAGTACGGGAAGCGTGAGCTGCAGCCTATGCCGCTGATGAAGACCACCTCTTCCTTATTCTTGCCGCTCTGCTCCAGAAGCGTTTGCACTTGCTTCAGGATGCTGTAGTCGCCGCAGCCGGGGCACCAGCGCACTTCCTGGTCGGAGGAGAAATCAATCTTCTCCGGAGCAACGGTTCCATTCACGGCGCTCATCGCTTCATCCTATTGAGCACGGCTTCCTTGATCTCCGCGCTGGTGAAAGGCAATCCTTGGATCTTGTTCAGGCCCTGTGCGTCCACGAGGAACTCGGCGCGCAGCATCTGGCGCAACTGGCCGCTGTTCATCTCGGGCACCAGCACCTGCTTGTACTTCTTCAGCAATGGCCCCAGACCTTTATTGAAAGGGAACATGTGCCTGATGTGGACGTGCGCCACGCTGTGCCCTTCCGCCTGCAACTCGAGGGCGGCTGTGCGGATCGCGCCATAGGTGCTGCCCCAACCCACCACGAGCAATTCACCTTCTGGCGGACCGCTATCCAATCGGATGGGCTTGAATCGATCGGCGATGCGCGCGACTTTCTCGGCACGCAGGCGCACCATCAACTCGTGGTTCTTCGGCTCGTAGCTGATGTTGCCGGTCTTGTCCTGCTTCTCGATGCCGCCGATGCGGTGCTGCAGGCCGGGCTGACCGGGCAAGGCCCACGGGCGCACGCCGCGCTCGTCGCGCAGGTATGGCAGAAAGCGCTCGCCATCGTTCGGTGCCTTGATGAAGTTGGGCGTGATCTCAGCGAGATCCTTCGACTGCGGGAAGCGCCAGGGCTCTGCGCCGTTGGCGATGTAACCATCGGTGAGCAGGATCACGGGCGTCATGTGCTCCAGGGCGATCTGCACCGCCTCGAAAGCCATCTCGAAACAATCGATGGGCGTGCTGGCAGCGATCACTGGGATCGGCGCTTCGCCATTGCGACCGAAGACCGCTTGCCAGAGATCCGCTTGTTCTGTCTTGGTCGGCAAGCCCGTGCTTGGGCCGCCGCGCTGCACATTCACGATCACCAAAGGCAGTTCCAGCATGAATGCCAGGCCCATCGCCTCTGTCTTCAGCGCGATGCCAGGGCCGCTGCTCGCCGTGATGCCGATGGCGCCGCCGTAGCTGGCACCGATGGCGCTGCTGATGGCTGCGATCTCATCTTCCGCCTGGAAGGTGACCACACCGAAATTCTTGTGGCGCGAGAGTTCGTGCAGGATGTCGCTCGCGGGGGTGATCGGATAGCTGCCGTAGAAGAGTTCGAGCTTCGCCTTCTGCGCAGCGGCGATGAGGCCGAGGGCGGTGCCTTGATTGCCGGTGATGCTGCGATACGTGCCCTTCGGCATCGGCGCGGGCTTCACCTCGAAGCGCGTGGTGAAGGTCTCGCTGGTATCGCCGAAGTGATAACCCGCGAGCAGCGCCTTCCGGTTGGCATCGAGCAACTCGGGCTTCTTGCCAAACTTCTTCTCGAGGAAGCGTTCGGTGAGGCTGTTGTCGCGGTTGTACATCCAGTTGATGAAACCGAGCACGAACATGTTCTTGCAACGGTCCTTCTCCTTCATGCCGAGCGTGGTGCCCTCGAGCGCCGCGCGCGTCATCTTGGTCACATCCACGCTATGGAGCGAGTACTGCGCAAGCGTACCATCCGTAAGCGGATCGGCTTCATCGATGTAGCCCGCGAGTCGCAGGTTCTTCTTATCGAAGCCATCGCTGTTGGCGATGATGCTGCCACCAGGCTTCAGCTTGTTCAGGTTGGCCTTGAGGCGCTGCGGCGTTCATCACCACCAGCACATCGCACTGGTCGCCGGGCGTGAAGATCTCCACGCTTCCGAAGTGCAGCTGGAAGCCGCTCACACCGGCCAATGTGCCTTGCGGTGCGCGGATCTCGGCCGGGAAATTCGGGAAGGTGCTCACGTCGTTGCCGAAGAGCGCACTGCTGTCGGTGAACTGGCTGCCGGTAAGCTGGATGCCATCGCCGCTATCGCCGGCGAAGAGGATGACCACGTTGCGCCGTTCCTCGACGGGCTTGGTCCGTGTAGGGGTTTCCATGAATCGCTGCGCGAAGGTAGCCGGGCCGGGTCGCGGGCCGGTGATTCACGTCACGCGGCGGGAGAACAACACAACGCGGTCTTGGTTCGGCCTAGGCCTCCACCCCCAGGTTCACCGCTTCTACCTTCTTCACTTGGGGCGCCACGCGCTTGATCGCTTCCTCGACACCGGCCTTCATCGTCATGGGCACCATGGCGCAGCCGAGGCAATTGCCATGCAGCCGCACACGCGCCACGCCGTCGGGCGTCACTTCATCCAAGGTGATGTCGCCGCCATCGGCCTCCAGAAAGGGACGCAGTTCGGCCAGCGCTTCACGGATGCGCGCTTCGGTGGCTTCGAGGTTCTGGAGGTCCATGGTTTAGGCGGGAATGGCGCGCAGCACGGAGTCGGCTACGGTGGCGCAAAGATGGCGGAAAGGCGCAGCGGCAGGCGTATCGCCTTGCAGCACCGCAGGACGACCCACATCGCCGGCCTCGCGCACGCTCTGGATCAAGGGCACCTCGCCCAGGAAAGGCACTTTCAGCTCTTCGGCCAAGGCTTGCGCACCACCCATTCCGAAGATGTAGTACTTGTTCTCAGGGAGCTCCGCCGGTGTGAACCACGCCATGTTCTCCACGATGCCGAGCACCGGCACATTCACGCTGGGCAGGCGGAACATGCCGACACCTTTGCGCGCGTCGATGAGCGCTACCGGCTGCGGCGTGCTCACGATGATGGCGCCGCTCAAGGGCACGGCTTGCACTAGCGATAGATGAATGTCGCCGGTGCCCGGTGGCAGGTCAATGAGCATGAGGTCGAGCTCGCCCCAGTCCACATCCTTGATCATCTGCTCCAGCGCTTTGGTGGCCATGGGCCCGCGCCACACGATGGCCTGATCGGTCTGCGCAAAGAAGCCGATGCTCAAGAGTTTCACGCCGTAGCTCTCCACCGGCACGATCCAATGCTTGCCGTCGCGCTCGCGTGTTCCGGGCTTCTCATGCACCACATCGAACATCAGCGGCATGCTGGGGCCATAGATGTCGGCGTCGATGAGGCCCACGCGCAGGCCGCGCGCGGCAAGGCCCGCTGCGAGATTGGCGGTGATGGTGCTCTTGCCCACGCCGCCTTTGCCGCTGGCGATGGCCACGATGTGCTTAACGCCCGGCAGCACCTTACGCGTGTTGGCGCGTTCGCCGCTCAATGGTGCTACCTGCACCTGCACGCTCAACTCTTGCCCAAGCGTCTGTTTCACATTGAAGACCACCGCCTCTTCCATCCGCTTGCGGCTGTGCATGGCGGGGTTGCTCACTTCAACATTCACATGGATCGTATTGCCCTCGATGCGGATCTCGCGAACGAGATCGAGCGCCACGATGTCCTTCTTCAGGTCGGGCTCGTTGATGCGGGAAAGGGCGGAGAGGACGGCGTCGCGGGTGATGGGCATGGCGGGCGCGAAGCTATCGCACCATCAGTCCTTCCAATTGCCCAAGCGCGTCTTGGCCGCATCGGCATAAAAGCCTGCAGCGCCAACGATGCGCATGAGCGCCTCACGAGCGGCGTCGGGATCACCCAATCGCTCCAATGCCAGCGCATGGTACCATGCGGCTTCTTCATCGAACACGTCCACTGGATGCGTGGCCGCACGATGCAAGAGCTGGCGCGCCCGTTCATGCAGGCCGATGTTGTACGCACAGAGGCCGGCATAGAAAAGCGCGTTCACGTCGTCGGGGTATTGATTCAGCACGAACCGAAGATCATCGAGCGCTGCTTTGTGGTCGCCATTGGCGAAGCGCCCGATGGCCTCATCCATGAAGGCCGTGTAGGGAAGCATGATCGATTCGTCCTTGGCACGGCCTTGATCCTGGCGATCGGCGAAACGGGCGAGCACGCCTGCCTCAGCCAAGCGCATAACTGGATCGCTTGTGTATAGCTCTTGCGGATGCACCAGCTTCATGTCGTGCAGGAAGATCGACTGGCGCGATGCCTTCGCGCGACGCCCGATGCGCGGGCTCGTGGAGGAATCACCGGGCTTCAATTGCGCCGCGCGCGCCTCGATGCGCTCAAGGCTATCGCGGATGATCCGCGGCACGGCAACTTCACGCGTGTGCAGCGCCATGGCCCCATGACCGATGCGCAACGATTCGGGTTGCTCTTGTGCCACTGCGATCTCCACAGGCAATTCCGCTATGGCCCGGATGACATCCTCATCCGAGATCATTTCATGGTTCTTCTGGGCCGACGGTTCCTGCACAAGAGTTCTGCGATCCTCCGTCGACCACAACACCCAAGCGAGCGACACGCTCATCACCACCGCTCCACTGACCAACCAGAGCATCCAGCCACGCCCTCGCGGGCGAAGCGTTTCCAAGCTGCTCGCGTCGGGGCTATGCAGCCTCAAGCCCTCTAATGCTTCGGCAAGCAGCGGATCGGCCTCAACGTGCGATTCCACTTCGTGCTCGCGATCAGGCGGGAGCCGTCGTTCAGCATAGGCTAGGAGATCCTCACGTGAGAGCGATCCGCGTGGGGCGAAGGGATTCGTATCAGTTGCTCTGGTCGGCATGGCTGGTGATGATGATCCGCAGGTTCCTGCGGCCGTTCTGGAGGTGGCTGCGCACTTGCTCTATGGTGAGCCCGGTGCGATCGGCGGTTTGCTGGTAGCTATTGCGCTCGAGATGGAAGATCCGGATGCATGCGCGCTGCATCTCATTCAACTGATCGATGGCCTGCTCCAGCTTTTGTAAAGAGGCTTCGCGCAGCAATGCATCGCCTGCCTCCTCGGCGATCGGCTCGTTCGCATCATCCATGCGCGTGGTCGGTTTCTCGCCGCGCAGGGCAAGCAGGCATCGGTTGCGCATCACGGAATGCACCCAGGGCCTGAAGCGATCGACCTGATGCTTGCGCAACAGCTCGGGCAACACGGCGAATAGCTCGACCACCATGTCCTTGCTGCGTTCGGGATCCTTGAGGTACTTCATGCATACGCCATAGAGCAGATGCGCGTAACGGTCCCAGAGCATGCCCAATGCCGACTGGCGCCCGCCGTTGAGGGCGAGCGCCAGCTCTTCATCGGTTGAAGAGAGATCAGGTTTGCGGCGCAGGAACATGCCACGAAGATCAGTCCATCTCCTCGATCGATTCTTTGGCGAGCTCCGCTTCGCGGATCCGGGCGTGCTGCACCATCTCCTGGTAGCTCTTGGTCTCGATCACGATAACGCCGCCGGTGACATCACCGTAGCGCGCGGGCAATCCGCCTGTATAAACACTCACGCTGCTGATGGCCGATGGAGGAACCCGCGGCACAGCGCCGCTCACCTTCACGCCATCGATGAAGCTCACCATGTTCTCGGTGCGTGAGCCACGGAAGTAGAGGCCTTCGCCGTTGGGCGCTGCGGTAACACCTGCGAACTGCGACGACATGAAGCGAAGGGGATCCTTCAGCGTGGGCACCTTGGCGATCTGCTCGGCGCGCAGGGTCATGCGGCTTGGATCATCAATGGTGATCAAGGGGGCCTCACTCACGCGCTCGATCTTCTCGAAGGTCTTCAGTGTTGGGATCTGCATCCGGATGTTCTTGAGGTAGGTGGCCCGATCAGCCGACACCTCTACGCCAATCTCCTCATAGTCCGTGTAACCCACGTAGCTCACCTTCACGGCATAGCGCCCGGGTGGCAGCGGCTTCAGGATGAAGCGGCCGTCCATGTCGGTGGTCACGCCGAACAGCTCGCCGTTCACCGTCGTGGTCACGTTGGCCATAGGCACTGTTCCGCCATCTGGGTCGAAAACACGGCCCCTGATCTCTCCCAAGCTCTGCGCCTGGATTGTGCCGGTCGCCATCAGGGAGGCGATCAGCAGCAGTTTCGTGGTACGCATCGTAGTTGGTTTCCCTGATGATGCGAACCACACGCCGATTGCACACCGGAGGCGCAAGGAAAATCAGAGCTCCTCGGCGATCACCTCGCGAACGCCTGGCACCTCGTGCTTCAGCAGGTTCTCGATGCCCTGCTTCAGCGTGACCATGCTGCTTGGGCATCCGCTGCACGATCCGCGCAGCGAAACGGTGACCACGCCATCGGTGAACTCGCGGAATGCGATGTGGCCACCATCGCCTTCCACCGCCGGGCGGATGTACTCCTCCAATACGCGGATGATCTTCTCATCGTCAGGACCCTTCGCTTCGGCATGCGAACTGGCGCGCTCGTTGGCATCGGCCAAGGCTTGCGCGGGCGCATCGTCGTACACCACGCGGCCATCGCTGTTGAGGTATTCCTGGATGTACTCGCGCAACTCCAATTGCACCAGGTCCCAATCGACCGAGTTGTTCTTTGTCACGCTGATGAAGTTGCTGCTCAGCAGCACGCCGGTGACGAAGGGCAGGTTGAACACTTTCTCGGCGAGCGGCGAAACGCCTTTCGGTTCGTCGTGATGGCGGAACTCGAGGATGCGGCTATCGGGCACCAGCAAACGGCTGCTCACGAACCGCATGGTGGTCGGGTTCGGTGTTGACTCTGCGTAAACAGTAACCGGCGGGCGCTTGCCGGTGGTCATAGGCTCTTTGGCTTCCATGTCGAGCGCAAAAGTAGCCCGATGGCCTCCCAAGGCGCTGTCAGGATTGTTGTATGCGGCCGCCAGCATGCTGCCCTACTTTCGCCACCGATGCGGAAGCTGAACAAGAACCGTTGGGCATTGGCTTCACTGGCCTTGCTGCTGCTGCTGGCCACCAGCGGGCTCACGGTTTCGCGGATGAGCTGCTTGATCAGTGGGCATAGCGTGCTCAGCTTGGGCATTGCCGCAGATTGCTGCCCGGATGATGAGCATGGCGAAGGCGTCGCGTTCAAGGCCACCTGCTGCGACCTGGCGAAGGCTAGCGCTGAGCGCGTGGTCCTGTTGCCATCATCAAGCGCTGACCTCATCGCACTGCCACTTGCGGATCCGGTTCAAATCTGGGCCGCCAGCACCCGCGAGTGCATTTCCGTGCAATGGCTCAATAGCCGTCCACCGCCCTTGATCGGCAGGGAGAGATTGGCCTTGATGCGCCGATTCCTGATCTGAGGGATTCGTCGCGCACCAGCCTTCATCAGGCTCGGCGTGCGCGTGGGCCTTACGCCCGGAATCGATCTCGATCACTCATCAGGAATTCCACGATGCAGCTCTGCAATAGGTCAGGCCACTTTTCCCCAAGGTCCCTCTGGCGTCCTTTCGCGTCTGTCTTGATGCTGGTTGGCAGTTCACTCGCCGCACAACCCATAATAGGGCGTGTGGTTGCAGAAGAGAACAACGATGCTTTAGCCGGAGCCAATATCCACTGGCTAGGCAGCACCATGGGCACGTCGGCTGATCTGGATGGCGTCTTCACAATTGCTGAACCTGCGAAATGGCCTGCAAGCCTCGTGGCCTCCTTTGTTGGATACAAGCCCGATACAATCAATCTCAAACAAGCGCCCACAGGCGAACTCATCATCAAGCTGCGCTGGGCAATCGACATCCGCGCAGTGGAAATAGTGGAACGAAGCGAAGCAACGCGCCTGCTCACGCGCACGATCAACGCCACCGAACTCATCAGCCAGAGAGAACTGAAGCGCGCGGCGTGCTGCGACCTCAGCGAGAGCTTCGAGACCAACGCGACGGTTGATGTGAGCTACAGCGATGCGGTGAGCGGCACCAAGACCATCCACATGCTCGGCCTCGATGGCAAGTACGCGCAGATGAGCTTGGAGAACATCCTCTTCGTGCGCGGCCTCAGCACCAGCAGCGGGCTCACGCTCATACCCGGCACGTGGATCAAGGACATCAATCTCAGCAAAGGCGCGGGCACCGCGGTGAATGGCCCCAACGCCATGACGGGTCAGATCGACCTCTGCCTGTTGAATCCGCTGGACGAACCTCCGCTGTTCGTGAACCTCTACGGCAACAATCAGGGGAGAATGGAAGCGAACATCCACGCGGCGCAGCGAACCGGCGCGAACAGCGCCAACCTGCTGCTGCTGCACGGCAACTGGTTCGACCAGGCGATGGATCAGAACAGCGATGGCCTGCTCGATCAGCCACGCACCAAGCGCATCAATGTGATGAACCGCTGGATGCACCTCGACGAGAAGCGCAGCGGGCAATTCACCGTGCGCGCCGTGCACGATGAGCGCATCGGCGGCATGGACGCGATGCATGCCGGTCGCGTCGAATCACGAGCACAATGGGCTCGGGCTCTATCGCATCGAGGTGACCAATCGCATGCTCGATGGCGTCGCGAAGCACGGATGGATGTTCAAGGGCGATGCGAGCAAGAGCATCGGCCTGATCGCGAGCGGGCGCTGGCACGAATCCACCTCCACCTATGGTTTGCGCAGCTATGCCGGCGAGCAACTCAGCGCATATCTGAGCGGCGTCTATCAGCAATTGCTGCGCGATGGCAACGACCAAATCAAAGCGGGGCTCAGCTTCCAATACGATGACTACGAAGAGCGCTTCGTGAGTCGCCGATTCGATGCGCCGAACGACACGCTTCAACGCTTGGACCTCGGTCGCACCGAACGCATGCCGGGCGCCTTCGCGGAACACACCTTGAAACGCGATCGCTTCACGCTGGTGAGCGGCTTGCGCTTCGACATGAACGACCGTTTCGGCAATGTGCTGAGCCCGCGAGTGCATGCCAAGTACGACGTGAACCCGCTCACCATCCTGCGCGCCAGCATTGGCCATGGCTTCCGCACGGCGAACCCCTTGGTGGAGAATGCTGCCGTAATGGCCAGCTCGCGCTACATCGCGATGGAAGGAGCGCTCGGCATGGAGCGTGCCTGGAACTTCGGCGCCAGCGCACTGCGCAAATTCAAATGGCTCGATCGCAAATGGGCCATCGCGGTGGACGCCTACCACACGCGCTTCACGCAGCAGGTGATCGCCGACATGGACCGCGACCCGCAGACGATGGCCCTGTACATGCTCGACGGCCCATCCTATGCCAACAGCCTGCTCACCGACTTGCAAGTGGATCTCTCGCGCGCTTTCCAACTGAAGCTGAGCCACCGATTCTATGAGGTGCGATCCACCTACGATGGCCGCGTGCTCGAACGCCCCTTCACGCCGAGCCATCGCGGCCTCATCGACCTGGCGTACACCAGCCCCGAGGAGCATTGGCGCTTCGACATCAATCTCAACCTCTTCGGCGAGGGCCGCATCCCGGCCACCCAGCTCAACCCAACCCCTGACCTGCAACTCGCTGAGCGCTCGCCCAGCTTCGCCACCTTGCATGCGCAGATCACCTATTCCACCGGCGCGTGGGAGTTCTACCTAGGCGGCGAGAACCTCACCAGCACATTGCAACAGCAACAGGTGATCGCGCCCAATGATCCATACGGCCCGTACTTTGACGCCAGCTTGATCTGGGGCCCAACCAACAAAGCCATGATCTACGGCGGACTTCGCTACACACTGAAACGAAACACCAAGCCACCCACCGAATGAGACTCATCACCATCCTGCTCGCCTTCTTCATTGGAAGCAGCGTGAGCGCGCAGAAGGGCCTCGCCCATCTCGACATCCAAAGCAGTACGGTCTGCGACATGTGCAAGGAGACCATCGAGAAGGAGCTGATCTACGAAAAGGGCGTGAAGAAGGTGAACGTTGACCTTGCCACGTCAACCGTGCATGTGGAGTATGACGCGAAGAGGAACACTCCGGAGAATCTGCGCGCCGCACTGATCAAGCTCGGCTATGCGGCCGATGGAACACCGGGCGATGCGAAGGCCTTCGCGAAACTGCCCGCCTGTTGCCAGAAGGAGGGATGCGGGAAATTGCCGGACGAAGGGAAGCACTGAACCATGGCATTAATCAGATCCGTACGCGGCTTCACCCCAAGAATGGGCGCCGATTGTTTCCTCGCTGAGACCGCCGTGGTGATCGGCGATACCGTGATGGGCGATGGCTGCAGCGTGTGGTACAACGCCGTGGTGCGCGGCGATGTGAACAGCATCCGCATCGGCGATCGCGTGAACATCCAGGATGGCGCGGTGCTGCACTGCACCTATGAGAAATGCGGACTCACCATCGGCAACGACGTGAGCATCGGGCACAACGCCATCGTGCATGGCTGCACGGTGCATGACAAGGTGCTCATCGGCATGGGCGCGATCGTGATGGACCAGGCGGTGATCGGCGAGGGCAGCGTGATCGCGGCAGGAGCAGTGATCACGCAAGGCACCGTAGTGGAGCCCGGCAGCCTCATGGCCGGTGTGCCGGCCAAGCGCATCGGCCCTGTTAGCCCGGAGCTCTCGAAGAACGAGATCGAGCGCATCGCGCGCAACTACGGCATGTATGCCAGCTGGTTCAAGGAAGGTTGAGCACGCCGCGTCCCATTCGGCGGCCCTTACTGCCCAGCCTTCGTATCCCAATCGCTTGAGCATGCTCGCAAAGGCCACCGGATCACCGCTGGTCCAAGCCACAGGCTGCACGGGCGACTCCGACGATAATTGACCGCTTGCCTCAAGCAAACGCATGGTTTGCCTTGCCACGGCTGGTGCCGGATCGATCACGCGCACCTCGGGCCCAACGATCCGTTCGATCAGCGGACGAACCATGGGGTAATGCGTGCAGCCGAGCACCAGCGCATCGATGCCGCGATCAAGCATGGGCTGCAGCCACCCGCGCAGCATGGCCTCCGTTTCAGGTGAATCGAATGCGCCCGCCTCAATCTGCTTCACCAGACCAGGCAGGGCTGATGCAGCAACTCCACGCCCCGTGCGAAGCGTTCAACCACCGAAGCATAGAGCGCGCCTGGAAGGTGGGCCACGGTCGCGAATACGCCCACCACGCCGCTGTGCGTGCTCCACCGCAGGCTTCACCGCAGGCTCCA
>JADJOG010000001.1 GCA_016713865.1 Flavobacteriales bacterium | reverse complement strand
TTGCCAAACCGCGTCCGCGCAAAGTGGCAGAACAATTTCCGATGCACTTCGCTGTTAGGCGCGCCTCGGATTCATCGAGCCTGCGGATACTCTCTGCTTTGATCCGCTTGCCCAGCGGGTTCACCGAATTGGCGCTAATGCGATCCAGTTGCGGCTTGGCTGCCGATGTGCTGCGCGAGGAAAGCATCCATGGCTGCATAGAACTCGAAACGGTTCTCCTCGTTGCGGAAGCCGTGGCCCTCATTGTCCTTCACGAGGTATTGCACCTCGACGCCACGGGCCTTCAGCGCTGCCACTACCTGATCGCTCTCGTCCTTGTTCACGCGCGGGTCTGTGGCGCCTTGCGCGATGAAGAGCGGGCACTTGATGCGGTCGACGAAGAAGACAGGTGATGCCTCGCGGAGCAGGAGGCTGTCCGCTTTCGGGTCGCCCACCATCTCGTACATCATCTTCTTGAAGGGCTCCCAATACGGTGGCACTGTCTGCATGAAGGTGAACATGTTGCTCACGCCCACATAGTCCACTGCGCAAGCATACAGGTCAGGTGTGGAGGTGATGCCTGCGAGGGTCGCGTACCCGCCATAACTGCCCCCGTAAATCGCGATGCGCTTGGGGTCGGCGATGCCTTGCGACTTCAGCCATTCGACACCATCGGTGATGTCGTCCTGCATGGTCTTGCCCCATTGCTTGAAGCTCTTCGTCCAGAACTCGCGGCCATAGCCCGGTGCTTCCGCGGAAGTTCATCTGCAGCACCGCGTAGCCGCGATTCGCCAGCAGTTGGATCTCGGGATTGAAGCCCCACTCATCGCGCGCCCATGGCCCACCGTGCGGGTTGATCACGACTGGGAGGTTCTTCGCCTCGCGGCCAACGGGCAGTGTCAAGTAACCGTGAATGGTGAGCCCGTCGCGACTGGTGTAGGTGATGGGTTTCATCTCGGCCATATGCTCCTCCTTGATCCATGGGCGAAGGGTGGCCATCTCTTCCAGCTTATCGGCAGTGGCATCGTGAGTAATACTTGCCGGGCTGGCGGTCGCTGCCGGCCCACACCATGAATTTGTCCTCGTTGTCGTTCTCGCCATAGATCCAATAATCGTATCCGTTGAATTTCGGCGCGAGCTTGTCGTACAGGCTCTGCGTCATGGGGTCCAGGATGTGGCGCTCTTCCTTCCATCCGGTCCATGTGGCCATGGTGAGCACTTGCCGCTTCTTGCTGAATGAAAGGCTGGTCACATCATTGTCCTTGTTCTCGTGGATCAGGCGCGTCTCCTTTTTTCCGGCGAGGTCCCATTCCACAACGGCATTCTTATCGCGGCCATTCAAGTTGTGGCTCACGTAAAGGTTCGCATTGTCGAAGGTGAAGAAGAGCGGGCTCCAGCTATCCTTGAAGCTGGTGCGCATGTATTCGGCGAAGGGCTCTTGCTCCGTGGCGCGGTAGTAGAAGACCTGGTCGGTGCCGTCGGTCTTGGTGGTCATGCGGATCACCCCGTTGTGATCGGTGATCCAGCCTTCGAAGTTCTCCTTGCTGTTGTCGTACAGCGGCTTCAACTCACCGCTGGCGATGTCGCAGAGGTAGGGGTCGAATACCTGTGGGTTCCGTTGATTCATCTGGATCAGGATCTTCGATTCCATGCCCGGCACATTGTGCAGCACATCGAGGGTTCCCGCTCGCACGCCGCTCTCCGGGGTCAGGGCTTTCGCATCGGAACCGTCGATGCTGGCGCTGAACACGATGAAATTCTCGTCGCCATTGATGTCGCGGCTGTAAACCACACGGTCGCCTTTCCAGAAGTAGCCGCCGATATCGCGCACGGTATCGCGTGTGACCTGCACGGCTTCGGCGGTGCCGAACTTCTGCACGAAAATGTTCATGCGGTTCTTCCAAGGCGCCTTGTAGCTCAGGTATTGCCCATCGGGACTGATGCGGAAGCTCGACTTCTCCGGATTCTTGAAGAAGTCCTTCATGTCGATCCGGGGCGGCGGGGCCACAGAAGCCGTTTGGCCCCCTCCGCAGGATGAGGCGACGAGCGCGATGGCAACGAATGGGGCAGCGAGCGATTTCAGGGCGGTCCGGTTGTGCATGTGCTGGTGGTGAAGGCGCGAAGATGCTCGCTCCGGTGCGAACGCTCGCCGTTGTTCCATGAACGGTTGCCGTCAGGGACGAACCGTTGTTTCCGGTCGCGTGTACCTCAGCACCCATACGCGATGGTCGGCTTGAATGGAATCGACTTGCCCAAACGCAGCGCGCAGCGCGGCACGCGTCCGTGCTAGGCGCTCATCCCCGCTGGCATCAACGAGCACGACAGGTCCCATGGTTGCGGCCTGTGCTTCGCTGGGCATGAACACCCCTGAGCGAAGGAGGTGTTCTTGGTCCTGCTGGAGTTCCACGATGTCCTTCGCCGCGAGGTAATTGAGCCAATACCACGCTGGCCCAACTTGCACCAAGCACTCGTTATCGCACCATTCTTCAACCTGTTTGGCGACCTGCTCCGGCTCATAGCGTTTCTGGTCATTCGGAGCGAATGTGAAGGCCATGCCCGCAGTAACAATGACCGAAACGGCTAGGCGCAACCTGCGTTCGATCGGCAGCAGTTCGATGCTGGTTGCTACAAGCAACGCGTAGGCTGGTGCCGCGTATGCGAGGTAACGTCCGTGGAATACAGGCACCCAGAACGATATGGTGAACATGCCCACGAGCGGCAACAAGCACCAGAGCAAGGCCAAGTCGCGGAGCGGCGCACCGGAACGCTTGCGCAGGAATGCGGCGGCGATGATCAATGGGAGGCCAATGGCCAACACTGGCGCGTTGCTCCAGCGCCAGACCATGTTGTACAGTTCTTCCCATGCCGGTGGGCCTAACCAGGTGCCTTCGCTGATGGCTGAGCTGGTCCTTGTGAGAAAGACCAGGAGGTAAGGGCTGAATAGCGCAGACGTGAGCAGCAGCGCGCGCAAGAAGGCCATTCGTGCCACCTTGAAGTGCGGGTGCATCAGCACAGCGATGGCTTGTACGCCGATCAGGAGCCATCCGAAGAAGTGGGTGTACACGAGGAGCACGTTCACGAAAGCGAGCGGCAGCGCAGAGGAACGACCGTCCGCCGAAGCGATGCGTGCGAGCAGCCACATGCTCCATGCAGCCAGCAGCGTGAACAAGGCATAGGCGCGCACCTCTTGCGCGAAACCGAACTGATAATTGCTGAAAGCGAGCAGCAGGCCAGCGGTGATCGCTACCGGGAGGTTCGAGAGGCGATGCGCGAGCAGGAAGAGCGGCCATACGACGAGCGCGCTTGCCAATACGCTAGGCAGTCGCAGCCACGCGGGCTCGAACGGCACCAGGCTGCTCCACCATCGTGTGAGCAGGAAATGCAGCGGCGGGTTGTTCTCCGTTCCGAGCATTGCCCAGAAATCGGCCATGGGGCGTTGCGACCAGTAAACGGTGAATGGCTCGTCGTGCGCGAGCGCGCCACGATCGAGCCAGCATGCGCAACAAGAGGCTCAGCGCGATGAGCGCAAGGAGCGCAATACGGCTGTCGCGCGTGAGAGGCATCGGGCGAAACTACCCGTAAGGCCCTATACGTGGCGCCACATCACCTGAGGCATGCCGATGCCCGGCGTCTCGAAGATCTCGCCGTGCGGAACGAAGCCCTCGCGCTCATAGAACGGAACGGCCTTCACGCGCGCGTTGCACCACACCAAGGGAATCTCCATGCGCTTGAGTTCTTCCAACGCGCCGCGAACGATCAGCCCGCCCGCGCCGCGACCGCGATGATCGGGGTGCGTGGCCATGCCTCGCAATCGGAATTGCCGCGTGCCTTTGATGCCTCTGTGACGCTCTTGGTAGAAGGTGCCGATGCCGATCAGTCCCGCTCCGTTTCGCGCTCCTAGGTGGAATGCGTTCTCATCCTTGTCGTGCGGCCATTGCACGTCTTTGGCGTTGCCACCAGGGCGCAGCACCAAGAGGCGCAATTCGTATGTCTCTTCGGGAGTGATGCGTTCGATGTCCATGACAATAGGTAGACGGATCATTCGCGCAGGCGTTGCCGCATGCACTATTCTGGTGGTTGGTTGCGTTTGATGCGATCCCAAAAGAATGCATGCAGCTGCTCCATGTCGTTGTCGTCGGCAGATTCGATCACGAGCGGCTCTGCTCCGGCCGTGAGCAGCAGCACCGGCATGCCGCTCAGTGTGGCTGGTCGTTCAATCCAGCACTCCGACCAGATATGCGTCGTGCTGGCTGTTGACCAAGGAAGGCCGATCGTTGCGGCGATTGACGGGCGCTCGATCCGAACGAATCCTTCATCGCTCAAGCGAAGCGATAACGGTGGCCACAACAATGATGCGAGCAGCGCGAATGCGGCGGTTGAGGTGAGGCCTATGCGCAGGCCGGTTCGCCAGCCGAAGCGTGCAAGGCGCTTCCCGGCCATCGCGTATGCGCGTCCGATCATGGCGCCGATGGCTCCTCCGGCGAATGCGATGATGGCTGCATACGATGCGCGGCCAACCGGGCCTATGCCATCCGGCACGATCAGATGCGGGTCAGCGAGCAGGTAACCCCGTCGGAATGGCGCGGCCAATTGCCCGATCGAGTCTGATTCGCCAGGCGCAAGGAACCATGAGCCTGCAGCATGAGCGAGCCGCAAGGCCAAGAGCACACCAGCCGCTGTGAGCAGGAATTGCAGGGCTTCAGTGGATGTGCTCTCGCTATGAGCCTCAACCGGGCTCTTGTCATCCATCACTTGAAGTAGCGCAGGTCTTGGCCAGGCTTCAGGCCCTTCACGCTGGCGTGGATCAAGCGGATCACGTTCTCCACATCGGTGCGGCTCACTGTTTCCACGGTGGTGTGCATGTAACGCAGCGGCAGGCTGATGAGCGCACTGGGCACGCCGGCGGCCCCGTATGCGAAGGCGTCGGTATCCGTACCTGTGGCACGGCTGGCAGCCTGTCGCTGGAAGGGGATCTTCTCGCCTTCGGCGGTTTTCACGATGTGGCGCAGCACATTGTTATGCACGGCGGGCGCATAGCTCAGCACGGGGCCTTTGCCGCATGCGATGTCGCCGCTCTGGAACTTGTTCATCAGCGGGGTCTGCGTATCGTGCGTCACGTCGGTCACGATCGCCACATCGGGTCGGAGTCGCTCCACGATCATCTCCGCTCCGCGCAATCCGACTTCCTCCTGAACGCTGTTCACCACGTACAGTCCGAAGGGCAGCTTCGCACGGCTCTCTTTCAGCAAGCGCGCCACCTCGGCGATCATGAATCCTCCGATGCGATTGTCGAGCGCTCGGCCGGTGAAGTGCTTGCCGTTGAGCACCATGAACTCGTCCTCGAAGGTGACCACGCAGCCCACATGTATGCCCAATTCCTCCACTTCCTTCTTGCTGGCGCAGCCGCAGTCGAGGAAGATGTTCTCAGTCGTGGGCACCACTTCGGTCTTCCCGTTGCGCACATGGATCGCTGGCCAGCCGAACACCGCCTTCACGATGCCCTTTTCCGTGTGGATGTTGACCCGCTTGCTGGGTGCGATCATGTGATCGCTGCCGCCATTGCGCTTCACGTAAATGAAGCCTTCGCTGGTGATGTAATGCACGAACCAGCTGATCTCGTCGGCGTGCGCCTCAATGGCCACTTTCCACTTCGCTTCTGGGTTTATCACACCCACCACCGTTCCGTAAGGGTCCACGATGTGGGTGTCCACATAGGGCCTGATGTATTCGAGCCAGAGCTTCTGGCCTTCGCTCTCGAAACCAGTGGGTGAGGGGTTGTTCAGGTAGCGCTCCAGGAAGTCCAGCGAGGCTTGGTTGAGGATGCTCTTGGGCTCCTTGCTCTTCTTATCCTTCTTCTTGGCCATGAGGTGCTTGCGTTGTGTGCGGGGCAAACATAGTCCGCGCGCATTGCCACGAACCTTGACTGCAAGGCCGCGTATGAACAGCGCTTTTCAAAGAACCTCTGCCATGAACAAGCGCATCGCCGCCGGTTTGCTCCTCATTTCGTTCGGTGCTCTTTCGCCATTACTGGCGCAGGATGCAGCCACGCTGAAGCAAATGCAGGACCTGCTGAAGAAAGCGGAGAAGGCGGAGCGTGCGGGCAGCACTCAGTTCGTGCATGCCGAGACGCTCTATGAGCAGGCGCTGGAACTGGCGCCGGAAAGCGCCGAGGCCAACTTGCGCATGGGGCTCTGCCAACTCAACGGCCCGCATCGGCACAAGGCCCTGCCATTCTTGGAGAAGGCAGCCACCATCGATCCGCTACAGCCACGCTTGCAATTCCTACTGGGTTACGCCCTGCAGCTGAATGCGCGCTGGGACGAGGCCGTGACCGCCTTCCAGAAGCACAAGGCGCAGAATCCCTTCCAGGATCCAGACCCATTGTACAATACCGCCGACAAGCACATCACCGAATGCCGCAACGGCAAAGCGCTCATGGCGAATTCGGTGCGCGTGAACATCGCGAACCTTGGATCCCGCATCAATTCACCGCAGGCTGATTACGGCGCGGCCATCACTGCGGATGGAGGCCAACTGTTCTTCACTTCACGCAGGCCCATGGAAGCGCAATCGAAGGTGAACAAGGTGAACGGAGACTACTTCGAGGATGTGTACATGAGCAAGCGCGGAGCCGATGGGTGGAACGCTGCCGAGCGGCTGCCTGAGCCTGTGAACACACCCGGCAACGATGCTAGCGTGGGCCTTTTCAACGATGGACGCACCATGCTCATTTACCGCGATCAGGATGGCACAGGAGATCTGCTCGAATGCAAGCGAACCGGAGGCAAGTGGAGCGTGCCGCAGATGCTGGGCCCCAATGTGAATACCATCCATCACGAGAGCAGCGCGTGGTACAGTTTCGATCGGCAATGGCTCTACTTCGTGAGCGAGCGCCCGGAGGACAATGTCGGCGGGCAGGATATCTATCGCAGCCGCTGGGATGCCGCAACCACGCAATGGGGACCGGCTGAGAATCTGGGGCCTACGATCAACACCATTCACGACGAGGAAGGCGTATTCGTGCATCCCGATGGCAAAAGCATCTACTTCAGCAGTAAGGGCCACACCAGCATGGGTGGCTACGATGTGTTCCGGTCGCGCCTCGAGAACGGCCGTTGGACCAAGCCCGAGAACCTCGGCTGGCCGGTGAATTCGCCCGACGATGATCTCTTCTTCGTGCTCAGCGCCGACGGGCGCAACGGTTTCCTCAGCTCGTTCAGGGCCGATGGCTTGGGCGAGGACGACCTCTATGCCGTGGAGTTCCTTCCCGAGCCGATCGCAGTAGGCGATGCCACAGCGAGTGCATCGGGCTCAATCGCTCCCGTGCCGGAGCCACCCGCAGCCGTGCTGGTGAAAGGCCGTATCAAATCGCTCCGTTTCCTGAACGGCATGGAAGCCGATATCGAGCTGCTCGATCTCTCGGATGCCAGCCTAGTGGCGCGCTTCAAGAGCGATGCGCAGACAGGGGAATACATGGTAGCCGTGCCTGGTGGCCGTCGCTACGCGTTGTACATCAAAGCCGATGGCCACTTGATCCGAAGCGAGAGGATCGATTTGCCAGAAGCAGGTGGGGCCTTGAGCTTCGACCTGGACGTTGACATGGAGCCGATTGAAACCGGTCGCAGCAGCACGATGCGCAACCTCTTCTTCGATGTGGCCAGCGCCGCGCTGAAGTCCGAATCGGATGGCGAACTGGAGCAATTGGCGCAACTGCTGAAATCGAATCCGGCCATGCGCCTCGAGATCAGCGGGCATACCGATAGCGATGGACCGGCCGCGGTGAATTTGAAGCTATCCGAAGAGCGCGCCGCCGCTGTGCGCGATCGCTTGCGGCCAAAGGCGTCGATAACGCGCGCCTCGAATCCGTGGGCCATGGAGCTGCCAAGCCCGTGGCGCCGAACGACTCGCCTGCCAACAAGGCGCTCAACCGACGCACCGAGATCACGGTGCTCTGAGCAGTCGGCATTTACCTTCACGCGCCCGATGCAACACGATGCGGAAAACCGCGTTGCTGTGGCATGCCATCCATCGCTCATGAACCCGCGCCGCTCAAAGGCGCCCCGATCAACCTGATGACCGCCAATATCCTCTGGGCCGACGACGAGATCGATCTGCTTCGCCCGCACGTGCTCTTCCTGCAAGGCAAGGGCTACAGCGTTGATACCGGGAACAACGGCCTCGACGCCGCGAGCGCAGCCGCGAGAAGGAGTACGACATCATCTTCCTCGATGAGAACATGCCCGGCCTCAGCGGCTTGGAGACCCTTTCGCGCATCAAGGCCGACCGCCCGCACGTGCCGGTGATCATGATAACCAAGAGCGAGGAGGAACACATCATGGAAGGAGCCATCGGCGGCAAGATCAGCGACTACCTGATCAAGCCGGTGAACCCCAACCAGATCCTGCTCTCGCTGAAGAAGCACCTCGAAGGGCGCCGCTTGGTGAGCGAGAAGAGCAGCAGCAGCTACCAGCAGCAGTTCCGCCAATTGGCCATGCGCCTGAGCGGCCGCTTGGGCACCGAAGAGTGGAAAGAGATGTACCAGGAACTCGTGCGCTGGGACCTCGAGCTCACCGGCAATCAGGATCCCGGCATGGCCGATATCCTGCGCAGCCAATGGGCCGAAGCCAACGAGCAGTTCAGCCGCTTCGTAGCCGACCGTTACCTCGATTGGCTCGCTGGCAAAGGCGACGATGCACCATTGATGAGCCATCAACTCTTCAAGGCCAAGGTGGCGCCGCTGATCGATGAGAAACAGCCTCCCCTCTTCCTTGTGCTCATCGACAACCTACGCTTGGACCAATGGCGCGCGCTGGAGCCCGTGGTCAGCGAGTTCTTCCGCATCGAAGAGCAAGGTCAGTTCTACGCCATCCTGCCCACCGCCACGCAGTACGCGCGCAACGCGCTCTTTGCCGGCATGATGCCCGCTGAGATCGAGAAGCGCTTCCCCGGCAAGTGGATCAACGAGGATGAAGAAGGCAGCAAGAACGCGCACGAGGCGGAGTTCGTGGCCAACCAGTTGCAGCGCTTGGGCAAGAACGTGAAGCACAGCTACCACAAGATCCTGAACCTCGCTGCGGGAAAGAAGCTCGCCGAGAGCATGGATCAGTTGATGGCGAATCCCTTCAATGTGATCGTGTACAATTTCGTGGACATGCTGAGCCACGCGCGCACCGAGATGGAGGTGATCCGCGAGCTTGCCAGCGACGATGCCGCGTACCGCAGCCTTACCAAGAGCTGGTTCGAGCACAGCCCGCTATTCGACATCCTCAAGGGCATCGCCGAGCGCGGCGGCCGCGTGGTGGTAACCACCGACCACGGCACCATTCGCGTCACCGATCCCAGCAAGGTGGTGGGCGACCGCAACACCAACAGCAACCTGCGCTACAAGCACGGCCGCAACCTCAGCTACGAGGACCGCGATGTGCTGGTGATCAAGGATCCCGTAAAGGCGCACCTGCCCAAGGCCAACGTGAGCACCACTTACATCTTCGCCAAGGGCGCGCGCTTCTTCGTCTATCCCAACAACTACAACCACTTCGTCACCTACTTCCGCGACACCTTCCAGCATGGCGGCATCTCGTTGGAAGAGATGATCGTGCCTTGGGCGGTGATGAAGGCGCGGTAGGGTCGAACAGGCGCCCCGCCTGTTGTCGCTGCCGAGGCCGAATTGCTCAACGCCACGACCCTAGCTCGCATGAAGCAGTGGCTCGCCGTGCCTTTTGCCTTGCTCAGCTTGTTCGCCTTGGACCGTTGCAGCCGCAAGAACGGCCTTGATGCCGAAGACATATTGGCGGTGCGGCCGGGAATGACCATGGATGAAGTGGAGGAAATCCTCGGCAAGCCATTCGACATGGAGGTGAGATCGGACCACATGTTCGTCTGCCGCTGCAACCCCGAGCGGCTTTGTCGGGAGCCACAGCGCACCACTTGGACTTACACCCGAAAGCCGCTAACACGCTTCACCCCGTATTGGGGCTTCCCCATGCTCTGGGTCCACTTCAATTCGCGCGGCAAGGTGAATACGGTCTATGCCAAGCGCTATTTCGCTATGGGTGTGGACAGCGAAGGCATCTACATGAAGAAGCTGTCGCCTTGTGATACCACGGACCAGACGATGGAGCAATTCGGCAACCTCGACGACGAGGCAAAGGCGATCAAGCGTTTGCGGACGGCGTTCTGATGGGCCTCTCCTTCCACTGTCGAAGAGATGGGCATTTCACCGGATGATCCTGATCGACTGACCTTCGCCCCGTGACTTTTGCACTGCACAACGCTAGCGACAACGAGCGCACCGCGCAGGATATCCTCGCCGCCTTTCCTCACGCCCGCGTCTTCGCCCTCCATGGCGAGCTCGGCGCTGGCAAGACCACCCTCATCAAAGGCTTCTGCGCCGCGCTGGGCGTGAAGGACCAGGCCAGCAGCCCCAGCTTCGCCATTGTGAATGAGTACCGCGCGGCCAGTGGCGAACCGGTGTACCACTTCGATCTGTACCGCCTGAAGGACGCCAGCGAACTGGAAGGCATCGGCTTTACGGAATACGTGGACAGCGGGCACTATTGCTTCATCGAATGGCCGGAGCTGGCGGAAGGTTTGTTTTCGGAGGATGCGGTGCATCTGAGCTTGTCGGCTCAGGCAGATGGTTCGAGGGTTGTCGAGGTTGAGGGTTGAGGCTTGCAGGTTGTTCCAACCCCCAACCTGCCTCTTCGTCAACCTGCAACCCTCAACCTGCGCGCCGTACTTTCGCAATCCTTCCGAACCACCATGCCCGCTTCCACCGACCTTCTGAAGCAACTCGCCCGTCAATCGGCCATGATGCCGCAAGAACAGGTGATGGAGGTGGGCCGCAAGAAGAAGAGCCTCTACATCGGCATCCCCAAGGAGATCACCTTCCAAGAGCACCGCGTGCCACTCACGCCCGCTGCTGTGGCCACCTTGGTGCAGCGCGATCACGAAGTGGTGATCGAGCGCGGTGCCGGGCAGCCCGCCCAATTCCAGGACAGCGATTACAGCGAGGCCGGCGCCATGGTTGTCGATAGTGCTGCCGAAGTGTTCAAGGCCGATCTGATCCTGAAGGTGGCGCCGCCCACGCACGCCGAGATCGAGATGCTGCGCCACAAGCAGACGCTCATCTCCGCCTTGCAACTCACCGTGCAGCCCAAGGACACCCTGCGCCGCATGATGGAGAAACGCATGACGGCCGTGGCTTGGGACTTCATCAAGGACCGCGAGGGCATCTACCCGATCATTCGCGCCATGGGTGAGATCGCGGGCAACACCAGCATTCAGATCGCCAGCGAATACCTCAGCGCTGAGAAGGGCGGGCCGGGCCTCATGCTCGGCGGCATCAGCGGCGTGGAGCCTGCGGAAGTGGTGGTGATCGGTGCGGGTACGGTGGGTGAATTCGCTACGCGCGCTGCGCTTGGTTTGGGTGCCAGTGTGAAGGTCTTCGACAAGAGCATCTATCGGTTGCGACGCTTGCAGACCGATCTCGGCCAGCGCGTTTGGACCAGCGTTGTGCAGCCTGAGGAGTTGAAGAAGGCCCTGAAGAATGCCGATGTGGCCATTGGCGCGCTTCGACCTGAGGCAGGCCGCACGCCGATGGTAGTGACCGAAGAGATGGTGAAGGATATGAAGAACGGCAGCGTGATCGTGGATGTGAGCATCGATCGCGGCGGCTGCTTCGAGACCAGCGAGGTGACCACGCATACCGATCCGGTGTTCAAGAAGTACGGCGTGATGCATTATTGCGTGCCCAACATCGCCAGCCGAGTACCCCGCACGGCCAGCACCGCGCTCAGCAACATCTTCGGACCGATGCTCCTCAGCATGGGCGAGGTGGGCGGCTTCGAGGACCTGATCAAGCGCGACCTCGGCGTGCGCCACGGCGTGTACCTGTACAACGGCACTGTCACCAGCCCCATCCTCGGCGAAGCATTCAAGCTGCCCTACAAGGATCTGGACATCCTGCTCGCGGCCTTCTGAACATGGACTTGCAGCGGCGCCTTACGCTTTACCTCTTCGGATTGATCATCGGTGGCGCGCTCGCCTATTGGTATTATGGTCAGCGCCTCACCACCAGCGCGTGGTTGCCCGAAGCGAAACTGAAGCAGCGATTGCGCAGCACCCTGCTCAAGTCATCACCAGCGGCGCAAGAGGCCATGGATGCCGAGGGCATCGCGCTTGGCGATCTCCGTGTTCGCATGGATAGCGCCACGGTCGATTTCGGTGAATCGGTTCGCGGCAAGGACAGTATCATCTATGCGGTCACGGCGCCGTTCAATGGCCGTGAGCTCAGGCTCCGCATCAGCGCGCTGCGCGATTTCGATCGCGATAGCACGGCTACCTTGATAGGGTTGCGCTAGGCTGGCAGAGCGCCTCCTTCATATTCACGTTGCACCTCTCGATCGAGGAGCGTTACGAACGTGAAGATGCCTAAGGCCAGTCCGAACGGAATGCTCAAGCAGCATAGCCCACCGACAATGAGTGAGCCTGTGCGGTTGCGCCGCTGCGCGATCCAACGGCCGCTGAGCAGGATGAAGATGCCCCAGAGCATGATCGCTGCGAAGAGCACCCAGCCGAAAGCTTGGAAGACATTTCCCACCACTTCCGCGTTCGGATCGTTGGTTTGGCTGCGAATGATGCTGCCTACCCCAACGAGCGCGAGCAAAGCGAACGCGCATATGCAGGTGAAGAAGCCATAGACGTAGTGGAGCGTGCTCAAGAGGGAAAGCCGATTTGACATGTTGCTCAGGTTATCTGTTGCCAAACTACCGAGGTTATATGCACCGCGGAGCGCGAGATGTCGAGGGGCCGTTGCGGTTGATGGATGGCCTCGGTGCTAGGCACCCCGCCGCTTCCTCTCCTCCACAATCAGCCTCAGCTCTCTTCCCATCTGCCCGGCCACGCTCGTGTTCTCCTGCGCGCGGCGGATCAGGTAGGGCAGCACGGCGTGCACAGGGCCGTAGGGGACGTACTTGGCCACGTTGCAGCCGGCATCGGCCATGTTGTAGCTGATGTTGTCGCTCATGCCCAGCAGTTGCGCGAACCACACGCGACGATCGTCGCGCGCGATGCCATGCTCCTCGAGCAAGCGTGCAAGCAAGAGCGAGCTCTGTTCGTTGTGCGTGCCAGCCATCACGGCCATGCGGTCGATGTGCGCGATGCAGAAACGCAAGGCATCGTCGTAGTCGCGATCAACGGCTGCTTTGTCGGCGTGGATGGGAGAGGGGTATCCCTTCTCCGCTGCGCGATTGCGCTCCTTCTCCATGTAGGCACCGCGCACCAGTTTCACGCCGAGGTGGTATCCACCGCGCTCGGCTGCAGCGAACGATTCCTTCAGGAAGGCCAAACGGTCGTGGCGGTAGAGCTGAATGGTGTTGAAGACGATGGCGCGTTCGTGGTTGAAGCGCTCCATCATGCGCGTAGCCAATCCATCGATCGCGGGCTGGTACCAGCTGTCCTCGGCATCGATGAGCACCGGGATGCCCGCATCGTGCGCGGCTTGGCAGATGCTGAGCACGCGGCCTTGCACCAACTCCCATTCGTGCGCGTCCTCCGCGCCAAGCGATTCGCCATTGCTCACTTTCTCGAGCAATGCGGTGGGCGAGAGCCCTGTGACCTTGAACACGCTGAAGGGGATGTCCTTCCGTTTCCGCGCTGCTGCGATGGTGAGCAGGATCTCGTCGCGCGTGTGGTCCAGCGAGTCGTCGTCCTCTTGGCCCTCCACGCTGTAATCGAGGATGGTGCCCACACCGGCATCGCCGAGCTTCTGGGCGGTCTGCAGGCTCTCATCAATCGTTTCGCCGCCGCAGAAATGCTTGAAAAGGGTGGCCTTCACCGCCCACTTGATGGGCAGGTGCAGGGCGAGCGCGAATTGCGTGAGGGCGCGCCCGGTGGCATTGAGCCAAGGGATGCCGATGATGCGGAAGAGCCAGTACGCGCGCAGCAGGCCACGGTCGGTGTACTGGCGGAAGGCGATGCGGGTGTCGCCCAGGTTGGGCGCAGCGGTGGAGGCGGGGGCCGTGGTCGGCATGAGAGCTTCCTTCGTTCCTTTGGCCGAAGGCTCTTCTTTAGGGCCGACAATATTAGCCATGGTCCCGAAGCGCATCGAAGCGAATGTCATTGATGCGGGCCGCCATAAGGTGGTGCTCGGTGCCGATGCCTTGCGCGCGCTCGACCGGGACCTGAAAGAAGCCGATGCCAGCGCGCTCTTCATCCTGGGCGATGAGAACACCCTGCGCCATTGCCTGCCCGAGCTGTTGGCGCATGCGCCGCGGTTGCGCGATGCCGAGACCATCGGCGTGCCACCGGGTGAGGGTAGCAAGAGCCTGAGCGTATGCCAGGACATCTGGCAGCACCTCACCGTGCGCGCGGCGGACCGCGAAGCAATGCTGATCAACCTCGGCGGGGGCGTGGTCACTGATCTCGGTGGTTTCATCGCGGGTGCGTACAAGCGCGGCATCCGCTGCATGCATGTGCCCACCACGCTCATGGGCATGGTGGACGCGGCCATCGGCGGCAAGACCGGCATCGACCTCGGCGGCGTGAAGAACATGGTGGGCGTCTTCCACGATCCGGTTGGCGTGTATGTGCATGTGCCCTTCTTGCGCAGCTTGGGCAAACGTGAGCTGCTCAACGGCGTAGCCGAGATGGTGAAGCATGGCCTCGTGCGCGACGCGACACACTACCAAGCACTGCGCGATGCCCCTTTGCATGACCTTGATGCGCTCACGCCTCTGATGGAGCGCAGCGCGGCCATCAAAGCCGAAGTGGTAAAGGAGGACCCGCGCGAAAGCGGTCCGCGCAAGCTGCTCAACTTCGGGCATACCATAGGCCACGGCATCGAAGCGTTCTCGTGGGAAGGCGGGCAGCGCGCCTTGTTGCATGGCGAAGCGGTGGCGCTGGGCATGATCGCCGAGGCATGGTTGAGCTGGCGCCAAGGCCTCCTGCCGCGCGCCGCATGTGATCGCATCGCAGAGCATCTGCTCTCGCTGTACAAGCCGTACGCACTCCAGGGCGATGAGCACCACCGCGTGATCGAGCTCATGCGCAACGACAAGAAGAACAGCGGCGGCCAGTTCCGCTTCACCTTGCTCACGGGCATCGGCAGCGCGCAGGTGGATGCCGTCGTCACCGCCGCGCAGGTGCAGGAGGCACTGGAATATTACCGCTTGCTGGTGCGCGGGTAGGGCGCTCACAATGCCCTCGTGCTCTTCCTTTGCCGCCCATGTCATCCGTCACCATCTCGCGTCCGCAAGGCCCCATCAACGCCGCCATCGCGCTTCCCCGCAGCAAGAGCATCAGCAACCGCGCGTTGCTCATGGCCTCGCTCTGCGGCGACATCAACCTCGTTTCAGAGCTCAGCGACGGCGACGACACCCGCGTGATGCGCGAGTTGCTCCAGAACACGCCGCGTGTGATGGACTGCGGCGCGGGCGGCACCACCTTCCGCTTCCTGCTAGCGTGGGCCAGCGTGCGCGAAGGCGAGGAGCATATCCTCACCGGCATCCCGCGCTTGCTCGAGCGTCCGCACGATGACCTGATCAACGCACTGAAACAGCTCGGTGCCGACATCGAACGCGTTCCGCAAGGCTATCGCGTGCGTGGCCGCGCCCTCAAGGGAGGTGAAGTGCATTTCGATTCGCCGATCAGCAGCCAGTACCTGAGCGCGCTGCTCATGGTGGCGCCATGCATGCAGGAAGGGCTCACCTTGCGTTGGACAGGCACCCGGTTGAGCGAGCCCTTCGTTCACATGACGTTGAAGATGCTCGCGCACTTCGGCGTGTACCCGCGCCTGGAGCTCGATGGCGTGCGCGTGGATCCCGGCGACTACATCCCCGCGCCGATCACCGTTGCGCCCGATTGGAGCAGCGCGGCATTCTGGTACGAAGTGGTCGCGCTTTCGCCAGGCAGCGAGGTCTTGCTCAAGGAACTCTCCGACGACACCATGCAAGGTGATCGCGAGGCGCAGCATCTCTGGGCGCCGTGGGTGGAAACGCGCTTCACGGAGGAAGGCGCAGTGATCAGCCATCGCGCTGTACCGGGCAAGTGGGAGGAACTGCCGCGCAGCCTGAAGCATGTGCCCGACCTCTTCCAGCCCTTGGCCTTCACGCTGGCCGCGCTTAACCAATCCGCTGTGCTCACCGGCCTCGACAACCTGCGCGTGAAAGAGACCGATCGCTTGCAAGCCGTGGCCGATGCCATCGCAAGCATGGGCGGCCAATCCGTTTTCGCCGATGGCGCCTTCGCTGTGAAACGGGGCATCACCGCCACATCACCGATGTCCTTCCATCCCGACATCGATCACCGCATGGCCTTGTCGCTCGCGCCGCTGGCGCTGAAGCTCGGCACCATCACCATCAGCGACGCGCAGGTGGTGAACAAGAGCTACCCGGGGTTCTGGGAGGATCTAAGGAAGGCGGGGTTCGGGGTGCATTGAGCAGAGTTGAGCAACTTGCGCGACAATGACACACGAGGAGCGTATCAGGCTTTGCGATGTTTGTCGGAATCGCGAATTTGATCCCGCGCTAGGAATTGTCTGTCGATTGACCGGCTCAAGGCCTGATTTTTGAAGGTCACTGCCTTGAATATGACGAGGATTTCTCGCGGAAACGCGTCGAGGCGCGATTCCGGAAGCCGGAGCCGCGCTACACAAATGCGAAGCGTCGTCTTCTCCTTGTTGCGATTCCGTTGCTTACCGCCGTGGCAGCGTGCGCAGGGTTCCTCATGCACTTGAGGTCTGATCATTTGCGCCGGGCTCGTTCTGAGGACTTCAAGCGCTTCGCGATTGAAATCGCGGAGGAACTCGAGCGGGGCAATGGGGGATGCGCTCGACAATGCCATTCATTTCGGAGCCTCATGTCGAAGGCCTCGGAGCGACTCGACATAAGACCAGGCGTCTGGGATCGCATTGTCCTGGATCAGATGAAGCTCGGTTGGCATCTGGTGCATGAACTGCGCAACGACAACGACATCGCGCTTATTGATGTACGAGAGGAGGGGGGTAGGGCGTTCGCGCTGTACCGCATTCTTGGAAAGTCCTTGGATCACATCGAACTCACGCTGGATTACCAGTCGAGCAAGGTTTGGGTGGTTGATGTGTTCAGATACAGTACGGGTGCGCTGCTCAGCGATGCTGTAATGGAGCCGGAGCTAATGCGTCGACGCTTTGGCTGGAACTTGGTGCGGCAGCTCTATCAAGAGCGCGCTCTCAGCCAGCGTCTTTTCCTTGGTTATGAGGACGAGGTGATGGAGGAGATTCACAACATGGATCCGCTGGTGCGCACGAGCATGTCCATGCGGCACCTGTACATACATATCGCGGCTGCGTATGGGGATAGTGCGCTCGCCCTTGCGTTGCAGGAGATTCAGGAAGTGCAGGCCTGCGATCCCCGTTTCGTCGCATACATCAAGCTGCTTATCGCGCAGATCGCGACTGATGGCTCAGCAGCCATCGCTGCGCTGAATGAGCTCCAGCCGTTGCTCCGAGCCGCTGCGGCGCTGAGCGCGCGAGCGCATCTCCGCAGCCGGTGACTCTGCGCTGGCTTTGAGCGTGTTGAATCAAACCCGCGCGCGCCCTTGCGATGAACCTGCATTTCGAGCGCCTTCAAACCCCTGGCTGGGGGCGGTACGATGCAGCTCTGCAACAGGCCGATACCATTCTAGTGCTTGGCTATTCAGCATCGGAACTGGCCGGTTCCTTGATTCGATCCTGGCATTGATACTTCATGGGCGCTTTACAATTGGCGCTGACGGCGGCATCACTATTCCGATCATCTTCGCAACCCGCCATGCGCACACGAGCACATGAGCAGATGAACACATGGCATTTCCTTCCGACCTCGAGATCGCCCAGAAAGCGCAACTGAAGCCCATCGCGCAGATCGCGCAGAAGCTGGGCATCGACCCCGAAGTGATCGAGCCCTATGGCCGCACCAAAGCCAAATTGCCGCTCACGCTCATCGATCAAGCGAAAGCCGCGAAGGGCAAGCTCATCCTGGTTACGGCGGTCAGCCCCACGCCGGCGGGCGAAGGCAAGACCACCACAAGCATCGGGCTGCACGAGGGTCTGAGCAAGCTCGGCAAGAAGAGCGTGGTGGTGCTGCGCGAGCCGAGCCTCGGTCCGGTCTTCGGCATGAAGGGTGGCGCGGCCGGCGGCGGCTACGCGCAAGTGGTGCCCATGGAGGACATCAACCTGCATTTCACCGGCGATTTCTCCGCGATCGAGAAAGCCAACAACCTGCTCGCAGCGCTCATCGACAACAACCTGCAGAACCGCAAGCGCACCTTGGGCATCGATCCGCGCACCATCGCATGGAAGCGCGTGATGGACATGAACGACCGCGCGCTTCGGAAGATCACCATCGGACTTGGTGGCGTGAATGGCGGCGTGCCGCGCGAGGATGGATTCAACATCACGCCCGCGAGCGAGGTGATGGCGATCCTCTGCCTCGCTGCTTCGTTCGAGGACCTGAAGAAGCGCCTCGGCGACATCTACGTGGGCCAGCGCTGGGACCGCACACCTGTGTACGCCCGCGACCTCAAGGCCGAAGCAGCCATGGCCATCCTGCTGAAGGATGCGATCAAGCCGAACCTGGTGCAGACGCTCGAGGGCAATCCCGCTATCCTGCACGGCGGCCCGTTCGCCAACATCGCGCAAGGCGTGAACAGCGTGCTGGCCACGCGGATGGGCCTCAGCCTCGGCGATTACGTGGTCACGGAAGCCGGCTTCGGCGCGGACCTCGGTGCGGAGAAGTTCTTCGACATCAAGTGCCGCGCGGCAGGCCTGAAGCCGGGCGCCGCGGTGATCGTGGCCACGGTGCGCGCGCTGCGCTACCACGGCGGTGTGGATGTGAAGGAGGTGAACAACGCCGCGCCGGACAAGCTGAAGATCGGCCTCGCCAACCTCGGTCGCCATATCGAGAACATCCAGAAGTTCGGCGTGAAGGCGGTGGTGGCCATCAACCACTTTCCCACGGACACGCCCGAAGAGATTGATGCGATCAAGGCCTACTGCAAAGAGCGCGGCGCCGAAGCGGTGCTCGCCCAAGGCTTCGCGAAAGGCGGCGATGGCATGACCGATCTCGCCACGGCCGTGCTGCGCGTGATCGAGGAGGGCCAGAGCGATTTCAAGCCGCTCTACGATGCCGCGCTGCCGATCAAGGAGAAGATCGCCACAATCGCCCGCGAGATCTACCGCGCCGACGGCGTTGATTACAGCGGCGACGCCGAGACCGCGCTGCGGCGCATCAGCAAGCTCGGCATGGATGGCGCGCTCATCTGCATGGCCAAGACGCAATACTCCTTCAGCGACAACAAGGAGCTGCGCGCTGCGCCCACCGGCTTCCGCATCACCGTGCGCGACATCGAGATCAGTGCAGGCGCTGGCTTCGTGGTGCCCATCTGCGGCGAGATCATGCGCATGCCTGGATTGCCCGAGGTGCCCGCTGCAGAAGGCATGGACATCGACGCGAATGGCGTGATCAGCGGGTTGAGCTGATCCACATCAACGCGCGAGCGGCTGTTCGCCTGTGCCTATTGCACGGACCACTTCAATGTGCTCGCTTTTCCAGCGGCAATCACCGATACGAAGTGGAGCCCGGGATTCGCGCTCAGTTCCACGCGTTCGGTGCCTGCGACAAGCAGCTGCTCGTGCAACAAGCGACCGGTTGCGTCGGCAATGCGGACCGACGCGCTTGCCTTCAATGGCTCCGCCCAGCTGAGCGTGGAATTGCCCGGAGCAGGATTCGGGCTCAGCATGAAGCGTGGGCTGCGATCTGCTTCATCGATGCCCGTGGCCAATCCGTAGGGAATCGACGCCGCGCGGGCTATAGCCGTCAGTGGCATCGAGGAAGCTGTGCAGATCACTCCGTTGTTCGTCGGATTGAAGCTATAGATGGAGCCTTGGAAGTTGATGCCGCCTGAAGCGCCCATGCCGTACATCCGTCCATCAATGCCGATGCACAAATTGCCGAAATGCGTTCCGGATTCCGCGAAGCCGAAGGCATGCGCGGTGGTCCATGTGCTGGTGCTTGGCACATAGCGGTAGATGAGCCCGCTGCCGCCAGCGCCGCCACTCGTGATCGATCCGTAGAGCAGGTCGGGCGCCACTTCAAGCGGGCCGTTCCACGGCGATTGCCCGTTCGTACCGGTGAAGTCGAAAATCTTCACGAGGTTTGACGCAGTTCGCTTGAGAAGATGCCCTGCTGCTGCCCCGCGCGGGGCCAGCCATGCTTGCCAAACAGAGGCGGCCTAGGCGTCTTGCCTTCGCTGCGCCATCGAAATCGTGGGCTTGGTGTACACGTCGTTCACGCGTATCAAGAGGTGCCTGCGCTGTTGGCTCCGCCCGCGCCGTAGGCCCTGTGCGAAGGTGAGCAGGTTGTTCACGCCGCCGCCATCGGTGCTTTGGTTCAGCAAGCGGAGGATGCTGTACGAATCGTCGCTCGGGTCAAGCTTGAAGATGCTGCCGCCAGAACCACCGGCGTAGCTGGCACCATAGAGCTTGCCATCCGGGCCCACCACCATGCCGCTCCAGCAGCCGCCGTTGTTCATGTCGAAATCGATGAGCTTGGTGAATGCGCCCGAGCCGGGATCGATCTTGAACAAGGTGCCCGCGGCAATGGCGCCTGTGCCACCGAGGTTGGTGGTGCCATAGAGCATGCCGTTGGGAGCGGCGCATAAAGTCCCATCCGCTGGCATCGTCGAAATGATGCATCACCACGAAGTCGGAGCCATCGCCATCGATGCGGAAGATGGTGCCCTTGTTATTCGCCCCGCCCATGGGTGTCATCCCGAAGAGACGCGGTGTCTGCGCGCGGGAGGGGAGAAGCTGGGTGAGCAGCAGGAGCAGTGTGAACGTGCGTAGCATGATCATGCAGGGCTGTTTGGCGATGGCGAGGTAGCCGTGAACGTGCGCGTCGGAATGCGCGCCGCTAGGTCCGCACAAGGCAAGCGCATCCTTTGAATCGAGCGACAGCATTGGGTCAGGAGCTGAGCATGCGCATCTATTCCTTCACTCCCGCAGCCGCCTTCTGCTTGAACCCCGCTGCTTCGAGCTGTGCGCGCCGCAACTCCTCCGTCTCGCTCGGCGGCAGGCCTTGGCTCGCGTTCAGCTGTTTATCGAGGTTGATGAGCATCGATCCGAATGGTTCGGTTCGCAGGCCTGCGCCGAAGGTGCTGGGCTTGCCGCCGAAGCCCAAGCCGCGCAAGGTGGTGGCGAAGCGGTCGAGCATCTCGGCCGTGGTGAGCTGTGGCAGGGCCTCCATGCCGATGAGCGCGATGCGGTCGCCCACTTTCAATTCGGCGTTGGTAACGGCATCCCATCCTTGGCGCAGATAACAGATCGAGTGCGGCGCAACGGCCAAGGGCTCTGCGCGATCAGCGCTGTAAGCGATCAGGTTCTCGTTCTGCGTGAGAACGGTTACCACGCCGCTGTGGTCGGTCGGCTGCAGTTGCACGCTGCCCAGATCGAAGGCGCCATTGTCGTTGTTGTTGATGCTGGTTACCGTGGCCACCGTGAGCACGCAAGCCTTGCGCGCATTCAGCGCGGGCACCAGCTGCTCGGCTAGGGCACGATCGCCGCTGCGCATGGCCTGCAGGAATTGCCCGACGGTGAGCGCGTAGCTGATGGTGCCGGGGATGGCGGCTTGCGCGAGCGTCGCATTGCTGGCGGCCCAGAGCGCCATGCTGGCCGATCCGCCGAATTGGTTCGCGGCGGTGATGGGGCGCAGCAGCGCATCCATGTCGGCGCTGTCCTTCGCGAATGCCACAACCGCATCGGGGCCGTCGTTGGCGATCGCGAGCGGATTCACATTGATGCCGCTGGTGGCGTACGAGCACAACGGGATCTCCGGCACGGCACGGCCTGCGCCATCGCCATCGAACACCGGCAATCCGTGCTGCGCGGCATACACCATGGGCGCCAAGGTGTTCTCGGGGCCGGTCTCCACCGCATAGAGGCAGGTGAAGGCTTTGCCGCCGCGTTGCGCGGTGAGCAGCGCCATGCAGTTGTCGATCGCCTTTACCTGGCCCGCCTCGATGGAACTGTTCGCGCCGATATCGGCCAGCACGCAACCATCGCCTGCCGGGGGGGCATCGGTGAGGGTGATGCCGCCAGCTTTCGCGATCACGGGGATGAACATCTGCGCAGCGGCCAAGGAGCCGCCACCACCGCCGCCAAGGAGGGCAGCACCTTGGGCAAGCGCTTCGAGTTCGGGTTGTTTCAGCGTTCTCATGGTTCTGGTTATCATTGTCAATACTACCAAACCTCTCTCACATGGCAAACAGCACCCCACTAGTTACAGCGGCGCTCACCCCTTGGACCACCTTGGCCAAGACCGCTCGCACCGGCGATGTCATCCTCATGCACGGCGATTTCCCGGGCAGCGTGCTCATCGAGCTCTTTGGAGGCACCACTTGGAGCCACTCCGGCATGATCGTGCGCGCTGCCGATATCGGCAAGGCCGGCGTGTACCCCGACCTGCTTTTCTGGGAGAGCAACACCCTTACCAACCTGCCTGACCTTATCAACGGCGTTGGCAAGACCGGCCCCATGCTCGTCGATCTGAATCAGCGTTTGATCACCAACGCGCGCGATTACAAGGAAGCCGAGATGACCTACGTGCCGGTGAACATCAATCGGCAGCCTTCGGATTGGGCGGCGCTCTGGGCCTTCATGAACAGCCCTGTGCACAAGGCCACCTTCCCGAGCGAGACCGAGATGGGTTGGGAGGAGATTGAAGGACGCATCTTCCGGAAACAATCGCGCATGGATCAGATCTTCTGCAGCGAACTGGTCGCGGGCAGCATGCAGAGCATGAAGTGGCTCGGCACCGAATGGCCGTGGAACGCTTATGAGCCCGGCGATTTCGTGAAAGCGGGTCACGTTGAATTGCTGCGCGGCGGCACCCTGGGACAGAACGTGCCGTTCGACCCTACGAAGTGATCGGTTGATGCTGCGGCTGGCGGTATCCGTGCTCGCGCTCGCTGGTGCGCTGGTCTTGCGCGCGCAGGATTTCTCGCATGGCACGGTCGACCTGCGCGGTGTGGAACTCGATGCGCGGCGCACCGTGGCTTTGGATGGCCCATGGCGCTTCGCGTGGGACCGCTTCGTGGATCCGAGCGCGCCGGATGAAGCGCTCACCGATACGATCCATGTGCCCGAGCCATGGACGCACTTGAACAAGGAGGCGAGCTTCATGCGCAAGGCCTTGGGCCGTGGCACCTATCGCCTGCGCTTGCGGTTGCCGGAACCAGGCGCGCCGTATGCGCTGAAGGTGCCCAACATCCACACGGCCTATCGCATGCATATCAATGGCCAGCTGGTCGCGGCCTGCGGCGAATTGGGCAACGATGCGCGCGATGCCCATCCCAGCTCGGTGCCGCGGGTGATCGGTTTCGTTGCCGATAGCAGCGGAATGGCCGTGATCAATGTGCAGGTATCCAACCATCACTTCCCGACAGCCTCGGGCCTATGGCAGCCTCCGCGCGTGGGCAGCCTCGATGCCGTGAGCCGCGACCGGTCGCTGGGCATGCTGCTCAACGGTTTCCTGCTCGGCAGCCTGCTGATCATGGGGCTCTACCACATCGGCTTGTACGTCATGCGCAAGCGCGATCGCGGGCCGCTGCTCTTCGCCGTTGCCTGCTTCAGCCTGGGCTATCGCGAGCTTTTCGCGGGCGAGGTGGCGGCCTTCTCGTTGGTGCCGTGGCTCGACTGGCATGTGGCCATGCGCAGCCTGATCCTCATGCTGCCCATCTCCATGCTGGCCATCCTTTTCTTCATCCGCGATCTGTTCACTTCGGTGTTCTCGCGCGGCATGGCCATCGTGGTCGGTGTGGTCGCTTCGTTCTTCGCGCTGGTGGTGCTGGTTACGCCGAGCACCGTTTACCTCACGGCCCTCGGACCCTTCAGCCTCTTCGCCCTGGTCATGGGCATCTATGGCACCGTGGTGCTCTTCCGCGCCATGCGTCGTGGCATGGATGGCGCGCGGCTCTTCTTCGCCGGCCTGCTGCTGCTCACCGTGGCCGTGCTGAACGATACGCTCCTGCAGGTGGGCGTCATGCACGGTTATTACCTCATCCCTGCTGGCTTCTTCTTCTTCATCCTATCGCAGTCGCTGGTGCTCGCGGTGCGCTTCACGCGTTCGTTCTTCAAGGTCGAAGAGCTATCCGATCATCTGGAGCTCACCAACCGCGCCTACGAGCGTTTCGTGCCCAAGCAGATGCTGCGCCTGCTTAATCGCGACGACATCACCAAGGTGCAGCTCGGCGAGGAGAAGGAAGGGGAGATGACGGTGCTCTTCGGCGACATCGTGGGCTTCAGCACCATTGCCGAGAAGCTCACGGCCAACGAGACCTTCAAGCTGATCAACTGGACCCTCGGCCGCACCAGCGGCGCGATCTAGCGGCATGGCGGCTTCATCGACAAGTACATCGGCGATGCCATCATGGCCATCTTCCCACAAGAGCCCGCTTCGGCCGTGCGCGCCGCGCTGGAGATGCGCGATTCCCTGCGCGAAGGCATGCGCGAGCAGCCCTTCGGTCCGGATATCAATATCGCGTTCGGCATGGGCATACATGTGGGCAACATGATCCTGGGCACCGTGGGCGATCACGAGCGCATGGAAGGCACGGTGATCAGCGATGCGGTGAACACCGCCGCGCGCGTCGAGGGCCTCACGCGCAAGTACAACACGGCGATCATCATCACGGAGGATGTAGTGGATCGGCTCGGCCATGTGCCCGATCTGCGCATCAACTATTTGGATGAGACCGTGGTGAAGGGCCGGGCGGGCACCGTGCGGGTGTACGGCGTGGAGTGGGCGCGCGATTGATCGAGTGCTGGCATGCAACGCGATCAGGCATCGCGTCTTCGGTTTTGGCGCCCGTATCAATGCGTCACCACCACGCGCACGGAGCGCCCATCGGCATCCTGCACGGCGTAGGTCCCTTGGGGCAAGGCGGCAACATCGGCTCGCCACAGACGGCCATCGAACTCGTGCGGCACCGGAACCGATCGGCCGATGGCGTCGGTCCATCGCAACGCGCGGCAATCGGCGCACGAGATCCACAGCTCGTTCTGTGCGGGTATCGGGAATGCGGAGAGGGCAGGGGCGGCAAGGCTTTCGGCGATGCCGACGGGCGCGGCCACCTCGCATAGCTGCGCTGCAGGCACCGTTGCAGGCGATTCCGTAACGATCACGGACCCGTTGGGGGAGATGTTGGACAAGGTGATGGGGGCATCGGCCTCGGTGAGCGTGATGCTGGTGTAGCTGCCTACTGGTACGCGGCCCGCGCACAGCGGCGTGGTCTCGGATACCATGTAGGCCGATACATCGCTGCCGACATTCTGCATGGACATGGCGATCATGTAGCGCCCATCGCTGCGTTCCATGCATTTCGTTGTCGAGGTGTTGAAGTTGAAGCTGTGCATGACCTCGTTCCATTCATGCTCGCAATTGCTGTCGAGCTTCATGAAAAGTCCGATATCGCCTTGCCCCATGCCCGCCACGAGGTAGCCGCCATCGCTTGTTCGAATGATGGAGGTGCCCCAGATCATGGCCGGATAACGCCTTTGCCATACGAGGTGCCCTTCATGATCGAGCTGTGTAAGACCGAGGCCGGGCTCGCCTGTGGCGCCGCAGAGCAGGAAGCCATCTTCGTTCTCGATGGCCGTGAAGCTGTAATCCTGGCCGGGGCTATCGAACATGCGCGACCAGAGCAATTGCCCGTTGCCATCGAAGAGCATGACGTGATTGGCGCGATCGCCCAACACCCCATTCTGATACTGACTCATTGCGAGGCAGCGGCCATCGCTCGTGCTGAGCACGCCGAAGGCGGCTGATGCCACACCCTGGTCCACCTTCTGCATCCAGAGCGGTTGCCCGTTGGCCGCTAGCCGGCCAACCACGCCGCACGAGTAACCTCCCGAGCTGGTCAGGATTGAGCCTCGGCCTCCGATCAAGAAGCCGCCACCGGTGTGCGGCACAATCGCATGCGGTACGAATGGCCCTAGTGAGATTGTCTCCTGGATCGCGCCCAGCGCATCGGTGCGCATGAGCACGCCGCGCTGGGCATTGGTGAAGAAAGAGCAAGCGATGCCATAGCCGCCGCCGGGCCAAGCGACCAAGGCGCCGCCTTCATCGAAGGCACTCACGTCGTATCGTTTGGCCCATTGCGGATTCAGGTCGGTGCCCACTTTCACGAGCATCAGGTTGTTGTTGAATTCCAGATCATCATTCAGCGAGCTCATGAGCATCACGGCGCCATTGTCGGGCGTGAGCAATGCATCACAGAGGTAATCGGCCGAAGGCAGCGCGTAGCGCACCGAGCGGAAAGGCTGCGCCATCAGCTGCACGCATTGAAGAGCAGCCAGTAAGGTGCATGTGGCCATGCCGATGTTCGCGTGTCGCATGCGCAGGGTGGTGTTCGGAGCGTGCAAACTAGCCGCACTCGCATATGGCTCGCCGATCTTCAGGACTCCGGTGCAAGTGGCTTCACCAACGGTTGGCGCGGCAGCGCAACGCGCCAACGATGTTACCTCGGTCGGCGCTATGCATTGCCTCCATAAACCAATAGCCATGAACAAGCCCTTCCTCCTCGCGGCGCTCATCTGCGCCCACTTCGTTGCTCCCATTCACACCGTTGATGCCGCGTGCGTGCTCGCCGCACCCATCGGCGGTCCGCCATCCATCCGCATCGCGGGCAAGGCTGGCGGCGAGATCACCGCCGCCCAATGGAGCTCCACCAAGGCTGTCGACCTCGTGGGCTGCGTGCCCGGCGCGCGCATCATCTCGCTCACCTTCTGCATCAAGGACTGCAAGGGCAAGGATGCGATGATCAATGGCAAGGACGCGAGCATCAGTTCGGCCATGCGGCAGATGATCGGCAATCTGCCCTCGGGCACGCCCTTCACCGTGAAGGTGATGGTGCGCGATGAGAAGGAGAAGGTGTGGGAGGTGCCCGATGCGCGGTTTTTGTGGAAGGGGTGAGCGCCTTTGTTCGCGATGACCAAAGGCTGAGCTTCTTCAGCACAAGGAGGCCGGATCAACTGATCCGGACCTCCTTTCATGCTTCTATTCCGATCACTTCATCTGTGAGAGCTTGCGCTCGGTTGCCTTCACAACGGCATCCAGCACCTTCCGCTTCTTCATAAGATCAATACTGGATCCAAGGATCGACCGGGCCTCTTTGTTGGCCCCGGCGCCGACGAGCGCATTCGCCAGATGCTCAAGCGCATCGAAATAGGGGATGTGACCGAAGCTGTCGGCGGTTGCATCAGGCGTTTTGAGCAATGCCGCGCGTTGAACGCGCAACGCACCATCGATGTCCACCTTGTCGCTTCGCAGCATCGCGCGGACCCCGTCGGCACCGAAATCGATCTGCTTGAAGGGCCGCAGCTTCGGGGCGGAAAGCGCGACACTTGCATGCAAGGCCGCAGGATTCTCCGGGCAGCGCTCCATCACTTCCTGCAAGGTGTTGTGCGCCTTGGTCAAGGCAGGTGCGCCATTGAAGAAGAGCGCGCGCCCGACATCTTCGGTGAACCAATCACCCGCGAGGTCATTCTCAGCAGCATCCGATGGCGAAGCGATGCGCAAGCGCAACGGTGCGGAGAGCACGGTTTGCCCGCCCACGCTCACGGCGGCTTGCACGGTATAGCTGCCGGGCTCGTCAATCAACCAGCCAGAAGTGCTCGTGCTGATCACATGCGCGCCATACACCGATGCACCGGGTTTCAGCTCTTCGGATGCTGGTGCATGGCAGTGCGCAACCATGGGCCGCCATTGACGCGTGGCTGCACCATCCTTCTTCACCAGCACGCTGATATGCGAGCCTTCGCGCAGCAGGTCATGTTCTATGGCAATGGCCGCGCTGCTCTGGTTGGTGAGCTTGAGCTCCAAGGTCACCGGCTCGAGGAAGCGGAACACGTTGCGGTCCTTGTTCGGCCGTATCCTCAGAACGAGCGGGGCATGCGCTTCATGGGCGTCGGGTGCCTCGAACGCATGGTTGTCGAACCAGTTCTCATTGCCCATCTGCACGAAACGCCTTGGCGCGTGCCTCATGAAGGTGAGTTCATCGTCGATGAAGCGGAACGCGAAATCATCGAAGAAGCTGGCCTCACCGCCGCTCACGCGGAAGGGATAGTTCATGAAACTGCGGGCTTCCGAGTCGTTGGTGAGCGGAACCCACGGCGTGCCCAGTGCCTTCTGCCAGGCATGGGCCAGGTTGAATCCATGCCCCATCTCGTGCACCGCTGTCCAGAATTCCATGCGACGGCGCCAAGCAGCAGGCGCGGGATCACCAGGTGGCGCATCTTGAATGAAGCTGTCGCGGAATATGGCCGTGCCTTGCCGGTGGTTGGGTCCGATATCGTCGAACATGATGCCACCAAGGCTGCGACCATCATCGTGCCGTGCCGCATAGAGCACCCACATGGCCCATTGCGGACGATCGGCGAAGCGCGACCAATAGGTCACCATCGCATTGTGCATCTCACTATCGGACCACGTGCGGTTCGCACCGGCGTCGGCCAAGGGGATCACTGATCCGTTGGGGGAGGAGGATGCGTCGAAGCCTGCGCGCTTGTACACGCTCACCAGGTCTATCGTCTCCGAAGGCAACGAGGCGGGTCGGTTGGGGTGCGAGCTCGTGTCGAAGCTGGTTACCGGTGTTCCGGCATTATCCACTCGATCCACCTCGAACTCGACCGAATCGAAGTAACGCGAGCGGAAGTCCAGCTCGTGCTTAACCACCCGCTTGCCGGGGCCGATGATCGAAAGCATGTAGGCTCCATAACCCTTGCCGGTGGTGCGCGATGCATCGAATACCAAGCGGTCGCCGGTGATCAATGAGCCATCCCCATTCCGATAGGTGATGTCCGCTTCGATGCGTCGGGTATTCAGGCCCGTGCAACGGTCGCGCGTGACTTCGGCGATGACATGGAGCGTGGCGCTCGGGAATTTGCGCTTGAATTCAACGGAGATCCGTCGTTGCGGATAATAGCGGTCCACATCAACACGCACCGTGACACGCATGCCGAAGGGATCGAAGAGCGAGGCTTCGCGACTAGCGGTTGGGAGCAGTGGCCCAATGATGCGGCGCGTGCTGTACCGGCCGCTCACGGGGCCGCAGATTCTGAAGGGCAATGCGATCGACGCTCCATCGCGCTCATCGCCTGCGTCTTCCAGGTCCGTTCCGGTTACAGTGCCATCCAAATGGTCCGGATGCTCGTGGTCGGGCACCAGGCGTGCTGAGGTATCGAGCGGCTCTTCGCGGGGAGAGGCGCTCTTCTTGACCGGCTGTTTTTTCATGATGTTGGAGTTTGTGGTTGGCTTGCGCCAACCGGTTAGGCGTACATGGGCATTGCACTGATGCGTTCAATCGTGAGGGCGCCGCTGATGAGATCGGCACGCAACCACCGGTCGTTGTCTTTCATCTCCAGCTGAGCCGCTGTGCCGGCACCTTCCACTTGAAGGAGGAGCGTATCACCTGGAGCGTACTTCAGATGGATCACCTTGGCCATGCCGACTTGCAGGCGCGTACGGACCTCGACGCGTTCGATGAGTTCTCTGTTGAGCGCGATGATGATCACTTCGCCAGAGAAGCCCTCGCAGAGGTGCAGTTCGCATTCCTGCTTGCTACGCGCCGGTGAGGCATCCGCGCGTTTCCCAGTGTCGCGGGATCGTGATGCTGGCTTCTTCATGTCGGTTGCGCTTCAGGTATCGAGTCGATGGTTTGGACTTCGCCATGCCCGTTTGCGGGGCAAGGCGGATGATCAACGGAATGCGTCGGAGAAGAGACTCACTCGCAAACGCAGTAGAACACCAGCCTGCTGTTGCCCACCCAGCGCCAGCGTGTCTTGCAGGTGCCGGAACAGGTGCCTTGCTTGCAGGTCAGGCCTTGCAGCGCGCACGGCTCGCGCACTGGTAGTGTGATGTTGCCCGGGATTCCGAGATCCGGCGGGCAATCGCAGCGTCCGAAGCCTTCGACACGCTTGCAGATCTTCTTGCACGGCTGCAGGACGATGATGCCGCCCAGCAACGGATTGTCCGGATTGACTGGAATGTACTCGATGCCTCGCGGAAGCGTGCGCTCGAGGGAGTCCGGGAATTGCGCTAGAGGCCCCTCGTTGTTCGTGAGTCCCTTCACATCCGATGCGTCGAGGTGCAGGATGGTGAACTTGTCCGACACGTTTGCCGCATCGGCGTAGCGAACGATCGGGATCGCTGCTTCAGAAGTGCCGGAGTTGGTCTTGCCGCAGCTAAGTGCCGCCGCTGCAAGTAGGAGGATGAGAGGTGTTTTCATGATGCTTGGTTTGGTCTTGTAAAGCAGGTGTGGCGCATAGGCCATCGCAATACCCATTCTCGGGTATTTAGCGGGGTGAAACCAGGCGCGGACTACCACCGATCGGGTAGTTCAGGTCGATTGTTGCGTGGATCACTTCGCAAAAGCGCATTGAAACGCCTTGCGATTGACGACATCACCTCGCCCAACTTCCGCGTGCCGTGCGCTCGCCAACACCTGTTAACTCCCCTCGACCCCTTTGAACCAACGCGCCGCTGCATGGTCACACGGCAAACCCAAGCAAGATGACCAAGCACATGATCATGGCCGCAGCACTGCTCATTGCAGGCGCGGCCACCGCGCAGGACCGCCAGCAGCGCAGCCCCGAGGAAATGGCCAAGGCCCGCACCGAGCGCCTCACCACCGTGCTCGAGCTAACACCCGAGCAAGCCGCCAAGGTGCAGGCCATGCATTTGCAGCAGGCCAAGGAAGCTCAAGCGCAGCGCGCCGAGCAGAAGGCTCAGCGCGAGGCCAAGCGCGCCGCCATGGAGCAGAAGCGCGCGCAGCACGAAGCCGAGATGAAGGCCATCCTCACCCCGGAGCAATTCGTCAAATGGCAGGCGCTGCGCGATCAGCGCAAGGAGGGCATGGAGAAGCGCAAGGAGAGCATGAAGCGGCAGCAGCGAGGCGGCAGGCGCTGAGCGTTGCGATCGCGCCTCGTCCCCGCCCTCACTCCAGCTTCAGCAGGCCCCAGCGCAGCGCGAAGAGCACCAGGCCGGTCTTGCTCTTGATGCCGAACTTCTCGAAGAGCGCGATGCGGAAATTGTCCACCGTGCGGCGGTGCACGCCCATGCGAGCGGCCATCTGCTCGTAGGTGTACTCGGCCTCGTCGCATACGAGCAGGAGGAACTCCATCTCGCGCGGCGTGACCAGCGCCTGTATGCGCTCGCGTTCCAGTTCGTTCTTCGAGCGCGGCTCCGGCTGCTTCAATATCGAATCGTGCAGCTCCTCAGTGTAGTAGTAGCCGGTGGTCACCAAGCTGTCCAGCGCGCTCTTGAGCACTTGCGGACGCGTATTCTTCAGCAGGAAGCCGCGCGCGCCCGCATGCACCGCGCGCACCATGGCCTCGTCGGCAGCGTCGAAGGTGAGCGCGAGCGGAAGTCCAGGTGCAACCGTTGTCGCGCGTGCTGGTGCATCGCGCATCGAAACCGATGAGCGCGCAACGCCGGCGGATGGCGAAGAGGCCCGCATTGCCCACGGTGTTGGCCGCATCGAAGCCGCGCCCGTTGTCGGCGATGGTGATGCTGATGGGCGAGTCGCCGTTGAGGGTGATGGTGAGCAGGTCGGCGCCGCTGTGCTTGAGCACGTTGCTCACCACCTCCTGGAATACGCGGAAGAGGATGATGCCCGTATCGGGATCGATCGTGAACGGCTGTCCCGTTTGGATCACGTGCGCGCGCAGGCGTCCCACCCGCTCGAGGCGCTGTGCCTCCGTGCCGATGGCATCAACCAGCGGCCGCCGCTCCCAGATGCTGGCATCGAGGCTGTGCGCCAGTCGCCGCATCTCGTCCATGCTGCGGGTGAGCATCTCGCTCACCTCATTCAGGCGCGGATCGGGCTTGTCCTCCATCAGGGTGTACACGCCGATCTGCGCCACCACCATCAGCTGGCCGATGTTGTCGTGCAGCTCGCGGCCCACATCGTGCAGGGTTTGGCGCACGGCCTCCAGCTCGGCATCGGCCACTTCGGCCCGGCGCGTGCGCTCGGCCTCGGCGAGCTCGGCGCGGTGACGCAGGCGGCGGTTGGTGTTCAGGACCATCAGCAGCACCACGAAGCCCACCATGCTGGCGATCACCAGGGTGCTCACGATCACCATCCATTCCATGCTGTATTCCATTACGCGGGTGTGGTTTGATCACGTTGCTCACGAAGAACCAGCACGCCGGCCACGATGAATGTGCCTAGCTGGAACAGGAAGAGCGCATCGACGATGGTGAAGAGCGCCGAGGCCAGTTCCGCATCGGCAGAGTAGATGTCGTTGATCAGGCCGAGACAGGGAATGGCCGGAATCATGGATCCGAAGAAGGCGAAGTAGGTCCAGAAGCGCGGCTCGCGCCAGAGCGGTTTATCGGTTACCTCGGTGAGGCGGATGAGCTGCACGGCGCACAGCGCGCCGATGCTGGCGTAGCCCAAGAGCACGCTGCGCTCGAAGAGGAGCTGTTGGCGGTCTTGGCTCATCAGCTCCCACGCGAGGAGCGCGAGGTAAACGAGCAGGACGCCACCAACCGCGAAGCCGGCCCACGGCCGATCGATGGCGCGCCACAGCCAGAAGCAGAGCAGCGCGATCATGAGGGGCACCCACACCATGTACAGCACCGTGTTCAATCCGGTGGCTTCGCGCAGGACCACGGCGCAGGTATCGACCACGGCGCTGAGGGCGATGTAGGCGAGCACGGGTTTCATGGCGCGAGGCAGCGCGCGCCAGCCAAGTGCCCAGGTGGTGAGTGCCACGGCTTGCACAGCGAACTTGATCAGGGTGAGCGGTTCCAATCGGAAGGGAGCAGCGGCCTAAGCTATCCGCCTATGGCCAATGCTCTCCTTCCTATGGCATCACTTGCAGCGTGGCGGGCAGAGGTGGCCGAGATCGACGGCTAGGTTCGAATCGGATGTTGAGTCAGGACGCAGTGTTTCTAAAGAGATCTCTTCGACACAGTCTTTGCCTGCGACATTGACAAACCACGCGATCAAATGGCGATTCTCCGATCCGCGACCGGGAGGATTCACGAGAGCATGCGCTGCGGAATAACAGATAGCCTCACTGATGCATGTGAGCACGAGAGACTTTACGCCCTCTTCAGTGTTCGATTCGATGAGCCTGTCAAGCTCATAATCGAATCGGAACCACTCACTCACTGGGTCGGGATAGGCTGAATCTATCGGGAGCACCTTCGACCATGTGGGGTTCACATTGGAACGGCGAATGCGAATGTTCTCCTCGTAGTTCTTTATCAGTTCTATTGGGTCCGGTGTCGTGCTATCGCACTCCTTCAACTCGCCGTTGATCGCGATGTAATACTGTTTCATCGGCTCGGCGAAAGCACCCTTTGCTGAGCGATACCTGAACTCGAATACTGGGAAGAAGGAGTCCCCGTGCAATCCGTAATGCACGGTGAGCGCCGATGGTACGTGATCCATTGATTTGCGCAAGACGGCCAGTGAAGACACGAGCAAGGACTTGCTGGTGTTCTTAATCTCTTTCTCGTTCCGCATTGAGATAGACCCTGAAATTGTTCTTGAAGCTCGTCTCCGCAGCGGTCAATGTGGTTTTGTTGTAGAATTTCGATCGCTTTCCCATGTCGGCGTCCGTGCATTGATCGGAAGGAATGAGCTTGAAGCCCTCTGGTGGGCATGTGCATCCCGATAGCGTGAGTAAGAAGGTGACAACAGTAAGCGCGCCAATTGCGTGAAGGAGAGTTTTCATGGTAGGGTTGGTTTCCGGCAAAGGAATCTGTCGGGAGCCAATGGCGCACCTGTGAAAAATACGTGGTGCCGGGGGGTGTGAAAATTCACCTTTTCCGGCGAAGAGGGCGGGGCTTGGTTTGCGGGACCAAAACAAACTGCCATGCCAAGAGCAATACACCTTCTGTTTGTCGCACTGCTTCTAGGGCCTGCGAACACCTTTGCGGGAAGCCCGCCTACAGCAAACCTCGGAAAGACATACCGGTTACAGGCCGACGCATCCGTTGCGCAGGTCTCCTTGGCTGGAGCAGCGGTGGCTGGAGCCGTTGCACTCAGTGCGCCAGCCAATTCGGTATTCAGGCTGGTTGACACCGCGACCGGCGATTGCATCATCCGATTCTGGAACTGGAAGACGGATACCATCATGCCAAGACCACTTCATGGGGGCGCGCAGTGTCGCTATCACATCGCCGATCTATTTCCTTTTGGAACAGGTGCAATTCGAGCGCAAGGCCGAGGCCTTGCCGGATTCAGCTGCAACCGGTGACCAGGTCGACTACGCGCCTATGCCGAAGAAGCCGGATTTCGCATTGGCTGGAACCGCACTGAAGCCACTGGGAAAGGATCGTTCCTTCGTGTACTCTCTCGGTACGAACTTCGATTTCATCGATGGCGCAGGTCCTTCGAAGATGTACCACGATATCAAGGTCTGGGTACCACAGCCGTCCATTGGCCGCAATTGGTTCCTCCGGCATTTGGGCTTTGAATTCATGTTCGGCCGGTTCCGCTCCTTCTCAACGCCTGATTCAGTGAACAATCAATTCCGGCAAGTGAGCAGCACGATGGCTGACAGCACCTTGACGCTTCAGTACAAGACGACAGATAGCAAGGAGCGCGTGGTCTCCAGGTTCGACAACATCGGCATCAGCTTGAATCCAATGATCCGCTTGTCCGCTGATGACCGGAAGGACGTCTTCTTCGCAGTTGCAGGGAACTTCGAATGGCAGCGCACCATCTTGGATCGGACGATTACAAGAGAATTCACTACGGTCACGGATTCCGTTCCACCCCTGACTGGCCGCGGCCCTACGACGCGGTATCTCGATTGCCCGCGTTGAATGAGTATCGCAGGCCACCACGGACAATTTCTACGCCGGTGGTGGTGTCCGGCTAATGTACCGCGACGATTTCGGAACACTGAACCTGCGCATGTTCGCAGGCTATGCCTACACCATGGTCGTTGATGGAACCGGAGCGTTGCCGGCAACGGCTGAGGGAGCCTACTATGCCTTGCAGGCTGACTTCATCGAATACAAGATCTCCGGAGTGAAGCTTGGCACAGAGATCCGCGGCTTCTTCAAGCGTGATGACGATGTGAGTCCATTGCGCGCTCCACCAAGGTTCAGTTTGTACATCGCCAAGGAGTTCAAGCTCGAAAAGGTGGGTGAGCTCTTTAAGCCATAGCAGCCTAAACCAATCGAAACAACAACGCCCCGGAATCCTCCGGGGCGTTGCCATTCCATGCATTCATATCGCCTTCACACCCACGGCCACGCGAACACCATCTCCGGTTTCCATGCGGGCATGTGGCCCAGCACCATGCGCACGCTGCTGCCCAGCACATCGTAATCGCAATCGAGCAGGTGCGCATGCGCGGCGGTGTTGGCTTCGGGCAGCACGATGCGCGGCTGCGCGGGCAGGAGCCAGCGCTGCAACTCCAGTCCCACGGCGGGTGCGTCGGCCACGATGAGGCCATGACCCAAGAGCGGCAGCAGCACGCCCTGCACCTTGTGGCCATCGGCCCAGGCATGCGCCGCGAACCGATGCTCCAGGAGCAACGCGCGGTGGTCCTCGGCGGTGGCTTGGTGGTGCAGGTGCAGCAGCGCGAGCGTGTGCGATGGCTCCAGCAACGCGATCTCGTCGCGACTCGCATCCACGAAGGTGCCGCCGCCCAGCACGTCGAAGGCGCCTTGCTCGCGCAGGCCCAGCGCTTCCCACGCATGCATGTCGCGCGGATCGCATTGCACCAGCAGCGGCATGCTCTTATCGTGTTGTTGCACCAAGGCCTCGGCCAATTGCCGCAGCCTTTCGCCGCGTGCAGCACCCGTAGGCAAGAGCAGCTTCAGCACCTGAACGCTGGTTGATGCCCGCAATAGCGTGACCACCGCATGCACCTCGCCGAACGCACGCAGCGCCAATGCCTGCACATACGGCGTGCGCACGCACCAGCGCAAATGACCGAGGTTCGCCGCGCGCTCAGCCGGCAGCAGCCGCGCCGCCGCCTCCAGCTCATGCAACTCCAGTGCGCTCAGTGTGAACATGGTTCGGTGGTGTTAGGGGGCTGTGCTTGGTGACACTCCGGGTCTCGCAAAGCCTCGCCCGGAGTGACGGAGCCAGCCGGAACCAGCGTGCTCGCGCCCATGCTCGCGCATGATTGCTCGCGCCCACTTGCTCGCGCGCGCTTGCTTGAGCGCGCTTGCTTGCGCGTGCTTGCTTGCGCGTGCATGCTCGCGCGCGCTTGCTTGAGTCAGGATGCGCGCGCGGGCGTCCACGATCAGCGCGGGACGGGTGGTCGGCGTGCCCGTGCGTAGAGCCTGTGTGGTAGCCGAGCCACCCGGACTTTGATCGTGGCGGCTTTTGGTCCACCTTTTGCCGCCAAAAGGTGGAAAGAACCGATACTCATAAAGCCGCTGAAAACCATTTGACCTGAGCCACGCTTGTGGCCTTTATCGAATGAATCCCCGCAGTCCCGCTGCTTGGCGGGATGATGCTCGGGTGGCGAAGCAAAGGTGGAAAGTGCATTTGATGAAACGAATACGGAACAGCGCTGTTCTTTGTGAGACTCCGGGTCTCGCAGAGCCTCGCCCGGAGTGACAGAGCCAGCCGGGACCAGCGTACTCGCGCATGATTGCTCGCGCCCACGCGCTTGCTTGTGCGCGTGCTGCTCGCGCGCGAGTCGGATGCGCGCGCGGGCGTCCCGATCAGCGCGGGACGGGTGGTCGGCGGCCGTGCGTAGAGCCTGTGGCCGAGCCACGGACTTGATCGTGGCTTTTGCTCCACCTTTGCCGCCAAAAAGGTGGAAATAACAAAGACTCATAAAGCCACTGAATGACCAATTGATCGCAGCCACGCTCGTGGCATCTATCAACGGAAGCCCCGCAGTCCCGCTGCTTAGCGGCATGATGCAGGGTTGCCGAAGCAAAAGGTGGAAAACGCATTCTTGAATACATCCGTGTTTCATCGTCCATTGCTCGTTGAATATCTGCTCTTTCCGCGCCGCGGCCCCGGTCGCCTCCCCGAAGAAGGTCGGGAAGCGCCGGGGCCAAGGCATCGCGCTCATCAAGCCGCTTTCGCGCTGCTCACATCGCTCATCGGGCTCAGGCCCGCAGCACCCAGCGCCGCCACGCGGAAGTAGTACACCTGGTCGCTCTGCAAGCCATCGATGATCACGCGCGTCTTGCCCGTCACCGAGTGCAGTTGCCAATTGGCCTCCACCTTGGGGTCGCCCATGCAGATGTAGGTCTTGTAGCTCAAGCGACCCTTCACGCCACCAAAGCGCAGCTCCAAACTGCCCGGGTAGGGGCGCACCAGTGCGCGCACGTTGGGCGGGGCCGGCAGCTGACCGATGGGCTGGCGCGCCTTCTCCATCTTGAAGCCCGCGCTCGTGATTAGGTCGGCATCGCCGGCGCTGGTTGTTTGCACATAGGCCCCCAGATCGGCGCGCATCGTCTTCAGCGACACGAACGCCTCATCGCGATCCTGCTTGTCCAGGCGGCTGCGGCTGAAGTTGTAGCGGTCGATGGCTGCTTCCAACTTGTCCGTCGCGGCGGTCATGGCGGCCAGCGTCGGGTTGGGTGTGGTAAAGGCCACGTTGTTCGTCAGCATCTCCACGTTCGTGCGGCTCATTCCGACCAGAGCCACTTGGGTCACTCGGGTATGGCCGAGCACCACTTGATACCAGATCTTTTCAAGATGAGAGGGCCTGTCATGCGGTACCCACAAACGCGTTGGTTATGGGGCGTCAATCGCAAGGGCGCCTGCAAAGGCTTCGGCTCATCCTGCTGGAGCATGAGGAAGAACCATCCGGTTGCAGCAGGAGAAGGCCTGCTGAAAGCCACGACCCGCAAGGCGTTCAGCGAAGTGCAACGGACCGCGTGAAAAGGCGCACTGAGGCCCCCGGCATCAGGCCGTACAGCGCCGTGGGTACACAAGACGATCGTTTTGTCCCATCATACAGCGGCGCGAGTACATGTGACGATCGCGCCATCACACAAGACAGCGGCGCGAGTACATGTGACGATCGCGCCATCACACAAGACAGCGGCGCGAGTACATGTGACGATCGCGCCATCACACACGACAGCGGCGCGAGTACATGTAACGATCACGCCATCACACAAGACAGCGGCGCGAGTACATGTAATGATCGCGCCATCACACAAGACAGTGCCGCGAGTACATGTAATGATCGCGCCATCATACACGACAGCGCCACGAGTACACAGGACGATCACGTCATCACATCAGACCGCGCCGCGAGTACACCAGACGGCCGCAGCATCACAACAGACAAGGCCGCGTGTACACCAGACCGCCGCGCCATCAGCTGTACCCGCCGCGCGCCAGGCGCCACTGGCCTTGGGCCGCTGGCCGAAAAGCCAATGGCCTGAATGCCTTAAAGCCCGTGGCTTATTGGCCTTTGGCACATGCAGCTCGAGGCTGAAGGTTCTTGGGCTTTGGGCCTTTTGGCCTCTAGGCTTTTGGGCATTGGGCCGATACCCTGATCATCTGATCTTCTGATTTTCTGATCGGCTTTTGGTATTGGCTGAAGGTGAAAAGCGGGTAGGAGGGGAGTTGCTACTTTGAGCGCGGAATGAGCCTCATCCGGTCCAAACAACGCGTAGCCGACCACGGCGAGGTCTTCACCCCCGTGTGGATGGTGGAGGCGATGCTGGACCTCGTGAAGAGCGAGACCGAACGCATCGACTCCCGTTTTCTGGAACCTGCGTGCGGGAGCGGGAACTTCCTTGTGCGCATCCTGAAGCGCAAGTTCGCGGCGGTGGAGTTGAAGTATGGGAAGAACGAGTTCGAGAAGCGGCACTTCGCGTTGCTGGGGCTCATGTGTACCTACGGCATCGAGTTGCTCACGGACAACATCGCCGAGTGCAAGGCCAACATGCTCGAGGTCTTCGCCGAGTACCTGAACTTGGAGGAAACGGATGACTTGTACCGAGCCGCCTCGCACGTACTGGCCCAGAACCTGGTGCATGGCGATGCCTTGACAATGCTCACGCACGAAGGCCAGCCGATCAGCTTCGCGGAATGGGGCTACCTCGGCAAGGGCAGGTTCCAGCGCCGCGACTTCCGGTTCGATGTGCTCACGCAGGCATCCTCTTGGAAGACCGAAGGCGAGCTATTCGCCACGGCGGAGCGCCATGACATCTTCTCCCCCGTGAAGAGCTACCCGCCGATGACGGTGAGCGAACTGGCCGCACAGGATGTGGGCCTCAAAGCACAGGAGCAGCTATGACCACCCAGGCCAGCTTCACCCTGCGCGGGCGCAACCCTGATGTGCTCACCTGCATCGCCAACCTCAGCAACGATGAGGTCTTCACGCCGCCGGAGTTTGCGAACCGCATGTTGGATACGCTGGCCGAGGCATGGGCCGCCAACCACGGCGGCGCGAACATCTGGGCCGATAAGAACGTGACCTTCCTGGACCCCTGCACCAAGAGCGGGGTCTTCTTGCGCGAGATCACTAAGCGATTAACTGAAGGCCTGAAGGACCAGATACCCGACCTGCAAGAGCGTGTGGACCACATCCTCACCAAGCAGGTCTTCGGCATCGGCATCACGCACCTCACCAGCTTGCTGGCGCGGCGCAGCGTGTATTGCTCCAAGCACGCCAAGGGCGAGCATTCCATCGGCCGCAGCTTCACCAACGATGCGGGCAACATCTGGTTCGAGCGGATGGAGCATACGTGGAAGGATGGCAAGTGCACTTTCTGCGGTGCAAGCCAGAAGGTGATGGACCGGGGCGAAGGGCTGGAATCACACGCCTATGCGCTCATCCACACCGACGACATCAAGGCTCGGGTAAACGAAATCTTTGGAAAGAACATGCAGTTCGACGTGATCATCGGCAACCCGCCGTACCAGTTGGATAATAGCGGCTTCGGCACCAGTGCAGCGCCCATCTATCAGATGTTCGTTGAGCAAGCGAAGCGGCTTAACCCTCGCCTACTAACCATGATTATTCCTTCCCGATGGTTCACTGGAGGGAAGAGCTTGGATGATTTCAGAGGTAACATGCTTGCAGACAGTCGGCTGCGCGAGATCAACGACTACCTTACTGCGTCGGATGTATTTCCTGGCGTGGGACTGAAGGGGGGTGTTTGCTACTTCCTCTGGGATGGTGAGCACGCTGGACCCTGTCGGGTGAACACCCATTTCAAGGACTGGCCTATATCGTCGGCTACTCGGCCCTTGCTTGAAGAAGGTGCTGGTGTTTTCATTCGCTTCAATGAGGGGTTCTCGATTCTGAAGAAGGTTGTTCCAGAAGGAGGCAAGCGCATCAAACCGCAATCAATCGCCCTACCCGAGGAGAAGCGCTTCGACCAGCTGGTGAGTTCGCTAAGACCCTTCGGCCTGCGAGACTTTCTTTCGAGGAAAACTTCCAAGTCGCGTGGCGATATTTTGGTCTATCAAAACGGTGGAACTGGATATACACCGAGAAGCGCCATTACAACCGGAGTTGAATTGATCGACAATGGAAGGTTTACATAGGTCGGGCTGCGCCAGGAACTGGTAACAAGGACACGTACCCGCACAGAATCATTAGTACACCGTTCATCGGCGAGCCGGGTAGCATTTCTTCAGAGACCTATCTCTGCATTGGCCCACTCAATTCCAAAGGTGAAGCTGAAAGCGTCCTGTCCTATCTAACATGTCGCTTGACCCGGCTTTTGATTCTACTGCATAAGGCATCACAGGATACGACACGCAGGGTGTATGGCTTTGTTCCGAAACAGGACTGGACCAAGCTTTGGACTGATGCGGATCTCTATGCGAAGTATGGCTTAGACGAAGTTGAAATCGCCTTCATCGAGAAGATAGTCAGGCCAATGGACTTGACGCAGGATTTGTTCGATGAAGTCACAGTGGATGAAGGCGACGATGAGTAAGACCATCGAGGACATCCTCGCGCCCAAGCCGGAAGTACGGCCGCGCATCTACGCGTATTCCATCGCCGATGCGGCGCACAAGGGCCAACTGAAGGTGGGCCAGACCACGCGCAACGTGAAGCAGCGGGTGGCGGAGCAATTGAAGACCGCCGCGATCAAGAACTTCACCATCGAGCTGGACGAAGCGGCCGAGCGCGCCGATGGCGGCATCATCACGGACCATGAGGTGCGCGCCGCGCTGGAACGCAAAGGCTTCGAGCGCGTGGAGTTGAGTGGATGCGCTGCACGTTGAAGGACGTGAAGAGCGTGCTTGCCGAGCTACGCACGGGCCAGCGCTTCACCGGCAGCCACCACGAGACCTTCCCGATGCGCCGCGAACAGACGGAGGCGGTACACAAGACCCACGCCTACTTCCATTCCATCTGGAAGGAGGACATGCACGCCGTCCCGCGCTTCCTCTGGAACGCCAAGATGCGCTTTGGCAAGACCTTCACCAGCTACCAGCTCGCCCGGAAGCTCGGGGCCAAGCGCGTGCTGGTGGTCACCTTCAAGCCCGCCGTGGAAGATGCGTGGCAGACAGACCTGGAGAACCACGTGGACTTCGACGGCTGGCAGTACATGTCGCGCAATTCCAACAGCGACCCCACGAAAGTCTCGCGCACGAAGCCGCTGGTCTATTTCGGTTCCTTCCAGGACCTGCTGGGTCGTGACGACGCCGGGAACATCAAGCCCAAGAACGAGTGGCTGCACGAAGTGAAGTGGGACCTCGTGGTCTTCGATGAGTACCACTTCGGTGCGTGGCGCGATACGGCGAAGGAGCTTTTCGAGGGGGAAGAGGAAGCCGTGGCGCGCAAGGGAGCCAAGCTCGAGTACGACAACGAACTGGGCAAGGTGAACGAAGGCATCAGCGAGCTCTCGGAGAAGGAGAGCGAGTTCCTGCCCATCACCACCAAGGCCTACCTCTACCTCAGCGGCACGCCCTTCAAGGCCCTGGCCACGGGCGAGTTCATCGAGGAGCAGATCTTCAACTGGACCTACACGGACGAGCAGCGCGCCAAGGAAGCCTTCGCCGCGCAGCACCCCGACAAACGGAACCCCTACGGTGCACTGCCGCAGATGCGCCTGCTCACCTACCAGATGCCGGATGAATTGGTCGCCATTGCGCGCGCCGGTGAGTTCGATGAGTTCGACCTCAACGCCTTCTTCGAGGCCAGCGGCACGGGAGCCAAGGCGCAGTTCACCCACAAGAGCGATGTGCAGAAGTGGCTGGACATCATCCGTGGCGGCTATGCGCCCCGCGCGGTGGAGCACTTGAAGACGGGCACGCGTCCGCCGTTCCCGTACTCCGATGTGCGCCTGCTGCCGTACCTGCAGCACTCGTTCTGGTTCCTGCCCAACGTGGCGGCCTGCCAGGCGATGGCCAACCTGCTGGCGGAGAAGCACAACACCTACTGGCACGAATACACCGTGGTGGTGGCTGCGGGCACCTCGGCCGGTATCGGCCTGGATGCCTTGCCACCTGTACGCAAGGCCATCGGCAGTGGCTTCGATACGAAGACCATCACGCTCAGTTGCGGCAAGCTCACCACGGGCGTTACGGTGGCGCAATGGTCGAGCATCCTGATGCTGCGCAACCTGAAGTCGCCGGAGACCTACTTCCAAGCGGCCTTCCGCGTGCAATCGCCCTGGAGCATCAAGAACCCGAACGGCGACGACCCGAATGAGGAGGAGATCCTGAAGCCCATCTGCTTCGTGTTCGACTTCGCGCCGACGCGTGCGCTGCGGCAGCTTTCCGAATACGGCATCGGCCTCTCGCCGAACGAACCGAATCCGGAGAACGCGGTGAAGGAGCTCGTGTCCTTCCTGCCCGTGCTGGCCTACGATGGGGCGAACATGACGCAGATCGATGCGGGCGGCATTCTGGACATCGCCATGGCCGGCACCTCGGCCACCCTGCTCGCGCGCAAGTGGGAAAGCGCCCTGCTGGTGAATGTGGACAATGACACGCTGCGCCGCATCCTGGGCAACCCGGAGGCGATGGACGCGGTCGGGCGCATTGAAGGCTGGCGTTCGCTGGGCGACAACGTGATTGAGACGATCATCAACAAGAGCGAAAAGGTCAAGGACCTCAAGAACAAAGCGAAGAAGGGCAAGCTCACCGCCAAGGAGAAGAAGGAACTCACGGACGAAGAGAAGGAGTACAAGAGCAAGCGCAAGCTGGTGCAGGAGAAGCTGATCAAGTTCGCCACGCGCATCCCGGCCTTCATGTACCTCACGGACTTCCGTGAAAACACATTGCAGGATGTGATCACGAAGCTCGAGCCGGACCTGTTCCTCACCGTGACCGGTCTAACCGTGAAGGACTTCCACCTGCTGGTGAAACTGAAGGTGTTCAACACTGAGCAGATGAACCAGGCCGTGTTCGCGTTCCGGCGCTATGAGGATGCGTCGCTGCGCTACACCGGCATCGAAAGCCACGAGGGGCTGACGCATTATGGGTTGTATGATACGGTGGTGGCGAGGGAGTGAGGAACACTAGCACTTTCAACCAACTGCACTCATGGACTGGAGCGAATTGATGAATAGAGCGGACTTTGTGGGTGCCGCATTTGGAGCATTCCTAGGTTTTCTGCTTGCCCTAGTCGTGCTTTTGATAGACCGTTGGATCAACTGGTTCCAGCAGCTTGCGGACAAGAAGCGCTTGTTCAAAAACATCCTAACGCTTGTAGAACGCGAGACGGAAGCCGCGCGGGATGCAGAACAGGGGTATGGTGCGCTCGCCCAGGCTTATGCCGAGAAACCACTGGAGATGCACCCCCGGCGTATCCATGTGAATACCGGTCTCCGAACACTGGATCGGATGGACCGGGAACGCATTCTCGCTGCATATCGTCGTATGGCCGGACGTAAACGTGGTTGGGAGTTGTGGCGCGAGGCGTTGCGCTTCATCGACGGGTTGAGCGCGCAATACCCATATCAAGAAGCTGCGGTGCTTTCTTCCATGGAGGACATGGCCAGCGTCGGTGATCGGTACGACGCGCACTGCCGAGAAGTAGGGCTGTGGTTGTCAACGATAGGCGCAGAACTACAAACTCAACTACCGGCAGGCCATCCTTTGGTAGCGCGGATACATGCGATTGTTAGTGCTGTGCAGAACATCGGATATGTGCCCATGACGGAGCTGCATGAACGATTGATCCTGCCTGTAGGTGAACTGTTCAGGGACGGCTCGCTCAATCTGCGGAATGCCTTCCCTCTGGCCGAGGTTTTCTCAAAGGCGCGCGCCGATCATGGGCGCTATGGACAAATCACCCTTGAATTGCAAGGAACGCTGAAGAGATTCGCAAAGGATATGGGTGAAACGGCACGGGACGGCGAGTGCATGCGGGATAGAATGAAGGATGCGTTGAAATGAGAGAGTGAAGAATGGCGAAACAGAGAGTACCGGAGCTATTACTGGTTGGGCGAGTACGTTGGGTCCGCTGCTGGAATCGTACAAAGGGCTTCATCGAGAGCCCGGCGTATGACGAGCTCTACAAATGGCGAGATGCGAAGACGGTACAGGTCAACTGGGACTTGGAGGCGCCGGACTGGCTGCAATGATCGACCGCAGCTTCACGCACCAGCACCAGAATCTTTGGGTCGGTGCGCACTACTTCCCAAAGGCGATGCTCATGGAGTGGGCCGGTCGCGACACCGAGGATGCACGTAACGCACTGCGTGAATTGCTGAATGGTACGCCGCCCCTTTCTGATCGCATGCATGAGTTTGAGCGCCGCGCAGATGAGCATCTGAAGCAGGCACGACCAAGCGAACGGCTGAACAGCTACCAAGGCATGCGCGCGATGGCCCTTTGGCTGGGCATGGTGCTGCCGGACCAACACTATTTGTACAAAGCCACCGTGGCAACTGGTTTTGTTGAGCGCGCGGGCCATGCGCCCTTGGCCAAGCCCGGCGACAAGTACACGGTAATGCCGAGTTATTATCAGCTATGCCAAGAGCTACGCACGGTGCTTCTATCAAGGCCTGACATCATTGAAGCACATCGCGCACGGCGCGATGCCAGTTGCCATGCCGACCCTGAGCATCACCTGCTTGTGCAGGACTTCATGTATTTCGTGTCTGAACGAGCCGCACCCGGGCAGGGTCGTAGGCCGGTGCACTACTGGATCTATGCGCCCGGGGAGAATGCCCGGCACTGGGACGAATTCCGGACCGAGGGCATAATGGCTTTGGGCTGGGACGATCTTGAGGACTATGCGCAATACGGCACGGTGGGGGAAGTCAAGAAAGTCCTGCAAAGGCAGGAAGGGTCGACAAGTTCAAAGAAGAACGATGCGAACGCGGTCTTCGACATGGCGAACTCCGTTGCCATTGGTGATGTGATCATCGCCAAACGTGGGCTTTCAGATTACTTGGGGTATGGCATCGTCACAGGGGAGCACTACTACGATGCGGCACGACCCTATTTCAGGAACTGTCGACAGGTGAATTGGGTAAAGGCAGGTGTATGGCCCGAGGAGAAAGGTCAGATCGTTCGAAAGACCCTTACGGACATCACGAAGGATACTGATCAAGTGAAGCGATTGACCAAGCTGATCGGCATTGATGGTGCGACTGGATCAACCACGGCCCACGAGCCCAACTACTGGGTCTTCCAAGCCAATCCGAAGTATTACGATGCCGCTGGTGCGCTCCGGGCTGGTGCGGCTAAGAGCTGGACAGTGACGGCTCATCAAAGCAAGGTCCGACCTGGTGATAAGGTGATCATCTGGGTTACTGGCCCGCAAGCTGGTTGTTACGCGCTGGCTACAGTCACATCGGATGTAGACGAAATGCCGATGGATGAGAACGACCGTGCATTCGTCCTTGACCAAGCCCAGGTCTTAAAACAGAAACGTGCAATAATCCGAGTCGAACACGAGCTAAGCCAACACCCCATCAGTTGGTCAGCCATCCAGGAACTGCCGTCCATGGCCGACTTCAAAGGCGGTAATCAGAGGCACCACTTTCACGGCGACCAAGGAACAATTTGATGCCATTCTAAAGATGGCGCTACATAACACTAGGACAATGAGCGATCCACTGAACAAGATCCTCTATGGTCCACCAGGGACTGGCAAAACCCACAAACTGAGGAACGAGTACTTCTCGAGGTTTACCACGAGGCCTTCTGAGGTGCCTCGGGAGCAACGGATCTACGATGCCTTGCAGGATCTCACTTGGTGGGAGGTCATCGGTACTGTATTGCCGGATCTCGGCCCATCCAACGTGGATGCGATCTTGCGCACGAGCTTACAAAGGCCAAGGCGGCCATGTCCAACTCCAAGAACGTGCGGGCGACCCTCTGGTCGAACCTGCAGTTTCATACCGTCAATGAGTGTGCGCTGGTGAAGTATGAGAAGAGAAGCGAGCCACTGATCTTCAACAAAAGGGAACACTCGGTCTGGGAAGCGCTCGGGCAGGCGGTAGATGAGTCTTATCCGGAGCTCCGCGAACATCTTGCCCAGTACAAAGCTGACTATCGCGACGAGGGAGAAGGAACCAAGGAGGTCAGGCGTTATGAGTTCGTTACCTTCCATCAGGCCTACACCTATGAGGACTTCATTGAGGGCCTCAAACCCCAGCTCGACTCGAAGGAGATCGCCTATGAGATCGTCCCCGGCATCTTCAAACGCCTGTGTGGAGGCAGGACGAGCAAGATCCTGAGGCACGAGTACGCTCTTCATCGACGAGATCAACCGTGGGAATATTGCGGCCATCTTCGGTGAGCTGATCACTGATCGAGGACGACAAGCGTCTCGGGGCCAGCAATGAGCTGCGCGCTACGTTGCCTTATTCCAAGCCCGCCACCTTCGGGGTGCCTGCCAATGTCCGCATCATCGGCACGATGAATACAGCGGACCGCAGCGTGGAAGCGCTGGATACGGCACTGCGGCGCCGATTCAGCTTTGTGGAGTGCCCCAGCAAGCCGGAGGAATTGGAGAAGCTGGACTATCGGATGGTCGGCGATGTGGACCTGTCGAAGCTGCTGTCGGTGATCAACGCTCGCATCGAGATGCTGCTGGACCGCGATCACCACATCGGCCACAGTTACTTCATGAACTGGAGCGATGCTGACAAGGAGAAGAGGCTGCGACTGGTCTTCAAGAACAACATCATCCCCTTGCTACAGGAGTACTTCTATGGTGATCCGGTGAAAGTGGGCCTTGTCCTTGGTCCGGACTTCGTGAAGGAAGTGAAGAAGGTCCAGGACGGGAAGGTGGAGTTCTCTGCTGCGTTCAGAAAGGACTTAGACATTGAGCCCAAGACCCGCTACGTGTTCCAGGATGTGATGGACGCAGCACTGGTGCCGCTGCAGGCGTTCAAGGATATCTGCGATGGCAAGTAAGGTCATCACCGTCTATGAACATGGTCGCCTCGTGGTGGCTGAGGGTGGTGCATTCACACAGGCGCATTACAATGCACTGGTTAAGTACAACCAGCAGCACGACAACCGATTCTTAACGGCCGAGTACCAACGGATCAAGTTCAATCAGCATGTGGGGGTGATCGCCGTGGGCGACCTCACCATCGAGGTGCTGCCCAAGGCCGATGGCATTGAAGACGAGGGCAAATGGCAGAAGGCCTTGATCCAGATGCTGAAGGTGGCCCATGGGCTGCCCTTGCATGAGGCCGGGCACGCGCAATTGGCTTTGCGGCGCACGTCGGTGCTGGAGTACTTTCTGCGGCTGTTCGTTGAAGAAGTACAGCGCTTGGTGCACCAAGGCTTGGTGAAGCGCTATCGCCAGCAGTCGGGTGTGACCACGGCCTTGAACGGTCGCTTGGACCTGCCGCGCCATATCCGTAACAGCGTGGTCCACAAGGAGCGCTTCCATGTGGTGCATCAGGTCTACGACACAGACCATTTGCTGCACTCCATCCTCAAACAGACATTGGAACTCGTTGAAGATGTCACCCGCGACCCGATCACCACGGGCTTGGCCAGGACGTTCAGTGGGCCTTTGATCGTGTGCGATACCAGCGCATCGCTGGAGCCAGCTTCGACCGCATCCGGATAAATGAAGACCAAGTCATATACCGATGCGCTCATCCTAGCAAAGCTCATCCTGTTGAACTACGCCCCGATGTGAAGGGCGGTCGCGACAATATCCTCAGCTTGCTGTTTCGATAAGAACAAGCTCTTCGAGTTGGTGGTGCTCCGGCTACTGAAGCGCTGCGGCGGAACGAACGGATATCGCCATCCTCGGGCAGAATAGCCAAGAGTTCTGGAACGGGCAGAAGATCAGGCCTGATATCCTCATCGAGCAGGAAAGTGTTCTGAAATGCATCATTGACACGAAGTGGAAGTTGCCCAAGGATGATCGACCCGCTGATCCGGACCTGAAGCAGATGTATGTGTACAACCGGCAATTCGGCAGCGCGGAGAGTGTGCTGCTATATCCTGGCAACAAGGAAGGTCAAGCCCGTCACGACTACAATGCTGCTGATTGTCGAGGTGTGAAAGACCACGGCTGCTCTGTTCGCTTCATTGAGTTGTTCGATCACGATGGCAACATCCAATTGGAGAAAGTGCAGACCTTGTTGACGAATTTGGTTGGTCCGGTAGTTGACCTGTCAGTCAACGCGAGTTGAGTCCCATGAGCACCACAGCCTTCAAGCCGCAAGGAGTGAACAACTCGGTCCAAGCCGCCTACTGGCATGTGGCCATGGGCAAAGAGGCCGCCGGAGAGTTCAACTACCTATGGCACCAGTACGGCCGCTTGGAGAACATATGGGCGGCCTTGCAGGATTGGCAAGCCGCCGATCCTTCGATCAGTTCCAGTGAACCAGAAGCTTTCAAGCTTCAACGGTGTGATGCTCGATGCGCTGTGGTCGACCTTGCTCGTTGGTCTTGCGGCATTCGGTGACAAGAAGGGCGCAGATAGTCAGGAGCCTATGGGCATTCCTGCCTGGATCGCTCGGCACCGCAACACATTCCCTGAAGGATCAAAGCGCCTTCGGAAGCATGTGACCGAGGAATTGTACTGGGGTCTTTGGCCCATAAAGACCTTGCGCAATACGCAACTCGCGCATTGGGATAAGAACTTCATCGAAGCTGGTGGCTTGGAAGTCCATCGCGACGAGGTCACCGCGGCCCTTGGGCAGATCGATCATTCCATGCGGCTGATCGAGGCTTGCTTCGACCAAGGTCATCTCATGCATATGCCACCTTTCAATCACTTTGGCGGTATGCGGCACTACATTGATGCGGTGAAACAGTGGAAGGGTGATTCCTTTGAATAGTCCAGTATGACCACTGCCGCACCATCCCCACTCCTCCACAGCCTCAACCCCGAGCAACGCTCAGCTGTGCTGACCGCAGCGGATCGCAAGTGAGCCATGCCGGGCACCGTACCCAATAAGATCTTCCTGTACCGCATCGTTCATTGGGAATGCCTGCCGGATGTCCTGGACCGTGGGTTCTATCCAAAGCGTCACCCGGGCTTCCAACTTCCTCCCAAGCGCATCGGCGATTTCGAATTGGCGGACAAGCGGGACTCGTTCGTTCTGAAGACCAGCGGCGCGGGTACCATCGGGGAGCATGTGGCGTTCTATTTCGCGGGCCACAGCCCCATGCTGTACAAGATCCATACGGGCTATGGCGTGCCACAAGAGCATCAACGCGACATCGTGTACATCTGCTGCAAGCTGGAGACCATCGCCGGGCTGGGCCACCCCTACCTTTTCACCGACGGGCAGGCGAACACCGGCAAGGACACCGGTAGAACCAAGGAGTACACCGCGTTGATGGACCTCGCCAAATTGGATTGGACCGTGATACCCGAGCAGTATTGGCGCGACACGGAAGATGACCGCGACCGTGAACGCAGAAAGCAGGCTGAGTTCCTTGTGAAAGGTCATGTGCCGGTGGCCAGCTTCCAAGGGCTGTATACATTCGACGCGGGCAGGGCTGCCGATATACAGGCGCTTATGGAACAACGAGGCTTGTGCATACCTGTTCGCGTGGATACGAACCGCAACCTCTACTATCCATGATCACTTACCGCACAGGCGATCTGCTCGCCGCAGGGACACAGGCACTGGTGAATACCGTGAACACGGTGGGCGTGATGGGCAAGGGCATTGCCTTGCAATTCGCGGAGCGGTACAAAGAGAACTTGCGCGTGTACCAGGCCGCATGCAAGTGCGGCACCTTGGTGCAGGGCACCATGCTGGTGGTGCGCGACCAGGATCTACAAGGGGAGCGCCTCATCATCAACTTCCCCACGAAGAAGGACTACAAGCACAAGTCGAAGTACGAGTACATCGAGAGCGGGCTTGCGGCCTTGGTGGCGGTTATCGCCGAGCACAACATCCGCAGCATTGCGGTGCCGCCCTTGGGCTGTGGCAACGGTGGCCTTGACTGGGAGGTGGTGAAGCCGATGATCGAGCGGCACTTGGGCGCGCTCGATGCGGAGGTGGTGGTCTATGAGCCATCGGCCCATGTGCGTGAGGCCCTCCGCGGGAGCCCACGCGCGAAGCCAAACTGACACCGGCGCGCACCGTATTGCTGGCAGCGCTCTTCCAATACGAACGCACCGGAGGCTTCGCCAATCTATTCGTGGCCAACAAGCTGGCCTATTTTCTCCAACGGCTGGGTGAGTCTTCACTGAAACTCAAGTTCGAGCCCGCGCGCTACGGCCCGTACACCGATGCCATCGGTCACATGCTCTACCACATCAACGGGGCCTTCCTTACCGGATTGGAGCAGAAAGCGGCACGGCCCTTCGATGAGATCGTCTTGAACTACCAACGCAGAGCCGAGATCGAGGCCGCATTGCAACCGGAGCAACGCGCACGCCTGGTCAGCCTGCGTGTTCTTGTTGAGGGCTTCCATTCCACGGCCGATCTGGAGTTGCTGTCGTCGGCAGCCTTCATTCTCCAGGAAGAGCCCACCTTGGGCGTGGCCGACATTCAAGAGCACATGCGATCGTGGAGCAAACGCAAAGAGGCCCTCGCAGCCGAAGAGAATGTGCGCGTGGCCTACGAGCATTTAACAGCGTACGGCAATTCGTTGGCGATCACGTAGCACGCCAACCTGCCTGGGCCTTGGGCCCGTCGGCGATGCCGCCATGCCAGTATCAGTGCTTTCATTTGGAGCGATCTTGGTAGCTTGTCCGCGCATGCCCGCCACAATCGCTTCGCCACTCCTCCACGGCCTCAACCCCGAGCAGCGCGCCGCCGTGCTGAGCGAGGAAAAGCGGCTGCTGGTGCTGGCCGGTGCGGGCGCGGGTAAGACCAAGACGCTGATCCAGCGCATCCTTCACCTGATCTTCGAGAAGAACGTAAAGCCCTCGAGCATCCTGGCCATCACCTTCACGCGCAACGCGGCGAACGAGATGGTGGACCGCTTGATTCTGCATGTGGATGATACGGGTGAGTACAAAGCGTTGCTGGAGAACAAGAAGCTCACCCAGCAGCAACGCGATGCCGCCCGCAAGAACTACAAGCAGCGGTACGCGTGGATAAACGCCTTGCGCGTAAGCACCTTCCACGGCTTCGGCTACAGTGTGCTGCGCAGCCACGTGGCCAAGTACTTCGACAACCGCTTCAAGATCGTCAACGAGTATCTGGAGGCCGATGAGTTCGAAGCGATACTGAAGCGTCGAAACACCGGACCTCATTCTCCAAAAGGTCATCAAGGAACTCTCGGTCGACCCGGAGTTCATGCTACGCCTGAAGCGCTATGTGCTGGACTTCTATGTGGAGGCCAAGAAGATCCGGGATTACAGGAAGCGTGGCACCACCGACGAGCATCCGTACGTGACACTGGCCGGTGATAACGTGCGCTCCAAGTCGGAACGGACCATCGCCGACTGGCTCTATCGGCACAACATCAAGTACCAGTATGAGCCCAAGGTCAACTTCAAGGACTTCGAGTTCCAGCCAGACTTCTACATCCCTGAAGCCGACCTGTACCTGGAGCACATCAGCAACCTCAGCTTCGACCCCACGGACAAGGACATCCAGTTCAAGCTCGCTGGTAAACTCTGCGTGAAGACCTACGAGAAGTGGATGCAGGACATCGGGGAGTTCAATAACCGCATGGACCACTTGGTGCGTGGGCGCCTGACCCAAAGCCTGGGAGCCATGCCTCCGCTTCGCTTCGAGGAGGAGTTCCGGCAATACCATGAGGAACTGAAGGAGTTCCGCAACGAAGTGCGCATGGCCATCAACCGCGTGAAGACCGAAGCCCTTGACTTCACCGGATCCAAGGCGGATGGCCTAAAGGAAGCACGAACGCGTGGCGGGGTTCTACCGGCTCGCGGGTCCTATAGCGGAAGGCTTTGAGAAGTACTGCGTGCAACGATCCTACTTGGACTTCAACGACATCCTGCTGAAGCTGATGGAGGTCCTGCGCGATGATCCCGTGGTGCTGAGCACCCTCCGCGAGAAGTTCACGCACATCATGGTGGATGAGTATCAAGACGTGAACACGCTGCAAGTGAACATGGTGGATGCGCTGCTTACCCCGAAAACGAACCTCTTCTGTGTAGGCGACGATTGGCAGAGCATCTATGGCTGGCGCGGCTCGGAGGTAGAGCACATCGTGCGCTTCAAGGAGCACTATCCGGAAGCCACGATTCTGCCATTCACCACGAACTACCGCAGCGATTCCACCATCGTGGAGGCAAGCAATGCGCTAATCGCGAACAACAAGCTCAAGCTGGAGAAGCAGGTGGTCTCCAGCAAACCCGCAGGCAAGAAGATACAGGTGTACGCCGCCAAGCGTGAAGATGAGGATGGCGTAGAACGCGTAGTTCAGAGCATCCGCGAACTGTATGACAAGGGTTTCCCGAAGGAAGAGGTGCTTATCCTATACCGCCGTTCAAAGTCATGGTTCCCGTATCGCGATCGTCTCCGCGAGGAAGGGCTACCGGTGAATGCGAAGACGGTGCATGCGGCCAAAGGGATGGAGGCGCGCGTGGTCTTCATCATCGGTCTCACCGCCAACTACTTCCCGAACGTGTGGGAAGCCGATCGCATCTTCCAACTCATCAAGAAGGATGACGTGAAGAAGATGATGGAGGAGGAACGTCGCTTGTTCTACGTGGCCGTTACCCGTGCGAAGGAGGCCTTGTACCTGATTACCGAAGTGGGAAACGAGTCCCGTTTCATCGAAGAGCTTTCCGAGCGCTACTTGGATCGGAGGAACTTCATGACGATCAATTATGAATCCGACCCGTTGCTGTGCACGAAGTGCGCAACGGTGCTGGAGTCTTATTTCCGGCTATGCCCGATTTGCGGTACATCAACAGGGCCAGAGCATGCAGGGATGGTCGATGAGGATACTCCAGAGCATGTAGCCAAGGTGCGTGAGTTACATCCCCGCGCATACGAGCGGTGGAGCAACGAAGAAGATGTTCGTCTCAAGGAGCTTTGGGCAAGTGGCCAGTCACCAGAACACATTGCCTTGGAGCTGCAGCGCCAACTGTCGGCAATCAAGTCTCGAATGCAGAAGCTGGATAAGTGAGCGCATGGTATTTGGTGAATCGCTATTAGTGTTTGCGCTTGGTGGTGTTGTTTGCGCTTCATGTTGTTCTTTGTGGCAGCCAAGTCCGAGTCGGTCGCTTCGGCGTTGCTTTGTGAGTGGCTCAGTGATGGCTACGTCGCATTACCACACCCTCTTCTCCCACCCATGATCCTTCACCATGGCCACCATTTCGGCGCGTGAGGGCGCTTCGATCTTGTGGGCCACCGAGCTGCGGTAGGTCTCGGCGGTGCTGCGCTCCACGCCCATGCGCCTGGCAATATCCTCGACGGATTCTTTGAGGTAGCTGGTATAGAGCAGGAGGAACTCGCGCTCGCGCGTGGTGAGCTTGGCCCAGAGCGCATCGGGATGGCGGTCGGGCGCCTCGTTGCGCAGGCTGTGCACCAGTGCGCGGCTCACGTGCTCGTTGTAGTGGAAGCCGCGCAGCACCGATCATCGAAGGCGGCGTGCCAGTCGCGGTGCGATTGCCCCTTGTCCATGAAGCCGCGCGCCGGCGCGCAGGGCGCGCACCACATTGGCGGTGGTGATCTCGAAGCTGAAGGCCAGCGCCAAAGTGCGCTTCTGGTGGCGGGCCATCCAGCGCATGGTCTCGCAGCCGTCGCGCTTGGGCATCCGCAGATCAACCAGCGCCAGGTGCACGTGGCCTGTTTCGGGCAGCCGCTGCTCGTAATCGAGACCGTTCTCCGCCTCGAGCACCACTTGCCCCTTGGTCCAGGCCCTAACGCAATCGCGCAAACCGTCGCGCACGAACCGGTGATCGTCGATGATCGCGATTCGATAATTCATGGGATAGGGTACTCATTACCATGCAATGTACGCCGCACATCGGCCAAACGATGCTGCGCCCGGCATGCGCGTCCTCACCGCTTCGCCATGGCCCAGCACCTCTTCGCTGCTGAATGGCACAGCGGAGTTCCACCGTTGCGCGTGCTCGCGCGTGCTATCTGAATTGCGCAGATGAAAGACCATCGTGTCGCGTGCTTGCTCGCGCGTATGCTTGCGCCCACTTGCTCGCGCATGTTTGCTCGCGCATGTTTGCTCGCGCATGTTTGCTCGCGCATGTTTGCTCGCGCATGCTTGCTCGCGCCCAATTGCTCGCGCCCACTTGCTCGCGCAGCGTACTGCGTGCTTGCGCGCCAGGATGTGTGCGGTAGGCGTCCACCCCGGGTCTCCGCCCGGGGCAGGCTCCCCCGCGCCCGGCGGCTTTTTGCGGAAGCCCCGTTGAATTGATGCGGGGTTTCGGACAAAAAAGTGGGAAAAGGATTTTCTTCGCTTTCATTCACTGCACACCCTACTACATCAGCACTTGTTTGCCTTACGCACAACCGCACAGGTGTCGCGTGCGGTGGCTGTCCACGGCTTGCGCGGGCGCGCCCAACTCGGGGAGCCCGTGTGCGCGTGCCTGTGCGAGTTGGGCTGCGACTTAGCCGTGGTCGCCTTTTGGCTCCACCTTTTGGCGAAGCAAAAGGTGGAAAGAACAGAGACTCATAAAGCCGCTGCAAGACCATTAAGTCGCAGCCACCAGCGTGGCGTTCGTTGGCAGAAGCTCCTCAGAGATGATCCGGGTTTGGCGAATCAAAAGGTGGAAAAGAACAGAGACTCATCCAGCCGCTGAATGACCATTAAGGTGCAGCCACGATCGTGGCGTTCGTTGGCAGAAGCTCCTCAGAGTTGATCCGGGTTTGGCGAAGCAAAAGGTGGAAAGAACCGAGTCTTATCCAGCCGCTGAATGACCAATAAGGTGCAGCCACGATCGTGGCGTTCGTGGTCAGAAGCTCCTCAGTGTTGTTCCGGGTGGCGAAGCAGAGGGGGGAAAGTGCAATTGCCATAATGCAGCCTGAACCGCGTAGTGATGGGGGAGACTCCGGATAGCCGGGACCCGGCCCCGGGAAGGGCAGAAGCCGGGCCCAAGCGCCCCCCCCCCCCCGCCCCCGGGGGACGGGGGCGGAGACCCGGGCCCGGCGGCCCCGCCCCGCCCCCCGAAAAACGGGGGCGGAACCCCCAGCGTGCTCGCGCACGCCCGGCTTCCGGAGTGACGGGTGCGGATAGCCGGGACCAGCGTGCTCGCGCACGCCCGGCTGCCGGAGTGACGGGTGCGGATAGCCGGAACCAGCGTGCTCGCGCACGCCCGGCTTCCGGAGTAACGGGCAATGCGTTGCGCCTTGCTTCGCAAAGTCTCGCAACGACATGGCGCAGAACTTGTCCCGCCGCTGCGGGATGAAATGCAGTTGCCGACCCAGCGCTCGCATGCGCACGCACGGCGGCACACCCGCGCGATCTCAATTCCCCACCCATTCCCCCCAAGCCCATTCCACTGCGAAACGCTGATGCAGCGCGTGGTGCAGCAGGAGCAGCAGCTGCCACTCCATCTCGGGGTCCTCGGAGAGCAGCGAGAGGCGCATATCGGCGGGCCATTCGCCTTGGTGGCGCAGCCACTGCACCTCGCGGCGGAAGCGCGTCGGATGGTTCCAAGGCAGCGCTTGCGTCTCGGGACGCTCGCGGTGCGCGAATCGAAGCTGCTCATCCATGCTCTCGAGGAAGGCGACGGTGCGCTGATCGCGGGCGGCAACGACTGCGCAATCCGGGCGGCAGGTCGCGGAAGCGCGCGGCATCGTCGTACAGGGAGGCGCAGCGCGCGTTCGCGCGTCATCGCCGAGGACCGATGAGCGAAGCGCCGCAGGCCCCATGTAGGCGGGCATGTTGGTGGCACACCAGCAAACCGTACGGGTGCATGAAGCTGCACCGTGAGCTGGCGGTGATTGCGCAGCACCTGGCGGCCGGTGATGGTGCGGCCTTGGTGGGTGGTGCTGAAGATCGACGACGAGAGTTCCTGTTGCATGGGTGTGTTGGGTTTTAAGCACACCCCGCGCGCCCTGCGCAACGGAACACGATCACGGATGGTCCTGGCGACGACTGTTTTTGACCGGACCGGTCCGCATCGAATGGGTGGCTTGTGATACCTCGAACGGATGGCGGAAGCGCGAGCCGACTGTTGTCTGCTTGCCTTGTGTCCGCCGCCGAAGCGAGGTATTTCAAGCTACCCTCAGCCACCGTGGTGTCGTCCACTCGGTTGGCGGTTCCGTTTGCACGGAACGCTCGGGATGCGGGGCAAATGTAATTGCGCGGATGAATGCGGGAATGCAATCCGCAGATAGCTCAGATGAAATGCGGGAATGCAATCCGCAGATGACGCATTGCTTCGCAAAGCCTCGCAATGGCATGACGCAGAACTTGTCCCGCCACTGCGAAGAAATGCAGGAATGCAATCCGCAGATGGCGCATTGCTTCGCAAAGCCTCGCAATGACATGCCGCGGAACTTGTCTCACCACTGCGGGATGAAATGCGGGAATGCAATCCGCAGATGACGCAGATGGCGCAGATGAATACGAGGAATGCAATCCCCAGATGGCGCATGGCTTCGCAAAGCCTCGCAATGACATGACGCAGAACTTGTATCGCCAATGCGGGATGAAATGCAAAGCATCCATCCTCTCGCATGCCTGCTTGCGCCCGCCAGCTGGGGCATGCTGGCTCGCGCGTAAACTAGCTCGCGGCCTCAGCGTGTGCTTGCTTGAGCCAGGATGCGTGCGGTAGGCGTCCACGGCTGCGCGGGCGCGCCCAACTCAGGGGCCCCGTGCTGCGGGCCCGTGCGGGTTGGGCTGCGACTTAGCCGTGGCGGCTTTTTGGCTCCACCTTTTGCCGCCAAAAGGTGGAAGAAGAGGCTCAAAGGCCGCTGAATGACCAACACCTCGCAACCGCGATCATGGCGTTTATTGGCAGAAGCTGCGCAGTCCCGCTGCTTAGCGGGATGATTCGAGTTTGCCGAAGCAATAGGTGGAAAGATGCCACTATCACCAAGCCACTGAATGTCGACTCATCGGTAACCACCTAAATCGCACCTCGCATCTTCGCCCCATGCCCACAGTCACCTATATCCTCTTCTTCGCCGCCATCTTATGGTGCTTAGTCTGGTCGTACAGGGCCACGCGCAGCATCGTCTTCGTATCGCTGCTAGTTGCTCTGGGTGCATTTCACACCGTGCTCGCCGCGCGCGGCCTCTACACCAACACCACCGCTTTCCCGCCGCCGCAGGTCTTGCTGCTTGCACCCGTTGGCCTAGCACTGCTCGTTTGCATCATGCTTCAGCGCGGACGCGCATGGCTGAACTCCTTGCCGCTCTTCGCGCTCACCGCCGTGCATGTGCTGCGCATCCCGGTGGAGCTGGTCTTGCACAACGCCTACGAAGCGGGCCTCGTTCCGCGCGACATGTCCTACAGCGGCTTCAACTTCGACATCCTCAGCGGCATCAGCGCGGTGGTGATGATGCTTTGGCTGCGCAACAAGAATGCACCGAGCAGGGGAGTGCTCATCGCTTGGAACGTGGCGTGCCTCGTATTGCTCTTCATCGTTGTGGGCACGGCGGTGCTCAGCATCCCCAGCAGCGCGCAACGCATCAACTTCGAGCAGCCCAACGTGCTGGTTACGGCGGTGCCGTGGGTATTGCTGCCAGCTGTGCTGGTGCCCGTGGTCTTATGGGCGCATGTGGCGGCGCTGTGTGCATTGATTGCGCGGGGCAAGCCAACCGCGGTTGGCAAGCAAGGGGCGGGCCGCCGGGCTGTTGCCTGCCAGCTTCGCGCTCAATCGCGCACCACGCGCACGGCCCAGCCTTCTTCAACCCCGCGCACGAGGTAAAGTCCGCTCGGCAGGGCACGTAACTCCACGTTGTGCTGAATGCCTTGCGCGCGTTCGCTGCGCAGCACACGTCCTTGCGCATCGCAGAGCTCGATGGTGCGCGTGCGCGCATCGCTGAATGTGAGCGTGCATTTGTCGCTGCTCGGATTGGGATGCAGCAGCGGTGCTTTTGTGTGTGGCGCCTCGATGCCGGTGATGATCACCTGCACAGGTGCCGATGGGGCGCTTATGCATCCCAAGGCATCTGTCGTGACCACCGTGTAATTGCCACTCACCAAGGGTGTGATGCAGGCGGAGGTGCCTTCGGTCACTTCTTCGTCGTTGAGGTACCACTGAATGCCGGGCATTTCGCCGGTGCAGAGTTCATCGCCATCGAAGAGCACCGTGGGCACAGCAGCAACAGCCGGGCATGCCAGCGGCGCGCGGTACACATCGCCATAACGCCCAACACAAATCAGTGCGCCATCGACAATCGCCGCATCGTTGATGATCACATCGAAGGGCGCGGCAAGGATCGTGTTCCAGGTATCGCCGCCGTCGGTGCTGCGCAGCGCTTGGCCGCTCACGCCCACGGCATATCCGGTATCGGGGTCGGTGAAGAAGAGGCTCATGCAGAATTGCATCACGTTGCCGAGCATGGTCCATGTTGCGCCGCCGTCGATGGTCTTCCACGAACTCGCTTCACCGCCGAGGTAGCCGAGCGTGTCATTCAGGAAGTACACACTGTGCAAGTTGGTGAAGGTGGGCGATGTGAGTTGCTGCCACGTAATGCCGCCATCGATGGTCTTGTGCAGCACGCCGCCTTCGCCGCAGCAGAAGCCGAGCAGGTCGTTCACGAACCAGAGGTCGAAGATGTTGCCGGTGGCGGTGTAGGCCCAGTTGCCGCCGTTGTTGGTGGTGCGGTAGCAGCCGCCGTTCACGTAGCCGCCAGCTACGATCGCGGTGGTCGCATTGAAGGACCACACGCTGCGGATGGCAACGCTTGGTCCGCTCGCCGTTGTGGTGGTGACGAAGTTGTCCGTGGTGCGCCGTGCCGCGCCCGAGCCACCGCCGAGCCAGCCGATGCCATCGCTGCGCAAGTGCGCGCCGAGCAATTGGCCACCACCGGCGATATTGACCCAATGCCTGCCACCATCGGTGGTGCGCACTGAGCCGTTCTCGAGTCCGCCTGATGTCTGCCAGCCCGCCGCAGCGCCGTATTGATCATTGCCGAAGCTCACCTTGTTGAGCATGCTGTGCCAGGTGCCCACTTGCACCACGCTCCAACTCGCGCCGGCATTCGTGGTGCGATACACGCGCGCTTTGCCCACGAGCAAGCCGATGCCGCCGGGATTCAGCCACGCCCGTAGAGGTCTTGCAAGTCGAGGTTCTGCACGGTCCAGCTATTGCCGCTGTTGGTGCTGCGCAAGAGCGTGCCGTTAGCGCCCATGGCGAGCACGTTTTGTTCCCTGTGCATGCAGGCCGAGCAAACTCACGGTGGTCACGGGTGCTTGCAAGGTCCACGTTTCGCCGCCGTCGCTGGTGCGGATGATCTCGCCGCCAAGACCGACCGCCAAACCATTCAGCGCATCGAAGAAGTGGATGCCGCGCATGTTGAAGGTGATGGGCGCCGCGATGGCGTTCCACGTTGCACCGCTGTCTGTTGTGCGCAGCAGCACTTGCCCCGTTGCGCTCGCGAAGCCGAGTTGCGCATCGACGAAGTGGATGGCGAGCATGGCGTTGGTGGTGCCGCTGGTCTGTTGCGTCCAGGTAGCGCCGCCATCTGTTGTATGCACGATGCGGCCGCTCTCGCTGCCGGCCCAGCCCAAGAGGTCATCGACGAAGTGGATGCAGGCCATGTTGCCGAAGGTGGGCTGGCTCACGGAGTTGGCACTTGTCCAGCCGTTGGTGGTGCGGTAGAAACGTCCGCTGTTGGCAGCGATGATGCCGCGCTGATCGTCCCACATCCACAGTGCGCGCGGCTTGTCGATGAGGTTGTAGGGCATGCGCTGCCAGCTATCGCCTGCATCGGTCGTCTTCAGCACGAAGCCCAGTACCCGATCGATGGTGTAGCCCGTGGTGGAACTCACCATGCGCACGGAGGCGAGTTCGCTGCGTGTCTTCACAGGGGTGACGAGCTGCCATTGCTGGGCATGGAGAGCGGTTGAGAGTAGGAGGAAGAAGGGGAGGGCACGAAGCATGGCGCGAAGGTCGTTGATGTGTCCGGAGATCGCGACCAGTACCTGGTAGCGCTTCCGATGTTCAGCATGCTCACCGTGTGCACCCTGCATGTGATCGAACTCGCCTGGAAGGTGAACGACGATTGGCGCTTCCGCGAGGCGAACCCCCGATGCAACGTCGTGCGTGAATGCTATTTCGCCTTCATCGCTATGCGATCTTCCGCGCTCGGATTCATCATCGCGTTCACAAAGGTGCGTCGTGGTCGTGTGAGCACGCGAAGCCGACGGTCGAGCTAACGGCGCCGCGGGCCTTCATGAAATCGGGCTTGTTCACGCGGCACATCGCCGATACGAGCGTCCGCTAGCAGCACTGCATCCGGAGTGCTTGAATGTAAGGTAGCGTGCTCACCCCAACCGCAACGACAAGGTGGGCAGCGGGCTCTGATTGGCCAGCGCCTCGGCGATGCTCGGGTTCAGGAATGCGCTGGCGCCGTTGCGGCCGTGCGTGGCCACCGCGATGGCGTCCATGTTGTTGCGCAGCGCGAATGCGATGGCGCCTTCGGCCACCGAGTAGTGGTTCACGATGCTCATGCCCGCGATGCCCTCCATGCGCTTCATTAAGCCTCCCAATTGGTCCTCGGCGGAGTACGTGTCGATGAAGCGCCCCGGTGTATTCACCCAGAGCAGGTGGAAACGCATGCGGGGCCCTTCGAGCACCGACATGAGCCGGTTCAGCGCTTTCTCCATGCCCTTCTCACCCGGATCGGCCAGCATCACCACACGCTCCAAGCGCGAGCCCGCGCTGTGCCTTAACGAGAGCACCGGCACGCGTGCCATGCGGATAACGCGCTGCGCGTGGCTCCCGAGGAAGGCCTCCTCCAGCGCACCGGCCCCATGCGTGCCCATCACCACAAGGTCGGCGTTGAGCCTGCCCGTGGCATCCACCACCTCTTTCCATGCTGCGTTCGTAGCCAAGGTGTACGTTGCCTTGATGCCTTTCTTGCTCAGGCGCAATGTCTGCGACTCCAGCTGCTGCCGCGCGGCGCCAACGCGCTCGCGCGCTTCGGGATAGAGCTCATGCTGCGCCTTGGTGCTCTTGGTGGCCAGCACCGCCGTGCTGAAGCGACCATCGCGCCATGTGCTCGGCACATCAACAGCGTGCAGCAGGTGCATGGCAGCGCCGCTCTGCTTCGCCAATCGTTCGGCCAGTTCCATGGCCTTGCCAGCAGGGGCGCTGAAATCGGTGGGGACGAGGATGGTCTTCATGCAGGTTGCGGTTGAAGACCAAATGAAGCGACGCGACCAGACCTGCCAGCTGACGGAATGCGCGCGCGATCTGACGGCCGTCAGTTCAATCCCTCATCGATTTGATACGTAACGGGGCGCATCGGCGCGCGTGAAGAGCGTCAGGGCAGCTGATCCATGCGCGTGTTCGTGGGCACGCTGCCGCCGATGTTCACCAGGATGGGGTCGCGATCGTTCGGATTACCCACGTAGAGCACGTTGCCATCGAGGTTCACGTCCTCGATGAAGTAGCCGCTCACCGTGTGGGTGGGAACAGTGCCGCCAATGCGCAGCAGGATGGGATCGCGGTCGTTCCCATTGCCCACGTACATCAGCTCGCCGTTGAAGCTCACATCGCCCGCCCACAGCGCCTGCACCGGGAAGGTGCCGGTTATGGACTTGCGTGCATCGGTGCCGTAGGTGGCCAGGCCCACGGAGCGGAAATCGACCGCGGTTGACGTTGAACTCAGCGCAAGCCCAGCAGCTGTCATCGCGCCTAAGTGGTTGCGGTGGCGGATGGCCACATGGTAGTTGCCCGGCGCTACAGCGAAGCTCAAGGCGCTCACGCCATCGGTGGCCACCACATCGCCGTCGCGCTGCACCAGCGCGCTGCGCGTGGCCAGCACGTTGGCGGGGTTGCCGGTGCTGCGCAGCTCCACCAGGATCCAATCGACAATGGCATTGCTGCCCGTGGTGGCAAGCACCGGTGCGGCTACGCTTTCGCCACCGCCGCCCACGTGCGCATAACCCAGCGCGGAGAAGGGCTCAGTGAGCGGGAAGGAGGGCAGCACGCGCAGCGCATCGCGCATCAGTCCGGTGCTCGGATCGTAAGCGCCTTCGAGCGCAATGCGCGGGGCCAGCACCACTTCATTCGTGCCTGTGATCTGGATATCGTCGATGGCCATGTCGCTGGTGCTGCCGTTGCCGGTGACGCCGCGGAAGCGGATGCGGATGGCGTTGCCCACCCACGGATTCAGCGAGAGCGTGCCTTGCAGCCAGTTGTTCCCTTGGTTACCCGTGCGGCTCCAGGCGGCCTGCGTCCATGCGGTGCCGTTCCATACATCCACGTTCAAGGTGCCCATGGTGGTGCCCCACATGTGGTACCAGAAGCTCAGGTCGGCGCTTGCGTAGGCCTCCAGATCGATGCAGGGGCTGAAGAGCTCTGCGGTGCGGGCCGGGTTGTTGGGGCTGTTCGATTCGGTGAAGAGGTAGTTGCCGGTGCCTGTTGTGTGGTCGGCCGTGGGCCCTGTGTTGCTGGTTGGCGTGCTGCCGCTCTGCAGCGACCAGTTGAAGAAATCGGTGACCCCTTGCACCCAGTTGCCGAGCCCGCTTGTGAAATTCTCGCTGACGGGCAGCACGCTCACGCACGCACCACCCACGCAGAAGTTGGCCGACACCGTGTTGGTGAAGCTGGATGCCGAGGCCAGCGGCGCGCCACTCGCATCGAGCACCGCGATGTAGCCGCTCCCGTACTGGCAGCATAGGCCGTCGCCGAAGCTGTCGTTCACGATCAAGGTGTAGCAGCCCACGGGCAGGCAGAGGTTCACATCGGGCTGCGGGTATTGTCCATTCGCGCCTTGTGTGGTATAAGGCCCGCCGCTCGCCAAGACGGTCGCACCGGCGTTCTCCAGGCGCCAGGTGGTCTCAGCGCCGTACCGGTCGAGCACGATGCGGATGGTCACTGGTTGGCAGTCGCTGGTGGTGTAGGACCAGATGGCCGAGGGCGTGCCGAAGCCGCAGGCATTGCTTGCTTGTACGCGCCAGTAGTAGGTGGTGAGCGGCTGCGTGGCGATGGCCGTATTGTAGCTCGTGCCGGTGAGCCCATTGCCCGTTTCCACGATGTTGGTCATGCCCGCATCGGTGGCGATCTGGATGGCATACGACGCTGCGTTGGGGGCGGCGTTCCACGTCAAGGGCGTTCCGCCGCCCACGCCCGATGCCCCATTGGCTGGCGATGCCAAGGTGACGGTGCCGACAGGAGCGACCACCTGAAGCGTGAGCGCCAGGTTCTTGTTGCCGCTGGCGCTGGTAGCGGTGAGCGTGAAGTTGTAAGCGCCCGGTGCCACGCTGCCGGTGCCGCTGATGGTGAGCGTGCTGTTGCCACCGGGCGTTACCGGGTTGGGGCTGAATGATGCGATCAGGCCCGGCGCGAGTCCCGTGGTGCCCAGTGTGACGGCGCTGCTGTACCCGAGGATGCTGCCCACCTGCACGGTATAGGTGGTGTTGCTGGGCTGGCATGCGTTAGCCGTGGAGCTTGTTACGCTCAACGAATAGTCGGGCGTGGCGGGCACTGTGATGGTGAAGTTGGTGTTGCTGATGTCGTAGAAGATGTTGCCGTTGGCGCGCACCATCACGCGTGCGGTGGTGGTGGCCACATTGGGCACGGTGATGCTCTGGCTGCCATCGTTGGGCGTAGCGGTGGCTAGCACGGTGGGGTAGGTGAGGCCGCCATCGGTGCTCAGCAGGATGTCAACATTCGCGCAGCTCACCGGCGATGCCGTGGTGCCCGCCACATTCCAGGTCACCGTCTGCGAAGTGAGCGCGGTCCAGTTCACGGCGGTGTTGGGCGCGGTAACCAGGAAAGGCCCCGCGGTTCCGTTCACCGTTACCACCATATTGTCTTGCCTCGCGCAGCCGCCACCCAGCACGTTGTCGCGCACGGTGAGGCGGAAGTTGTAGGTGCGGGCCACGCTGCTGAGCACTTCCCACGTGGGTGTGGTGTTGGCGATCACCGCGGGCAGGTTGGGCATGTAGCGCACGGGTGTGCTCTGCGGAAGCAACGGAACCCAGGCCGGACCTCCGGTATTCGTGGCAACGGGCGGCTGCGTGGCTACGGCATTATCCATCTGCTCCCAGCTGTAGGTGAGCACGTTGCCGGCATTGGCATCGGTGGCGCTGCCGGTGAGGATGAAGGGCGTGGAGCGCGGGATCACGCGGTCGACACCGGCGTTGGCCGTGGGCTGCGCGTTAGCGATGGCAGTGGTGGTAGGGCATCCGCTGCTGGCGCCGGTGGTGATGTTGGCGGCGATCTCCTGCATGCTGTAGCCGCCGAACATGGCGATGCTGTTGCTGGCCACATCGGGCGAGCAGATGCCGGCGTAGCCCATGATGGTGATGCCGCTGCCCACCTCCACGGCGGCGCTGGCGGCACGGTTGCAGTTGTTGTTCTGGCTGTGGTTGCCTCCGTACTGGTGGCCCATCTCGTGCGCCACATAGTCGATGTCGAAGGGGTCGTTCACCGGTGCGCCGGAACCGGTTACGCCGCCCGCCTTGTTGCTGGTGCAGGGGCTGTTGAGGTAGGCCACGCCGCCGCCGCCAGTGCTGAACACGTGCCCGATGTCGTAGTTGGCCGATCCGATCACGCTGTTGCAGGTGGTGATGTTCTCGCCGAGCATGGCGCTCCCGTTGTTATTGGTGTACGGGTCGGTGGCGGCGTTGAGGTAGATGAGGTTGTCGTTGTTGGCCACCAGCACCATGGTGAGTGTTGCGTCACGCTCGTAGATGCCGTTCACGCGGTTGAGGCTCGTGGCCATGGCGGCCGCGGCGAAGCTCTTGTTGTTGTTGAGCGTAGTGCTGCCATGGAAGTTGGCGTATTCGCCGGTGCAGGCCAGGGCCAGGTCGTAGCGCCGCAGCTGGCAGTCGCCCACGCGGTCGGCGCCCATCTGGGCGATCCAGGAGCGGGTCTGCTTCTGCGCCGCATCGATGTCGTTCACCTCATCGTAGTGGCAGGCCTGGAAGTCGGGAGGTAACTGCTTCCTGAACTCGCTCTTCAGGTAGCTCTGGTAGAGTGATGCATCACCATGCACCAAAGGGTCGATGAACCAATCGCCGTGCGGGGCCAGCACCATGGCATGGAATCCATGCGGCCCGAGGTCCATCTTCAGCAGCGCGCCATCTGCGAGCCCCACCCCGGTATAGGTTCGGATCATGGGGTATCGGGCCTGCAGTTCTGGGTGCATCACCGGCACCTCCAGAAGGCGGAAGGCCGCCGTGCCGCCTGTTGGCAAGGGCAGTTCGATGATGCTGGAGGAAGCGGAAACATCCTGCAGTTCGCCCAGAGGCACATGTGCGAGCATGTCGCGCATGCCGTTCACATCGAGGGCCAAGGCACGCGCGCGCTGGGGCACGATGCGCCGCTCACCGCGCGCCTGCTCGACCTGCTCGGCGCTGATGTCGGTCCAATAGGCGCCGCTTTGCGCGCTGGCCGGGATGGTGATTAGGAAGCTGACGGCGAGAAGGAGCGTGAAGCGTTGGTTCATTTCGTTGGTCAAGGATGAATGCCCTGTGGTTCTGGATGGCGCCAAGATCCACGTTCCATGTGTTGCCCGCAAGAACGAAAGTCAGCTCGAATCGGGGAAGGCCAAGCCTGCCCGTTTCGCTCAATGGGCGCATCGCAACGACCGCCGCGCTTCCTTCGCGATCGATGCCTACCGCGTACCGGGTTTATGTGATCGAGCTCGCCCGCAAGGTGTTCACCGACGATTGGCGCTTCCGCAAGGCGAACCCGCAATACAATGGCGTGCTCGAATGCCTGTATGTGGGCATGACGAGCAAAACCCCGCAGGAGCGATTCGCGCAGCACAAGACCGGTGCTCTTAGCAAGAAGGGCCACGACCTCAGCAGCGCGATCGTGAAGAAGTACGGGCGGTATCTGCGGCCAAGCTTGTATCAGGATATCGGTCCGCTGAGCCGGGCGGAAGCCTTGGAAGTAGAGAAGGGGCTCGCCTTGGAACTGCGCCGTAAGGGCTATGCGGTGTGGACCAATTGATTGCGCACGACCTTCACGCCGTGCAACATCGCATCGCTGTTATTGGGGGAGGCGCGGCCGGCTTCATGGCTGCTATCAGCGCGAAGACGCATAAGCCCGATGCCGAAGTGCTCCTGTTGGAGAAGAGCGACAAGCTGCTGAGCAAGGTGCGCATCAGCGGCGGCGGGCGCTGCAACGTCACACATGCTTGCCCTGAGCCGCGTAAGCTGGCGCGCCACTATCCGCGCGGCGAGGCCTTCTTGCGCAAAGTGTTCGCGCAATGGGGCCAACCTGAAGCAGTGCAGTGGTTCGCGCAGCAGGGCGTGCAGCTGAAGACCGAGGCCGATGGGCGCATGTTCCCCATCACCGACAGTTCGCAAACGGTGATCGATGCGTTGCAAGGCGCAGCGGAGAAGCTGGGCGTGCGCATCCGCATGGGCTGTGCTGTGTCGCGGATGGAGCGGGTCGATGATGCTTGGCAACTCGCAACACCACAAGGAGCATTAAAATCCGATCGTGTGATCGTGGCCTCGGGCGGCTCGCCCAAAGCTGAAGGCTTGGAATGGCTGCGCGCGCTCGGGCATCTAGTGGTAGCGCCCGTGCCTTCGCTCTTCACCTTCAACCTCACCGAAGAACGCATCCGCGAACTGATGGGCGTGGTGGCGCCGAACGTTCGGTTACGCATCGAAGGCACCAAGCTCGAGAGCAATGGCCCTTTGCTCGTTACGCATTGGGGCTTCAGCGGTCCAGCGGTGCTTCGCCTCAGCGCATTCGGCGCGCGCGCGTTGCACGAACGCAACTACGCCTACACGGTGCGCGTGCATTGGCTCGGCGATGTGAATGAACAGATGGCGCGCGAGCAGTTGCAGGCCGAGGCCGCAGCGCATCCCAAACGTCAACTCGCCAACGCAACGGGTTTCGGTTTGCCAGCGCGCTTGTGGAGCTACTTGCTCGAACGATCAGGTCTGCAACCCGACAAGCCCATGAGCGAACTCGGGCCACGCTTGCTCGCGCGCCTGCTCGATGTGCTCACCAACGACAAGTACGCCGCGCAGGGCAAGACCACCTTCAAGGAGGAATTCGTGACGGCGGGCGGGATCTCGCTCGACCAAGTGGATGCGCTCACGATGCAGAGCACCGTGCAGCCCGGCCTTCACTTCGCAGGTGAGTTGCTCGACGTCGACGGCATCACCGGAGGCTTCAACTTCCAAGCGGCATGGAGCACGGGGTGGCTGGCGGGGCGGGCGGCGGCCCTGGCGTGTTGAGTCCTACTCGGACCGATCGCTGCGATCGCGGTTGATCGAGGTCGTGAGCGCTACGGATGCACGTCGCATGGAATCGGTTCCTTATGTTAACGGCGCGGAATCCGCCAGCCCACCACCTCCCAGATCCTGCACGCATGCGCTCGATATCAACTTCTCTCCATCTCTGCGCTTTGGTGCTCGCCTGCGCTTTGAGCAGCGCAACCGCGAACGCTCAATCGCAGCAGCGCTTCACGGTGACCGACATGAGCACGGGCAGCGGCGTGCGCCTTTCCGAACTGAATACGCAGGTGGCGCAAGCGAGCACAACGAAAGAACTTGTGGCGCAGCTGCGTACCGCGCTGAGCGCGCTTGACGAGGGATACGTGCGTTACCGCGAACGTACCGAGAAAGGCCCCTTGCGCAACATCTATTGGATCGCATCGAATCGCGTGACACGCGACGACCTGGCCTCGCTGGCCTCGCGCGGCGATCTGCTGGATCAGGTGACATCGATGGAGGAATTGGCCGCGCTCTTCAGCGACACCTTGGCCGTGGTGAATGACCTGGGCGTGCGCCTGGAGATCCCGCGCTTGCCAGCAACGCAGGGCGAGTGGGTCCTGTATTGGGCCATGCCGGGCGGCAACGATTTCGAGCCGGTGATGATCCCCGTGAGCGGCGACACGCTCCTGATCACGCGCGGACTCTTCCCCTCGCGCATGGGCAGCATGGTCGAAGTGGTGCTGCGCAATACACGGCGCGAAGGCGTGAACCTGGGCCATGCCATGCTCCGTTTCCTCAACCCTGGCGAGCGCAAGGAGATGCAGGCCTGGATGTGCGCATTGATGCGTGATCAGCCCGAGCTCTCGCGCAACCAGCAGATCGACCTGGCTGGTCGCATGATGCGGCAAGTGCATGGCCACGGTTATCGCCCCGATCTGAGCCGCCTCCTCTGCCGCTGACTGCGCCATGCTCGCTTTGATCAATATCATAGCCGCCTTCGCCGTCACGGCTGCTGCCGCGCTGCTCACAACAAGCGCGGTGGTCATGCTGCATGCGCCCGTTACCAAGCGCTGGAAGCTGGTGGTCACTTCACTGGTGCATGGCCTCTTGCTCACGGTGGCGCTGGCCTTCTGGTTCAATGCGCGCCCCGGCTTCTTCGAGCAGAACAAGCTCGCCTTCGACCTGACCAGCGACCTGCGCCGCTTGAGCGGCATTCCCGATCCAGTGAAGGATCAAGGGGTGGGCTTCGTGCTCATCGATAACAGCGCGAACAAGGCCACCGTATCGCCCGTGAGCGCAACGGAGGCCGGGCAGCAACAGGTGCCGGTTACGGATCGCGCCATGCTCGCTGAACTCCTTGCCTTTCTGGGCACCCATGCCGATCGCCTGAGCCTGGTGGTGTGCGACATCACCTTCCCCGATCCTTCGCGGCACGACAGCGCTTTGGCGTCGAGCATGCGCGCCTTGATCGAGCATGACAAGCTCATCCTCGCTGAGACCCAAGAGCGCAACACGGCCATGCTGCGTCCGGGCAACCGCTACATGGGCCGGGCCACCGAGCAGTTGCAGAACGGTTTGATCGCTGCGCATAACCTCTTTCTGGATGGCGATCCCAGCATCCCATGCCGCATGTACATGCGCACCACAGGGGCGAGCATCGCGCCTTCGTTGACCACCCTGCTCTTGCGCGAGAAAGGCCCCACGCCGGGCGCTGCGTTCCCGGCGTTCCCTGCAGCGCTGGATCGATTCGATGAGCGCTGCACAACGATACTCACCGATGATGCCGACGAGGGCAATGCAGCAGCGCCACCGTATTTGCCGCTTGGGCTGGGTTATGCCATCAGTGAATTCGGCCGCGAGGATCTGCTGCTCATGATCGAAGAACAAGCACGCAATGCAGGCGCGCTGCCCATCGTGATGGTGGGCGAATTCAACGCGCCGCTGGGCGAGCGAACGGGCGGCGACAGGCACAGCACGTTCGGGGGAACCATGCAGGGCAGCACCATCCTCATCGACCTTTATCTGGAAATGCTCGATGGCGCCCATCGTGTGCCATGGCTCGGATTGCTGGCCACTGTTATCCTGTTGAGCTTCTTGTCGCTCATCATCTTCAGCAGGCCTTGGGGCGGATGGCGCGCAAAACGCGATGGCAAATCGAAGGAGCTGAAGGCAGTGGAACCGGTTGCGGCAGACAAGTTGAAGGTGGATGCGTGGGGCGTGCCTGCAGCACGTGCGGTGCTCGCCTTCGTTCTGAAAGACCACGTTTGGAAGAGCGTGAAGGATAGCTTTCCGCTGCTGCTCTTCTTCTGCATCTTCATCGCCCTCGACCTATGGCTGGGCATCCGCATCAACCTGGCGGCTTTCATCGCCTACTTCCTCGTGCTGAACGCATTCTTCAAGAAACTCGATCTCCGCAGGACAACCTGATCAACCCTACCGCACCATGAGAACCATCGCATTCACATTATCGCTCTTGGTCAGCTTGCTCACGCTGGCGCAATCATCGGGACTCCGGATCGAGATCACCTCGCCCAAGGCCGAAGGGCAGATGATCCTCACGGTGAATTCATCGCCGCTGCGCGTTGCCGGCAAGGTGCACAGCTCAGCGAAGGTGACGCTGCTGATGATCGCCGGGGAGAAAGCGCAGGTGAAGGACGATGGAAGCTTCACGCATGACGTGAATCTGGATGAAGGCATCAATCGTGTGATGCTCATGGCTGCCGATGCCAACGATGCACGTGGCTTCGCTGAGTTCCATGTGGCCCTGGATGTGAAATCGGCCATCGCGGTAACGAGGACCGAGCCGCGGCGCGACCCTGTGCAGCAAGAGCCGAAGGAGCCGGTGCGCGAGACCAAACCGAAGGAGCCTGAAGCACAGCCGAAGGAACCCGAGCCGAAACCGAGCGAGCCAGTCGTTGCTCCTGCATCAACCGGTGGTGGCCAATCGGTGAACGAAGAGCAGCGCGTTGAACCATTGCGCCCTGCGGTTACCAAGCCAGCGCAAGGAACGCTCACACGCGACGAGATCATGCGCGGCAACAGCGGCAGTTCGGCTGGCCTTGGCCGCAATCAAGTGAACGAATCGGAGGTGTTCGCCTTGGTGGTTGGCGTTTCACGCTATCGCTATGCGCGCACGCAGGACCTCCGCTATGCCGATTCGGATGCCGCTGCGGTAGCGGCGCTCTTGCGCGAAGGCAAATGCAAAGGCATCAAGCCGGACAACGTGGTGCTGCTGCAGAACACCATGGCGCGGTCGGAGGTGATCAAGGCGCAATTGGATGCCTTGCTCGCGCGGGCCGATGAGAACGACCAGTTCATCTTCTACTTCTCAGGTCACGGCATGCACGATCGGCGCGGCCAACTCTGCCTCTTGGGGGCCGATGCGGAGATTGATGATCCGTACAAGGCGTGGTCGTCGAGCCTGACACAGGCTGATCTGCTCTCGGCCTTGAACGCTGCGCCATGCCGTAATAAGGTCATGATCCTCGATGCCTGTCGCAGCGGCCGGGCCACCATGCCGGAAGGCGGCAATGATCGGAGCGCGAATGGCGAGGTCTCCATCCTTACCGCAGCGGGCGCGAGTGAAAGCTCTTATGAGAGCGATGATCTGCAGGGAGGGATCTTCACGCATTACCTGCTGAAGGGCTGGCGCGGCAAGGCCGATGCGGACGGCGACGGCACCATCACCATGCAAGAGCTGGCCACCTACACAGCCACCGAGACACCGCGCGAAGCGCAGCGCACCAACCACGAGCAGCATCCGCGTTACGCGCCGGGCGCGCAATCCGGAGCGCGCATGTGCGTAGCTGCAGCGGCACAGGTTGAGGAGCGGCGCCCAGCCTTCGCAAGGGCAAGCTCCTACGGAAGCGACCACGGTGGATGAGGAGAAGCCGAGCAAGGAAGATCAGCGCTACGATTCGTACGTGGTGGGCGAGACGAAGAAGACCCTCGTGAACGTGCTGTTCACCAATGTGCAATCAGGCGATGGATCAGGGTTCTTCCAGGTCGGTCACGATTGGATCGGCATCTCGGCGTTGATCGATGGCGAGATCTTCGCGACGAATTCGCACTTCCGCGGTGGTGATCCTGATCACGTTCGTAGACAACGAACGCACGAACAGGATCGAGGACGGTCGCATGCACCTCTCGGCTAACTGGGATCAAGTGCAGGTCGAGTTCAAGCTCTCAGATGGCAAGCAGGTGAGGTCGCGCACGCTATACAGGACCGGGACTCCGGCATTCAAGACCGTGGGCGAAGGCCGCGTGTATGGCAACGATGCTCTAGCCCAGCAATTGGAGGTGTATGACGAGAAGGGCGAATGGGTGATGCTCGCAGGCCACCTCGGCCAGAACCTCGTGCAACTCTACGGTCACCGCAGGGGCGATGTGCTCCTGCTCACGGATCGCGAAGCGGGATGGTCGGCCAAGGGCGCCGCTTTCCTGCTCGGCAACGGCAGCCGGTTGAAGGGGTCGCTGCAGATCGAGAAGGACAAGAGCGTTGAGCGTTTCGAGCTGGACACCTTGCCGCGGGTGAAAGGCCGCAAGTATGAAGGCGCACGTTTCGATCACCCGACCAACGATCAATATCTCAGTTTCTATGACGAACGTGGCGGGTGGGTGCATTTTAGCGGCTTGGTGCACGGCAAGAGCGTGCAGGGGAGGGCCCAGGTGCATGCGGACCTGCTCGATTTCCATCCGGACTCAGGTCAGGAATTCTTGCGTGGCCGCATGCTGCTGCACGAGCATGGCGATCGCTTGATGACCCGATTCGAGTTCACGAACAAAGAGGAGGAAGGCAAGCGCGTGGTGCCCTTGCACCTCTTCCGCACGAAGTGATCGCAGCGGAACGAATGGACTGATCGCCGATCAACTGCGCAACGCGCGTTCGCGGAGCGCCTCGGTCGCCATCAATCCTGCGCCATCCGCACTGAACTCCTTCTTCAGCCGCAGCGCGAAATACATCTGCACCTCACCCTTGCCCTTCACCTTGATCGGTCCGCGTGGCATCGCTTCGACGTATTGCATCACCTGCGCGAACACGGGCCCGCTGATGTTGATGCGGCCAGCCTCGCTGTTGGCTTCCATGCGGCTGGCGAGGTTCACGGTATCGCCCCAGATATCGTAAGCGAATTTGCGCGTGCCCACCACGCCCGCCACAACCGGTCCGCTGTGCAGGCCGATGCGAATGGGCCATTCCTGCAAGCCCGTCGCGCGGCGCTCGGCGTTGCTGCGCTCCACGGCCTCGACCATGCCGAAGGCCATGAGAAGCGCGCGCAGCGCATGCGTGGGTGAAGGCTCGGGCAGTCCGGCCGCGCACATGTATGCATCGCCGATGGTCTTGATCTTCTCCAGGCCATGTTGCGCGCAGAGCTGATCGAAGAGGCTGAAGTAATGGTGCAGCTCGCTCACGAGCGTGTCGCTGTCCATGCGGCTGCTGAAGGTGGTGAAGCCCTTGAAATCGCTGAAGAGCACGGTGCAATGCTCATAGCGCTTCGCATCGGCGCGGCCCTTCGTTTTCAGTTCTTCCGCCGTTGAGGCCGGCAGGATGTTGCGCAGCAGATCCTCGCTGCGGTCCTTTTCCTGCGCCAGCTCGTGCGTGCGCTGCTGCACGGTGCGCTCAAGGCGTTCACGGTCGCGGCGCAGGCGGCGCTCGCGCAATCGCGTGAAGCCGAAGAATCCGAGCAGCAGGGCCGCGCCGCCCACGATGCGGAAGCTGGCCGTTTGCCAGAAAGGCGGCTCAATGCGGAAGGCGAAGCTCGTGGGCTCCTCGGTCCAGATGCCGCTGGCGTTGCGCGCCATCACGCGGAAGGTGTAGTCGCCGGGCGGGATGTTGCTGTAGGTGACACGGTCGGTGGCGGTGATCGGGCTCCAATCGGGATCATGCCCTTCGAGGAGGTACCGGTAGCGCACCTTTTCCGGATAAGCGAGGCTGATGCCGGTGAAGGCGAAGGTGAGGTGGTTCTTGTCGTGCGGCAGGTGCAGGCCGGTGGGCAGGTCGTTGCGGTCGCGTGCCTCGCACCAAGGCGTCCAGTCGGGCTTCTCGAAGAAGAGGCGCAGATCGGTGAGGTGCACGCGCGGTTCGGGCTCATCGAGGGTTGTGCGTCGCGGATCATGCCGTGTGGCGCCGCGCAACGTGCCGAACCAAAGGCTGCTGTCGGAATCGAGCATGCACGCATTGCGGAAGCACTCGGCACCGATGAAGCCATCGTCGATGCCATAAGTGATGATGCGCAGAACTCTTTCCTGGAGGGCGTCCAGCTCGAGCATGTGTATGCCGCGACGTGTTCCGATCCACACGTTCTCCACACCGTCGAGCATCACTTGCTCAACAGCATTGCTCGCCAGGCCGTCGGCCATTTGAATACTGTCCACATTGTTTCCGTGGAGGCGATACAGCCCATGCGCTTCGGTGCCGATCCACAGGTTGCCGGGTGTATCGCGCGCGATGCAGGTCATGGAAGTGGTGGGCAGACGTTGCACCGATCGAAGCATCCAAGGCATCCGTCGCGTATCGAGCACATATAGTCCATCGGCGGTGGCGGCCCACAGCGTATCGCTTGTACAAGCCAGACCAGCCACCGGCAGATCGCAGCCGTCGATGCGCGTATATCGGCCATCGCCGGGATCAGCATGCAAGCCACGTTCGGTGCCTACCCAGCTGCGGCCTTCAGCATCGAGGTTGATGGTGAGCACGCGCTGGCCGTCGATCCCTTGGGCGATGCGTTGGAAGCGGCGCTCATCGTAGCGCCAGAGTCCGTTGGAGGCGGTACCGGCGAGCAGGTAGCCATTGGCATCCTCGCCCAAGGCGATCACGAAGGCATCGGGCAAGCCGTCTTCAAGGCCGTAGTGGCGCAAGCCCCGGCCATTCCAACTGGAGAGCCCACCGCCAGCAGTGCCGAGCCAGAGCCGTCCATCTATTGTGCGATGCATGGCACTCACGGTGCGCGAACCCAAGCCGTCGCGGTCGGTGAAATGGATGAAGGCATCGCTGGTGTACTTGCTCAAGCCGCCGAAGCCTGTACCGATCCAGATGGCGCCGCTGCGATCCTGCGCAAGGCAGCGCACCAGGTCGTGGCCAAGGCCGTTCGCCTCGCGCATGAGCGTGGCCGTTGGATAGCCATTCAGTTTGGTCAAGTGCAGCAAACCTCCAGGCGTGCCGAACCAGAGGTCGCCATCGCGCGCGCGAAGCACAGTTTGCAGGTCCGATTCGGGCAAGGCCACTGGAAAGCTGCTCATATAGCGCAGTTCGGGCGCGATGGTGGAGAGCGCGGTGTCGAGCTCGAGGAAGCCATTGGCGGTTGCCACTACAATGCCTTCGCCATCGGCGAACAAGCCTTGCACGCGCCGGTGGGGCAGGGCATAGCGCGCCACGGCCCGCCAGCGTCCATCGTTCAGCACGAAGAGGCCGCTATCGGTGCCGCATACGGGCCGCTTGCGTGCGTCGTGCGCGAGGGCGAAAACGCGCGTGCTCAGCAACCCTTCTTCAGCTCCGTAGCGCTGGGTGCGCCCTTCGCGCAGCAGCCATACGCCTTGTCCTGATGTAGCCCACCAGAGGTCGTTGCCAAGGGGCAGCAGGGCGCGCACAGCGGCGCCTGGACTGGCCTGCGCAACTGTGATCCTGCCGCGATTCCATTGCGCGATGGTGCCATTGCCGAAGCCCATCCATACAGCGCCATCGGGAGTGGCGGCAAGCGCGGTTACCTGGTCGTGCGGCAGGCCTTGCTGGCGGGTGAATTGCTCGAACCGGAGGCCGTCGGTGCGCGCCGCTCCTTGCGCGGTGCCCACCCATAGAAAGCCATCGGCATCCTCGCACAAGGCGTTCACGCTGCTGCTGGGCAGTCCCTGTTCCAGCGAATAGGTGCGCAGGTTGTACTGCTGCGCCTGCAAGGACGAGACCGTGGCTGCGGTGAGCAAGGCCAGGCCAACGTTGCGGAGCATGGGGGAAAAGTAGGATGGCCTTGCGCAGCGCGCTGCGATCGGTGTTGCGGGTCGTCGTATCGCGGTGCCGCCAGCCGCCCTCACTTGTGTTCTCGGTGTGCTCCGTCCCATTCGTTCGACTGATGTAGGCCACCTCATGGATCATGCCGTCCGGGTTTGGAAATGCCCGGTTCGGGTTTCTATCTTCAGCCTCACAACCAACACCCTTCCCATCATGAACATCACCTTCAACGAACTGCGGAGGATCAAGGACCACTTGCCTGATGGGAGCATCCACCGCATAGCGAAGGAGCTCGACCTCAGCGTTGAGACCGTTTGGAACTACTTCGGCGGTTTCACGCACCCGAATGGCAAGCCGATGGGCGTTCATCTCGAAGCCGGGCCCGATGGCGGCATCGTATCACTCGACGATACGCGCATCCTCGACATCGCGAATCGCATCCTCGACGAGAGCCACGCGCACGCTTAATGCCATTTGTTCCTGCCTGCGGCAGGGGAGTGAGCGGTCCTGATCAGGGCCGCTTTCTCTTTCAACCCTTGCCCTTCTTGGGGAACTTCGGCTTCGGCTCGTAGAAGTCCTGCTTTTTCTGGTAGCCACCGTGCTCGCGCGGACCTGAATCCTGGCGAGGCCCATCGCGCCGATCGCCGCCGCCACGGTAGCTGCTCTGGTGTGGACGATCCTTTTGGTAACCGCCGCGGCTGCCACCGCCCTGATATCCGCCATGGCGCTCCTGACCACCACGGTGGGGTGGCCGCGGACCATCGTCGTGCGATCCGCTTTGCGGTCCTTGGGACTCATCGACACGGATCTTGCGGCCTTTGTAGTTGGCGCCCTTGAAGCTGTTGAACACTTGCTCGAAATGCGCCGGCTCAATGTCGACGAAGGAATAGACGTCCTTGATGAGCATGCGGCCGATCACATCGCCCTGCACGCCGCTGATGCCGCAAACGTAGCCCAGCATCTTGCCTTTATCGAAGCCATCGGCGCTGCCCAGGTTGATGAACATCTGCTTGCCCGTGCCGAAGCGCTCGCGCGAGGAAGGACGCTCGACACGCGCCGTATGATCCTTCCGGCTCATGTCGATGTTGATGTCGGCAGGTCGCGGAATTGCGTGATCAAGCGGTTGAAGGCCACGCTCATGAAGCGCTCGATCAGCTCCTCCTTGCTGAATTGGCTCAGCTCCTCATGCGCTGTTGGAAGGATCGAAGCCAGTGCATCGTGGTCCACCTCGACGCCCTTGAGCTTGTGCATGTAGGCCACCACTTGCGCCTTGCCGATGTCGCCGCCGCCGGGAACCAGCACGTATTTGAAGTGCGACTTGAGTTGGCGCTCGAGCTGGCGGATCTTGCCCACATCGCGAAGGCCGATGATGCTGAGCGAGATGCCTGAGCGGCCCGCGCGCGCGGTTCGACCGCTGCGGTGGGTGTAGCTCTCGGCTTCACCAGGCAGGTCAAAGTGGATCACGTGCGTCACATCGCTCACATCGATGCCGCGCGCGGCAACGTCGGTAGCGATGAGCAGCTGCAACGAGCGCGCACGATAGCGTCCCATCACATGGTCGCGCTGCGCTTGGCTAAGGTCGCCGTGGATGGCGTCGGCTACATAGCCGTCCTTCACGAGGGCGGTGGCCAGTTCCTGCGTCTCGTGCTTGGTGCGGCAGAAGACGATCGCGAAGAGGTCAGGGTCGGCGTCGATGAAACGCTTGAGGGCAGCCAGTCGGTCGCGGGCATGCACCACGGCGTATTGGTGCTGAATGGTGCTGGCTCCGGCATTACGCTCGCCGATCTGCACTTCTTCCGCGTCGCGCATGTAGCGCTTGGCGATGTGCCGCACCTCGCTGCCCATGGTGGCGCTGAAGAGCCAGGTGCGCTTATCGGGAGGCGTGCCTTGGAGGATCTCGGCGAGGTCCTCTTGGAAACCCATGTTCAGCATCTCATCAGCTTCATCGAGCACAACGGTGTGCACGGTGCCGAGGTCGGCGGCTTGGCGGCCGATAAGGTCGAGCAGGCGACCCGGCGTAGCCACGATCACGTTGGCGCCGCGCTGGATGGCCCGAATCTGATCACGGATGCTGGATCCGCCATAAACAGCCACCACTTTCACGCCGCTCATATGCGCAGAGAAGCGCTCCAGATCGCCAGTGATCTGCACGCAAAGCTCGCGCGTTGGAGCAAGCACCAGGGCCTGCACGCCACGGTTGCCGGGTTCAATGTCCATGAGTAGGGGCAGGCCGAACGCGCCGGTCTTGCCGGTTCCGGTTTGGGCCAAGGCCACCACATCCTTGTCGCTGGTGAGCAGCAGCGGTATCGCGCGCTCTTGCACAGGGGGTTGGCTGCTCCCAGCCGAGATCGGTTAATGCGCGCAGGAGCTCAGGCTTAAGGCCGAGCGAATCAAAAGTTGACATGGCCAGTGGGAAAGGCGGCGAAGGTACGGGTCTGCGATTTGGGGCGATTCCAAGAGCACTGTGCCTTCGGCTGCTGCCTGAAGGCATGGCATGGCGACGCGGGCATTCATCGCTCCAGCGGCTTTCAGGACATGCCGCGTAAGCGCCCATTTTGGGTGATCCAAGCACGGTCAAGCTCACAACCGGAGCGCGAATACCTTCGCCGCGCATGATGGAAGAAGCCAGTTTCAATGGTGCCGTGCGCACCATCCTCGTCCTCGCGGCCATTTGGCTGGTGGTGCGCTGGTTGATGCGGAGGCAACAGGCCGCCACTCCGAACGGCCCGTCCGATGACAGGAAAAAGGGCGAGGTTCGGATTGAGAATGTGCCACAGGGCAAGGGCGGAAACAGCCCTCAAGGCCGCATCGTCGATGCCGATTTCGAAGAGATCAAGTAATCCGTTCCCAAGCATGAAGCCGATCCTGAAGAAGCTGCTGCCCGTGATGGCGGCACTGGCCGTGTTCTATGCGCTCAGCATCATCTATTTCAGCCCCGCGCTGGAAGGCAAGCGACTGAAGCAAAGCGATCTGAAGAACTGGCAGGGCATGGCCCAGGAGATCGTGGAGCACCGCGATGCCACGGGAGAGGATCCCTTGTGGACGGGCAGCATGTTCAGCGGCATGCCCGCATACCAGATCACCGTGCTGTGGCCGCAGAATCTGCTGCGTTTCGCCGATGATGCCTTCCATGGGTTCCTGCCCAGGCCCATGAGCTTCCTCTTCTTGTACCTGTTGGGCATGTACATCCTGCTGCGCTGTCTTCGCGTTGATCCATGGCTCAGCATCGTGGGTGCCGTGGCCTTCGGTTTCAGCTCGTACTTCTTCGCCATCCTCGAGGCGGGCCACAACAGCAAGGCGAATGCGATCGGTTACGCGCCCATGGTGCTGGGCGCGCTGCATTTTTTGCTGCGTGGCAATAAGCTCCTGGGCGCATCGCTGCTCGCGCTCTTCCTCGGCCTGGAAGTGATGATGAACCACGTGCAGGTGACCTATTACCTCGGCTTCGTGCTGGTGCTTTACGCTGCTGCTGAAGCCGTGCGCGCGATGCGGGAGAAGGAGATCGCTGGCTTGGCCGTTCGTGGCGCACTGGGTCTCGGCGCGGTTCTGTTGGCACTGGCTTGCAACATGGGCGTGCTTTGGACCACCGTCGAGTATGGTTCGCATTCAACGCGCGGCAAAAGCGAACTCACCATTCAGGCCGATGGCGCTTCCGCTGCGAGCAATCAGACCAACGGGCTCGATCGCGATTACGTGACCGGTTGGAGCTACGGCAAGCAGGAGAGCTTCACCTTGCTTATCCCCAATGCGAAGGGCGGAGGCTCCGCATCGATCATCCAGAGTCAGGAGGATTTCCGCCAGTTGCAGCCTGCCGCATTCCGCAGCGCGGTGATGAAGGAGTACCAGGAAGGGAGTTATGTGAATGCCTATTGGGGTGATCAGCCCGGCACTTCCGGGCCGGTGTATGTGGGCGCGATCGCCATGCTGCTGCTGTTGCTCATGGCTGCCAGCCGCGAAGGCCGCGAGAGCTGGTGGATGCTCGGTGGGGCGCTGCTCATGCTGCTGCTGATCGCGATTGAGAACAACGCCGTGCGCGATGATGCAATGGGTGCTTCCACCTTCATGGGCATGTCGGCGAGCGTGGTCATGGGCGGGCTAGTGATCATCTGGTTGGCGGCAGGACTCTGGGCCATGCGCGACACCCTGGTGTATGCGCTCTTCGCCACGCTGGTGCTCACGCTCATGCTCAGCTGGGGCCGCAACCTGATGCCGCTCACCGATTTCTTCCTTGATCATGTGCCAGGCTACAGCAAGTTCCGCGCGGTCACCATCATACTCGTGATCGTCGAATTGGCCGTGCCCGTGCTCGGCATCCTCTGGCTCGATCGCATGCTGCGCGAAGGCGCATGGGACAAGCTCAAGGAGCGCCGCTTCCTGCTCACTTCCGGAAGCCTCGTGGCCATCATCCTCGTGATCGCGCTCTTCCCGAGCCTCTTCAATCTGCTCAGCGATGGCGAACGCGCCAAGTTCGATGCGCGAATGGCTTCGGGGACGGCGCCAGAGACAGATGTGCTCGCGTTGGTGGAAGGCTTGAAGGATTACCGCGCCGGCGTGCTCAGCGCCGATGCATGGCGCAGCCTCGGGTTCGTTCTCGTGGGCGCATTGGTCATCTGGCTGCTGGGCAAGCGCAAGCTCCCGGTGGGCATGGGCATCGCTGCTTTAGGCTTGTTGATCGTCGCGGATCAATGGACGGTTGATAAGCGCTACGTGAACAACGAGAAGGAGAAGGGCAAGTATGTGGGTTGGGAGGATGAAAGATCCAATGCGATCCCGCACAAGCCGAATGCTGCTGACCTGGCCATCGCGCAGCAGGAATGGAATCCGAAAGCAGAAGAGCTCTTCCGTGCCGGCCTGGATCGCATGAAGCAAGCGCGGAGCGGTGCAAGGGGCATGAGCAAGCTGGTTGCGAAAGAGGAGGAGGAGATGGAACGTTACGCGGCATTGCGCCGAGCCACCGATTACCGCGTGCTCTGGTTGGGCGATCCCTTCAATGACTCGCGCGTGAGCTACTTCCATAAGAGCGTTGGCGGCTACCACGGCGCCAAGCTGAAGCGTTACCAAGAGCTCATCGAGTTCCACTTGCGTCCGGCCATCATGCGCGTGGGCGAGCAATTCGGTCCGGGCGCCACCATGGAGCGGATCGATAGCGCGCTCGCGAAAGAAGGTGCGCTGAACATGCTGAACACGCGCTACCTCATCTACAGCAATGAGCGTCCGCCGCTGATGAACACGAATGCGCTCGGCAGCGCCTGGTTCGTCGATGACCTGCGCTGGGTGAAGAATGCCGACGAGGAGATCACCGCGCTTGGCGCGATCGATCCGGCGCGCACGGCCATCGCCGATGAACGCTTCAAGACGGAATTAGGCGAAGGGGCGATCGTTGCGGATCCCGCGGCCACGGTAACCCTCGATAGCTACGCCACCGATCAACTCAACTACAGCGTGCGATCGGAGCATGGAGGATTCGTGGTCTTCAGCGCCATCTGGTACGGTCCCGATTGGCAGGCTTACATCGACGACCAGCCCGTGCCGCATGGCCGTGTGAACTATGTGCTTCGCGGCATGCGCGTACCGGCCGGAGCGCACGCCATCACCTTCAAGGTGCAAGGACGCACGGCAGCGAAAGCGCGACCGGTGATGCTCGCAGCATCGGTATTGGTGCTGCTCTTCGCGCTGGGCATGCTGGGCATGGAGGCGCGCAAGGCATTGAAGGCTTGATGGCGCGATGAAGCGCGTGCTCATCATCACCTACTACTGGCCACCCAATGGCGGAGTTGGCGGCCAGCGTTGGTTGAAGATGTGCAAGTACCTGCCGGAGCACGGTTGGCAGCCGGTGGTGTACACGCCTGCCAATCCTGAGATGTCTGCGGTTGATGAAGGCTTGCTGCGTGATGTGGCACCGGACCTTGAGGTGATCAAGCGGCCGATCACGGAGCCATTCAGCCTATACAAGCGGTTCACGGGCAGAGCGAAGGATGAACGCATCCAGACCGCATTCCTCAAAGAGGAAGGCAGCAACGCGCCGGGTTGGAAAGAGCGATTCGCGTTGTGGGTACGCAGCAACTTCTTCGTGCCCGATGCGCGCGTGTGGTGGGTGAGGCCTTCTGTCAGGCATCTGAGGCAATACCTGCGCGACCATCCGGTTGATGCTGTGGTGACCACCGGTCCCCCGCACAGCATGCACTTGATCGGCTTGGGCCTCAAGCGCTCGCTTGGCGTGAAGTGGATCGCCGATTTCCGCGATCCATGGACGGGTATCGACTACTATCATCTGCTGAGTCTTACCGATTGGGCCGATCGCAGGCATCGCCGCATGGAGCGGGAAGTGCTCTCGCGGGCTGATCAAGTTGTTTCAGTGAGTTGGCACTGGGCCAAGGACCTCGAGGCGCTTGGCGCGAAGAACGTGCGCGTGATAACCAACGGCTACGATCGCGCCGACCTGCCCGCCACCACCGAATCGGTTGACGAGCGGTATTCCCTTGTACACAGTGGGAGCATGAGCCCAACGCGCGATCAGCCGGGCCTTTGGAAGCTGCTGGCCCAGCTCTGCGCGAGCGACAAGGCCTTCGCCGAACGTTTCGTGCTGCGCTTCATCGGTCCGGTTGATGCCAACGTGCTGGCGAGCGTGAATGCCGCCGGGCTGGGCGCTCATGTAGAGCGCATGGGGCGATTGACGCGCGCCGAGGCGATGCGCGGGATCGCCATGGCGCGCGTGCTCTTGCTGCCGATCAACACCACCGCCAATCAGCTCGGCATCCTGCCCACCAAGCTGTATGAATACCTGAGCACCGGCAGGCCCATACTGGCTGTGGGTCCACGCGATGGCGATGTGGCGCGCGTGCTGGGCGATCATTTGCTGATCGCACCTGAGCCATCCGCCAGCGATGCCCAGCGCGTGCGTGCCTTGTTCGATGCGCCTTCAGCGGGCGCCGCCGATGCACGCTACGATCGCCGCGTTCTGGCTGGCGAGATGGCGCGCCTGCTGGACCAAGTGGCCTTGCGCTCCTGAGCGCGCGCCTACTTTCGCCGCACATGGGCATTGTTGCGCGCCAAGCCACTCTGAACACGCTGCTGGCGTACTTCGGTATCGGCCTCGGCTTCGTGAATGTGGTGCTGCTGTATCCACGCGTGCTCGCCGCCGAGGAGTTCGGCCTCACGCGCCTCCTCGTATCCATAGCCACCATCGCGGCGCAAGTGGCGCAGCTGGGCGCCGAGAACAACTGCCGTTCGGCACCTTCATGCTTCTGTATACGCTGGTATTCCTGCTCTGCACGCTGGCACTGGTGCTCGACCTGAAGCGCACAGGGAATTTCCAGCTCGGGTGGAAGGAGCGTTGGCTGCCGAAGCGCTTGCGCCGGAGCATGGCCAGCTACACGGTATTCACGTTCTCGGCGAGTGTCGCGGGCATCATCCTAGGCAACATGGATCAGATGATGATCGGTGCGCTGCTCGGCGATAAGGCCTTGATCTACGTGGCGCAATATGCCGTAGCATTCTACTTCGGCAGCGTGATCGCCGCGCCCGGACGGGCTTTGCAGCAAGTGGCCGCGCCGCTGCTGGCCGATGCCTGGAAGCGCGACGACCGCGCCATGGTATCGGAGCTGTACAAGCGGAGCGCCTTCGTGCAATGGCTCGCGAGCGCGCTGCTCTTCAGCCTTATGGCTACGGGCCTCGGCGATTTCTTCCAGTTGCTACCCTCCACGTACGCCGGTGCGGCGCAAGTGGCCGTCATCATCGGTGCGGCCTATCTGCTCAGCGGGAGTTTGGGGCTCAGCTGGTCCATCATCAGCATGTCGCGCAGCTATTGGCTCGATGCGATCAGCAGCCTCACCATGGTGGCCCTTAACTTCACGCTCAACTACGTGCTCATCCTCCGCATGGGCCTGCAAGGCGCTGCGTGGGCAACTTTCATCTCACTCACGGCGGTGAACATCGTGCGCACCTGGTTCCTCTGGCACAAGTACCGCCTTTGGCCCTTCGATGCGCGCTTCCTGATGGTGCTGGGCATCATGCTGGCCATCATTTACGTGATGCCTTGGGTGCCGCTGACCGGAACTCCATTGATCGATCTGGCTTTGCGCGCCGTCCTTGTGTGCGTGCTCTTTGGTCTGCCTGCGTATGCGCTTGGCCTGCTGAAGGAGGTGGAGGCGATGGTGGTGAAGGTGAGGCGCTAGTGAATGATGATGCGCGCAGTGCCCTTTGTCTCGCCTTGGATCCAAGTAATCAGATAGGCTCCCTTTTCCAGTTGATCGGTGGGTACATGAAACGTTTGCTGGAAGTGCCAATTATCAAGCATACGCCCATCGCACGTAAGGAGACTGGCATTGATGAAGCCACTTGCTCGTGATTCAATGCGGAAGCCATCCCTGCCAGCTGGATTGGGCGAAATGAGGATGTTCGTTGCAGTGATCTGTTCGGCTACAGAGACGTTTCCCGGTTTAATCAGTTCCCACAAGTCGGCGTGGCTCAGGTCGGTGGTAAGGTCCCAGCCCAAGCCCCCATACGCTCGATTGCCGATTGAGAAGCTGGTGCCAGCCATTGCCGTGGCACCCGGATAGGAAGGAATTTGAGACCATGAGTTGGTCATAGCGCTGTACGCCCAAGCATCATGGTGATTAACTGATCCATCGCGTCCGCAGCCCACCACTGCATCGTTGCAATACACGAAGGCAAGTGGCGAAGAGCGCGGAGCACCTGGGAATGGTGTCATGGCAGACCATGCATTCGAGGTCGGATCGAACGACCAAAGGTCCTGCACGAAGTTGAGGCTGTTCTCACGGCCCCCAACGACGTAGCCCTTCCCGTTCATAGTAAAGCCAACGGCTCCATGCCTTCCTTGATCGGGGATGGCAGCAGCGGTTGACCAAGTATCGGTGTTCGGGTCATACTTGAAAGCATCGGCGTGGAAAGGACCGCTCGCGCCAGCACTGTTGCCACCACCCACGTAGGCAATTCCGTTCAAGACGAACTGCCACGTGTTGTAGCGCTGTCCGGGCGGGAAGTTTGCTTTTTGTGTCCAAGTGTTCGCTACCGGATCATACTCCCAGAAGTCACTCAGGAAGGTGCCCGAACCAGTGATTCCGCAACCATAGTAACCCTTGCCATTGGTCGCGAATACGGTGGCAAGGCGTCGTGGGGTGCCAGGGAATTCCGCTTTTGGCGCCCATGTGTTAGTGATCGGGTCGTACGCCCACATCTGCGGGTAGTCGATCCCATTGCTCCTTCCTCCAACCACGAAGGCCAGGCCGTTGGTGACGAAGGTGCCGGAGCCCCAACGAGGAGAAGGCATGGGCGATCGGGATTCCCAGGCGTAGGCTTGGGCAATAGTGTCGGCTGGAAACGACAAGCCGATTGCGAGTAGGTAGAAGAGCAATTGGATGCCATGTTGTTGTTCGAGTTGTCATACAAAGCTATTATGTAGCCCCTATTTCGTTTCTGGCTCCGCGTACTCAAATCATCTGGGCCATCTTCGACATATTGCTGTGCTGTCCAAGCCAAACCGAGCCGGACCTGCTGGTCTTCTTTGATCCTGAATATTAGGTCTTCGAGTTTTCTTTTGCAGAGCACAGTTCATGATTGCCGGTCTTGTCGATTTGGATTCCATGTCATCTAACACAAGCACTATCGGAGATTCAACTCATATTCGACGTTCCTAAGTAGAAAATCCAACGAAGCATGTTGCCTGATCAAGAATCGGTTCGAACGCCGGATGCGGTTGATGTAGCGGCGTTCTATGATGGGCATGCGGCCAATGTGCAACGGCGCGTTGGCATCAATCAAAGGCATCGCAGCATCATGCGTCGCCTGAAACGATCAGGCATGCGCTCCACGCACAAGGTGCTGGAGATCGGTTGCGGTATCGGCACTTTGACCTCGCTCTTGGCGAAGGCGGTGAGCCAAGGCCATGTGCACGCGGTTGACATCAGCCCAGCCGCGGTGGAGATGGCGCGTTTGAGATTGGCGAGGGCCCGTCATGTCGAATTCGGCGTGAGTGACATGTCGGATTTCAGCAGTGCATCCCGGTATGATCGCATCGTGCTTCCTGATGTGCTTGAGCATATCCCGGAAGCGCAGCATGACAGTTTGTTCCGGACGCTTGCTGCGCATCTGGCTCCTGGTGGAATGGTTTGCATCAACATACCGGATCCTGAGGCATTGGAGCACTTGCGCAGAACGGATCCGAAGCAGCTCAGGTCGTCGATCGATCGTTGCCCATTCTGCACATGGCCGAGCGGTTTGCCGTGCACGGTTGCTTCTCGACCGCTTTGAGCGCTATCGGATATGGGCAACCGAACCGGATTATGATTGGATAGAGTTCCGCTGGCCGAACCCTTTGGCGGTGCGTCGACCAAAGCCCTATCTGGAGCGCGCGATGCGCGGTGTTTGGGCTAAGCTCTTCTGAACGGGAGGCACCGCTGTTCTTCAGCGTGCCTCGATCGCGCGTATCGCGAAGCTCAAGTGCCGATCGGTCTCATGCGTGAGCACTATCAGCTCCCAATCGTGCCGCACGCAGAATTCATGCACGGCCTCCACTACGCCGTACCGCACACCACCGTCCCAATTCCCAGTCACATAGTCGTGGCCAGCGATGATCCCGCCCCGCTTCACCTTGGTGCGCGCGATGGCGAGTTCTTCGGCCGTGACCTTGTATCCATGATCCGTATCGATGTAGATCCAATCGAATGATTGCTCCGGGAAGCCGCCGAGCACCGAGGTGCTCAGCCCGAGATTGATGACCACACGGCCCTCAAGGAGTTCCTGCTTGAATCGTTCGCGAACGATGCCCTCGAGTCCGCCGTGGTAGCGCTTGCTGCTCCAAACATCGATCAGATGCAGCTGATCCGGTTTCGTGATGGTCAGGATGCGCGAAGAGAAGTCGCCGTGATCGACGCCGGCTTCCGCTACGATGCCCCCTTTCGGCAATTCTTCAAGGAAGGCGTCGCGATTGAGCACGATCCGCAGGTTCGCGATGTGCCGCGCATTGAGTTCCACTCGGGGAATGGCCGAGCTGTGCTGGGTGCGCGCTTTCCCCAGGAGTGCATTCAGCATTCGGTAGGCAGGTCGTGCGATGGTTCGGAAGGCGCTCATGCGGGGCGGCGAATCTATCGTGCGGGCGCGTGGGTTAGCTTCCGGCAAGGACCGAAAGCAGATCATCCATGCGTTTCTCCATGGTGAACGCGCGTATCCGATTCACCGCAGCTGTTCTTGATTCCGTTGCTTGGCTAGGGTCCAATTCGCTTAGCCGCACGATGCAACTCGTGAGCGATTCCGGTTCCCGATTGTGCATGATCGCCCCAATGTTGCCTATGATATCGGGCATCGATGTGACAGCGGAAACTATCGGAAGGCAACCGCAAAGCATGGCCTCGCAAAGCGCATTCGGGAGTCCTTCCATCACCGAGGGCTGCAGGTATAAGGAATGCGCGTGATAGAGGTCGCGCATCTCGGCATGACTCACGCGGCCGCGGATGCTGATGTTCGAAGGAAGGTCCGTGTAAGATTCCGGCTTAGCTGCACCCACCACCGTGAAGGGCATGTGTGGAAGTGATCGCGCCGCTGCGATGATCATGTCGATGCCCTTGCGGAAGTGGATGGCGTTTCCTGCACTGGCACCCATGGCCACGCAGATGGCACCGTCACGCGACATGTTGTTGCTCGCGCTGCTCCATTGCGATGCATCGACGCCGTATGGCAGTGGCCTCTCTCGCGTCTTCAGTCCTTCCACGAAATGCGCATAACCCTGTTCAATCGGCCCGAAACCGCTGAATATGTTCCTGAACTGCCTGAGCGATTCATGAACAGGCAGCAGTGTTGCCGCATTCCGCATGGAATAGGCCATGGCGGCGCTCATCAGAGGTTTGCGGAAGCTCCCGTAACGGATTCCAGGAAAGGAGCATGCATCCGCGCCCGCGATGATGATGTGCGTTCGGAATCCCAGAAGAACAGGCAGTACGCTATGGTATCCGGCGAAGTGCGATACAGCATGGCGCACGCCCCGCCGTTTTGCGCCAACCAGGAAGTGGAGCTGCTTCGTCAAGGCAAAGGGCAACTGCCAAGCTCTGTGGGCACTGAAGGAATGCTCTAGTACCAGTATGCCGCGCGATCGAAGCCCTTCGATGTCCTTGCGCACGAATGCGTAGGCTTCGGGTGCCACGTAAGCGATGGGGCCAGTTGTGAAGGCACTAGAGGACTTTACCACAACCTGACTCACTTCACCCACGTCTGCGTCCGGTAGAAGAAGGCCACGTAGCCGCGCACCTTCAGCTGGCCGTTCTCGAGCCAGAGCTTGCAGTCGTAAACCTTGCCCGTTTCGGGGTCCAGGATGGTGCCGTTCTCCCATTCATCGCCATCGGCCTTCATGCCACGGATGATCTCCAGGCCCACGATGCGCTGATTCTTGCGGTCGCCCGGGCATTTCTCGCACCTTGTCGAGTTTGGCTTTGTCGTGCAGATCGACAATGCGGCCTGTGAGCGTCCCATTGGCGATCGGTGAGTTCCCACGGTGCTGCGCGGCTTGCCGGTGTTATCGTCGATGGTGGTCCAGCGGCCCTGCGATGCCGGCATTGGGCGGTTGGGCATGGGCTGCGGCTGCGGTGAGAAGCAGCAGGAAGGGCGGGAAGTGCTTCATGCGTATCAGAAACTGCGGCCGATGGCCATGATGTAACGGAAGGCGAAATGCTCGGTCTCGCTCGCCGGGAATGCCGAGAGGAGGAGCGGCATGTCGAATCGGATCGTGAGCGGCTTGATGTCGGTGAGCGGCCCCCAGCGCTTGATGGTGAGCGCGAAGCCAGCGCCCGCATCGGCACGGGGCAGGGCGAGTTCTTGCACGGTGCCATCGCCATCGATGCGCCGGTAGCCCATTACGCCGGCATCGCCGAAGGGTAGCATCGAGATGCAGCGTTCGCCCCATGGCGCCGGGCCTGAAACGCACGAGGCCATCGAGGTCGAGCTCCGCGCTGGTGCCAATGCCCGTGTTGCTCCGGTAAGTGAGCACTTGGTTGCCGTCGGCGTCGGTATCGGGCGCCACATAGCCCGCGTAGCCGCGCAGGCCAAGGCCGCCACCGAAATGCAGGTTGGTCACATCGGCACCGTAGCCATTCCAATCGAATGGCGTGAACCCGATGCTGCGCATGTACTTGCTCTCCATCATTTCCTCGGGCGAACCGCTCGCGAGGTAGAGCTGGCTCTCGCGTGGCGTGCTGCCGGTGCCGTATTGGGCAACGAATCGCGTGCGCAATTCTACTAGCCCTTTGCGATTGCTGTTGATGGCGGTGAGGCGCAGCCAGCCGTATCCGTTCGCGCTGCCAACGGCGCTGTTGCGCGCTTCGAGCAGCACGTTGCCCTGTGTGCCGCCCTTGCTGTAACGGTGGCGCAGGCTCAGGTTCAGCGAGGCGTTCAATGCATTCAGCTCCCATTCCTGCGGGTGCAAGAGGTAAGTGAGGTCGGTGCTGTCGCGGCGCCAGAAATAGAGCGCTTCGGCCTGCGCGGTGGTATTGCCGTTGGGCAGGTCCCATGCGAAGCCGGCGCCATAGCGGTTGAGGCCATCGAGCATGCGCGCGTGCAGGAACCAGCTCGATCCACGCAAGAGGCGCGGTGTTCCGTTCGTGTAGCGGAAGTTGAAGCTGATGGGATCGAAGCCAGTGTCGGTGTTTCCTGGGATCGTATCGATGGCCACGGATGGGTTGGTGGCCGGTAAGCGCTGTCCGATGCCGGTGTTCACCCAAGCGCTCAATTGGAAGCGATGCTTGTAGCGATAGTAGCTTCCGTTGGCGTGGAAGCCGGCTTTGATCCCATCGTAGCCGTTCCACCACAGATCGGGGCGCACGAACATCTCGTAGCTCTGCCGATCGGGGAGGTTGCGGATATGATGATCGAGGGTGACGCTGAGCGGGAAGGTCGTGTGGTTGTTGAGCGGATTGGTGTCGGCCAGGCGGTGCGTGGTGTCGATGCTCACCAGCGCGATGCCATTGGGGATATCGACACGCGCCGTGTAGCTGCGCTTCAAGGCATCGAACCCGATCCAGCGCGGCAGCACCGTTGCGGTGGTCTTCTTCTCGAACCATGTATTCGGGATGTGGAAGTCGTAGGCCCTGCCATCTTTTGCCACTACGTGCAAGTCGATCGGCATCTGGATTTCGCCCTTGCGCACGAGCGTTATCTCCTGCCCGCTGTCTCGGTGGCGGTGCTTCACATCGGCGATGGCGTAGTCTATGGTCTTGTCGGTCTCGATCCACTGGTCGAAGAACCAATTCAGGTCGGCATGGGTGTGATCGATGAAGGCCTGCCGCATATCCTCGACCGTGGGGTGGCACATGCGCCATCGATCGAAGTAGTCGCGCATGGCGCTTAGGAAAAGTGAATCGCCGAGCACGTATTGCAGGTTGTAAAGCATCACCGCGGTCTTGCTGTACACATGCCCGTATCCGCCGTATCCCTGCGCCTCCCAATGCTCGAATTCGTCGCTGTGCACATTGATCGGTGGCACGCGCTGGCGAACGGCATCGCGCTGGTAGCTGAAGTACACCTCGCTTTCGCGTGCCAGTTCGGGCAATGTGTGGCGGCGCTCATATGCAGTGCTGGGCGGCTCGTTCACCATGGTGTCGCCATCGATCCGCTCCAGGCCCCAGGCGGTTAGGAATTGGGTGAATCCTTCATCGAGCATGGCGCGGTAGGTCTCGTTGTTGCCGATCATGCCGTAGAACCAATTGTGGCCGATCTCGTGCACGAAGAGGCCGCGGTAGTTCGGGTCGTTGCCGCTATCCAGCGTGAGCATGGGATATTCCATGCCATCGCGCGCGTCGGCCACGACCATCTTCGGATACGCGTACATGCCGAACGATTCGCTGTGCGCCTTGATAACCTTGGCGCAATAGTCCGCGGCGTTCTGCCATTTGCTCGCATGCGGCTCCTGCGCCAGCGCGATGCATTTCACGCCGTTCCATTCAGCCTCGCCGATGCGGTAGGTGGGATCGGCCGTGAAGGCGAAGTCGTGCGTGTTCTCGCTATGGAAGCGCCAGGTCTTGCGCTTGCCGGGTTCCGGTGCGATCACCACGCTCGGCGCTTCCTCCCAGGGCTTGTCCTTGAAGTTGGCGATGTCGAGGCGCTGCCGCAATTCGCTAGGAAGGCATTCTGCTGCGTTCTGCAGCACGCCTGTGGCATCGAGCACGTAATGGTGCGGGAAATCGAGGGTCACATCGTACGTGCCGAAGTCGCCATAGAACTCGTTGCCCAAGTGCTGCTGTGTGTCCCAGCCCGCTTTGCGGTCGTACACCGCGATGCGCGGGTACCAGTGAACGCCGTCGTAGTGCTTCCATCCCCATGCGCTGAAGAGCTTCATGCGGCGATGCACCTGCATGCTCCAATGCGTGGCGAAGGCGATGCGGAAGGTGGCGCGCTCACCGGGCGGCAAGGGTTCGGCTAGCCAGGCTTTCAGCACGGTGTTGTCCTGGTCGGTGCGCAGGTCCGCATCGTTCTGCTTCAGGCTGCTGATGCGGGTGCCAGCGTATGGCGCATCGTCGCGCTTGCGCCAGCTGTTGCCTTCGAGCTCCAGGTTGTAAGAGCCAGCTACGTATGCTTCTTGGTACAGGTGGAAGAAGACGTGCCTCAGCGTGTCGGGCGAATTGTTCCAGTAGTGCAGCGTCATGGTGGCGTCCACCCGGTCGGCCTCATCATCCATGCGCGCATCGATGACGTAGTGGACATCCTGCTGCCAATACCCTTCGTACGGCGGACGATTTTTCCAGTAGTGCGGATTGTCCGCGTTGCGGAAGGTGTTCGGCGGCCGGGCATCGTCGAAGCGTTGCGCGGCCATGGGCAGGGCGATCGCGAAAGCAGGCAGGAGCAGCAAATGGCGCATCGGGTGCGGGTTCTGGCGCAGCCGAAGGTATCGGTCCGCTCAGGACTGGGCCGAATCCCGAAGTTGAAGCCGCTTGCTGTGCAGCCTTCGGGCTCGGTCGATGCTCGTGTTCAGCTCGTAGCCCACCAGCACACCGATCATGTTGAAGTAGATCCAGAGCTGCACGGCCAAAATGGCGCCTATGGAGCCATAGAGCGCATTGTAGTTGGTGATATTGCTGAACAGATAGGCCAGCGCCTGTGAAATCACCAGGATCAGGAGCACCGCCAGCAGTGATCCGGGCGTGAAGACACGGAAACGCCGCGCGTGCGGATCGCCTGCGGTGTATGGGAGCGATACCGCCGTGATCACCACCAGGAGCGATACGATCCACTTCAGGCCGAAGAGCGCCCAAACCAGCAAGGAGTGGTTCAGCAGGCCGAGGTCCTCCACTTTACGGATCGCGATGCCACCGAAGGTCATGATGGGGATCGCAATCACCATGAGCAAGGTGAGCGCCAACAGCAGTCCGAAGCTGAGCAAGCGCTGCTTCAAGGGGCTGTGCCATTTCTCCAGGTTGCTGCTCTCGCTGAAACCCGCAAGGATGGCATCGATGCTGTTGCTCGAGAGATACAAGCCGACAATGAAGCTGACGGACAGCAAGGTCCCATGCTTCTTGACCACAAGGTCCTCCAGCGTGGCGCTGATGAATCGGAACACCTCCATCGGCATCATGTCATGGAAGATGCCGAGCAGTCGATCCTGGAAATCGGGGATGGGCACGTAAGGGATGAGCGTCAGCAGCACGATCACGGCCGGGAAGAACGCTAGGAATAGCTTGAAGGCGATCGCGGATGCGCGCGTGACGATATGCCCTTTGGTTAGCGCACCGATGAAGAAGCGCGTGATCCGGTACAGGTCGAAGCCAGCGAAGCCCGGCAACACGATACCCTGTGCCCAGGCTACCAGCTTGCGGAAGACCCGCGAGTAGATGATCCTGCGCAATAGCCGGTCAATCATGGATCAGCTGGCTTTCAGGCTGAGGTCGAGGCTGGGCGCGCTGTGGGTGAGGGCGCCAACGCTGATGAATTGCACGCCGGTCTCGGCGTAAGAGCGCACGGTGGCCAAAGTGATGCCTCCTGAAGCCTCTGTCTCGAAACGCTCGCCAATGAGCTCAACCGCCTTGCGCAGCATGATTGGGGCGAAGTTGTCGAGCATCACACGATGAACCTTGTCATGACGAAGCACCAGCTCCAGTTCGGCAAGGTCTCGTACTTCTATCTCAATCTTCAGATCGAGGCCGCTCTCCTGCATGTAGGCGTGAGCCGCGTCGATGGCTTGCGGTATGCCACCACTGAAATCGACATGGTTGTCCTTGATCAGGATCATATCGTAAAGCCCGTGCCGGTGGCTAGCACCACCGCCTATCCGCACTGCCCATTTCTCCAAGGCGCGCAGGGTAGGTGTCGTCTTCCGCGTATCCAGGATCGTGCATCCGGTGCCTGCAACGGCATCGACGTATTGCCGGGTGAGCGTAGCGATGCCGCTGAGCCGTTGCATGAAGTTGAGGAGCACGCGCTCCACGGTGAGCAGGCTGCGCTTCGGTCCGATAAGGTGGAAGGCGATGTCGCCCGCGGTTACCGCCGCGCCATCGATCAAGTAGGGCCGGAGGGAGAGCCGCTCATCGAATCTGGCGGCGATGGCCTGCGCGAGTTCCACTCCGGCGAGAATACCTGGCTGCTTCACCAGCAGTCGGGCGGAACCGTTCTCTGCTTCCGGGATGGTGCTCAGCGTCGTATGGTCGCCATTGCCAACGTCCTCGGCCAAGGCGCGATCAATCAGTTCTTCGGTGCCGATCGGGAGCACTTTCAGAAGTCGTTCTTGCTGCTCTCGATGCGCAGTTGCTTCACAAGGAAGCCCGTTTCGCCTTTCTTGAGGAAGAAGGTGGTGCGGAAATACCCCGAGCGCGTGCGCAGGATGCCGATGAAATACTTATCACCGCTCTTGCTCACGCCGCTGTGCTCGATTACCAGGTCAACCGGCGGGTTCTCGTTGAAGAACTTGCGCAGGATCTGCTCGGCTTGGGCCTTGCTGTACACATCGCTCGATTCCTTCACGGTGAGGTCGATGTTCGCTATGAAGAGCGCGGCGAGCTCTTTAGCATCACCGGACTTCATGGCTTCAACCACGCGGTCCTTCTCCGTATCCTGAGCCAGGGCAGGAGCGATTGGCGAGAGCAGGAGTGCCAGCAGCAGCAAGCGTTTCATGGTCATTGGAACTTGGCGCCGAAGTTTGCAACAACCGGGCCACCTGAGCGGGTTGTTCCGGGTTGATTTACCAACAGCGCACCACCATGAAGATCAGGCTCTTACTCGTTGGCCGAACCGAACGGGGCCATGTATCCGCTGGAATGGATGAATACGTGGAACGGTGCAAGCGGATGACTCCTTTCGAACCGGTTGTCCTCGCGGAGGAGCGCGTGGGCCAGCCTGCGCACCGCCAGCGGGCTGAAGGGGAGCGCATCTTGGAGGCACTGAAGCCCGGCGAGCGGCTCGTGGCGCTCGATGAGCGGGGCAAGTCCATGACCAGCGAGGGTTTCGCTCAGCGCATCGGTACATGGCGCGATGGCGGCACGCGCCAGTTGGCTTTCGTGGTGGGGGGCGCTTATGGCCTATCAGAAGAAGTGCGCGAGCGCGCCGATCTGATTCTCTCGCTTTCAGCCATGACATTCCCGCATCAATTGGTGCGGGTGCTTTTCGCCGAACAGCTCTACCGGGCGCTCACGATACTCAATCGATTGCCATACCACCACTAACGGCCCCGCTCGAAGGCCGCTTTCATGTGGTCGCCGATGCCAAGCATGGTGAGCATCTGATTGAGCGTTGCCTTCGCCAGCCGGAGCATCGGTCTGGTCTCCATCCGCTCCCGCATATCCTCTTGACCGCTCCGCACCTGATCGCGTTCGGCCTGTGCCATGCCATGCCTGGCGCGCAGCCTGATGAGGTCGATGCCAGTGGTCTTCATCCAGGCTGTTGAAAGCCCGTGCGCACGAGCCAATCGCTTCAAGGTGCGTGGCGTGAAGTAGTTGAGGTGCTCCGGATAATTCACCACCGACCAGTCCGTTCCCGCCATCCAACGGCCCACGCAGCGGTAGTTCGGAGTGGTCACATAGAGAAGGTCGCCTGGCCGGGTAACTGATGCCATGTGGCCGAGTTCATCCGCAGGATGGGTCACGTGCTCGATCACTTCAAAGGAGCAGGTCACATCGAAATGCCCAACGGGGTAGTTGGCCGGATCGAGCGGCCCTTCGATGATCCTGATGCCCTTTGCGCGACAAGCTTCGAGGGCCCGAGCTCCGTACTCGGTGCCATGCACTTCCCAGCCGCGTAGCGCGGCGCGCTCCAGGAAATTTCCCGCGCCGCAGCCAACATCCAGTATCCGGCCATGCTTCCGCCAGCGCTCGAACCGATCGAGCAGCTCGTCGTAGCGCTTCAGCGTGATCGGCGAAACATCGGAATGCACCGGATAGAGGCCGTAGTAAGCTTGAAGCTCCGATACGGTGGGTTCTTTCGCCACATGCACCATCCCGCAGCTGCAGCACCGTGCCAAGTGGTGCGCGGCGTAAGTCGCGATGCGCCGTTTGCGCGATGACCCGCATATAGGGCAAGGACGCTCACTGGTGGCTGGCATGGGCGGTGAATGTAGCTAGATGTGTTTTGCTCTGCCTTCGCTCGCAAGGACGAACTTTGGCGCATGGGCCTGCTATGGGTGTTCGGTCAGGGCGAGGTGAGGATCGAGCTGTGGGAATGGATGCTTGGCATCATGTACGTGGCATTGCTCTACGTGTATTTCGCCCGATTGAAGAATGTGTCCATCAAGCATTCGCCTGAGTACCAGCATCTGCTCTGGGGCCTCACAGCGCGCATGGTGGGTGGTGTCGCATTCAGCCTGATTTATTTCTACTACTACCAAGGCGGGGATACCATCATGTATTTCTATTCCGCCACTGCTCTGAGCAACCTGGCCAAACTGGATTTCATGTCCTATCTCAATGTGCTCTTCGGCGCCAACGATGAGCAGCACCTCGCGTATTTCAATCAGCATACGGGTTGGCCTTTCGCGTACATGTACTTCGACTCGAGGGCCTATGCGGTGATCAGGTTGATCAGCCCGTTGGTGATCCTCACCTTCAACAGTTACTTGATCACCACCCTCATTCTGGCCAGCTTCAGCTATTTCGGGATCTGGCGCTGTTATCGCACGTTCGTCACCTACTTCCCTTCGCTGCGGAACAAACTGGCCATCGCCTTCCTGTACATGCCGTCGGTCGTCTTCTGGGGTTCAGGCATCATGAAGGACACCTTCACCATGTCAGCCACCTGCTGGTGGGTGCATTGCCTCGATGAATTGTACTTCAAGCGCAGGAACATCTTCTTCAACCTATTCGGACTTTTGGTCGCCGCGGTCGTGCTCAACGTGATGAAGCCATACATCTTCATGACGCTTTTCCCGGTGACCATGGCGTGGATCCTTTATTACCGTGTTGCCCGGATCCGCAGCGGCTTCGTGAAATTCCTGGCCCTGCCCGTCATGGTGCTGGTGCTCTTCGGCGCATCGTTCTATGTGCTGACCAAATTGGGCGATAGGCTGGATAAGTTCTCGCTGGATAAGGCATTGGAGACGGCAGTGACCATTCAGGGCGATATGAAGCGCTCTGAGTTCTATGGCAAGAACTACTTCGATATCGGTGAATTGGATGGGACGCTGCCCAACCTGCTGAGCAAGTTCCCGATAGCCACCAACGCCGCGCTATTCAGGCCATACATATGGGAGGCCAGGAACGCCGTGGTTGCACTGAGCGGCTTGGAGAATCTCTGGCTCCTTGGTTTCTCATTGATGGTGCTCTTGCGTGCGCGCATCTCATTCTTCATAAGCACGATCTCGAAGAATCCGCTCACGCTCATGTGCGTTGCGTTCACGGTCTTCTTCGGATTCAGCGTTGGAATCACCACGCCGAACTTCGGGGCTCTGGTACGCTTCAAGATCCCTTTGGTGCCTTTCATGGTTGCAGCTCTTTATATCATCACTTTCCTGAATCACCAGCGCCTTTTGGCGAAGCGCGCAGGTCGCCGGTTCGATCTCAGGGATTACCTGCACGGCCAGCCGCGGTCGCCTGAACAGGCCAAGGCGGCGAAGGCCAGGCGCTAGGAAGCGGGCTGCACTGGTTCGTGCGAGACGGTTGCGCGTATTTTCCGATCAAGCATTCGAACGCTGGCCAGTTCGGCGTTCAGTCGCACGTATCCTTGCTTCTGCGCCTCCAAGCGTTGCACCACAGGTGCGGGAGCCAGATGCTCATCGTAGTAAGAGCGGACGGCACGACGCATGGCGAATACCTCGGATGCACTCAGGTCTTTCGCTCGATCCAAGGCGGGCACAAGGCTTGTTTCGTCGTGGAAGCTGAGGCAATTCACACCATCGATCAAGGGTGGGTCCATCAGGTGCGGATGCTGCAGGATGGGTATGCAGCCGGCGAACATCGCTTCAACGAGGTTGTGGCAGAGCGGCATGATCACGCCTGAAGGGGCCAGGAAGAAATCGAAGCGAGCAAGAACGCTGGGCAAGTCCTTCGGCTTGATGTAGTGCATCGTCCGATCCATCAGGACGATGTCTCGTGAGCCGCGCGCGGCCAATGACGATTCATCCATGGGCTCATGCACGCGGTGTGGCAGTTCGTTGCGGATGAGATCCAGCAGACGGCACCGATCCATGCAGCCGAATAGGGTGCGTGGCTCGCTCCTGGCGTAGGCGCTCCGGTCCATATTGCCGAAGAAGAAGATAGCGTGCTCCCTCGGCGCATCAATCTCCGGTGCGCGTTCGTGAACGCCGAGCAGGTAGGCGCTGTCGGCCATGGGCATGGGAATCCGGTATCCGTGAGGCTGGGTTCCTAGCGGGTCGAAATAGTCGGCGTCGAGCACGAGCGCGCCCACGATATCCTTCCGATCGGAGATCACAAGGTCAGTGCTCGCCCGAGGCCCGTGACCCACCAAGCTGAGCCCCTTCAGCATGCGGAACAGATCGCTTGATGCCCAACTGGCCATGAAGCGCCAACGGTGACGAAGCTCAACACGGTAGCCGCTCATCTGCAGGAAGAGGATCAGGATGTGCAGGTAACGGTGCCAGAGGTTCCGTTCGATATCGATGTGTGCCGTCTTCTGGCCGATAGCACTGCCGCGCCCCATCCGCAGCCAGCGCGATAGGTTCATCACGTACCAGCGCATGGCCGACAACCATTGCAGGATCATGGGTCTCGGCTCAGTGCTCATCCAAGGTGCTATGGCGCGAAGGTGCACAACCGTTCGGTATTCGACTGGGGTGGTGCCTTCGCGATGACCACCTTTGCCGGGCATGAGCAGCCGGGCACATCAACAGGAGGGCGGAACGAGAGAAACGCGTGGCCGCGCTTTAGTGGTTTACTGCACGCACGGCATCGCGGATCCGCTCGTGGCGCCGCTCATGCTCGATTACGTCGTGCGTTTGCAGCGCGATCGGGTTTTCGAGCATGTGTTGCTCTTCACGGAGGAGCCGCCGGACGCGCATGAACCATCGTGGGTGCAGCCTTTGCTGCGCGATGCGCGCATCACCTGGTCGCCCATGCGCTACGATGTGCGTGGTCGGCAATGGCTGCAGCGTGGCCGCAACGTGCTCGGGATGCTGTGGCGTGCGGCCCGATTCCGTTTCGCGCATGGCCGCTGCTGGCAAGTGGGCTACCTCTCATTCGGCGGGGCGTATGCCATGTCGGCATCGTGGTTGGGCTTCGGGCCGTGCATAGTGGTTTGCTTCGAGCCGCACAGCCATTACATGATTGAGTTGGGCATTTGGCCACCCCGATCGCTTAAGGCCCGTGTAGTCGCCTGTACAGAGCGCTGGCAGCTGCGCAAGGCGGCCGCATTGATCGTGCCAACAACAGCTGTCATGAAGCATGCTCAAGCGCATTCACCGAAGGGGCGCTTGGCCATGCAGGCCATCACCATCGATGTGGATGGCTCCTTATTCGATGCAGAGGCGCGTCGTGAAGCCAGATCGAGAATGTCGATTCCTGAGAACGCATGGGTGGTGGGTTACGTGGGCAAGTTCGGTGGCATTTATCACAGCGTCGACCAGTATCTCGGGTTCATCTCCGCGCTCGCTCAGGCTGATCATGCCATGCACTTCATCATCATCACCCACCAGGACGAGATCCGAAGGATCGAGGCCCATGCGTTAGCGCTTGCGCTGAAGGGTAGGCTTCACCTGCTGCCGCCAGTGCCACCTGAGGAACTGAGCAAGTGCCTCTCGTTGTCTGACGTGGGCGTGGTGGCCATTCCGCCAGCACCTGGTCAGTCCTTCAGGACTCCTGTGAAGACCGCGCACTATTGGTCGGCTGGCTCACCCATCATCATACCTGTTGGCGTTTCCGATGATCATCGCATCGCGATGGAGGAGGACACGGGCATTGCCGTGCACGACCTTGTTCCGGATTCGGTGCCGATGGTGATCGAGGCATTCGCGAGGTGGAAGGCGCAGGGAGCTGATGCCGTTCGCTCGCGCTGCGTGCAGTGCGCTCGTGCGTATCGCGATACGAGGTCCATGCTGCGCGTGCTTCGCCCTATGCTGGAGGAGCACGTGCACTGATGCGAACCACGGCTTCATCGCCGGGCGCGCGCATTACTATTGTGGGCGTTCCATTCGTGCTTCATTACGGATCAGGATCGTGGTGCGATGCTCCCCGTTGCGATGAGTCTCTCCTTACCTGAGGGCATGCTGTTGGCAGTGACAGGCGGCGGCGGATTCATCGCAGGTCGTTTCATGGACCGTGTGCAGGAGATGAGCGCGGCTGGGGGGGCGTTGCGCATTCGCGCGCTGGCCTCCAGCGAAGCATCCCATGGGCGCATGGCAACTATGGGAGCTTCAATCGAAGCGCGAATCATGGCACGGGATCTCGCTGGTTTGCGCGAGCAGCTGCGCGGGGTGCACGTGCTCTTGCACGCGGGATGGTCAACTGTGCCAGCTACAGCCGACCGCGATCCACTTGCCGATGTGCACGTGAATGCGGCTGGAAGCCTGCTGCTGTTTCAAGCGGCCATCGCCGAAGGAGTCCGCCGCATCGTTTTCATATCTTCTGGTGGGGAGGGGCGCGAGGCCAGAACATGGGCGGATCTGGATGCGGAAAGGGATTACCTGCACATCGATGATCTTGTTGATGCGGTGCTGCTTGCTGTCGCCGCGCCAGTGGCTCACACGGTAATGAATGTCGGCAGCGGCCGCGGCACTACGCTTCACGAATTGGCGGCTCTTGTAGCGCGAATCAGCGGTCAACCGTTCAACGTGACTGGCGCTTTTGCCGCGCCCGGCGCGATACGAAGGAATGTGCTCGACGGCAGTCGCTTGCGCAAGAGCCATGGCTGGGTCCCGAAAGTGAGCCTCGAGGAAGGCATGCAGCGGGTGTGTCATGCGTTGCTCCAGAACGCGAGCCGCTAAAGGAGAAGCGCGCGCGCTGCGGCCCAAGGTGAGCCCTTCTTCAGCCAGGTCCGGAACATGATCCGGCGCCAGCGCGTGTCGTACTGATGGACCTGAGCAGCATTGGCGATCTCGGGGTGCGCTCTGAGCCAGCTTTCGATGTAACGGTAGATCGCTCCAGGCCGGGCAAATCGGACATGGTCGATTCTCCTGTGATGCGATAGTGCAGGACCTCCTCGTCAACGGCGATATAGCGTTTCCCTTTGGCATAGCCGATGTAGAAGAGCAGGTCCTCGCCATGGGAGAGGTCCGTATTGAAGCGGAGCTTGTTCGACGGGGACCAGCGGATCATCCAAGAGCAGCCCATGAAGCAGGATCCGGTGAGCGCCAGCAGTTCATCAAGCGGTTCGCCCTCGAACCGGGGGAGGTATTCCTTCAACGTGCGTTCCATCGACAGATCCATGAAGCGCACTCTGCCGTCAACGATGTCATTTCCGGAGCTGGCGTCCAATGCCGCGATGCGGGACGAAAGGCTTCGCGGCGGCATGAAATCGTCGGCGTCGAGGGTGCAGAGGAATTCCCCTCGAGCCTCGTCAAGGCCTTTGTTTCGCGCCGTGCCAATGCCTTTGTTCTCAGGCAGCGCATAATAACGGATGCGAGGGTCGCTGTGCCGGGCAACCACTTCGGCTGTTCCATCCGAGCTCCCATCGTTCACGATGATCAGTTCCCAGTTCTCATGTTCTTGATTCAACACGCTCGCTATCGCCTTCGCGATGAAGGCCTCTGCATTGTATGCGGGCATGACGATGGAGACCAGCTGCTGCATGCTAGAGGATCGAAAGCTCGTGTTCCATGCGTACGATCAGCCGATGCATGGCGCGCTCCTTCGCGAAAGCGATCCTTGCTGCGCGTTGTGCCGGAGCATTCAATCGCTCATATGCGCGAAGGGCTTCATCGAATGTGGCCTTCAGTTCGCCGCCCTCTGGGGCCATCACGAACAGGTTGGTCTTGGGACCATACTCCATGGTGTAGGAGCCCGCGATCACATTGCCCGTGCTGAGGTACTCGAGCACTTTATGCGGATTGGCGCGCTCTTTCGCCACCAAGCCGCTGCGGAAACCAAAGAAGAGCAGGTCGGCTCCGCGCACCAAGGGAATCAGGCTTGTCTTCGCCATGAGTCCGGCGAATCGCGCGTTTGGCCGCTTCCGTAGCGCATGGTAAGCGGGCTCGGGCAGTCCATCGTCGTATGGCCCTATGAACGAACCGCAGTTCCGGATGCGAAGCGACCACCCGATCGAAGCCCTCCCAATCGTTGTAGCTGTTGGCCAGTTGGCCCATGAACAAGGCTTCTTGTACCGGACGCGCGGCGCGGTCGGCAAGAAGCTCCGCGCCTTCGAGCCAGCGCGCATCCAGCGCATGCCCCATGTTCACCACGCTGCAGCGCGCTTGCGGCGCAACGGCATCGGCCACCACCTGGCCTGTAGTGAAGATGATGTCCGCCGATGGGATGAGCCCACGACCCATGTGCAGGATATCGTAATCGGCCAAGTGCAGCAGCCGTAAACCGATGCCTTGCGGGAAGGCTTGCATCCGGCTCGTATCGAAGCACCAGACGATATCGAAAGCGCCTCCTGTGCTTCGCGCGATGCGCTGTATGAGCTGCCTGTAGTACCAGCGATTCAACGCCAAGGGCAACTGGTTCACCCCGCGCAACCAATGATGGTAGCGTACCACATGCACGCGTCCAGCATCCATGATCGAAAGGCCTTGGGCACCGGAGATTGGTGGATCCACGAAATACACCGAGTTCCCACGTTCCGACAAGGCCTGCGCGAGGTGGAGCTTGCTCATGTGCAAGCCTTCCCAAGGTTCTGGGCTGAAGAGCAGTATGCGCTTGCCGCGAAGCTCCATTCGTCGCATTCCAAGTGGTCGGTAAAGATGCTCAACGCATGCGCCCGGCCACCAAATCGCGCAGCAGCGCGGCATAGCGGGTGCCGACAGGCCCCGGCGCGCAACGCGCGCGCATGCGTTCAGCAATTTCCTCTGGCTCGGTCAGCATGGCGCGCTGCCACTCGGCCTGGATCGCTGAGGCCCAGGCCTCCGCTTCGTTCACCGCCACCAAGGCCCCTGATCGCGCATCGAGGAACTCCGGTATGCCACCAACCTGGCTCGCGATGGTGAAGGTGCCGCAGCAAAGCGCCTCGGCGCACACGGCACTATAGGTCTCGTAGTCGGCCGCGTGCACGAAGGCATGCGCGCGTTGCATCTCATCAGCCGCTTCAGCCTGCGTGAGGTTGCCCAGCAGAACGACATGCTCTTCAAGACCGAGTTCACGCACCTTATCAGCGATTGCCGCGGACATCGGTCCTGTGCCTCCGAGGCGCAGGGTGGCAGCGTATCCGCGCTTCCTTAGTGCCGCGATCGCGGCGATGAGGATCTCCGGACGCTTGGGATAGCGCCATTGAGCCAAGGCGAAGAAGCGGCCCTCGGAACGGGGTGCTGTTGCATTCGGTTTGAACAGGGATGTGTCCACCGCATTGTCGATGGTCCTGAACGGTGGCAATGGTGGGCCTGCGAATTCCTTGATGTCGGTCTCCAAGGCGTGGGAAACAACGAAGACCGGGATTCCTTGATGGAAGATGCGCTTGATGCGTCGCATGCCTGCGCCCGTGCCATTGAATTTGAAGTGATAAGCGCTGAAATGCTCGGTGATCGCCATTGGCCTGCGCATGATCAGGCGCAACAACCGATCCAAGCGCAATTCGGGTAGGCCAAGTGGAAGTTGATCGCATCGATGCGTCTCCTGCGATCGCGTGTGAGCCAAGCCCAAAGGATCAGCAACCCTGCGACCCATTCGACCACACGCCATCGTTGAGTTGCGCAGCGAACGATGAAGGCGCGGTCGGCCTTGGGGTTCCCTTGGAGGCTCCAACGCGAACCGGGACGAACATCGACGTGCCACACCTGGTTCTCCACATGCGCATCCAGCGCTTGTACGTGACGTTGAACGAAGGGTGTCTCCAGCGGAGCTTCAGGCGTGGGGTACCACGCCGTTATGTGCAGCACATGCAGGCGGCTCGCGGCTTCCCCGTAACTCTTCCTGCTGCTTGGCATGCCTTGTCTGGTATGGTTCAGGGGCGCTCCGTTTTTCACAGGGTTGGCCAAGCATCGCCAAGGATCATCCAGCGCGCGCATGCCATGATCACGGCGGCACCGGCCGTGAAGGCGATCACCCGCAAGGTGAGACGCAACGCATCCTGTCCGGATGCGCGCAGCAGCCAATAGCCGAGCAGCAGGTATGCGAGGGCGCTGATCATGGCGAAAGCGAGGATCACATGTCCGGCCGTTGCCCCGAGCAAGAGCAAGGCACCCATGACCAGCAAGCGTCCTGCGCCCAGGGAGGTCTGGAACGTGAGTAGCCAATGCTCTTTGCGAAGCGCGTAGAACAGCGCGGACATAGGCTCGCTGGTGAGGCGGAAGAGGTAGAACAGGCCCATGTACCCGGTAATCACACCAGCGCCGCGCCACGATTCGCCCATGATGAAGGCGAAGACCCAATCGCTGAAGAAGGTCAATGCCCCGAAAGCGGGCAGGCCAACCCAGAACAAGCGCTGATACAATCCGCGCGTGAGCCGCCCGAGCTCTTCCGGCGCGCTCTCAACCGTGGCAGCGGCCTTCTGGATGTATACGTTGTTGAGCGAATAGCCGAGCAGCCTTAAGGGCATCGTGAGCAGCGATGTGCTCAATGCGAACCAGCCCACGACCTCGGCATCCTCGATCAAGAGGAAGATCGGCAATTGGCCGCTCATCTGCGCCACCCAGCGCTCGGGGAAGGTGAGGAGCGGATAGCGTTTGTAAGCCTTTGCTGCAGCCCAAACCGCATTCCAGTTCCATTCCTTGAACAAATCGCCGATCCCATAGCGGCGCATGGCGATCCAGTAGAACACGGTGGCCAGTGCGTTCATGATCACTTCCACCACGATCAGGCCCATATGCGCCCCTTGGTAGCCAGGCCGAAAAGCAGGTTGACCACACGAGTCGAAGTGGTCGTGGTGGTGCCAATGATCACGCTGGTGCGGAATGCCTTGTGCCGCGTGAGCGAGCTGGTGATGAAGTTGATCAGTCCGAAACCGATCACGCCGAGAGGCAGCAGGAGGATGTAGTCGCCGAGTGGTCTCCAGTCCGGCAGCAATTCGTACAGATGCTCGCGCATGAGGCCGCCCAGGAGCGCGATGAATGCCATGGTTCCCAGCAGCAGCACGTTCACGCGGAACAGGTTCTGGTTCTCGCGGTCGTCCTTGGGCAGCACGTAGGCCGTTGAGTAACCCAGATCGGCGATGGAGGCGAGGTTCACCATCAATGCGGCGAACAGCCCGTAGATGCCATACATCTCGGGTCCATAAATGCGCGCAATCGTGGGCGTTAGGATCAGCTGGCTCAGCAGCACCGCCGTATTCCCCCCGAAAATGGTGAAGGCGTTGCGCGCGAAGGAGTCCTTCGTTCGGATGCGCTGCAAATCGTTGCGCAGTTGCTCGATGATCCTCTTGGGCAAGGCGTACCGGTCTTCGCGGCCAAGGTATCCCGTTGGGCGCAAGCACGACTGATGCATATTCGCAGCCATGCGATTGGTGCTGTGCACAGGGAATGAGGGCAAGGCCGTTGAGTTGCGCGCATTGCTTCCGACGGGGGGAGCCTGGCGTTCGTTCGGCGCGGTATGCCGGTGAAGCCAAGGATGCACGGGCGAACACGATGAAGCTCCTTTCAGCATTGAGCGGCAACAGTGATCGGCGTGCGCGATTCCGCACTGTGCTTGCGTGGGTGGCGGCGGGCGAAGAGCACATCTTCGAAGGCGTCATAGAAGGATCGATCACCGATGAACCGCATGGGGAAAAGGGTTTCGGATACGATCCCGTGTTCGTGCCGATAGGCGATGAGCGCACATTCGCGCAGATGAGCGCTGCCGAGAAGAACGCGATGAGCCATAGGGCCCAGGCGATGAGGAAGGCTGCCGATTTCCTGCGTCAGCGATCAGCCTCGCGCTAGCATGCGCGCGATCAGTCCGTTCACCGCGTGCTCCACCCCGATTCGCGAGACCTCGAGCATCTTGGGGAATATGCTGGCACTGCTGAAGCCCGGCGTCGTGTTCACCTCGATGGTCACTAGATGGTCGCCCGTCCAGATGTGGTCAACTCGCGCCATGCCCCTGCATTCGAGCAATTCGTAGATCGCTGCGGAACGCTGCTGCACCAATCGCGTCACTTCATCGGGCAAGGGCGCGGGCACCAGCTCCTCGGTATCCCTCGCGTGGTACTTCGCCTCATAGTCGAAGAACTCATGGCTATGGCGGATCTCGCACACCGGTAGGGCTTGCGCGCGGCCTTCGAGATCGATCACGCCACAGGTGAGTTCACGACCGGTCACAGCGCCTTCAACCATTACCGCCGAGCCTTCAGCGAAGGCTTTCTCTAGCGCGAATGGCAGATCGTTCGGCGCATTCACCTTGCTGATGCCGAGGCTGCTGCCGCTACGATCGGGTTTCACGAAACACGGATACCCGATGGTGGCCAAGCGTGCTTCCGCATCGGCCATGCCTTTCAGCAGCAGAACGGATGGGGCCGCTTCGAAACCGGATTGTCGCAAAATGGCCGTAGTGCTGTACTTGCTCATGGTGAGCGCCATGCAGCCAACACCGCCGGTTTGGTAGGGCACCTGCAGCAGGTCGAGGTAGCCTTGCAGCAATCCGTCCTCGCCGGGGCTTCCGTGAATGGCGATCAACGTTCCATTGAAGCGCTCCCAGCCTTGCCCGCGATCAACGGCGAAAAGGCCGCGATCGAATGGGAGCGGGGTCTCATCGGCTGAAGCGCATGCCCATGCATCAGCCGTGATCGTTACGAAGAGCGCATCGTAGCGACTGCGATCAATGGCACCCATCATGCGCGCCGCGCTCTGATGACTGATGACCGATTCGCCGGTGAAGCCGCCGCGTGCAACGGCAATCAAAGGAAGTTTCATGGTGCAGGAACGCCGCGAATGTGATGTCGCGCATGCCAACGTGGATAAGGATGCCGGAAAGATCCACGCACCGCCTGCTGTTAACGCCGGAGGGCACTAGTCGTAGGATCCGCTACCAAAGCACTTACGCGTCCGCTACGGGAGTGCCGTTGAGCCTGTCATGCAATGCCCGGGCTGCATCCTCGAGCATCGCGCGCTTATACCCGTCGGTGCATTCGCTAATCGCCCGTTGCAGCCGTGCCAGCCCTTGCCGAGCGGACTTCTCCGGCCAGAGTTCCTGGTTTTCGATCACAGTGGCGCTCTCGAAGCACTCTTGCGCATCGCCAGCTATGGCAAGGTCGATGAACACGGGAAGGTGGTCACGCGCATCGAGCCCTGCGTTCCAGAAAACGGAAGCCACGGTTCGGCGGACCGATGCCAGTTGAGGATCTATGAGGGCTTCAACAAGAACGGAACCGCATCGGAGGCCTTCACTTGATGCAGCATCGCGGTGATTCGTCGCTCCACTTCGGCCGACGGCCTTCGATCCAATGCTTCGAGCAAGGGCCTGATGGCGCGTGCATCACCTTGCTGCTCTATCCGGTTGAGCGATTCCAGGATCGCCTGTTCGTCGTTGCCATGCAGCGCTGCGAAGGCCAGCTCCAATCGCTGGCTGCGCGATTTCTTGTCACTCATGAAGGATGCTCGTGTGATCAGTCGCGCTTCAGGCTCAAGAAGCTGCGGCGGCCCGCGCCCCGCTTGAACTTGTAGCTCACTTCGAAATTGAGGAAGCTGATCGTGTCCAGCAGGCCGGGGTTGCCCCTTCGGCTGGTGATGTAGCTGATGGTGCCGTTCGTGCCGTAGCCGGTGGGGTCGCTGATGTATCGGGCCAGGGCTTGTGCACGCGCATCGCCGGGATAGGCAGCATCAATCTCCGTGTAGGTCGAATAGCGGTCGCTCACATCGTCGATATGGTCGTCGGTGAACATGATGTAGGTGAGCTCCATGCCCACGCTGATCTGCTTGGTTACCATGTAACGGATGCCAGCGCCCATTGGGATGCCGATGTGCCATGGCGAGATTCGGTAGCGTCTGCCAGCTTCACCTGCGCCCACGCCGCCCTCGGTCTGCCATTCGTAAAGGTCGGTCTCGTACTTGCCGTCGCGCTCGATCACACTCGCGGTCGGGTCGCTTTGCGGGCCGTTCCGAACGGTGCCATCGTCCCAGAAGTGGTAGCGATTGAGCGTGTCAATCCCGCCATTGAACAGGTCGGCTTTCGGGCGGCCGTAGTAAGCGCCTAGTCCGACATGGAAGTACATGAAGAAGCGCTGCTGGAAGAGTGGCTGGTATGGCTCACGATAGGCGTTCAGCACCAGATGCGACGATACACCGAACATGTCGTTACGGAAACCGAGGCCACGCTTGTAATTGCGGAGGTCCGTGTAGTCCATTCCCTTTACCGATGCGCGCTCATCGTAGCCTACACGGAACCAGTTCAGGCGCACTTCAGTGGTGAGCGAGCGCGTCACGTACCGCCGGTGATTCGGAAGGAAATCACGGAATGTGAGCATGAGCCCTGGACGCGCGCTGTTCCATTGTACGCTGCCATCGTAATTGCCCAAGTCGCCGTAGTAGTGCACCACCCCAGGGGCAATGCCGACCTCGAGATTTCGTTGAGCGTGCGTGGTGCCAATCGAAAAGGCGATGGCGCCGATCAGGGTAGGGATGTGCTTCATGGGACCCGCTTGCGGACCGAAAGTATGCAACGAAGACGTGCCAAACGCTGCCGGTTGCTTAGGTGTTGGATCAGCCTCGTTCACCGAAAATGGCCGTGCCCACTCGAACCATGGTGCTCCCCGCGTCCATGGCAAGGTCCAGATCACCGCTCATGCCCATGCTGAGCACGCTGAAACACTCGGGTTCTGGCGCATGCCCCTTCAACTGCGCCGCTAGGTCGGCCAGTATTCCGAACTCTTTGGCAATCGCTTCACGATCGTTGGTCAGGCTGGCCATGCCCATGAGGCCGACGAGCCTGATATGCTGCCAACGACCTGGCTTCCATGCCCGCACGACTACCGCCACTTGGGTCGGCGGCAATCCGTGCTTGGTCTCCTCGCGGGCGATCCGCGCCTGCAGGAGCACATCGATTGCTCGTCCGCAGGCGGCAGCGCGTTTCTCGATCTCATCCAGCAGGGGCTCGCTATCCACGCCGTGAATGAGATGGACGAATGGAACGATATGCTTGACATTGCTGCGTTGCAAGTGCCCGATGAAATGCCAGCGGATATCATTGGGCAGAAGCGGCTGCTTAGCGCGCAGCTCCTGAACGTAGTTCTCGCCGAAATCGCGATGGCCGATGTCGTACAGCGCCTTGATCTCTTCCGGAGCGCGCAGCTTGCTAACCGCTACGAGCGTGATACCCGGCCGGAGCGAGGCCTTCACATCCGCATAGCGCTCAGCGAGCCGTGCCTTCCAATCATTGCCCACGCTCATGCTTCTTCGAGCGAGTAAACGACCATGCCGCTTCGCAGCTTCGGCTCAATGTAGGTGCTCTTCGGTGGCATGGTGCCTCCTTCATCGGCAACGGCTTTCAGTTCCGCGAAGCTGGCCGGATGCAGGTGGAACGCGATCTCCGCGCTGCCGCGATCGACGAGTTCGTCGAGCGCGGTGGTGCCTTCGGTGCCGGGCACGAACCTCGCGCGGGCATCGGTGCGCAGGTCGGCTATGCCGAGGTGCGGTGCAAGCACCAGTTCGCTCAATCGAGCGGCATCCAACCGGTCGGCTGTGGAGCGCGTGGTGTCGGCTGGAGGAAGGTGCAACGCATGCCAGCCACTGGTTGTGCGCACGCCAACGACTCCTGGAGCCGCGAAGGGTGTGGCGATGGTTTCCAAGCGTCCGGCCTTCGCGACACGGCGCAGCAGTTCCGATTCGCCCAGACCAAGGCCGCTGAAAGCGCGGTCGAAATTGTAGATGTACAGCTGCTTGCGTGGCACGATGTACGCCAGGCACCAGAATGCAGGGTCGACATCGGTGCAAGCGCGTGATGCCGCGAGACGGGTGCTGCTCGCCAAGCGATGATGGCCATCGGCGATGTAGAGCGCTGGAACTGCGGCGAACGCACGTTGCAATCGAGCGATCAGTTCGCGATTGGCGATCGGCCACAGGCGGTGGCTGACCAGGTCGCGCGTCCGATAGGCGTATGTCGGTTTGGTCGAGAGCAGTGGATCGAGCAGCGCTTCCCAAGCAGTGCCATCGGGCGTGGCCAGCAATACAGGCTCCGCATTCATGCCCGTGGCGCCGAGGTATTCGGCGAAAAGGTTCTCTCGCGCCGTGAGGGTTTGCTCGTGTTTCTTGATCAAGCCTTCGTCGTATGCTCCAGAACTCACGCCACAGATGATTCCGCGCGTGATGTTGCCTCGGGCCTCCTGCTCGTACAGGTAGATCACGGGCGTCTCCTCGCGAAGCATCGTGCCGCGATCGCAGAAGTTCTTGAATGCAGTGCGCACGCGATGGAAGCGTGTTGCACGCGGCAGCTTCTCGGTGCTCGCATCGTCTGGCCGCAGCACATGCAGGAAGCTGTGCGGATTCTCGGCCAGCCGATTGGCCAGTTCGGCTTCGCTGTAGCTCACATAGGTGCGCGACCCCACCAGGTGCGCCTTGTCCGGCGCTGGTCGCCATGCGCGGAAGGGCCGCAGCTCGATCATGCTTCTCAGCTCACGGTGGCGGCGCTGCGCCAGGCCACGATGCGCTCCACCAGTTCATCGCCCACGCGGCCTTGTGCCTCGGCGGTTGCCGCGCCGATGTGCGGGCTCAAGCTCAGGTTCGGCTCGGCCATCAGCTCGCCGCGCGGCTCGGGCTCGTTCACGAACACATCGAGCGCGGCACCTCGCACGCGCCCGTCCTTCAGCGCAGCGAGCAGCTCATCCTCATCGATGCTCCCGCCGCGAGCGGTGTTCACGATCACCACGCCGGGCTTCGCCATGCCAAGCTCGCGCTTGCCCAGCACGGCGCGGCCATCCTTCTGCGCGGGCACATGCAGGCTGATGCAATCGCTCTGCTTGAGCAGTTCTTCCATCGGGACCATCTTAACAGGCACACGTACGGGCACATTCCCGATGGTGAGCTCGATGGCATCGGCTGTAGCATGGCTGTCGGAGTAGATCACGTTCATGCCGCAGCCCAGCGCATAGCGCGCCGTCCACTGGCCGATACGTCCGAAGCCGATGATGCCAAGCGTCTTGCCGCGCAGCTCGAAACCCTTCTCGTATTCCTTCTTCAGCTCTTTGAATCGGCTCCGGCCCTCACCGGGCATGCGACGATTGCTCTTGTGCAGCGAGCGCATCAGGGTGAAAAGGTGCGCGATCACGAGCTCTGCCACGCTGATGCTGCTGCTGGCCGGGGTATTCACCACCGGGATGTTCTTGCTGCGTGCATAGGCCACATCGATGTTGTCCAAGCCCACGCCACCGCGGCCAATGAGCTTGATTCCGGGGCAGGCATCAATCAGGTCGCGCCGCACCTTGGTCGCGCTGCGCACCAGCAGCACGCTCACGTTCTCCTTGTTCAGGAATGCGGCGAGCTGGTCCTGCGGAACGTGATCCGTGGTCACGGTGAAGCCCTCTTCGGATAGAGCGGCCTTGGCTTTGGCAGAGATGCCGTCGTTTGCGTGTACGCGCATGTGTGTTGAACCGCTCCGGGCGTTGGTTATCCGTTCTTCTGTGCGAAATGCTCCATCACATCAACGAGCGCTTGCACGCTCTCGATGGGCAGGGCGTTGTACATGCTTGCGCGGTAGCCGCCAACGCTGCGGTGCCCGCGGATGCCGCTGATGCCGGCTTCTTTCCACAAGGCATCAAAGGCGGGCTCCAGCGCCGCATCGCTCATCACGAAAGTGGCGTTCATGGGGCTGCGGTCCTCCACAGCGGTGGTGCCTTTGAACATCGGCAGGCGGTCGATCGCATCGTAGAGCAGTTTCGCCTTTGCGCTATTGCGCTTCTCGATCTCGGCAACGCCGCCCACCTTCTTCATCCATTGCATGGTGAGCATGCTCACGTACACCGCGAAAACCGGCGGCGTGTTGTACATGCTCTCCTTGGCGCCGTGGTTCTTCAGGTCAAGCATAGGGCTGATCTTACGGCCAGTGTTGCCGGTGCGCTCGGGATCGAAGAGATATACGGTTGCTCCAGCGGGTCCCATGTTCTTCTGCGCCCCACCATAGATCAGGGCGAAATCGCTCACTTGCACCGGTCGGCTGAAGATGTCGCTGCTCATGTCGCACACCACTGGAACCGGGCTCTTGGGAAATTGCTTCCACTGCGAGCCGAAAATGGTATTGTTGCTGGTCAGCTGGAAGTAGTCGGCATCGGCAGGAATCTCGAATCCCTTGGGGATGTAGCTGAAGTTCTTGTCCTCGCTGCTTGCCACCACGAGCGTTTCGCCTACGAGCTTGCTCTCCTCGATAGCGCGCGTGGCCCATTCACCCGTGTTCACGTAGGCGCTCTTGCCGCCCGGCTTCATGTAATTCAGCGGCACCGTCGTGAAACCCGTGCTGGCACCGCCGCCGAGGAATACCACTTGGTAATGGTCCGGTGCGCCAAGCAGCTCTTTCACAAGTGCTTGGGCCTTGGCCATCACCGCCTCGAAGGGCTTGCTGCGGTGGCTGATCTCCAGGATGCTGAGCCCGCTGCCCTCGAAGTCGAGCACGGCTTGCGCGGCTTGCACAAAGACCTCTTGCGGCAGTATGCAGGGGCCAGCGCTGTAGTTGTGGACTTTCTTCTTGGTGGCGACGGTCATGGGGTGGGGTATTCGGCGGCCAAATGTATCAGGGCAGGCCGAGCATGATCCTGATGGATATCCACCATCGGGTGGCGGCTAACGAGAGGGAGATGGGTCCTTCGGTGGAGCCTTGAATGGTTTGCCATCCCGCTTGGGATCCCTCAGGTCGATGTCGCGCTCAAGGAGCCATTTGCCCTTGTGCCATTTGTAGGCATCGAAGCTCATGTCCGGGGCCATGAGGGCGCCCTTGCCGGTTAGGTCGGCGCGCAGAGGGCGATAGATGATCGAGCACGATGCGGCCCTGTTCGGCTTCATGGCGGAGCAGCATGCTCGCGTTGAAGGCATATGCGAACACCTTGCGGTGATCCTTCAATTTGCTAGCGCCTGCATCGCTGTCTGTACGTTTCCCGAAGATCGGCGCGCCGAAACGCGGCTTGCCGCTCCGGAAGCTGAGCACCTCGATCACCTTGCGCGTTTCAGTGGCGCTATGCCCTTTCCAGCCCAGGAGCGTGTACCAGGTCTTACCGCCTTGTTTCACTGGCACGGCTTGGTAATAGAGCGCGCCGTACCACCGCTCCGGGCCCAGTTCGGCTAGTTCCGGATTCGTGATCGATCTGGTCTGGTCGCGCAGCTCGAATAGCGTGGTGACCTTGCCGTTTCGGGCTAAAAGGAACCCTTCGTAGGCGTGGGATCCGTCCTCTTTCGGCAGATTCCAGGTGATCAACCTGAAGCGGCCATCGGCGGCTTCGACACGGCTGAGCGGCAGCTCGTCCAAGTTCACGTGCAGGCCATCGGGCGCGTCGAGGGTGGCCCGCAAGGCTGATTTGAGCAGGCTGTTGATCGAGTCGCGTTCCGCTTCGCTTTTCGCGGCTTGAAGCGCTTTGCCCAATGCCAAGGTGCGTGCAAGTTGCTCCGATTGAGCTTGGACGACACCCGGAGCGAAAGCGATAAGGCATATCAGCAACCACGCGAGCCCATGTGCCAAGGGCGGCATCATCACAGATGCTCGAGGCGCGCCGCCGATACTCATTCCAGCTTACCGTCGAACTCAACGGTGATCACACGCACGTTGATGCCCTTCTTGATCGTGAATTTCTCCTTGAAGTGGGTGATGCGCTCCTGGTCGCCATAAAAGGTCTTCTTCACCTCGCGCTTGTCGTTATCCCCATCGACTTTCAGATGGATGACGAAGGTGACGTACACGGCACCATCCTTCACACTGCTGCGGCGGGAGTTGTGGGTATGGATGCGCACTTGGGCTTTGGCGCGCATGCCGTCCTGATCGAACATGACCAGGCGGTCCTGGCCTTCGCTGCCCACCACCTGTGCGCTTACATCCTGTCCGCGGCGCACGTTGTCCTTCTCGCTGATGGTGACGTTGCTGATATGGAACATGGTCTGACCTTGGGTGAACAAGGCAGCTAGCGCGAAGCCGGCGGAGATCAGGAAGCGGTTCATTTGATTGTGGTCTTTTGTTTGCTTTGGGGCCCCGAAGTAACGGACCCTTTCAGCAGAAACCCACACAAACACAGTACCAGCAATGAAACTCGATTCTCGCTCTCTCCTAGTCGGCGCGTCGTTCGCCGTTGCCCTTTTCCTAGGCTACAGCTTCCGTCCCACGCCAGCAGCACCTGCTGCATACACGTATCGCCAGTTCAGCACCATCGCGAGCGTTGTGCCCGGAGGCTTGGGCCGTTCGCGGGTGATCATCAGCGATTCTGGTGATCAGGAAGTGGGCAAGGATCTGCTCAACTTCTACAGCATGGTGGGCATCAACTTCAAGAACATCGCCAACAATGATCGGATCATTGTGGAGACGATCAACCAATACGTCAGCGAGGGTTGGGAATTGCACACGGTTACTACCGGTGTGAACAGTGCAGCCGAAGGCAAGGGTGGTACGGGCATCTTCATCACCCGCTACCTGTTCCGCAAGCCGGTTTAGGTCCCACGATCAATCAAATGCAGCGCCCTGGCCTTTGGTCGGGGCGCTTTGTTGATGACACCTGCCTAGCCGGGTGCAGTGGCTTCAGTTCTGTGCGGGGCTCTCGTTCGCGCGCCGCAGGCGCATGTACTCGTCGAGGGTGGCGAGGTCCAGCGCGCCCACCAGTCGCCGATCATGGACGACGGGGAGCAGCGGAAGCCCGGCCAGGATCATGCGCTCCGTGCTCTCATGCGCGCCATCGTCGATTCCCCCGGACGGGGCTTCGCGCGGAGGCAGATCAACGAGCCGGTCATTGGCACGACCGGCCTCTACCGCATGGATGAGGTCGCGCTTGTGCAGCACGCCAACGGGCAGCCCATCGAGTCCGATCACGATCAGGGCGGTATCGCCACCTTGCAGCAGTTCTTGCGTGGCATGCCGCACGGTGGTAGCAGCGCCCATGCTCCAGAATCGTGTACGCATCACCTCCTGCACGCGAATGCCGCGCAGGTGCTCGCGCTGCGCCACGTTGCGCGCTTCGGCGCCAGCCGCGAGGAAAATGAAAACACCGATGAGCGCGAGGAAGGGCTGTTGAGAATAGAGCGCGTAGGCGATGCCGATGATCGCAACAGCACGCCCAAGCCCAGCGGCGATCCGTGTGGCCCGTTCACGCGGCATGCGCATAGCCAGCACCGATCGGAGTATCCGGCCTCCATCCATGGGGAAGGCCGGGATGAGGTTGAAGAGGAAGAGCCAGATATTGATCGCGGCGAGGAAGAGCAGCGCATTGCTCCAGACGGGAGCGCCGCCGACGAGCAGGTCGGTGAAGATGCTCGTGAGCCCCAGCAAGGCCATGATGATCACGGCGACGAGCGCGATCACCAGATTAACCGCAGGGCCTGCAACAGTGATCCAGAACTCTTGGCGGGGTTCCTCGGGCATGCGTTCGAGGGAGGCCACGCCGCCGATCGGCAGCAGGGTGATGTCGCGCGTGCCCACACCGAAGCGACGTGCCGTGAGCGCGTGCCCGAATTCGTGCAGTACCACGCAGCCGAAGACGATGGCGACCATGGCCAATCGCAGGCCCACATGACCCCAACCTAAGCCTTCATTGAAGGCTGACCAGCCGATATAGACCGGCAATGCGATGAAGCTCCAATGGAGCCGCACTGGGATGCCCTTGAACGTGAATAGCGGCAACGCGCCACGCGAGAGAGCGCCGCTGGCCATCAGTTCTCGACGTGCTGCAGGGCCAGCAGCGGGAGATGCGTGTGCATGGCCAATGCTGCGGCTGTGCTGCGCTTGAATAGGCTCTGGAAAATGCTGCGTTTGCGGTGCAGCACCACGAGCATGTCGGCGCTGGCCTGCGCTGCCAGCCCGCTCAATCCGGTCTCCACTTCCTCGTGGCTCAAGAACTGGCTGGTATGTTGCAGTCCATGCAAGAGTTGCTCGAGATCGGCATCGTGCGCGTTCGCCTGTGTCGTCGAGTCCTCATTCACTACACGCACGATGCGCACCTCGCTGCCAAATCTGCGCGCGATCTGCAGCAAAGGCAACAAGGCGGTTTCATTCACCGCGCCGCCGTCATGCGCGAACATGATCCGCTTGGGCGCGCTAAAGATGGCATCACGAGGCACGGCGATAACCGGGAAGCTGCCTTGCTTGATCACAGAAGCCGTGTTGCTGCCAAAGAGAACCTCTTGCAATCCGCTCGCGCCCTGGGTGCCCATGACCACGCAAGCAGGCGGTTCCTGATCGGATTTATAGCGCTCAATCACATTCGGGAGGTCACCATGCTCGCAAGCGACCTTCAAATCGATGGCTTCGCCAGCGAACTCCTTGCGCACGACCTCAGCGAAGGCTTCGGCTCCTGCCAGCGCTTCCCGCGCCAGCATGTCGTCCATGTTCCACATGGTGCTGGCAGCGCCTCGTGGCATCATGTAAGTGTTCAAAAGGACGAAGCCGTTGCCGTCAGCACCGAAGAGCCGGATGCCGTAACGCGCAGCGTTGAGAGCCGCGCGCGGCTGAAATCGGTCGGGAGCAGGATGCGCGCCATCGCTATGCGGCCTTAGTGGCCGTGACCTTCACTGCTCGGTTTCTTAGCGGAATCAACCAACGCGTATCCGATGAAGAGCAGCGCGAGCATGGCCACGAAGCTGATCAGCCCGACTGTATTGTTCGAACGGCCGCTCTCGAGCACGAGGTCATCGGTATCGAGGATGGCGAAACGGAAGGGGATCAGGAATGCGAGCAGCCAGAGCACGAGGCCGATGGTCTTCTTCATGGTTCTTGGTTTGTGCGGCGAAGGTAAAGCGGCGCATCGCATGCCCTGAAACGGGCGTGCGGCTCACATGCGTTGCGCGAGCCAGCGCTGGAACTCGACCTTCAGCTCGCGGTACAGCCGCTCAAAGGTCGCGAAGCGCTCGCGCAGCTCCGAATGGTCGGTGAAATAGCGATGGTCGATGGCCACTGGATGGTCCTTCGCTTCCTTCTCGAGCAGGTTCTCCTGCTGCTTGATGTCGTGGCGCAATTCATCGATCACCTCTTTCTCCCTAATGAATTGGTTCTGGAAATGCTCCAGCTCGGCCATGATCTCCTGCTTGTTGTTCAATCGCACGATGTCTTCCAAGCGGTGCTCGAAGATGCCGATCTCGTCCTTGTAGAACTTCAGCGCGTTGATCCATTCCATGTGGTCGAAGTGGAGTTCGCCGATGCGCTTGCGGGCTGGTGCGGTTGTGGTGCTCATGGGGTTGGTTTGGTTCTGCTGTTGCTGATGCGGCAACATGGGTGATGAACAAAGATGGGCATTGGTTCCGACTACGCCAGAGCCGTTGCGGGCATCTATCCGGAGAATCGGAACCGTGTTTCGTGAGCGCAAGGAAGCCTGACACGGGTCAGTTGAATGTGATGCGTGTCGCATCGGGGACTGATGTCCGTCAGGAGGTGAATTCCAAGCGCGATGTAAACGAACCAGGTTGGCTCTTCAGGACTGGCGTAATCCTTAGCGAGTCGTTCAGGCCTGCGAGTCCTGCGCCGCGCGATGCTCGAGGACAAGGCTCAATACCGGCATCAGATTCTGCACGCGCGCGCCCATCAATCGCGCTAAGCCGCCGAACAGTTTCTTCTTCCAGGGCAACGGGCCGCCATCCCATGCAGGAATCAGGCCTCCCATGTAATCGAATGGTGCGCGGCTGGCCAAATGCTCCTTCATGCTGTCGTGAGCGTGATAGCGCGAAGCCAGCTTGAATTGATCGAGGTGCCGTTCGAGGAAACTGACCGAAACAGGCACGCAGATGCCCGGCCATGAGCACTTGATGTACTTCTTGCCGATCAGGAATTTCTTCACCGGCATGGGTAGCCAATGGAAGAAGGGCTTCCCGGTGTCGTGGCCGTCAATCGGAAAGCTCCAATTCGGTGCGTTGAAGTAGCACAGCTTCGTGATGGATCTGTTGACCTTGCGCAGGAACTCCACTTGGCATGCACGCTTGGCGATGCTGTAGTTGCCTTCGTCTGAAAGGTGCTCGATGGTCTGATAACAGATCAGCACATCGAAGCTTCCTTCCAGCTCGGTGGCCGATGCGCAGATCGCACGCACCTCCATGCCGGGAACGAACGCCTGTATGACACGCTTGGCGAATCCAAGCCGCTTCTCATCCATGTCGAACAGGATGATGCGATGGTAGCCAAGAAGGGCGAGGGCAAGCGACATCTGTCCATCGCCCGAAGCAAGATCCAGAATGGCATCGTCTGCCCTCATGCCTTTCTTCCCCAAAGGCTCAATAACCGCCTTGGTGAAATACAGCGCCTTCTTCAGGTACTTGATATAGGCAGCCTCGTCCTTGAAGAGTTGGGCGACCTCGGCAAAAGGCTTCAGCGGTTTCTTGAAGTAGGAGAGAAAGGCCTCTTCAACGATGATTTTCTCGTTCTGCATGCAAACGATGCTGAAGCCATACGGCTCACTTCCGGTCCTTCAGCGCCACGTAGTCGCGCTTGGTGGCGCCGGTGTAGATCTGGCGTGGGCGGCCAATGGGCTCCTTGTTCTCCACCATCTCCTTCCACTGCGCGATCCAGCCGGGCAGGCGGCCCAGAGCGAACATCACGGTGAACATGCGGGTGGGGATGCCGATGGCGCGGTAGATGATGCCGCTGTAGAAATCGACATTGGGGTAGAGCTTGCGGCTCACGAAGTAATCGTCCTTGAGGGCGATCTCCTCCAGCGACTTTGCGATCTCGAGCACCGGGTCATTCACGCCCATCTTCTTCAGCACATCGTCGCAGGCCTTCTTGATGATGCGGGCGCGCGGATCGAAGTTCTTATACACGCGGTGACCGAAGCCGAAGAGGCGGAAGGGGTCGTTCTTGTCCTTGGCCTTGTCCACCCATTTCTGGATATCGCCGCCATCGTTGCGGATGGTCTCGAGCATCTCGATCACCTCTTGGTTCGCGCCGCCGTGCAGCGGGCCCCAGAGGGCAGCGATGCCAGCGCTCACAGCGCTGTAAAGGTTGGCCTGGCTGCTGCCCACGATGCGCACGGTGCTGGTGCTGCAGTTCTGCTCGTGGTCGGCGTGCAGGATCAGCAGGGTGTTCAGCGCGTTGGCCACCACGGGGTCCACCGTGTACTCTTCGGTGGGCATGGCGAACATCATATGCAGGAAATTCTCGACGTAGCCCAATTTGTTATTGGGGTACATGTAGGGGTGGCCCAAGTTGTTCTTGTAGCTGATCGCCGCCAGGGTGGGCATCTTGGCGATCAAGCGGTACACGGTGCGCATCACCTCGTGCTGCGGACGGTGCGGATCCTGGCTGCGCGGGTAAAAGGTGCTCAGCGAGTTCACCATGGCCGAGAGGATGCCCATGGGGTGGGCGTTGCTCGGGAAGAACTCGAAGAAGTGCTTCATGTCCTCGTGCACCAGCGAGTGATAGCGGATGTTGCCCTCGAATTCCTCGAGCTGCTTCTTGTTGGGCAGCTCGCCGAAGAGCAGCAGGTAGGCCACTTCGACGAAGCTGGCTTGCTCGGCCAATTGCTCGATGGGGTAACCGCGATAGCTCAAAATGCCCTCCTCGCCATCGAGGAAGGTGATGGCGCTGGTGGTGGCACCGGTGTTCTTGTAGCCGAAGTCGAGGGTGATGTACCCCGTCTCATCGCGCAGCTTGCTGATATCAATGGCCTTCTCGCCTTCGGAGCCCGTGAATACAGGGAATTCGTAGGTCTTGCCGTTGAGGATGATCTGCGCCTTCTCGCTCATCGCCGTTACTTGAAAGGGTGGTTGTTTTGGAATGGCCGCTAAAGTAGCTGCCGAACAAGCACCTCCGCAGTGCTGTTCGCGAAAAGCAGCGAAGCCCCGCGTTGGCGGGGCTTCGCAATGCGATCAAGGCATGATCACTGGCCTGTCCACTTGCCTTTGAAGCCGTTCAGGAAGGCTTGGTAATCCTGGTTCTTGTAGTGCCCATCGCCGAAGTAATGCAGGATGGGCTCGATCTGCGGTGGATCCATGAGCCCCTGCACCGGTGCCAGCACGTTCAGGTCGCTATCGAGGTAAACGATCGTGGGATAAGCGATGCGGCCTTGCACATTGGCTATAGCCATGGTGAGCTGGTGCGTGCCGTTGCGGCCTTGCTGCATGGCGGGGTTGAAATCCGGGTTCTCGAACTTCTGGCCCTTGAAGGTCACCGGCTCGCCGCTCTCGGCGTTGAACTTCACCGGATAGAAATGGCCATTCACGTAGTCGGCCACACGGGCATCGGCGAAGGTGCGCGCATCGAGCATGCGGCAGGGGCCGCACCAGCTGGTGTACACATCGACGAAGAGGGGCTTGGGCGATTTCTTAGCGGCGGCCTGTGCCTCTTCCATGCTCATCCACTTGATCAGCTTGGGGCTGACGGGTGCTGGTGTTTGTGCGGCAAGGCCAGCTGCGAGGAGGGCAGCGGGCAGCAAGAGGGCGATTCGGTTCATCATGGGTGTTCGGTGCGCGCGCGGTTTCAAGGATCGTGCCGGTTCAGCCACGGCCGTGCATCATGCGCTTCAGCATGGGGCTCAGGGCGAGAAGCAACAAGCCGGCGATCAGTGAGAGAAGCACGAACATCATGACGAAGTCGTACAGGTTTGTGATGGTGAAGCCCGCGAACTTGGGATACGCGGTGGCGATTTTCATCGCATCGAGGGCAGCAATCTGATCAGCGGTGGGCACAACGGTCTTCTCCAAGATGCCCTTCAGGTCGATGCCGGCAGCTTCGGCCTCGATGTACTTGGGACCAGTGGGCGGGAGCAACGACCCCAAGGTGCCGGTGAGCGCATAGCCCGCCGCGCTGCTCACGAACCATACACCCATGAGCATGCTGGCGAAACGCTTAGGCGAGAGCTTGCTCACGAGCGAAAGGCCGATAGGCGACAGGCAGAGCTCGCCCCAAGTGTGGAAGAGGGAAAGTGATTAATGCGTCCATATGCTCGATCTGCGGCAGTGTTGGATAGGCCATCAACGGCTTGGGTTGGATGAAGTAGCCCACCGCCATCAGCAGGAGGCCGATGCCTGCTCTTACCGGGGCGATGGGATCGCGCGCTTGGCCCAACTGCATGCCCAGACCCAGTCAAGGGGAATGCGAAGAGGATGATGAAGATGGCGTTGAAGTTCTGCACTTGGCTGGGGCTGTTCCAGCCGAACAGGTTGGTGTCCGTCTTGTGGGTCGGCGATGAAGGAGGGCGAACTGCCCGCCTGCTCGGTACAGGCCCAGAAGAAGATCACGAAGAAGCAGACCACATGGAGCACCAGTGATGCGGTCGCGCTCGATCCGGGTGATGGTCTTATCCGCGATGATCAAATAGGCCAGCGCCAGTCCGGCAGCATAGATGAAGGGGTAAAGCCAGACCTTGATCGGGTTCTGCACCTCAACAGTGGGTCAGATTGAGGTAGTGGAACACAAGCGTGAGACCGATCGTCAATGCCAAGGTGATCGCGGGATCGAGGTCATGCTTGAATGCGCTCTCGCTCTCGGCGCCTTCACCAGCGGCGCGTTGCTGAAGGTGGGCTTGTTGCCGATCGGAGCGCCCTCCGGGGTGACGATGTAGCGGTTCTTCAGCACGTAGGTCGCCGTGGCCGCAGCATGGCCACGCCATGGCCATGAAGCCCACTTGAACGCGCGCTCAGGTCGCGGACCCCATCCACCTTGATGTCGCCTACGGTGCTGCAGATGAAGTTGCCGAGGAAGGCGCCGATGTTGATGCCGTGAAGATGGTGAAGGCGGCATCGAGGCGATTGTCGTTGCTCCGGGTAGAGGGGCCCACCATCGAGGAAGGTAGATGTTGGGCTTGAAGAAGCCATTCCCGAAGATGATGGTGAGCAGCGCCACCCAGAGCATGGTGCGCGCCAGCTCCAGTTTGTCCGAATAGAGCGACGCGCTGAAGAAGAGCAGCATCTGCCCGACGGCCGAGCAGGCCGGCCCAACAGGATGCAATTGCGGTTACCGAGGAAACGGTCGCTGATGTAGCCGCCGAGCATGGGAGTGAGGTAGCACAGCCTAGCGGAAACCGCCGTAGAAGATGGCCGATTCCTTGGAGCCGTAGGCCAGTGCCTCGGCGATGAAGAGCGAGAGGATGGCGCGCATCCCGGGTAGAAATTGAAGCGCTCCCACATCTCAGTGGTGAACAGCACGTACAGTCCTTTCGGGTGCTTCTTGGGCGCCTCAGCAATAGCGTTCATGCGTGAAGGTTTGGGTTAAGGCCGTTCGGCCCAAGGGGAGCCGGAAGGCGCGCCAATATAGTCGGAAGGATATTCCGCGATCGGCATGCACGCGCGGCGCGGACCATCACTAGCCGCTCCGGCACTAGAGGTGGCGCTTCAGCCACTCGGTCATCATCTCATACAGGTGCAGGCGGGTGGTGCCTCCGTAGATGCCGTGGTTCCGGTCGGGGTACATGAACTGATCGAAGGGCTTGTTGGCCTTCACCAACGCATTGGTCATCTCGGCGGCGTTCTGGTAATGCACGTTGTCGTCGGCGAGGCCGTGGATCAAAAGGTAGTTGCCCTTGAGCTTGGCCGCATGGAATACCGGGCTGTTGTCGTCGTAGCCCTTGCCGTTGTCCTTGGGCAGGCCCATATAGCGCTCGGTGTAAATGCTGTCGTAGTAGCGCCAGTTGGTCACGGGTGCCACGGCGATGGCGGCCTTGAAGAGGTCGGCGCCCTTGGTGATGCACAGGCTGCTCATGTAGCCGCCGTAGCTCCAGCCCCAGATGCCGATCCGCTCCTTATCCACCCAAGGCTGCTGGCCCAGCCATTGGGCAGCGGCGATGTGATCGGTCGTCTCGTATTTGCCCAGCTCGCCGTACGTGATATGGCGGAAATCGCGGCCGCGGTGGCCCGTGCCGCGGGGATCGACGCACACCACGATGTAGCCCTGTTGCGTGAGCATGCTGTGCCATAAGCTGTTGCGGCCGCCCCATTGATCGAGCACCTGGTTGCTGTTCGGCCCGCTGTACTGCGTTACCAGTACCGGGTAACGCTCGCGGCTCTGGAATCCCTTGGGCTTCATCATCCAGCCGCGCAGCTCAACGCCCTCGTCTGTTGTGAAGGTGAAGAACTCGCGCGGCTGCATGCCGTATTCGGCGGCGGTCTTCGCCAGCTTGGCATTGTCCTTCAAGGTCTTCACCTGCTTGCCATTGCCATCGTGCAGCGTGATCACGGGCGGCGTGTTCAAGGTGCTGCGGGTGTTTATGAAATAGCGGAAGCCCGTGCTGAACTCCGCGTCGTTCATGCCCCCGATGGGAGATAGCTGCATCACTCCCTTTCCGCTCAATGGTGCTGCCAGCACCTCTTGGTTCTCCGGCGCGCTCTTGGCTGCGGTGAACACCACGCGCTGCGCTTTCTCATCGATGCCCTTCACGCCGGTAACGTCCCACGCCCCACGCGTGAGTTGTTGCTGCGAGCCATCCTTCAGGTTCACGCGATAGATGTGGTTCCAGCCATCCTTCTCGCTGGTGAGGATGAAACCGCTGCCATCGGCCAGGAAGAAGAGGTCGTCGGTGACTTCCACATAGGTCTTGCTGTTCTCCTTGTACACCTCGGTGGGTAGTGGACGCGCCTTGGTGCCGGGCGGCGGCAGCTTCACGGTGCAGATCACCTTTTCATTCTGCAAGCGGTTCATGCGCATGAACCAGGGTTCGCCTTTCGACGTGAAGCCGAGGCGCGGCAGGTAGATGTCGGTCTCTTCGGTGCCGAGCGGGATGCTGTAGGAGACGGCTGTGCTGAGGTCGCGGATGTGCAGCGAGATCACGCTGTTGTCCTCGCCGGCCTTCGGATACTTGAAGCGGTACTCGCTCGGGTAGAGCTGGTTCTTGTACAGGGTGAGGTCGAATTCCTTCACGCCGCTCTCGTCGCTGCGCAGGAACAGGAGCTTGCTTCCATCGGGGCTCCAGGCGTAGCCCTGCACCAGGGTGAATTCCTCTTCGTACACCCAATCGGTGGCGCCATTCAGCACCTTGTTCCATTCGCCGTCGAATGTGATCTGCGCTTCCGTCATGGTGGCCAGTTCCACCACGTAGAGGTTGTTGTCGCGCACGAAAGCGGCTTTGCTGCCATCGGGGCTGAAGGTGGCCAGTCGCTGCTTGGCCTTGCTCACATCGCTCAGCGGCACCAGCTTCTTGCTTGTGCGGTCGAATACATAGTTGTATGCGAATGAGCTGTAGCGGTAAATCGGCTCGCTACTGGTCTCGATCATCAGCTTCTTCTCATCGCCGCTGAAGCTGTAGCCTTCGATCTCGATGGGCTCTTTCGCGCCCGCTGGAACCAGCTCGCTCGCCTTCACCAAGGTGGCCACCTTAGCGCCGGTGCGATAGGCGTATTGGTTCAGCACCGCTTGGCCGCCTTCTTCCTCGAGCACGGTGTAGTGCAGGCCATCCTTCATGCTGGCCAAGCCGCCCACCATCTCCGAGCTGAAGAGCGGACTGGACCAGATGTCTTTGTTGGTGAGGGTTTGCTGGGCGGTGGCGGAACAGGATATCAGCAGCGCGAGGAGCGCGATCGACTTTTTCATCGGATGATTTCTAAGCGTGAGGGTGGCCGAAGGTAGTCGGCTCACCGAAGGGGCAAGGCCCGCGCCATGGCGCTCAACCGTTCATCATTGCCCGCACGAGACCAAGCGTTGCATGGCGGTGGCATCGCCTTGCGCGGCGCGCTGGCGCAAGATCGCGCATCCTTCATCCTTGCGCCCCAAGCCGATCAGGGCGATGCCCCGGTTGGTCTGGGCCATGCCGTTGGTGGGATCGCGCTGCAAAGCGGCATCGAGGTCGTTCAGCGCCATGTTCCAGCGCTGCTCGTTGATCCGGCAGCTCGCGCGATTGAGCCATCCGTTGGCCGCGTTCGGTTTGATCCGGATGCACGCATCGAAGGCGATCACCGCGCTATCGAGCTTCTGCATGTACCAATAGGCGGTGCCAAGGAGCTCGTGGCCCTCGAACGAATCGGGGTTGCGCTTCACGAATGCGCGCGCTGAGCTCACGGCTCCCGCGTAATCATTCATGCGCACGCGGCTCAGCGCGATGCTGTAGTCGAGCTCATGCAGCCGCGGGGCCTTCTTGCGCGCACGGGTGAACGCGGCGATCGCATCGGTGTAATTGCCCATGTTGAAGTGGGCCTGGCCTTCGGAGAGGTAACCTTCCACATTGCTGCTGTCGATCCGCTGCATGGCACGCGCCGCTTCTAGCGCCTGAGGGTAGCGCAGCTTTCGCAGTTCCTCCAGGTGAAGCGCGTATTGCGCGTGGAAGCTCTCCGGATGCTCGCGCATGAATCGTTCGCGCAGCGCTTCGGCATTCTCCGCGGTGCCGTTGGTTTTCTGGAAGAGGCATACGACAGCCTTGCGGTCCTTGCTCACCGCATGGGCGAGCTCCACCACGTCGGAGCGCTTATACATGGCATCGAGCTGCAGGTCGCCGTGCAAGCGGTTCGAGTAGTGGTTCTCCCAGAGCACCACGCTGCTCGTTTCGGCAGTGTCAAGCGCGGCCTTGTTCAAGGTGCGGTAGCGCTTGGCATCGGGATAACCGAGGTCTTGTGGCCAGAAGAACCAGCGGTGGTTGGCGTACAGCGGCCATTCGCGCAGGTAGCTCTTGCGGTACAGCGTGCTCAGTTCAGTAATGGCCTTGCGCTCGGGGTTCAAGTGCGCATCGGGCCGTTCGGTCCAAAGCGTGAAGGCGAGCGCGGTCAAGGGCACGATGGCCGCGAGCGTGGAGGTGAGCAGCTGGGGCAGGTCGCGTTTGCGTTGCAGGATGGCGAGCACCAAACCGACGATGAGCAAGGCGCTGCCGAGCATCGCAGGCAATCGGTCGGTCACCTTCGAGATCTTGTGGTGGCTCTCGAGCTGCTTGCTGAAAAAGAACCAGAGCAGCGCGAGCGCCAAAGCGCCGAAGAGGAAGACGCGACCCAGCGCCCAAGCGGTCGAACCTTCCTTCGCGGGTGCGGCTTCTGATTTCGTGCGCTTCTTGTCGTTGCGAGGCGCCGGTGCTTCGGCCTGCGCTGCCAATGCCACGCGATGCGGCAGGCCCAGCCAAGCGAGGAAGCCTTCGTGCGCGAGCACCGCCAGGAATGGCGTCATCGGGATGAGGTTGCGCAGGAAACCCGCCGAGTTGCCCATGTCGAGCTTCGAGGAGAAGACGATGTAGAGCGCGAGGATGGCGACGCCCTGACCGAGCACGAAGAGGTCGAGCCTCCGGCGCATCACGCGCTCGAGCGTGCCGATGATGAGGAAGAAGAAGATCACCGGACCGATCACATAGGCGAAGCGCTGCGTATAGTGCCATACCTCGCGGTAGCCGTAGCGGTTCTTGCCCTCCTTGCCCAAGGTCTCCTTCACCAGCCATAGCGGGTCGGTGGTGTCCTTCACGAAGTAGCCGAGCACCATGAGCACGATCAACGGCACGGCCATCCACGCGATGCGTTTCCATTCCTTGGCCTGCAACAGCACCAGCGCCCAGATGGGCAGGATCACCGCGAGCTCCAAGCGCGCCAGCGGAAGCAGGCCGCCCAGCACCGCGAAGAGCGTCCAGCGCCGATGCACCATGGCGTGCAGCCCGAGGCAGGTCACCGCCACGGCCACCGGCTCGGTGAGGAAGTTGCGCGAGATGGTGAAGTAGAAGGCCTGGAAGAAGAAGAAGGGCAGCACGCCATGCGCATGGCCATAGCCCATGCGCTGCAGCGAGCGGTAGAGCAGCCATCCGCTCCATGCGCTCAGGGCGATCATCTGCAGCATCATGGCCTCGCGGCCGATCAGCGCGGCGGGCGCGAAGAGCACCATGAAGAGCGGGCGGTTCCACACGCTGAAGAAGTGCGTGGGATCGCGCCAGGCCTCCCGCGCATGGAAGTAGCGCACCACACAGTCGTCGTCCCACGGCGCGTCGCTCAGGAATCCGTACACGAGGCTGGCGATGGCATACGCCCCGATCCATGCGAAGGCCCAGATGCGGCTGTGGCCCTCGGTTTCTGCGACCGGCAGCAATGGCCGTGCGAGTATCCAGCGGGGCAATGCGGTCATGTGGTTCGGCATGAAAGGGGAGGTGCGCTAAGGTGCGGAAAGGATCGATGCGGCGGGGTAACTTAGGTTCTATTGGATGAGGGGGTGCCGCAATGCACAGTTTTGGGCCCGATACGAATCATGATCTCTCCAGCGCCCCTGGGCCTTCGGGTCTGGGGGCGTTGCTTTTTCGAGGGAGGGATTTTCCCAGGGGCTTCAGATTCGTGGCTCGCAGTCCTTGGAAGAACGAACGAATGACATTGCTGCTAGGTGGAGAAGCATCCGATTGGTGAAAGCTGTACGCGTTGATTGAGGTGGATTGCTCTATCCGGGCCAATTCGCAAGGCTGAGTATGGTCGCGGTGGCGCCTGAGCTTCATCCCTTACTCAGAAGCGCTTCTTCTGGTCGCCGATGAGCACTAGCTATGGGCACCACCACATCAATCGCAGCTCTTTGGATGATCAACGAGCCGCACTCCAACAAGGCCCTGCGCTCCGGTGTCCGAGACCTGCGCAGCGCATGCCAACCGCCAGATGAATTGTTTGGGACCGGAGGGGGGCTGGAAGAACGCCCCCCTCTGTCCATCTCAGCTTTATCCTTTCAGCATCCCATTTACCAGCCCAACCCATCGTTCGGCGAATTGCAGCTCGCCATTCAGAGGCGTGCCGTAGCTCGTGTTGAATAGCAGGATACTGGCGCCGGGCCAACTCTTGACTTTCGACGTGAAGCTGAGTTCAATGCGGTCGATGCTGTTCTCCTCATGCGCACCTTTCCGGCCGCGTTCGGTCCTGGCAACCTGGCACGTGTGCACATGCGCGAGCGGGACAACCTGCGTGCTGGTGCGGCCCTCGCGCTCACTGGAGGTGGAAGAGCATCTTGCGTTGCGTATCGAGGCCAAGCACGTCATCGCCGCAGGCCTCATGCTGGTGAATGGCGCATTGCTTCCCGAGCGCCAAGGCCTGCAGGGCGCTCAGTTGTTCTGAGCGCTTGCGTGAGCGTCGGCGGTAATCGAGTGCGAAGGGCAGTGCGAAAAGCGCCACGCTGATGATGCCGATTACGGCGGTGGCTCCGTCGATTTCCATTGTTGTTGTCTTGTTGGTTGATGAATGATGCCTGCGGACCGCGCGCGATGGCGCAGCCCAGAACGTGTTCGGCAGCGCCCAGCGAGGCCTGCCAGCGCATCACACCATCACCAGAAGAAATGGAAAGGGAAGAGCAGCGCCCACCTGCGCAGCGGCACCATGCTGCTGTGCGCAAGCACGTCCGATCGCGCGGCAGCGGTGCGCACCTCGCGTTGGCTGGCCTTGAGGCTCACCGCGAAGCCGCTGGTGCGGTCCTTGGCGGTTGATGAAGGCGGATTACAGATGCCGGGCACCACGTTTTCCGAGGGCCCGGTCGCTTGGAGGTGCAAGCCACCTTGGGCGATTGCACCGAATCGCTGCGCCTCGTGATCAACGTACCATGCTCCGGAAGCGACAGCCAGATGCCCGAAGGGCGCGGCAGCCATGAAGCACAGCGTCAGCAGGAGCAGACCCGCGCGCACGCCCCATGTTCGCATGCCTGGCTCCTGGTTGCTTCGGTTCCTTTCCATGCGATGGCGCATCGGCTTCATGCGCTTGTTGCGGGCGCGAAGCTACTTTGGGGAACATGCGCCATCGGAATCATGGGCCGCAAGAGCAACCTCCGACCAGCACCTTCGATGCATGAGGTAAGAAGCAGCGAGCGAGTGCCCGTTCAATTCACAGCCGAGCATAGCCGCCCCCCCAAGCAACCAATTTCCCCCCACCGCGTCACATCACCACAGAATGTGAGCTTTGCGGCTCATGAGCATGGCAACCCGGTTGAACAAGGGGATGGTGAGGCACATGGTTGCAGCCGTGGCCTTGGCCGCAGCGGTGCCTGGTAACGCGCAGTACATCCCCTTCACCAGCGGCCCCATTCCGCTGTGCGATACGAGCACCTTCACCGCCAACGTAACCGGCATCGGCTGGCTGGTATCGCCCAATGGCTGGAGCACGGGCTATTACCTCGACGACCTGCTCGTCAACATCACCAGCGACCATCCGCAAACGCTGATGATCACGCTCACTTCGCCGCAGGGCACCAGCTTGCTGCTCTCGGCATTCAATGGCGCGGGTGGGCAGAACTACACCAATACGCACTTCACCTACTACGGGTGGAACAACATCACCACGGCATCGGCGCCATTCACCAATTACTACTGGCCGCAGGGCGGCACCTTCGACGCCTTCACAGGTGAGAATGCCAATGGCACGTGGACCATCACCGTGATCGATACCGCCTGCGCCAACGGTGGCACAGGACCTGGCGGCACATGGTCGCCCGGTTGGTTCCAGGGCGGCACGGGAACGGGTGGCTTTGCCTTCGGCTTCGCCTCAGGACCTCCGCCACCATGCACGATTGATATGGGTATGATGGGAGCGGTTAGCTGCGGGCAGGTGGATCCGGTTGATGTGCTTAGCGGCTTCCAAACCATGTGGGGCTGGGATCCGAGCAGTACGATTGAGGTGTATGACCCGAACTGGAACCTGGTGCCGCCGCCCTATGTGGTGAGTACGCCCGGCGCCTATCAGGTGTACGTGTATGACTGGTTCATGGCGTGCAGCTATTATGGGGGGTTCAACCTTTCTGCGGCACCGTTGATCAACCTAGGGGCCGATCAGGCGCTTGCGCATTGCAGTGGAGCTGCTCCCGTTAATCTTACCGCGCTCTTCAACCTTGCTGGAGCTTCCTCGCACAACTGGACGCTCAATGGCGCATCCATCTCCAACCTATCGGCCACCGCTGCCACCGCGCCCGGTGTGTACGTGATCACCGCCATGAACAACGGCTGCAACGATGTGGCAGAAGTGACCCTGAGCAATGCTGCTGCGCCGCTGCTGGGTCCGGATCAGGCGGTTACGATCTGCGAGTCCTCCAGCATCGATCTCACTGCGCTCTTCGATACCCAAGGCATGCCAGCCGCGTGGAGCTTCGGTGGCAATGCCGTTGCCGCGCCCATTGCTGCCGATGCGCCTGGCACCTACACCTTGACCGTTACCACCGCCGATGGCTGCGTTGATGCTGCTGATGCTGTGCTCGCCGTACAAGCGCTGCCAGTGCTGGGCGCCGATCAAAGCATCGGGCTGTGCAGCGGCACCACGGCCGACCTCACCGCGCTATACAACACGGCGGGCATGAGCACCACGTGGACCGAAAGCGGCAACGCCGTGCCCGATGCCAGCGCCATTAGCACCGGCGGCAATTACCTGTTGACGGCAACCGATGCGCTCGGCTGTTCCAGCACGGCGCAAGTGGTGGTAACGGATTGGGCTTCGCCAGTGCTCGGTGCCGATGCCGCCGCAGGCATTTGCGCAGGTGCAAGCGTTGATCTGACCAACTATTACACCACCACAGGACTTTCGGTGCAGTGGACACTCAATGGCAATGCGGTGGCCACCCCGAACGCGGTGAATGCAGCAGGCACTTACACGCTCACGGCGTCCGATGCGAATGGCTGCGCCGATGATGCGGATGTGACGGTGACCGTCTCGGCGAATCCGGTGCTGGGCGCTAGCCAGCAAGTGACAGCGTGCGTTGGCACCACGGTGAACCTGACCTCGCTATACCCCACTGGTGCGAATGCCGCCAATTGGACATTAGGTGGTGCCACCGTAGCCGATCCGAGCGCTGTTGCTGTGGGCGGTGCTTACACGCTTACCGTTACCAATGCGGCCAACTGCACGGCCACAGCGGTGGTCACTGTCGGTTTCGATCCGTCGCCGGCATTGGGCGCCGATGCGGCCATGACCATTTGCGCAGGCGAGAGCTACGACCTTACAACGCTGTACAACACAAGTGGTCTTACGGAAGCATGGTCGCTCAATGGCGCTGCGGTGGCTGCACCAGCTGCTGTTATGGCTTCGGGCGATTACCGCTTGGTTGTCTCGAATGCATTCAATTGCACCGATACCGCATGGGCCTCGCTCACGGTGAACGCGAATCCATCGCTTGGTGCCGATCAATCGTTCACGCTCTGCCCGTGGCAATCAGTCGACCTCACTTCGGTGTTCCCCGTTGCCGGGCTGAATGCCAGCTTCACGCTCGACGGTTCGCCCATCGCCGATCCCACAGCGGTGGCCGATAGTGGCACCTATGTGATCAACGTGATCGATGCTGCGGGCTGTGCCGATGAGGCCATGGCCACGGTAACGAACGTGGAGTGCCTTTGCAGCGCCGATTTCGAGGTGGATGCGCGCTGCCTGCAAGAGCCCGCGCGATTCACCTTGATCGCCGATTCGGTGATCGTATCCGCGGTGTGGGATTTCGGTACCGCGGCTCAGCCGACCACATTGATCCACCCCGAGGTTCGCTTCGACAAGGAAGGAGAGGTTCACGTTCGACTCGAAGTGGCGCTCACCTGCGGCGTGGTGGTGGTGGAACGCGATGTGCCCGTGATCGATTGCTCCGATTCATGCAAGGTTTGGGTGCCCAACGCATTCACGCCCAACAGCGACAATGAGAACGATGCATGGACCTGGAGCGGCGAATGCATGCCCACGGATTTCTCGATGATGATCTTCAACCGCTGGGGCGAGCTCGTGTATGCCACCAGCGATCCGCTGAAAGCGTGGGATGGCACCGCTGGCGGAGGCCCCGCGCCCGATGGCGTGTACGTGTACAAGCTGGGCTACCGCTTGCTTTACCAGGATGCGCGCGAGGTGATGGGGCACATCACCTTGTTGCGATAGCGGGTTCGAACGGCTAGCGTTCCACGAAATCCATGTCCCTGCTGAAGGTCTCGCTGCTGCGCCGCACGGCCCAGAACGCCCCACCGATGCAGAGCGCTCCGACCAGCAGCGCTGCGGTGATGTTGCCCACAGGCACCACCAGTGCGCGGAAGAGCGAAGTGATGGGGTAGATGCTGCCACGGACGAAGTTGGGCGCGGTGATCGCCACGGTTCCGCGCAGGTTGGTGCCGAATTGCTCGCTGGCCACCGTAGCGAAGATGACCCAGTATCCGGTTGCCATGCCCAAGGCGAGGCACACCCAGTTGTACGTGGCGATGGTGGCGCCGCGCATGCCGAAGAGGAAGAAGAGCGTGAGCGCGAGGTTGAGGCCGAGGTAGAGCATGATCACCTTGCGGCGGCTGCGCTGCCATTGGCTCAGCAGCCCGCTCAGCAGATCGCCGAGGCTGAGGCCGATGTAGGCGTAGCGGATGGCGGTGCCGTTGATGCGCTGCTTGCCGGCATCGTCCAGCGCGCTGGTATCGATGCCGAGCTCGGGCACGAAGACATCCTGGCTCAGGCTCACCAGCAGCCCGATCACGTACCAGATGGGCACGCCTATGAGGATCGTCTTCAGGTAGCGCAGCGCGCGGGTGCGATCGCCGAAGAGCATGCGCAAGCTGCCACGCACCGTTTCGCTTTGCTCGGCGCTCTTGTACAGCCCGCTCTCGAATGTGCCCATGCGCAGCGCGAGCAGGGTGAGGCCCATGGCGCCGCCCACCACGTAGGCCACTTGCCAATTCATCAGCCTATGGCCGGTGAAGGATGCGATGAATGCGCTGATGCCATCGCCATAGCCGCCCACGAGGCTTGCGGCCACGGCGCCCAGCGCGCCCACGGTAACCACGATCATGGTGCCCCAGCCGCGCTTCTCGCGGGGCATGGTCTCGGCAATGAGCGTGATGCCCGCGCCCAATTCGCCCGCGAGGCCCACGCCAGCGATGAAGCGCACCACGCCATAGCTCACCAGATCGAAGGTGAAGGCATTGGCGATGTTGGCGATGGAGTAGAGAAGGATGCTGCCGAAGAGCACCGTGATGCGGCCCTTCTTATCGCCCCACACGCCCCAGAGCACGCCACCCACCAGCATGCCGAGCATCTGGATGTTGAAGAGGTCGATGCCGCGGTCCTTGATATCCGGATGGCCCTGGCCGAGGATGAACTCGAGGCTCTCGCGCTTCACCACATTGAAGAGCACCAGATCATAGATGTCGACGAAGTAGCCGAGGGCGGCCACGGTCACGAGCATGAGCGTACGGCGATCGAAGGCGCGCGATGACATAACTATCCCGATTCAGCGAGATGGCGAAGATGCGTTTTCGGCCACTACGTGTATCAAGGTCGAAGCTCTGCGGGGCGCTCCTTCTCAGCCTTCCAGCTTCACGTACATCTTCTTGATCCGCATCATAGGCCCTGGGCAATGCGTGGAATGGCAATTGGCGCAGCTGAGCACGAGGGCATTGTAGGCCTGTGCGCGTTGCTTCAGCGGTGCCTTGTACAGGGCCTTCACCTTGGCCTGGTAATCCTTCCCGAAAGTGGGAAAGGTGATGGGGTCGATGTGCATGTCCTTGGTGGGCGTGGCGGTGAGCAGTTTGCTCACGCCCGCAGGGTAGGGCGGCAATTGCCTGTCGCCGCGATTGAGGCCGGCCTTCACGCTATCTGCATGCGCGGCCATCTCGCGCATGAGCAGCGCCAATTCGCTGGCAGGGGTGAGGTCCTGTTCGTCGTTGGCGGTTACGGAGGCCGGGCGCTGCGCTGCAATGAGCACGATGCTTACGAGGCCGAGAAGGAGGAGCGGGGCGATGCGCATGATGGTGGTGCAAGGTAACTGGCAAGCATTCTGCCGATCTGTCCATTGTCAGGTCCGAGGCGCGGTCGTTGCCACCTTCGGCCCATGCAGCCGGTAACGGATCAAGCTTCAGCAGAGCGCAGGCGCGGATTCACCTCCTTGCTGCTGCCTGCCGTTAGCGTGGTGGTGCTGTTGGCGATCTGGCTGCTCGATAAAGGCCTTCAGCTCGATCTTGCTCGCTTCGGGATCAAGCCTAGGGAAGCCCAAGGGTTGTGGGGCATACTGGCGGCTCCCTTGCTGCACGGCGACTGGGAGCACCTCTTCAACAACTCCACGGCGATCATCGCCTTGGGCTGGTGCCTCATGTACTTCTATCCGCGCACGGCCATCCGCGTGGTGTTCTTCACGTGGCTGATCGGTGGGCTGGGCGTCTGGCTCATGGGGCGCGCCAACTTCCACATCGGCGCCAGCGGCGTGATCTATGGCATGGCCACTTTCCTATTCACGAGCGGATTGCTCCATCGGCAACGCACGTTGATGGCACTGGCACTGCTCATCAGTTTCTATTACGGCAGCTTGATCTGGGGCATACTGCCCGATATGCAGCACATGAGTTGGGAGAGCCACCTCTGGGGCGCGATCTCCGGGGTGGCGCTAGCCTTCGCTTATCGCGCGCTTCCACCAGCTGTGATGGATCCGAAGCCCAGTTTCGCCGATGAAGAGGACGAAGAACCTCCTGCCGACGGACCTGCCGAAGGCGATGACGTGAACGAAGCGGAATTGATCTGGAGGCGGAAGCTGGCTGAACAGGCTGGGAGGCCAGGCAATGTGAGCACTACCTGGGACGATTGATCCTACTCGCCCACCAGCGAGGCCAGCTCCTTGCCAGCACCGAGCAAGCGCAGCTGATTGCCATCGAGGCGGAAGCTGTCCACTTGGCCGAGCATCTGTTTCACGGCGTTCTCCGTGGGCTGCACGCCCTCGCAATACTTCTTGGTGCTGCCGATGTCGGAGAAGCTCAACTTGCTGCCTTCCATGGCATAGCCACCCATCAGCGCGTTGCAACCACCGAAGCCTTGCAGACGGTCGCCTTCGAGCTTCAGCCACGGGCGCTCCGTGCCATCGGGCAATTCTGGACGCATGCCGTTCAGTGTCTCAACCACCCATTTCTTCTCCTTCAGGCTGGCGGTGTCCATGCCTTTCTGCGCGCACTTGTTGGCGGTAAGGGCAATGAGGAGCGGTAGGGCTAAGGCGAGCTTGTTCATGGTTCGGAATTCAGTGCAGCAGTGATTTCAAGTACGGTGCCGAAGTCCGCTCGCGCTGCACGCTCAGTTGTTCAGCATCACCGGCATCACAAGCATCAGCACGTCTTCGCCGGGTTCGCCAGCCTCGCCGGGCAGGAGGATGCCTGCGCGGTTGGGCGCGCTCATCTCCAGGTTCACATGCTCGCTCTCCATGTTGTTGAGCATGTCCATGAGGAAGCGCGAGTTGAAGCCGATGGTGATCTCCTCGCCCTCGTAGGTGCAGGTGAGCTTCTCGTTGGCCTCGTTCGCGAAGTCCAGATCCTCAGCGCTCACCGCAAGCTGGCTGCCGGTGATGTGCAGCCGCACCTGGTGCGTGGTCTTGTGGGCGAATATGCTCACGCGGCGCACGGTGCTCAGGAAGGTGGCGCGGTCGATGGTGAGCTTGTTCAGGTTCTGCTTAGGATCGCCGCCTCGTAGTTCGGGTACTTGCCATCGATCAGGCGGCACACGAGCACCGTGTTGTCGAAGCGGAAGGCGGCGTTGTTCTCGTTGAATTCAATGGAGAGGTCGGCGTTGCTGCCCAGGAGCGAGGCCTTCAACAGGTTCAGCGGCTTCTTAGGCACGATGAAACTGGCGGCCTTGGGAGCCTGGATATCGGTGCGCTTGTAGCGGACCAGCTTATGGGCGTCGGTGGCCACGAAGCGCAGGTCCTCGTCGGTGAATTCGAAGAGGATGCCGCTCATCACCGGGCGCAGGTCGTCGTTGCCGGTGGCGAAAATGGCCTTGTTGATCGCCTTGGCCAAAGTGCCGGCAGGCATGCTGATGCTGGTGGCGCCTTCGAGCACGGGGCTCTTGGGGAACTCAGCGCCGTTGAAGCCGGTCATCTTGTACTTGCCCTGCTCGCTGCTCAACTCAACGCCGTGGTGCTTGGCATCGATGCTGAAGGTGAGCGGCTGCTCGGGGAAGGCCTTCAAGGTATCGAGGAGCAGGCGCGCAGGAATGGCCACACTGCCTTTGTCCTTGGCCTCAACCGGCATGGTGGCCGTGATGGTGGTTTCGAGGTCGCTGGCGGTAACGGTGAGTTGCTTGCCGTCGATCTCGAAGAGGAAGTTATCGAGGATGGGCAGCGTATTGCTGCTGGCGAGCACGCCCTGGAGGGTCTGCAATTGCTTCAGGAGGGCAGTGCTGGAGACGATGAATTTCATCGGTTCGGATAGGCTTTTTATGAGCCGCGCAAAGGTATCCGGGGGTGTTCCGGGCATCTCCCGCAGTTATTAACACGGAAGGGCGGTTATCCACAGGTGTTAATACAACAAGGAGCTCAGCGGCACGGTGAACCGGTCGGCGTAGGCGCGCTGCACGGATACCACCATGCTGTCTTCGACGAACGCGAACATGTGCAAGGGGTCGTGCAGTGGCCGCGGCTTGTCGAAGCCGCCCGCCTCGCCTGTGTATGGCTTGTACCAGAGCTTCACTTCCTGAGCGCGACCGTTACGGCCCTTGGCGCGCACGATGTAGTTGGGCTTCACGGCCAGCAGCGAGTCGCGCGCGACCGGCTTCCTCTCGCGTTCGATGTAGTCGTAGTTGAACTCTTTGAAAGGCAGAAGCGCGCCCTGCACCAGCACGGTGTCCATTGGGAGCGTTCGTCCATCGGACGATTGCAAGGAGGGCAAGCCCGCCTCCGGATGCAGTATCCGGAACGATTCAGATGGCCGTGCGGTGTGCATGACCTCCACTTCTGCCAGGTCGCGCAGGTCGTTGTAGTGGAACACGCTGGGGCTGCGCCAATTGTCCTCTCGCGGCGGGAATCGTGGGGTGAGCACGCCCGTGAATCCGCTCATGCCCAGGATGAAGGGCTCGGCGCTGCGGCCTTGGTCGGGCTTCTCAAGCACCGCGTAAGTGCCGTAGTGGTCCTTGGTGGCATGCCCGAGTATCCACGTCTTGCTGGGCTTGTTGCCACCCTCGTAGATCTCCACCTTCAGGCTGGCGCTTCCCATGGTGCGCAGCACCATGGGCTCTTGGCTCTTGGGCACCGGACTGCGCACTTCCACGCGCAGCAGGGTCTTCAGCGCTGCGTTCACTTCGGGCTGTCGCGCTTCGAAACGGCCATTGAGGATCCAGCGATCGCCATCGCGGCGCAGGTCGCTGGTGTTGCCGCGCTGGTCGGCGATGAATAGGCGCGTCACACGCGAGGTGTCCTTCACCGCGAAGTCGATCAGCGGCGCGTTCAAGGTGGTGCCGGTGGAACGGCGCTGGAGCCACCAAGCGAGTGCGCCGAGGGAAAGCAGCACGATGAGCAGGATGAGCAGGCGGCGATTCATGCGCTGATGGGATTAGGCCGCGTGTTGGTGCGACGGCGGTGCTGCTGATAAGCGAAGCCGAGCACCAGGGCGAGCAGCAGCGGCACGCCGATGTTGATGGCCTGCCACGTTTCGCGCTGCAGGTCAACACGGGTGGCATCGAGTTGGCGCAAGGTGATGGCGCGCGAGCGGATGCTGATCAGGCTGCGATCGTCGAGCAGGTAGTTCATCGCATTGAGGATGAGCTCGCGGTTTCCGTAGATCTTGGCATTGGCATAGCGGTCGTAGCCGAGCATGTAGAACATGCCCTTCGCGGGATCGAAGCGATTGGCGATCACATCGCCGTCGGCGATCACCAGTTGCGCGGTGGGCGGGCTCCATTCGCGCACGGCAACGTTCGGGTCGTCGCGGAAGGCGTTGGGTATGCGGTCGTAGTAGGCGCTCTTGAAGCGGCCTTCGAGCAGTACGGCCACGGGCATGTGCGGCGTGCTTCGGCGCTCGAAGCCCTGATCCATCTCCACCGCGGCAAGGCTGATACGCACGGGCTCGCGCTGCGCGAAGCTCTGCGGCGATGTGGTGAGCAGGATCGTCTTCTTCACGCTGTCGGTGCCGATCGTATCGATCGTGCTCACGAACCGGAAATGGACCGGGTCGATGTTGGCCACGATGGGATGAGCGCTTTGCGGAATGCTCACAGGCTCGAAGTACCAGGGGAAGCGCTCGAGCTTCCGCTGGTTGCCGTAGGGCTGTGTGTACAGCTCGATGAACGCGCAGCTGCGGTCGAGCACCAGGTCCTTGTTCACGCGTGCGCCATAGGCGAAGAGCAATTCATCGTAGCCGAGCGCGAGGCTGGTGGCGATGCTGAACTGGCTCTTGCGCAGGCTGTCGAGCTGCGGGTCCATGGCATCGACGCACCAGAGGATCTTTCCGCCGTTCATCACGAACTGATCGATCACGTAGCGGTCGCGGTCGCTGAACACGCTGTCGGGCTTGGCGATGATGAGCGCCTCGTAGTCGTTGGTGCGCTTGCTCATCAATTCGTTCTTGGTGCTCAATGCATCGATGCGTCCATCGATGCGCACGCGCGATACGCTGTACAGGGCTTCCAGCGCATTGGTGATGTCGGCCGTTTCCAATGCGCCGAGCTCGCCATGCCCATCGAGGAAGGCGATGCGTGCCTTCTGCTTCGACGTCGCCTGACGGATGCCGCTGGCGAATTCGTACTCCGCGTTGGTGATCGAGCGCGCCACGATGTCGGCATCGGGCGTGCGCAACTGGGTCTTCAGCAGCTGCACCGGCAAGGTCTTGTCGCGGAAGCTGATCAGCGCGCCGGGGAACACGATCCGTTCGCTGAAGCCGCCTTTCTCCTTCACCCGGATGCTGGTGTAGGTGAGGCCTTGTTTCTGCAATTGGTCGTACACCTCGCGGCGCGTCTTGTCATCGGCGCTGGCGTTGGGGTCGCTGAAGGCGTAGTGGATGCGGTCCGGGTTCACCGCGTGCAGCTCGTCCAGCACATCGCGCACAGCGCGTTCCAGTTGTTTCAGATCGGCGGGCAGCTCGCCTGTGAGAAAGACCTTCACATACAGGATGTCCTCAAGCTCCCGTACCAATTGCTTGGTGGCGGGCGTGAGCGTGTAGCGCTGCTCGCTGGTGAGATCGATGCGCGCACGGGCGAAGGAGGCCACGAAGAGCAACAGGCCAATGATGGCGATCCCGATGAAGAGCTCGGCGAGGTCCTGACGGCGCTTGCTCATTGATTTGCCCATGCTACCATGTCCTGCTTTGCAGCGCCGCGCGCGTGAGCAACAAGAAGATCGCGACCACCCCCAGGTGGTAGAGGACATCGCCCAGATCGAGCACGCCGCGGCCGAGGCTCTGGTAGTGCTGCTGTATCCCGATGGATTTGATCGGGCCTTCCAATCCGCCCAGCGCATCGAAGCTGGCCATCAGGTCGAAGCCCATGAAGAGGAAGAAGCAGAGGAAGACGGCGATCAGGAAGGCCACGATCTGGCTCTCGGTGAGCGCCGAGGCCAGCAAGCCGATGGAGGCGAAGCAGGCCGCGAGCAAGAAGAGGCCGATGTAAGCGCCCCAAGTGGCACCGGCATCAACGCCGCCGATGAAGAGCATCCAATGCACAACCAAGCTGAAGCTGAGTATCCCGGCCAACAAGAGCACGCCGCGCCAAACCCAGCCCGCGATGGGCCATCCGCTTGAACGGCCTCGCCGGTAGTACCATATGATGCACGCGATGGCCACGACCGTGTTGAGCGTGTAGTGCAGGAACGAACGCCATTTCACGGAAGAGACTGCCACTGCGGTCACTGAGGTCGATAGCTGATCGGTGCTCCAGACATAGACGAGCGTGGGCACCAGCGCCAAGCCGATGAGCAGCACGGCGGCCGTGTATTTGGCCAGCACGATCTGCAATTCGGAGAGCGGCTTGGTGAGCAGCACTTCCAAGGTGCCGGTGCGTCGCTCCTCGCTGAAGCTTCGCATGGTAACAGCGGGCACCAGGAAGAGGAACACCCACGGAGCAATGAAGAAAAGCGGGGCCATGTCGGCGAAGCCGCTCTCGAGGATATTGCCCGGGAAAACCCACAGGAACAGGCCCGTGAGCAGCAGGAACACCGCGACGACGATCTGTCCGATGAGTGAGCCTAGGAAACCGCGGAGCTCTTTGCGGATGAGGGCCAGCATGCCGATGGGCGGCCAAGATAGAAGCCGCTCGCACGGCACGGTTCGCCGTTGCTCGTAGAGGCCTGCCCGCTCTTGGCGGATGTATGACTAGAATTCGATCACGGAGCGGCGCTGCTTGCCCGGCTTCTTCGGGATCTTCTCCGCGTCGGTGTTGCAGTAGCTGCGGATGATCACCTGCGCGTCGCGATCGCCCAGTTCGGCGCTGCGGCGGAAGTCGAAGCAGGCATCGCCCTTTCGGCCTTGCTGGTAATGGCAATCGGCGCGGTAGTAGTGGGCCACTTTCAGCTCTTCGTCCTTCGCATCGATCACCCGCGTGAAGGTGGCAATGGCCGCTTCGAACTCCTTGCTCTCGTACTGCAGCACGCCTAGGCTCATCCACCCGCCGGGGATCGCCGGGTTCAATGCGAGGGCCGCCTCGAGGTCAGCGATTCCAGCGGCTTCCTTGTACTGCTCACCGCGCACAACGCCACGCAGGAAAAGCGCTTCGGCATTCTGTCCATTGAGCTTCACGGCGCGGTCCAGGCTGCGCATGGCGCCATCGTTGTTGCGGCCCATGTAGTCGGCGCAGGCGCGGTTGTACCAGGCATCGGCATCATTGGGGTTGATCTTGATGGCGCGATCGCAATCGGCCACGGCTTCCTTCAGGTGCCCTTGGCTGATGTGGATGGCCGATCGGCTCACGTAAAGGCGCGCGTCGTCAGGATTCTGGCGCTCGGCCTTGGTGTAGTCCAGCAACGCACCGTGAAAGTTGCGCTGGCGCTGTTTGATGTCGCCGCGCAGCTTGTGCCCGCCCGCCAGCGCGGCGTCCAGTTTCAGCGCGCTATCGGCATGCGCGAGCGCGGTCTCCAGGGCGTTGGCGCCGTAAGCGCTCCGGGCTTCGGACAGGTGCTCTTGCGCCGTGCGCTGCGCATGGAGGGAAATGGGGAAGAGCAGGGCAATCAGGATCGGCAGGCCGGTGCGGGTCATGCGCGGTGTTTGGGCGAATATCGTGCAATGCGCGCCGAACTACGGCAGGAGGTGCTCGCGAACCATGGTCCAGGCTTCGGTGGGCGCGGCGAACATCGGCTTCACCGTTGGCCATACCTCGCTGAAAACATCACTGGTGCGGTAGCGCTCCAGGCATGCGGCATCGTCCCAATAGCTGTAGGTGAAGAAGATGCGCGGGTCGTTGGTATCGTGCAGCAATTCAGGTGGCGGCATCCGGGGAAGGCGCGGATGCGCTGCTTCCAGCCATCGAACAGCCGCTGGAACTCCGCGACGTGCTGCGGTTTGAAGGTCATCTTCACGATGCGGATGATCATGGCCGCTTGCGTTCGCTGAATTCGATGCGGATGGCATCGCCAAGCTCGAGGCCGAGCAATCGCGCCGCACCGCCGCCGCTTCCTTCTACGCCTTTGTTCACGGCGATCTCCAAGTGGCCACTGGCGTTGAAGAAGGCCAGGCTCTGGCCCTGGTGCACATCGCTGTAGGTGGCATGCAGCGCGGTGATGTCGTCGGCGCTGTGCCCGAAGTGGATCCGGAAGGCGCGGCCGCGGTGCAGGTCGTCGAAGAGCGTCCGTTTCACATTGGTCATCACGTTGCCGTAGTGGTCAATGTAGGCCACTCGACCGATGATCGCATCCTCTTTCACGGTGGGTGTCAAGTGGAAGAGCTCGCGCAACGATTTCAAGGGCCTGCCGATGGTGGCTGGCGTGCCACCGCGCGCCAAGTGGCACGCGGCCTTCACGAATACGCCGCGCACCGGGAAAGCGGCGTGATCGTCATCGAGCTTCATCGTGAGCTCCCATGCGGCTTCGGGCAGGCCATCCAGCATCAAGGGGAATACGCCATTGTCGGCGCCGATGAAATAGTGGCCATCGTGCTGCACCACCACATGCGCGGTGAAGCGGTCAGCCTCGGGGTTCACGCCCATGATGTGTATGGTGCCTGCTGGAAATGCAGGGTAGGCATTCCGCAACACGTACGCCGCCATCGCTGTATGGAAGGGCTTCACCTCGTGCGTGATATCGACGATGGTGGCCGTGGGCTCTTGGCTGAGTATGCTGCCTTTGACCACGGCTACGTAGTGGTCGCGCGCGCCCATGTCAGTGGTCAGGGTGATGATCGCCATCCGCTCTACCTTCGGGCGGTCAAAACTACCGGGCGCATCGGCGCCGTTCCGGAAAGATCTCAACACCTGCCCCTTCAGCATTGAGCGAGCACTTGATCACCATCGCCGGAGTTGATCCGGTGGAAATCCTTGGCGCCAACGACGCTAACCTGCGGATCATCCGCAGCCAATTCCCGAAGCTCAGCCTGGTCGCGCGTGGCGACACCTTGAAGGTGAGCGGCGCGCCGGATGATATCGCGCTCTTCGAGGCGCGCTTCGCCGAACTGGTGGCCCATGTGGCCCGCTACAACGAGCTGCCGCGCAAGGTGCTCGACGATATCATGGGCGGCGGCGATCCGCAGCGGGGCCCGGCGGATACCGAAGAGGACGTGCTCGTTTATGGCAACGCAGGCCTTCGGGTGAAAGCGCGCACGCCCAATCAGCAACGCTTGGTGGAAGCCGTGCGCGAGAGCGACATGGTCTTCGCCATCGGCCCGGCAGGAACCGGCAAGACATACACCGCTGTGGCCTTGGCCGTGAAAGCGTTGAAGGAGCGCAGCGTGCGCCGAATCATCCTCACACGGCCTGCGGTGGAGGCTGGTGAGAACCTCGGATTCCTGCCTGGCGACCTGCGCGAGAAGCTTGATCCCTACCTGCAGCCGCTCTACGACGCGCTCAAGGACATGCTCCCTGCATCGCGGCTCACCGAGTACCTCGAGGAAGGCGTGATTCAGATCGCACCGCTCGCCTTCATGCGCGGCCGCACGCTCGACAATGCGTTCGTGATCCTCGATGAGGCGCAGAACGCCACCTTGCCTCAGATAAAGATGTTCCTCACGCGCATGGGGCGCAATGCCAAATTCGTGATCACCGGCGATGTGACCCAGGTTGATCTGCCCGGCCATCAGCCGAGCGGATTGCTGCCAGCTGTTGGCATGCTTCGTAACGTGCAAGGCATCACGGTGATCGAATTGGATATGCGCGACGTGATCCGTCACGAACTGGTGACCCGCGTGCTCGGCGCATTCGAGGAAAAGGAGAAACGCGAATCGAATCAATAGGACAGATCCCATGACCACTGCGCTCGCCGGCACGCTCATGCGTTCCGACCTCCAGCATCCGCTCATCACCAAGGTCTATCGCGGCAAGGTGCGCGATGTGTACACGCTGGCCGACGGCCGCATCTTACTCGTCGCCAGCGATCGCATCAGCGCCTTCGACGTGGTGCTCCCACGCGGCATCCCGCACAAGGGCCAAGTGCTCAGCCAGCTCAGCTGGCACATGCTGCAGGCCACGCGAAAGGTTGCGCCGAATTGGGCCATCGCGCAGCCCGACCCGAACGTGGTGATCGGCCATGCCTGCGAGACCGTGAAGGTGGAAATGGTGGTGCGCGGCTATCTCGCTGGCCATGCATGGCGCACTTACAGCGAAGGCAAGCGCTTGCTCTGCGGGGCGGCCATGCCCGATGGCTTGAAAGAGAGCGATCGGTTGCCGCAGCCCATCATAACGCCCAGCACCAAGGCCGATGAAGGCCACGATGAGGACATCACGCCCGACGAGATTCTGGCGTGCGGCCTATGCACGGCTGAGGAATGGGATACCATGTGCCGATACGCACTTGCGCTCTTCAACGAAGGTTCGCGGATCGCGCTTGAGCGCGGCTTGCTGCTGGTCGATACCAAGTACGAGTTCGGCCGCGCTGCCGATGGCCGCATCCTGCTCATCGATGAGGTGCACACGCCCGATAGCTCGCGCTACTTCCATGCGGAGGGTTATGCCGATCGTCAGGTGAAAGGTGAGCGGCAGAAGCAGTTGAGCAAGGAGTTCGTGCGCGAATGGCTCATCGCCGGAGGCTTCATGGGCAAAGAGGGCCAGCAGGTGCCTGAGATGGACGATGCCTTCGTGCAGAGCGTCACTGACCGCTATGTCGATCTCTATGAGCGCATTACCGGCAATGCCTTCGTTCCGGCTCCGACAGATGATGCGGCCTTGCGCATCCAGCGCGCCTTGGAAGCGTATCTGGGTTGAAGCGACGCAGGATCCCTCAGTGATCCTCCATCAAGGCCGCGCGCTGCGTGAGCTCGTGGTAGCAGAGTACATCCTCGGCGAAGCAATGGATCACCATGCTCTTGCGCGAGGCATCGGGGCTGCTCATCTTCTTGCCGCCGTGCAATAGGTTGGCGTGCCAGATGAGCACATCGCCCGGTTGCGCGTGGAATTCCTGCGCGGGGAAGCCGCCTTTGCGGATCTCGTCGTCCACCGCTTCCTCGTAGCGCGCGTAAGCATCGTCGCCGATCACGAAGCGATTGCCGCCATGATCGTAGCTGTCGTTGAGCAGGTAGGGCAGGCGATGGCTGCCAGGGTGGTGATCGGCAGCCGTTATCCGCATGGATGGGTTCCAGCGCGATCCATGCGGCGATCGTGTAGCCGAGCGGATAGGTGGTCATGTGGATGCTATCGCTGTGGGCGTGCTGCTCGCTGCCGGTGAGGAAGTTGATGCTCTGGAACACGCGCACCTTGTGGCCAAGCAGGAAATCCATCACGTCGAGGATGCGCCGGTCGTGCGTATGCTTGCGCAGCAGTTCGCTGTGGTGGAAGGCGAACATGATCTTCCGACCGGTGAAGTTGAAGTCGACCACTTTCTCACGGATCAATCGGTCGACCTCGTTGTTCATGGCGTCCACCTCGCCTTTGGTGAATAAGCCACGCAGGACGATGTAGCCATCCGTTGGCCACCGCATGATGGCATCGCGCGTCGCGGCATCGAATCGCGCGAGGCCCGCTGCCGCAGTGAGCTTCTGCACCGCATCTGGGCCATCGAGCCAGGGCTGCTCCACATTGCCTTTGGGCAGATGGCTGCTGTTGATCGGCAGCAGCACATTGCGCTTCACGCCGTACTTGCGGTACATGCGCCGCGCGTGCGAGAGCCTCTTGAAGTTGAAGAGGTTCAGCAGCACGTAGTTGGCCTTGATCTTCCGGAGCGTGCCGTAGTAGCGGTCGAGGAGCTTGCGCACGGGGCGAAGGTAGCCGGGCACCGGGGCCTTGCCCAACCCGTTCGGCGCGCATTGCGCACCTTCGCCGGAGATGACAACGATCATTGCGCGGTTCCTGTTTGCAGCACCGGTGCTGGTGTTGCTCGCGCACTGCGCCTCACGTCCACTAGCCCAATCGCCCATGACCACCGTGTATGTGGTTCGCCACGCCGAGAAGCTCGATCCGTCGGACAGCGATTCGCCGATCTCGCCTGCGGGAGAGGAGCGCGCAAAGGCCCTCGCGCAGCGGTTGGCGAAGGCCGGGATCACACGCATCCATGCCACCACTTTTGTGCGCACCCAGCAAACGGTGGCACCGCTCGCGCGCCTACGCTCGATCACTCCGGAGCTGTATGAGCCTTTCGACCTGGATCCGCTGGTGGTGCGCATACTTGGGAAGGATAGGGGACAGGCAATCTTGATTGCAGGTCATAACATAACGGTGCCCGGCATCGTGGAGCGCCTTTCGGGGCAGCCTGTCGATGGCATTCCCGAGGGCGTTTACGATCGCTTCTTCAAAGTGACTATCGCACCGGATGGCGCTGCAACGCTGGAGCAGCTCACCTATGGTGAGCCTTCGGGTCAGTGAGCGTATTCCTCCAGCAGCTTCGCGATATCGCTGATCAAGCGGTCCGCTTCTGCCGCGCTTGTTCCGTCGTAGAACCCGCGGATGCGGAGCTGCGGGTCCACAAGCACGAAATTCTCGGTGTGCACGAAATCGTTCGGCCCGCCATCGCCTTCTTCCAGGCAAGCGAAATAGCTGCGCCTGGCCAGCGCGTAGATCTGCGCGCGATCGCCGGTGAGCAGGTGCCAGCGCTGTGGGTCGGCGCCATGCAGTTCGGCGTATGCGGCTAGCACGGGTACGCTGTCCATCTCGGGTGTCACGGAGTGCGATAGCAGCACGAGCCGCGCCTCATCGCGGTAGGCGGCCTGCACGCGCGCCATCTGCACGGTCATCTTCGGGCAAATGGTGGGGCAGGTGGTGAAAAAGAAATCGGCCACGATGATCCGACCTTCGGTATCGGCCAAAGTGATAGTGTCGCCCAGTTGATCAACGAGCCTGAAGTCGGTGATGCGATGCTCGCCTGTTGTATTGCGCACAGCGGGATCCACCAAGCGCGGATCGAGCTGCTTCGGATGGAACACCGGCAGCACGTCGCTGGGCCGAATGATAAAGTACCCGATGATGATGAGCGCCGCGGCGATGAGCGCGAACAACAGGAAGCGGATCAGCAGCGGACGTTGCACGCCTCAAAGTTGGCGCAGGTTCAGCGCATAGGTCACCGATGTGATCCAGCGGTGCGTGGGCCAGGCGCGGTCGCGCTCACGATCATGCACCAAGGCGAGCGAGAGGGCATGCCCCTTCTTCAATTTGTATTGCGTGCCCACACGGTAGCGCGTGCCGAAGTACGACCAGCCTTGCGGACGCGCCCAGTTGAAGAATTCGATGCTCGCTTCCGGATCGAATTTCCATTTCGGGATGTCGAAGCCCAGCTCGAATCGATTGCGGAACACCTCCCGCTGGCCGCCCCATTCGACATAGCTGTGCTGCCAGAGGCTGCGGTATCCGAGGCTGAAGCGGCCAACGCTCCGGTCCAATTCAAGCTGCACGATGCTGCGCTGCCTCAATCCATCGGCCGATGCCCGCTTCGCGAACCGATGCTCGAACGCGACAGCCACGCCCTTGTCCAACTTGTAGCGCAAGTTCACGTCGAGGTAGAATTGGCGGCCTTCGAAGAACACATCGGTGCTGCGGTAGCCGAGTTCCGAACGCATGCGAAGATTCTTGTAGGAGCCGCCAAGCATCTTTCAGGAAGACGGGCAAGCGCCCTTGCACGGCAGCCGAGGCCCACACTTCGGAACGCGTCGCAGGGCGCAATGCATCCTGCGCTCGCGAAACCGCCGGCGCGAGGGCCAAGCAGACAATCAACGCATGCAGGCGTGCTCGCATCAATAGTTGCGGATGAAGATGGTGTCCGCTGCGGTGATGCTCTTGCGGCCGGTGATCTTCACGTCGACATAAACGCCTTCCGATCCGCCTGGGCAGTTCTGGCATTCGCTGATCGCATACAGCTGGTACTCGCCTTTCCGCAACCAAGGGAAGCGGAATTCGCCATTCGGTCCGGTACGGGTATCGTCGTCGGCATAGTCTCCATTGCCATAAATGATGTACACGCGCTGTTCGGCAACCGGGTAGGGCTGTCCAACAGGGTTCGAGCCATTGTAGCGCTGCTCATACACCACGCCACGTATCTCGGCACGTCCGCCCTCACCAGGGTCCTTGGAGCAGCCGGTGAGCAAGAGTAGCGTGCCTATCGCGGCAAGGAGGAAGTAACGAGTCATCACGGGAATGTTAAGGGGCGGTAAATGTAGAAGGGTGGAATTTGGATGCAGGGCTTGCTATTGGCCGCTTGCAGAACCTTTTGGGCCAACGAGCAGTTGCTTGGTTCAGTCCGCGTAGATGCGTTCCACCGCATCGGTGTATTTCGCCAGGATCACCTTACGGCGGAGCTTGAGGCTGGGCGTGAGCTCGCCGCCGTCGATGCTCATCTCTTTGGGCAGCAGGTGGATCTTCTTCACGCGCTCCCAATTGCCCATATCGGCATTGGCGGCTTCAACCTCTTTGAATAGCCGGTCCATGATGAGCTTGTCGGCTACCACCTGCTCGCGATTCTCGAAAGGGATGCCTTTCAGCGCGCAGTAGTCCTTGAGGAAGGCGAAGTCGGGCACGATCAGGGCAGCGGGGAACTTGCGGTTCTCGCCGATCACCATGGCCTGCTCGATGAAGCGCGATTGCTTCAACCGGTTCTCGATGACCTGGGGGGCCACGTACTTGCCGCCGCTGGTCTTGAAGATCTCCTTCTTGCGGTCGGTGATGCGCAGGAAGCCTTCGTTGGTGATCTCGCCGATGTCGCCGGTATGCAGCCAGCCCTCGGCATCGATGGCCTCTCTGGTGAGCTCGGGCTCGTTGTAGTAGCCCTGCATGATGTTAGGCCCGCGCGCGAGGATCTCGCCATCGGGCGCTATGCGCACCTCCACACCGGGATTGACGGCCCACGGTGCCGAAGCGAGCCTGTCGTTGCGCAAATCGTTCACGCTGGATCACGGGCTGCTCTCGGTGAGACCGTAGCCTTCCATCACCGGTACACCGGCCGCATTGAACACGCGCGCCAAGCGCTCCTGCAAAGCCGCGCTGCCACTGGCCACTACACGGCAGCGACCTCCCAGCGCTGCCTGCCATTTGCTGAAGATGAGTTTTCGTGCGATGGCCAACTGGACATTATACCACCAGCTGCGGCCATGCACATCGTACTTGAAGCCGAGTTCCAGGGCCCAGAAGAAGAGTGCGCGCTTGATGCCGGTGAGCGCTTCGCCCTTGGCGATGATCTTGTCGAAGATCTTCTCCAGGAGTCGCGGCACGGCGGTGAAGACATCGGGCTGCACCTCGCGGATGCGGTCGCCGAGGTCCTCCAGCGATTCCTGGAAATAGATGCTCACGCCCACATACATGTACATGTACATGAGCATGCGCTCGTAGATGTGCGACAGCGGCAGGAAGCTGATGCAACGCGCGTTGTGATCCACCGGGAAGCGCTCGATGCTCGCCAAGAGGTTGCTGATCACGTTGCGGTGCGAGAGCATCACGCCCTTGGGTTTGCCCGTGGTGCCGCTGGTGTAAATGATCGTGGCGAGATCGGTGCCCTTCACGGCGGCCGCGTATTCGCGCAATGTCGCAGATAGCGCAGGGTCGGCCATGCCCAGTGCCTCGCTCCAATGACGTGCGCCGCCAACCTGATCGAAGGTGAAGCAGTGCGCCGGCCCGCCGGGCTGCGCCGCTTTCGCATGGATCTCCGCGTTCGCGCTGAAGCAGACGTTCACGCCGGCGTGCTTCAGGATGTAGGCGTAATCATCGGGGCTGCTCGTAGGATAGATGGGCACGGTGATCGCTCCCATGCGCAGGATCGCCTGATCGACCAAGGCCCACTCGCTGCGGTTGCCGCTGCAAATGGCCACCTTGTTACCGGGTTTCACGCCCAGAGCCATCAGGCCAAGCGCGAGCCGTTCGCTGATGTCAAGGAGTTCCTGCGTGGAATATTTCCGCCATTCGCCGTTCTCCTTGGTGGCCAAGGCGTCGGGCTTGGGGTAGTTGGCCAGCTGGTGGCCCGGGATGTCGAAGAGGCGTTCAATCGGCATGCAGCCAATGTACGCCGATGGGCGATCCGCTCTGAGGTGTGATCACAGATGCATGAACTCCTTCTTGGCCATCAGCTGCTCCTTGGTCTCGCGATGGTCAGGATCGTCCACGCAGCAATCAACCGGGCACACGGCGGCGCATTGCGGCTCATCGTGGAAACCCGTGCATTCGGTGCATTTGTCGGCCACGATGTAGTACACGTCCATGGTCTTGGGAGCATTGGCGGCATCAGCATCGTAGCTGTTGCCGGTGGGCGTGGTCTGCGGGCCATGCAGTGCGGTGCCATCAGCTAGTCGCCATTCGGCTCCTCCTTCATAAATGGCATTGTTGGGGCATTCGGGTTCGCATGCACCGCAATTGATGCATTCGTCGGTGATCATGATGGCCATGGCAGCGCGGATACTTTTGAGGCCGCGAAGATAGACGGCCACTTCAGGCGCGGTCGAGCAGCAGCGAAACGACATGGAGGCATTGCAGGAACGAATGACAGCGCTGGCCCAATTGGGCAAGGTGATGGCGGCCGTCGGGGCGAATGAGGCATGGCCCGGCCATGCGATCGGCCTGGCTGAGAGCGAGTACGCGGCGCTTGATGCCGCAGTGCGCACCGCTTGGCAGCACAACGGTTGGAGCACCGAGGAGAACGTGCGTTTCGCGCTGAGCGCCTGGGGCGATTCGCTCTCCGCGGAGTCCATTGCCGAGTGGGCCTCCCGATACCCTTCCCTTGCACTGGGGCGCGAAAAGGAGCGCACAGTGGGCCTCATCCTGGCGGGCAATGTCCCGCTCGTGGGATTGCACGATGTGATCAGCGTATGGCTCAGCGGCCATTGGGCCCGCGTGAAGTGCTCCTCGCAGGAGCCCGACCTTATCCCGGCTTTGATGAATGTGCTCGATCATTTCGCGCCAGGAACCGCTTCGCGAATCACCATCACTCGCGAGAAGCTTGGCGCGGTCGAAGCCATCATTGCCACCGGAAGCGACAATACCGCCCGTTACTTCGAGCATTACTTCGGGCATTTGCCGCGCATCGTTCGCAAGAACCGCGTGAGCGTGGCTGTGATCGATGGCAGTGAGAGCGAAGCGGAACTAGCTATGCTCGGCGAGGATGTGTTCCGGTATTTCGGCCTGGGTTGCCGCAACGTGAGCAAATTGCTGCTGCCGCGCGGCTACGACCTGGATCGGATCTTCGGTGCGTTGTTCCCGTGGAAGGAGATCGTCCATCACAAGAAGTACGGCAACAACTACGACTATACGCGGGCGCTGTGGATGCTTGATCGCGTGCCCTTCCTGGAGAACGGCTTCCTCCTTCTGAAAGAGGATGCCGCGATTGCCAGCCCTGTGGCAGCGCTGTTCCATCAATCGTATGATGATGCCACGCAGGTCGAGGACTACATCGCTACACAAGCGGCGCGCATCCAATGCGTGGTTGGCAAGGGCCGCATCCCGTTCGGCCAGGCGCAGCGGCCCGCATTGTGGGATTACGCCGATGGCGTGGATACGATGCGCTTCCTGCTGGAACTCGCCTGATCAGGGCTGGAACTCGTAGCAGCCGAGATCGGGTTGGCCGTCGGTGCGGAATACGCCATCCATGTCGATTCCCGCAAGCGGATTGAATGGGATGAGCGCGCCGGAACCACGATTCACCGCGAATGAGCTGCTGGTGAGCCGGAAGTCGCGGGCAGAGACATCGCGGAATCCGGGGTTCTGGTTGCGGAAGATGGACTCTTGTTCAGGGAAGAAGTCGCCTGTGGTTGATTGATCGGTGCGGAACAATGTGCGCTGGAATCGCAGGTTCGGCGTGGCCAGGCTATTGAAGTCGAGCTTGAACTCGTTGCCGTTGGCGCCATGGATGATCGAGTTGCGTAGCCAGCTCTCATCGATGTCGCGCACCTGAAGCGTGTTGTTGATCGCCGCATAAGTGTTTGTCATCACGAAGGAGGGGTCGTTGCGGATGCCGTAGCTCCAGAAGTTGGCCACGGTCACATGGTCCAATTGGTATTGGCCGCCACCGGTGAGGGCGAGCGCGAATTGCCCGCAATCGCCCACGAGCAGGTTGGTGGCACGTATGCGATAGTTGCGGCTGAGGATGCCTGCCGCGCTGCAGTTGCGGATGCGGACATTCTGCAGGTTCATCCATGCTTGGCTCGTTTCGGCATCGGGGAGGCCAGGCCATGTCTCGCATTGCAGGCCCACCAGCGCGTTCTTGATCACCACGTTCTTCAGCTCGTGATCGCCGCCACCGGGGCCATCGTTGATCCAGATGCGGTCCCATTGACCGGGTAGTTCGGCATACAGCGCTTCCAAGCGATCGCTCTGGAAAGTGATCGGGCTCTCGACGGTGCCCTCTGCGCGGAGCTTTCCCCAGCGGTAGATCCACAGGCCGCAGCCACCGTGCACATGCACGCGAACGCCGGGCTCGATGATGAGCGCGCTGCACGAATCGACCACCGCGTAGCCATAAATCACGTAAGGCTTATCGTTCGGCCAGGTCACAGTCTCGCAAATAGTACTGCCTTGGTCATCAACGCCGGCTATGATGCTGAATCGTGGTAGTCCCGGGATGTACCGGTTCGGCCTGAAGTAGTGCGCGTCCTGTCCCCAGGCCAGTAGTTTCATGCGCTGCTCATTGCCGCTGTTCACGAAGCGGATATGATCCTCGTGGATCAAGGGCGTGCTTTGGCCGCTCTGGTCCAAGGTGGCCTCAACGAACACATAGATGCTGTCGCCGCCGAGGATCTCCACATCGTTGAAGGAGAGGCCAGGCGATCCATCCACATTGATGCGGAAAGGCGAGGGGCTTCCGCCTTCCAGCTCGATATCGACGCGCACGGCGCTGCCGCTCGGGTTGCGAACACGGAAGCGCTTGGTGATGGTGCCTATTGGCGGCGAGAGCGCGAAGACGGTATCGAAAAGCACCTCCTCCTCGCTGAATTCGAGGGTGACCGGGTCATCGGTCAAGCGCGATTCCTTGCGGCAGGCGGTAGCTGCCAGGAGGATGATCGCGAAGAGGTAGAACGTGTGCTTGTTCAAGGCGTGCAAAGATGGACGGTCAGGCTGCATTACGGAGCATGCGGGCCGATCATTGCCCGGCCTCGATGGCTTTACGCGCGCTGCCATGGCGCCGGAGCAGCTCGTTGGCCTGCTCGTAGCCGATGCCCAAGCCCTCCATCACCATGCGCGTGCCCCGGTCGATGAGCTTGTTGTTGCTCAATTGCATGTCAACCATGCGATTGCCCCTCACGCGGCCGAGCTTCACCATCAAGGTGGTGCTGATCATGTTCAGCGCGAGCTTCTGCGCGGTGCCGCTCTTCATGCGCGTGCTGCCGGTTATGAATTCCGGGCCCACGACGATCACGATCGGATGCTCCGCTACCAGCGCTACGGGGCTGCCAGGATTGCAAGTGATGCAACCCGTGAGGATGCCTTCTGCGCGACAACGCTCCAAAGCGCCCACGACGTAGGGCGTGCCGCCGCTTGCCGCGATGCCGATCACCACGTCATCGGGTCCTATAGCATGCTCCTGCAGGTCCTTCCAGCCCTGCTCGCGATCATCCTCGGCGAATTCAACGGCCTTGCGGATGGCAGCATCCCCTCCGGCGATTAATCCGAGCACCAGCCCGTGCGCCACGCCGAAGGTGGGTGGGCATTCGCTGGCATCAACGATGCCCAAACGGCCGCTGGTGCCGGCGCCCATGTAGAACAAGCGGCCACCGCGCCTCATCCGTTCCGCTATCGCATCGACGAGCGCGGCAATATCCGGGATAGCGGCGTGAACAGCAGGCGCCACCAGATGGTCTTCTTGATTGATGCCGACGAGCAGGTCGATGGTCGATTTGCGCTCGAGCTGATCGTGGCGCGATGCTGATTCGGTGATGCGGTCCATGGTGTGCAATGGCACCGCGAAGATGGCCAAGGCTGCGCTTCAAGCTTCGTAGAGGTTCTCCACGGCGTCGAGATTGTCCTCGATCACACGCGCCACGGTCTCGATCTGCGGCGGCTTAATGATATTGAAATGGTCGCCGGGGATCAGGTTCGCGATGAGCCCGCCTGTGACCAAGTCGTGCCATCCGAGGTCTTCCGGCCCCAGCCTGCCTGCGATTTGATCAGGAGCATCTTGCCCGCATATGGCTCAGGCGTATAGTGCCGTATCGCTTCATCGTATGTGCTGATGATATGGTGGTGGTGGATCCTGCCCGGCATGCGCAGGTTGGTGGCCATGAAGGTCTTGGTCGCGGTCCCGTAAACCGTATCGCGCACGCGCGTGATTAAGCGCCGGTCGCTTTGCATTGCTTGCACGTGAATGCTGGGTGCATAGGCGTCTATGAGGATGAGCAAGGGGACTTGTGAGGTTCCGGAACGCGCCAATTGCTGCGCCATCTCGAAAGCGATGATTCCGCCGAACGAGTAGCCGCAGAGTGCGAAAGGCGGCTTCCAGCCAGCTTCATTCAGTTCCTTCAGGAAGCGCGCTGCGATCACGTCCAGCCGGTCCAATGCCACTCGCCGGCCGCCGTCGCCCTGATGCTTGAATGCCGCGAAGGGACGCTCCGGGTGAATGAGTCCTGGAAGCAGACGGTTGGCATCATCGCCATGCACGCAAACCAATGGCAGTTTCGATCCCGATTCGCGGGGAATGAAAAGATGCCGGTCTCGTTCGTGCACGCTTGAGGTCGGATGACGTGGCCAAACTACCGGGCCTTCGCTCGCGAGCCTCGCTACTTCGACAATCGCCGCGTCACCACCAACGATTGCCTTCTGGCAATGGACCAGCTTATCCCAGCTGCTTGCTCGATGCGCTACTATCGGAATCGAAGCTTGTCGCGGCCATATCAAGCGCGCGCGCCAATTCCTGCACGTGCGGTTCCTTGATGATGTTGTAATGATCGCCGGGAAGCACTTGCACGTCCAATCTGCCTTTGACGAGCGATTCCCAGCCCATCGATTGCGGACCCCACGAGTCCTTCGCCTTCAGCACCGTGAGTGCGCCTTTCCATGGCTTCGGATTGTAGGCCAGCACGGCGCGGTCGTAGGTGTCGATGATGTGGAAGTTGCGGAAGCGCGTGGGCACCGTGCCATCGTTGCGCAGGGCGCGCTGCACGATCCAGCGGTAGATCATGTTCTTAAGCGGCGTGTAGAAGCGCTTGTCGGTTTCGATGGCCTTGCCATGCAGCGCGGGCGCATAGGTGTCGATGACGGAGAGCATCGGCACTTCGTCGCCGGCCTGCGCGAGTTGCTGCGCCATCTCGAAGGCCACCACGCCACCGAACGAGAATCCCGTGAGCAGGTATGGGCCGCGAGGCTTCGCCTGTTTCATCTCACGGATGAAGTGAGCTGCGATCGATTCCACGGTGGTGTGCTCGATGCGCTTGCCGTCCTCGCCTTGGTGGAAGAAGGCATAGAAGGGCCTTGCGTTGCCGATGTATTTCGGGATGAAGTGGCTGGCCTCATCGCCATGCACGCAGAAGAGCGGAAGACCTTCGCCTTCGGGTTGGATGAGCGAGAGGTTCTTCCAATCATGCACGGTGCCTTCGCCCTTGAGCAGCTCCGCGAATTGCGCGATGGTCGGTGCTTCGAAGAGCGACTTCAGCGGCAGCGTCTTGTTGAACTGCTGCTCCACCTGGCCAAGCAACTGGATGCCGATGAGCGAGTGGCCGCCGAGGTCAAAGAAGTCGTCGTGGATGCCGATGTCCGATGCGTTGAGGACGCGGCCCCAGATGGACGCAAGCATCCGTTCGATGTTGTTGCGAGGCGCAACGTGCTCGGCCTTCAGCGCGCTGGTTTGCGCAGTAGGCGATGGCAATGCACGCCGATCGATCTTGCCGTTCGCGGTGAGCGGCAATTCATTCATCACCACGAAACCGGCGGGCACCATGTAGGTGGGCAGCTTCGCGCGCAAATGCTCACGCACGGTGTTGAGCAGGTCATCGGACGAGCCTTTATGCGCTTCCGATGGGACCACGTAGCAAGCGAGTTGCTTCTCGCCCGGTCCATCCTGACGCGCCATAACCACCTTGTCCTTCACGCCGGGCAGGTCGTTCAGCGCGTTCTCGATCTCGCCCAGTTCGATGCGGAAGCCGCGGATCTTCACCTGTCCATCAGCGCGGCCGATGAAGGCGATGCTGCCATCCGCCTGCCACTTCACGATGTCGCCGGTGCGGTAGAGCTTGGCGCCGCTCTTCCCGCTGAACGGGTCGTCGATGAATTTCTCGGCGCTCAGATCATCGCGTTTCCAATAGCCGAGGGCCACGCCATCGCCACCGGTGTAGAGCTCGCCCTTGCGGCCCACCGGCACCGGATTGCGCTGCTCATCGAGCACATGCACCGTGGTGCTGTTCAGCGGGAAGCCGATGGGCACGCTGTCCGTGATGCTCGCTTCGCTATTGATGGGGAAGCAACAGGTGAAGGTGGTGTTCTCCGTAGGGCCGTAGCCGTTGATGAGCACGTTGGGGCCTAGCGCCTTCAGCGCCTTCTTCACGTGCGGCACGCTCAGCACATCGCCGCCGGTGAGGATGTGCTTCAGGCCGCGCAGGCGGTCGAGCTGCTCATCCACCAGCATGTTGAAGAGGCCCACTGTGAACCAAACGCTGGTGACCTTGTGCTTCGCGATGGCGTCGCAGATCTCAGGCAGCGTGGGTTTCTGCTGTGCTTGAAGAACAAGTTTGCCACCATTCAGCAACGCGCCCCAGATCTCCAAGGTGCTCGCATCGAAGCTGATGTTCGAGAGCTGCAGCCAGCAGAGGTCCGGACCGAAGGCCACGAAATTCTGCTCGCGCACCAGGCGCACGATGGCGCGATGCGGTACCACCACGCCTTTCGGCGTTCCCGTGCTGCCGCTGGTGTACATGATGTACGCGGGCGCATCGGGCGAGATCTTCGGCATTGTCGCATCGCCGCTTGCCTTCACTTCATCCAGGAAGATGTTCTTCGCGTTGTGCTTCGGCAATGCGTTCGCGAGGTGGCGTTGTGTCAGCATCACCTTCACGTCAGTGTCGCTGAACATGAATGCGAGTCGGTCTGAGGGATACGCGGGGTCGAAGGGTACGAAGCAGCCGCCAGCGCGCAGTGTGGCCAGCATGGCCACCACCATGTCGAAGCTGCGGTCCATGCACAGGCCCACGGGCTCGCCAGGCTTCACGCCTAGGCCGATGAGCGCATTGCTCAGCGCATGTACGCGTTGCTGCAACTCGCGGTAGTTGAGTTTCTGATCGAGCAATTCCACGGCAATGCGGTCCGCGTGCTTCGCGGCTACATCATCGAAGAGACTTCCGATGTCCACCTTGGGATATGCAGTCGCGCGGCCGTGCCACTCGGGCTTCGGCATCTGTTGCTCGCCCACGAGGGCCGCATCGCTGATGAGGTCGGCGATGGTGGCCGAGGGCGCCGCGCTCACGCGCTTGATCAAGGCCACGAGCTGGTCCATCCAGCTGCGAACGGTGGCCTCATCGAATAGGTCGGTGTTGTAGCTCCACTCGAGCGTCAGGTGCCCTTCGTTGCCTGTTGCGTTCAGGAAGAGCTCGAAGTTCTCAAAAGCGCGCGGGTTGCTGATGAAGCGATGTTGCACGCCATCGAAGCCCACCCCATCGTCCATGTTCATGTCGATGTTGAACACCACGGGGCAGAGCGGGATGCGGCCCGGCTCACGCGGAACATTCAGCTTCCGCAATAGTGTTCCGAAGGTGTACTTCTGGTTGTCGAAGGCATCAAGTACGCCGGTGCGACGCGCTTTCAAATGCTCGATAAAAGCCTGCTCTTCATCGATGCGGCTGCGCAGGGCGAGCAGGTTCACGCAATGGCCCACCAGGTGCTTCATGCCCAGGTCGCTCTGTCCGGCAGCAGGCAGGCCCACCACGATATCGCTGTCGCCAGTGAGCTTGTGCAGCAGCACCTCGAAGGTGGTCATGAGCGTGGTGACGAAACTGGCGCCGCTGCGCGTGGCTACTTCCTTCAGGCCGCGCACCAATTCTTGCGACAGCACCAAGTCGAGTCGATTGCCTTTGTAAGTCTTCTGCTTCGGCCGTGTACGATCGCCGGGCAGATCGAGGCGAGGGATGGGCCCTTTGTAGAGGTCGAGCCAGTAGCGCTCAACGTTCGCATGGTCGGGGCTTTTCGCGAAGTCGATGGTGGCGAGGCTGTACTCACTGAAGCTGTTCGCTTCGGGGAGCTTTGGTACGCCGCCGCTCTTCGCTGCGTTGTACAGCGCGCTGATCTCGGCCATCATGATGCCAAGGCTCCAGCCGTCGCACACCACGTGGTGACCGCAGAGCCGAAGCAGATGCGCGTCGCCAGCGACCTTGATCAACTGCGCGCGGAAGAGCGGCCCGTTGCGCAGGTCGAAGGGCATGGTCATGTCCTTCTGCGCGATGGCGTCGAGCTGTTTAGTACGCTCAGCTTCGCTTAGCGCCGACAGGTCCGTGAAAGGCAGCTCGAAGCGCACTTCATCGGTTACCAGCATGCGCGTGCCACTGGCGCTTAGCGTGGCGCGCAGCGATTCGTGGCGCTTCACCAACTCGTGCATCGCGCGCTCGATAGCGGCTAGGTCGAGCGTCCCTTTGAGTTCTAGCGAAACGCTCTCGTTGTAAGCGCAGCTTGCATCAACGCCCATTTCGGAGGCGGTGAGCACTTCGCGTTGCGCTTCCGTGGTGGGAATGGTGCGCTCGATGCTCGGCCCGGTGAAGGGGTCGAAATCAATGGCGACGAATCGGGGTTCTTGGATGAATTTCTCCATGATGCTCGCTCAGTTCTCTTCCGTTTCCACCATCAAATACTTCCCTTGTCGTTTCGGGTCTGGTACGAACCACGCGGGCTCGCCCTTTGGCGTGCGTCCTAGGCGCGCGCCAGCCACCGGAGGCTCCATCGCGCTGATCACGCGCTCGCTCAGTTTGCGCACATGGCCGCCCAGCACGCTGTTCACCGTCGGGATGGGATAGGTGCGCTCCGGCATGAAGCCGCTTTCGCGTAGCTCTTTGCAGGTCTTCTCCACCGCATTGATTATGAACTCGATGTCGGCTGCGGTGTGCGCCGTGGTGATGAAGTGCGGGAAGTCCAGCACGTGTACGCCGTGGTAGCGCATCAGCATGAAGAAGAGCTCGGTGTAGTTGACGCTCTCGTCGTACTTCGTCTTGAACGCGCTGCCGAAGTTCACCCAGCGGTAGGGAAGCTGGTACTGGTCGAAGAGGCCGTTCACGCGAGCGACCATGTCCTCGGTCATCGTGTTCAGGCGCTCTTGCAAGGCCGGCCCTTCGTTCTTCATGTACACCAACGAGGCCTTCATCGCCGCCATCGTCAGTGGATGGCGCACGAAGGTGCCGGCGAAGTAGGTCACGCCTGCTGGTGGAACGCTGTCATCACCGAATTGCCAGTGGCCGCCGTCGAGGGCGTCCATCCATTCACTCTTGCCGATCATGGCACCAACGGGCATGCCGCCACCGATCACCTTGCCGTAGGTGCCGATGTCGGCTTGGATGCCGAAGAGCCCTTGCGTGCCGTTCTGGTGCGTGCGGAAGCCGGTGATCACCTCATCGAAGATCAGCGCGGTGCCATGCTCCTGCGTGATGCGGCGCACTTCGCGGAGGAAATCCACCGGACGGAATTCCATGCGACGGCTCTGCACCGGTTCAACGAGCACGGCCGCTGCCTCGTGGCAACGCTGCTTGATGATCTCGAGGCTCTCGGGTGTGCCGTAGTCGAGCACGAGCATGTTCTCCACGGCTTGTGGCATGATGCCGGGCGCGCCGGGATAACTCTTCTTGCTCTTGCTGCCACGAATGATCACTTCATCGTTGATGCCGTGGTAGCTACCGCTGAAGGATATGATCAAGCTGCGGCCGGTGACGGTGCGGGCCATGCGCATGGCGCCAAGCACGGCTTCACTTCCGGTGTTGCACACGGCAGCACGCTCAGCGCCGGTGAGTTCGCACAGCAGCTTCGATACTTCTGCGGCGAGCGGGTGCATCGGGCCGATCTCCACGCTGGTATCGATCTGTTTGTGGCAAGCTTCCTTGATGAAGTCGGGCATGTAGCCGAACATCGAGGAGCCGAATCCGCTGAGGATGTCCACGTATTCGTTGCCGTCGATGTCCCAGAGGTGGCAGCCGCTGCTCTTGTCCACCACCACTTGGTAGATGAGCTCCTTGGTCTGCGGCTTGAAACCGGTGACCACGCGCGGGTCGGCCATCGGCTTGCGGTTTTCCTGTGTGAAGGCTTTGCTCTTGGCGGTCTTCGCTACGTAGCGCTTCACGAAGGCGTCGAACCACGCGCGCTGCTGCGGCGTCATGTCGTCCACCTTCTCCTTGCTGATGCGCGCCTGTGCACCGAACACTTTCTTCAGCTCGGGGGCGTCTTCCAGCGCGTTCAATGTCCCACCGGCATCCTTGCCGGTGGCCACCGCGGGCGCGCCAGCGACCGCCGTTGAACCGCCCGCCGACACTCCGTTCGCCAACAGATGATCCGCCAGCTTGTCCAGGTTCGGAAGCTCCTCGTTCAATTGACGGAACGAGATCTTCACGCCGAACTTCTTGCTCAGTGATGTCGCGACTTGAGTCAGGAAGAGCGAATCGAGGCCCATCTCCAGGAAGGTCTCCTCGTTGCTGGCTTCGGCCAGTTCAAGGCCGGAGCTTTCTTCCAACAGGTGCTTGATCTGTGCGATCAGCGATTCCTTCGGTGAAAGGTTCGCGTCGCCGCTGTTCGACAGGCGCCTTCGTATTGTGCTTGCAATGGCACGTCCACCATCGGCCACCATCGCCACGGGTCCACCCAGTGACGGATGCGCTCGAAGGCGTAGGTCGGCATGGAGATACGGCAACGCTCTTCGCGATCGTAGAATTTGTTCCAGTCGATGAGCACGCCGCTCTGCCACAGGCCGCCAACGGCCTTCAGCAGTTGCGTGAGTTCGTTGCCATTGCCAGCGGAATCACCCAACGAGGGCACGGCCGCTTGTTTCTTGTTGTCGGAGCTCTGCTGGCGTGCGAGCGTGGTCGCCGTTGTGCGCGGACCTACTTCGAGCATCACACGATCCGCATCGGTCCAAGCGAACTTCACTGCTTGTGCGAAGCGCACGGTGGCACGCAGGTGGTCGCTCCAGTACTTCGATGAAGTGGCCTCGTCGTCCTTCAGCCATTCGGCGGTGACGGTGCTGACGATCGGGATGCGCGGCGCGTTGAGCTTCACGCTCTCCACCACTTTCTTGTAAGGCTCCACGATGGCGTCCATCATCGGGCTATGGAAGGCGTGGCTGGTCACGAGCAACTTGCAGGTGATGCCTTCCTTCTCCAACTCGGCTTGCAGCTTCGCGATCACCTCGTGCGGACCGCTGGCCACGCACAACTGCGGACCGTTGTTCGCCGCGATGCTGCAACCGGCGGGGAGTTTCTTCACCACGTCCTCTTCCGCCGCACGCACGCTGAGCATGCTGCCGCCGGGCAGTTCCTGCATCATGCGGCCGCGGTTGGCGACAAGCTTGATCGCATCTTCCAAGGAGAACACGCCAGCGAGACAAGCCGCAGCGAACTCGCCGATGCTGTGGCCCATCATCGCGTCCGGGTACGATGCCCCAATGCATCCACAGCTTCGCGAGGCTGTAGTGCATGGTGAAGAGCGATGCCTGCGTGTAGATCGTCTGCTTCAGTTGTTCAGCGGCCTTCTCTTCATCACCTGCCTTCGGGAAGATGATGGCCTTGAGGTCGGTGCCGAATTCCTTGCTGAACAACTCGCAGCACTGATCGAAGTGTTGTTTGAAGACTGGCTCGCTCGCGCAGAGGTCGCGACCCATGTTCACGTACTGCGAGCCTTGGCCGGGGAACATGAACACCACGCCGGGCGCGGCTTCGTGCAGTTCGCGCGTACCGATGAGCTGTGCGTCCTTATTGGCGATGGCCTCGATCACTTCGTTATGGCTTCCGCCAACAATGAGGCGGCGATGCTTGAAGTGGCGACGGCCGACTTGCAGGGTGTAGGCTGCGTCCGCGAGCGATACCGACGGACTGGCACTCCGAGCGGAGTCGAGGAGGAGCCAGGAGCGGAGGTTGTCCGTCATGGCATCGAGCGATGTCTTGCTCTTCGCGCTGAGCAGGAAGAGCTGCTTTTCTCGTGAAGCGCTGGAGGCCAGAGCCACCGGCGGCTCCGCGAGGATCACGTGCGCGTTCGTTCCACCTACACCGAAACTGGATACACCAGCGATGCGCGGAGTGCCCGGCACACGCGGCCAGGCCTCGTTGTCGGTCAAAACCCTGAAGGGTGAGTTCGCGAAGTCGATCGCGGGGTTCGGGGTCTCGAAGCCCACGTTCGCCGGGATCACTTCCTCGCGCAGCGCCAGTGCGGTCTTGATCACACCGGCGGCACCAGCAGCGGGCGTCAGGTGACCGATGTTGCTCTTGATGGAGCCGATGACGCAGTGGTGCCCGTTGGTCTTGCCGCCGAACGCAAGCGTCAACGCTTCCACTTCGATCGGGTCGCCGAGCGGTGTCGCAGTGCCATGTGTTTCCACATAGGTGATCTCGCTCGGGCTCACGCCTGCATCGGCCTGAGCCATCGCGATCACTTCGGCCTGGCCGCGCACACTGGGCGCGGTGAAGCTGGCCTTGTCGCTGCCGTCGTTGTTCAGCGCGGCGCCTTTGATCACCGCGTAGATGTGGTCCTTGTCGCGCTCGGCGTCATCCAGGCGCTTCAGCACGATGATGCCGCAGCCGTCGCTGAACGAGGTGCCCTTGCCGTTGGCGTCGAAGGTGCGCGTGCTGCCATCGGGGCTGTACATGCCGCCCTCATTGTACACGATGCCGCTGTTGAAGGGCACCGTGAGCGCGATGCCACCGGCCAGCGCCATGTCGCATTCGCCATCGCGCAGCGCTTTGAACGCCTGGGCGATCGCGACGAGTGAAGTGCTGCACGCGGTGTGGATGCTCAATGCAGGACCACGCAGATCGAACTCGAAGGCGAGACGCGTGGCGATGTAGTCCTTCTCGTTGGCCGTCATCACCGCGAAGTCGCCGACCTGCTCGATCAGCTCGGGGTGGCCGATGACGTTGCGCGTGAAGTAGGTGTTGTTGCCCATGCCGGCGTACACGCCGATCAATCCAGCGAATTGAGCAGGATCGTAGGCGGCATCTTCCAAAGCAGCCCATGCGGTCTCCAGGAACACGCGCTGCTGCGGATCCATCAGCGCAGCCACTTTCGGATTCACGCCGAAGAAGCCCGCGTCGAACTTGTCGGCATCGGCGATCACACCGCGCGCCTTCACATAGTCGGGGTCGTTGCGCAGTTCGGCTGGGATGCTCGGGTCAAGCTCGTCCACCGTCCACGTGCTGATGCTGTTCTTCTTCGCCAGCAGATTCTGCCAGAGCTGCTCCACGCTCTCCGCACCGGGGAAACGGCCGCTCATACCAATGATGGCTACATCGCCACGCTTGGTAGCGTCATGACGCGCCCCTACGCGTGCCTTCGCCATTTCGGAAGGTGCCATCGTACTGGCATCGCCCTCAAGGAACGCTGCGCAAGCCCTGATCGTCGGGTGCTGGTACAGCTTCACGATCGGCAGCTTCAGGCCATGGCCTTCGAGCTGTGCCACACACTGGATGCTCAGCAGCGAGTTGCCGCCGAGGTCGAAGAAGTTGTCGTCGATGCCGACGCGGTCGATGCCGAGCAGGTCGGCCCACACGTTCGCGAGGGTCTTCTGCACAGCGGTCGTCGGTCCAGCATACGCCACATCGAGGTCGGGACGCTTCACATCCGGTGCGGGCAATGCCTTGCGGTCGATCTTGCCGCTGGGGGTGCGTGGCAGTTCCTTCACGGCCACGAAGGCGGAAGGCTGCATGTAGTCGGGCAGGAGGGAGGCGAGGTGCTTGCGGAGCTCGTTCGTGCTCAGCTCGCTCTTCGCCACGTAGTAACCGATCAGGCGCTTCAACCCGGGACGGTCCTCGCGCACGTTGGCCACGGCCTGCTCCACGGCCGGGTGCTTCTCCATGGCCACTTCCACTTCACCGAGCTCGATGCGATAGCCGCGCACTTTCACCTGGCCATCGATGCGGCCTTTGTAGTCGATCTCGCCGTTCGGCAATTCCGCTGCCCTATCACCTGTGCGATACATCCTGTCACCGTTGATGAACGGATCGGCAGGAAGCGCTCGGCCGTGAGGTCATCGCGACCGATGTAGCCCTTGGCCACGCACGCACCGCCGAGTACAATTCACCTTCTTCGCCGGTCGGAACAGGCTTCATCTGCTCATCGAGCACGTAGAGCTTTACGTTGTCGATGGCGCTGCCGATGTTCGGCAGTGCGGGCCATGCCGTGGGGTCGCCTTTCAGTTCGAGCTCGCTCACCACGTGACCTTCCGTCGGTCCGTACTGGTTGCAGAAGCGACAACCGGGCAACTGCTTGAACAGGTTGATGATCGCCGGGGTGACCTTCAATTGTTCGCCGCTGGTGAAGACCTCTTTCAATGACGAGGGCACTTCGCCGGTGCGTTCCACGGCTTCGGCGAGGTATTGCAGCGCCACGAATGGCACGATGATGCGGTTGAGCTTCTGCGCGATGATCTTCCGCAGGAGCTGCGTGCTGTTCAGGCGGTCCTCGTCGGTGATCAGCACCAGCGTGCCACCTTGGGCGAACGTGGTGAAGATCTCCTGGAAGCTCACGTCGAAGCTGATCGGCGCGAATTGCAGGGTGCGGTCACCCTCCTTGCACACGCTGGTGCGCAGCTGCCACTGGATCAGGTTCATCAGCGGCGCATGGTGCATGGCCACGCCCTTGGGCCGGCCGGTGCTGCCGCTGGTGAAGAGCACGTAGAGCAGGTCGTCGGGTTTCGCTGGGCACGGACCCTCGAACACAGGACCGTTCTCTTGGTCGATGTCCTCGATGAGCAGCACCTTGGCGCTCGTGCCTTTGAAGAGATGCTGGTTCGCCTTGCTGGTGATCACCACCGGCGGCTTGGCGTCCTCCAGCATGCCCGCGATGCGCTCGGCGGGGTAGGTGGGGTCGATGGGCACGTAGGCCGCACCTGCCTGCACGATGCCGAGCACGGAGATGATGAGCTCGGGGGAACGGTCGAGGCAGAGGCCGATGGTCTTGCCGGGTCTGGCTCCGTGCTGATGAAGCAGAGCGGCCATATGGCTGCTCCTTGCTTTCACTTCGGCGTAGGTGAGCGTGCTCGACCCACTGATCAGCGCCGGTTTGCTTGAATCAATGCTGAGCTTCTGTTCCAGGATTCGCAGGATGTTCATGGTCGAGGTCAAAACGGATTGAATAGGAATGCCGTGCGCCCTGCCAGGTTCTGGCTGAAATGGGGCTCACGGGACAGTTCGTGCATGTTTTCGGGGCCTTGGAACGCTGAGCTTGACGTTGAGGTTGCCGAGGCGGAAAATGTCTTGGCGAAGGTAGTCGCGCTGTTTTCATTCGAACGCCCCAGTCGTGGTTTCGTCGGTTGTTTCGGGTAAGTCGTCTTAGGCAGTGCTGCATGGGGAAGAGGATTGCATTGCGGGCCGTGGTGCGCGTATTCTGGGCCATAGGCAAGGGTCTATCTTCGCGCGCTTCAGAAAAATGATCGCTCGCGCACTGCACGCCCTTCTCGTCGTCCTACTGCTCGCGCCGAGCAGTGCGGTGGCGCAGTCCTATGGGCACGACCGCTCCGTGCGCATGTGGGCCACCGTTCAGGCGAGCCCCCCCTCAATCACGCTTCAGTGGCTCCCGCACTCGAATACGACGGGCTTCACCGTGTTCCGCAAGCTCAAAGGCGGCACCAATTGGGGAAGCGCCATAACAACCCTTGGCGGCACGGCCCTTCAATACACGGACAACACTGTGGCCGTGAACACCAGCTACGAGTACAAGGTGGTGCGGACCACCCAGAATTTGGGCAATGGCTTCGGGTACATCAATGCCGGCATCGAACTGGCCATGGTGGAGTCTCGTGGCAAGCTGGTGCTGCTGGTCGATAACACTTTCACAACGTCCCTCGCCACCCAATTGACGCAGTTCCTGCAGGATCTGGAAGGCGATGGATGGCAGGTGATACGGCACGATGTGAGCCGCACGGCCCCTGTAACCAGTGTGAAGGCGCTTGTTACCGCCGCCTACAATGCCGACCCGAGCAACGTGAAGGCTGTTTTCATCCTTGGGCATGTGCCGGTACCCCTGAGCGGCGCGCTGGCCCCCGATGGACATGGTGAGCACTACGGAGCGTGGTCTGCCGATGTCTACTACGGTGAGATGAACGGCAGCTGGACCGATAACTCGGTGAACAGCGCAACCGCGCAATGGCCGCGCAACCATAATGTGCCTGGCGATGGCAAGTTCGATCAGAGCATAATACCAACAGCGGTCGAGTTGGCTGTTGGCCGTGTCGATTTCTATGACCTGCCCGCTTTCAGCCAGACGGAAACGCAGCTCACGGCCAATTACCTGAGCAAATTGCGCCAATGGAAATTGAAGCAGATCACTGCCGCCGACAGGGCCGTGGTCGATGACAATTTCACAGGTTATACCGATGCGTTCTCTCAGAATGCATGGCGGGGATTCGGGCCTTTGGTGCACCCCAATAACGTTGCAGCCGGGGATTATTTCACGGCGCTCTCGAGCCAGACCCATCTGTGGAGCTATGGCTGCGGCCCGGGCTGGTGGCCCAGTGCGAACGGTGTGGGCAATACCACGCAATTCGCGAGCTCCAATCCTCAAGGCATATTCACCATCCTTTTCGGCAGCTATTTCGGCGATTGGGATTTCCAGAACAACTTCCTGCGGGCCGCTCTCGCCAGTGGCAACATCCTCACCAACTTCTGGGCGGGCTATCCCAATTGGTTCTTCCACCACATGGGCATGGGCGAGACCATCGGTTACGCCACCACGCTCACGCAGAACAACGCGAATGGGCATTATGAGCCCGCCAATCCGCAAGCGGGCCGCATCCACATCGCGCTCATGGGCGACCCCACCTTGCGCATGCACGTGGTTGCACCGCCGTCGAATGTGCAAGCCTCTTCGGCTAACGGCTCGAGCACAACGGTCACCTGGACCGCTTCCCCCGAGCCCGGCCTTGCAGGTTATCACGTTTACCGCTTCAATTCCGCCACGCAGCAGTGGGTGCGAAGGACCACCACAGCTGTAACGGGCACATCGTTCACGGACAACACTGTCGGGCTGAATGGCACCGTGCGTTACATGGTGCGCGCACTGAAGCTGCAAGTCTCATTCAGCGGAAGCTATTGGAACCTGAGCCTGGGTGCCTTCGGCCAGGTCACGTTGAATCAGCAGGTGACTGATTGCAATGGAGTGGTCGGCGGTCCTGCGTTGCCGGGAACCGCGTGCAACGATGGTAATCCCTGCACGCTGAATGATGCTTGGAGCGCGAGCTGCCAATGCGCGGGAACGCCCAGCAGTGATAGCGATGGCGATGGCGTTTGCGATGCGCTCGATGGCTGTCCCTTCGACCCGAACAAGTCTGCTCCCGGCCAATGCGGCTGCGGAAATCCCGAGCCGGGCGCATTATGCAACGACGGCAATCCGGCCACGGTGAATGATGTGATAAGGCCCAACTGCCAGTGCGCTGGCCAGCTTGTGGATTGCCTTGGTGTAGCAGGTGGTGCCGCACTGCCCGGGACGGCGTGCAACGACAACAATCCGAACACGGGCAACGATGCCTGGAACGCGCAGTGCCAATGCGTGGGCCAGTTGATTGATTGCTTGGGCGTCGCAGGTGGAACGGCATTGCCAGGGTCGCTATGCAACGACGGTAACCCGCTCACGGTGAGCGATGCCTGGACAGCGGGTTGCCAATGCATCGGCCAGGTGGTCGATTGCCTTGGTGTGCCCAACGGCAGCGCGTTGCCGGGCATCCCGTGCAACGACAACAATCCGAATACGGGTAACGATACATGGAATGCCAGCTGCCAATGCATCGGCCTGCCAATCGATTGCAACGGTGTTCCCGGCGGTGGTGCCGTGATCGATCTCTGCAACGTGTGCGGCGGCAACAATGCCTGCATCGATGTCACCACGTGCTTCACCCTGGTCTCATCGCCGAACCCCGATGGTGAAGAGGCAGAGAACGGGAACATTTACGCCAACACCGGCGCGCTCGACCTCGTGTTCGATAGCGAGGCCAGCCCATGGCGCGGGAATCAGTTCATCGCGATACGCTGGGGCGGCGTGAGCATCCCTGCCGGAAGCACCATCGTCGATGCACGCATCCAGTTCACTTCGCGTGGCACCTCGCAGATCAATCCGTGCTCCTTGCTGGTTGCCCTGCAGGACGATGCCAACGCGCCGGCCCTGGGCTTCGTGCCTTTCAGTTATTCCACGCGTCCGCGCACGGCATCAACGACTTGGTTGCCTGCTGCGTGGCCCACGGCCAACCAGAACGGTCCCGCGCAACGCACACCGAATCTTGCCGCATTGCTGCAGTCGGTGATCGATCGCCCGGGCTGGCAAGAGGGCAATGCTGTGGCGGCCTTCGTGTGGGGCGTGGGGCGCCGCACCTCGTGGAGCCATGATCAGGACCCAACGCGTTCCGCGAAACTGTGCGTCTCCTACGCGTTGCCTCCGATTGATTGCAATGGCGTCGAAGGCGGCCCTGCGCAGCCTGGTACCTCTTGCGACGATGGTGAGGCCACCACGGGTGCCGATACCTGGACAAGTGAATGCACGTGCGTGGGCCTACCGTTGGATTGCGCCGGAACGCCGGGCGGATCTGCGCTTCCGGGATCGCCATTCGACGATGGCGATGCGACCACGGTAAACGATGCGTACGATGCGTCGTGCGATTGCATCGGCTTATTGATCGATTGCGAGGGAATTGCTGGCGGTTCCGCGCTGCAGGGCACGCCTTGCGACGATGGGAACCCCGGCACGATCGGAGATGCCTGGAGCCCGGATTGCATCTGTGCCGGTTTGCTGATTGATTGTGAAGGTGTAGCTGGCGGAAGCGCGCTGCCTGGGACACCGTGCGATGATGGCGACCCCTTCACCGGGAATGATGCCTGGAGCGTGAACTGCACATGCGCAGGTGAGCCATTCGATTGCGAAGGAGTCGCGGGTGGAGTGGCTTTGTCGGGCGCACCCCGCGATGATGGCGATGCGACCACGGGCAACGACAGCTGGTCTGCGGATTGTGAATGCGCGGGTGAGCTGATCGATTGCCTGGGCATTGTTGGGGGCGATGCGCTTCCCGGAACACCGTGCGACGACGGATTGGCACTCACAATTGATGATGCATATGGAGTCGATTGTGCTTGTGCCGATGTTCCGATCGATCTGGATTGCGAAGACATGCCATTCGGCAGCGCGATTCCTGGGACTCCATGCGACGATAGTGATCCACTGACCGGGACTGATTCATGGACTGCTCAATGCGCATGCGTTGGCCAGCCGATTGATTGCGAAGGACTGCCCGGTGGAAGCGCTTTGCCAGGAACGCCGTGCGACGATGGTGATCTGACAACAGGCAACGATGCCTGGACCGTGGACTGCGCCTGCATCGGACTCCCGCTCGATTGCATCGGAATCGCAGGAGGCTCTGCGTTGCCAGGCACGCCATGCGACGATGGTGATGCGGGCACGGGCGACGATACCTGGACAACGGCTTGCGCGTGCGTGGGCTTGCAGCTCGACTGCACCGGGGCCGCTGGTGGCGATGCGCTTCCAGGCACGGCTTGCGATGATGGTGATGAAGCGACGGGCGATGATACCTGGTCCGTAGCGTGCGAGTGCATCGGGCAATTGATCGATTGTGCAGGTGTTGTCGGTGGAAGCGCCTTGCCCGGTTCGCCTTGCGATGATGGAGATGCGACCACGGGGAACGACACATATACCGCCATGTGCGATTGTGTTGGCCTGCCGCTCGATTGCGCGAGTGTGCCCGGTGGAGGCGCATTGCCGGGAACTCCTTGCGACGATGACGATCCGCAGACCGGTGCCGATGCCTATGATGCCGATTGCGGATGCGCGGGCATGCCCTTGGATTGTGAGGGCACTCCTGGTGGTGCAGCCATAGCAGGTGCTGCTTGTGATGATGGCGACGACAACACCGCGCTTGACGCATGGACCAGCAACTGCCAGTGCGCGGGCGTGCTCATCGATTGCGAAGGCGAGGTCGGAGGCGCTGCTTTGCCCGGTGCGCCTTGCGACGATGGCGATTTCTTCACCGGCGACGATCGCTGGACCGTTAACTGCGATTGTGTCGGGCTCTTCTACGATTGCGCCGGCATTCCCGGTGGCTCCGCTCAACCGGGATCGCCCTGTGACGATGGTGATCCGCTCTCGATCAACGATACGTGGAGCAATGGCTGCGACTGCCTCGGAGAGTTGCCCGATTGTCTCGGGATTTACGGCGGCAGTACCTGGCCCGGATCGCCTTGCGACGATGGTGACCCCGCCACCGCATTGGATGCGTACACGGCGTCGTGCGAATGCGTTGGCTTGCTCGTCGATTGCGAGAATTCACCCGGTGGGCCCGCGTTGCCGGGAACACCTTGCGATGATGGCAATGCCAATACGGGCAATGACATCTGGTTGGGCAACTGTCAGTGCTTAGGCGAGCCATTCGATTGCGTGGGCACGCCCGGCGGCATTGCGTTGCCAGGAACACCCTGCGACGATGGTGATCCGCTCACGGTGGATGATGCATGGACATTGACATGCACCTGCCTTGGATTGCAGCTCGATTGCGCGGGTATTCCGGCTGGATCGGCCTACATCGATGATTGCGGTACCTGCGCTGGTGGCACAACCGGCGTGCTGCCTAACCCCGATGCCGATACGGATGACGTGCTCGATTGCGATGACAATTGCCCGCAGGTCCCGAACGCGGCTCAGCTTGATTTCGATGGTGATGGGGTGGGTGATGCCTGCGATAATTGCCCTTGGGTGGCGAATCCCGGACAAGAGGATGTCAATGGCAATGGCGTGGGTGATCTCTGCGACGACATCAGTGTGGTCGAGATCGCCGGTTTGCCAGCATTCCGCGTGCATCCGAACCCGTCCTTCGATCACCTCCGGTGCGCCGATGTGAAGGGCGCGGTGCGCATCATTTTCCTCGATGCCGTCGGCCGGAGCGTGGCTGAGCGGCGCTTTGCGCCTCTGATCAACCTCCGAAGGCATCGCGCAGGGCACTTACGCCCTCATGGTGTTCGATGCTGAGGGGCTTCCCTTGGCGGCGGCCAGGTTGGTGAAGTTCTAGGTCACTGTTGGTTGCCACGTAACCGTTGCCATCGTCCGGTGGTACAAGGCCGCGGTCCTGCACACCGCCGCGGACCGTTCGCGCTGCCTCGCGACCGGTTCAGCCTAAGGGCAACGTCGGTGTTCATGGCCATCCAACATCGCGGCCATGCAACGCATACTCGCTTCCGTTCTCGTACTGTTCATTGTGCTGGGCGCTTCCGCGCAGACCAGCTCGCAACGCGCTTCGGTGCAACTCGCTGCAACGGTGCAGGCCTCTCCGCCGCGCATCACGCTCAACTGGACCTCGATCTCCAGTACCACCAGCATCACGATTTACCGCAAGCTGAAGACCGCCACGTCGTGGGGCACGGCCATCGCGACGCCAGCGGCAGCTGATCTCAGCTGGCAGGATAACAATGTCGTGGTAGGCACAGCGTACGAGTACCGCGTGGTGCGCGTATCGAACGGTGTTACAGGACAGGGCTACGTTTCATCGGGCATTCAGGTGCAGCCGCCCGATTTCCGTGGCCGTGTCATCCTCTTGGTCGATAACACATTCTCCTCGCCACTGAGCGCTGAATTGCAGCAATTGGAGCGCGACCTGCGCGCTGATGGCTGGGGCGTGATCCGCAGCGATGTTTCGCCTTCAGCGACCGTGCCCAGCGTGCGTTCCATCATCCAAGGGCACTACAACGCCGATCCCACGAACGTGAAGGCCGTCTATATGATCGGTCACGTGCCCGTGCCGTATTCGGGCAATGTGAATCCCGATGGTCACAGTGAGCATCAGGGCGCGTGGCCCTGCGATGGATACTATGGCGAGCTCAATGGCAATTGGACGGACAATACCGTGAACAACAATGGTGCGCAGCGCGCCGAGAACCGCAACATCCCGAGCGATGGCAAATTCGACCAGAGCAATTTCCCGAGCGATCTCGAATTGCAGGTAGGGCGCGTGGATCTGACGAACATGCCAGCCTTCCCGTTGAGCGCCACGGAGCTCATGCGTGCTTATCTCAATCGTGCGCACGATTTCAAGTTGAAGGGCTGGGTGCCCCAGCAGCGTGCGCTCATGTTCGACAATCTGCAGTGGGTGAGCAATCCGCTCGCGGCAAGTGGCTGGCGCAGCATGGCTGCCTTGGTTGGCGCTGGTAACATCACTAACGCGAATCAGAACGGTACGCCCTTCCACCAATTGGTGAATGGCCAGAGCTACATGTGGACCTACAGCAGTGGCGCAGGCGGACAAGCGAGCGATGGGGGCGTACTGACCTTTAACGGCGCGACCAACATCGCGACAACGCAGAACCTTGCTTCCACCAGCATGGGCGGCGTCTTCAACATGACCTTTGGCAGCTACTTCGGCGATTGGGATAACCGCAACAATTTCCTGCGCGCCTACATCGCTGGCGGATCTGGCCTGGCAAGCGTCTGGTCTGCCATTCCGGGATACTACTACCATCACATGGGCATGGGTGATCCAATCGGATACAGCACTCTGCTCACTATGAACAACAGCAGTCTATACACGCCGCTTCACGATGGTTGGCAAGGCTCAATTGGCAGAACACATCTCGGACTCATGGGGGATCCCACCTTGCGCATGAAGATGGTGGCGCCCCCAGCCAACGTGGTAGTATCCAACAGCGCGGGCGCGGCGGCCTTCTCCTGGGCCGCATCGCCGGAAACCGGGATCGAAGGCTACCACGTGTATGAATTCGCGGCGGATGGAAGCATCAACCGTTTGACGTCTTCGCCGGTATTGGGAACGGGCTACACGAATGCCGCTATTCCTTTCGTTGCGGGCCGCGAATACATGGTGCGCACCGTGAAGCTGGAGGTCAGCAATACCGGGTCCTACTACAACCTCTCGCTCGGTGCGATGGGCACCGCGCAGAGCGCCTCTTCGACGGATTGCCTTGGCGTGCCCGGCGGAAGCGCGACTCCTGGAACGCCGTGCAACGATGGCAACGCATGCACCTCCAATGATGCCTGGAATGCCAGCTGCCAATGCCTGGGCGCGTTGCCTCAGGCACCGAACATCACGGCCATATCCGGCAATGGCCTCATTTGCGTTGGACAGAACATCAACCTAAATGCGAGCGCTTCCGGTTCGGGAACTCTGACCTATGCTTGGACGGGTCCGAACGGATTCACCTCCACATCGCTGAACCCCTCCATCAATTCTGCTACTGCCGCTGCTTCTGGCGTGTACACGCTAACAGTGAGCAATGGCTGCAGCAGTTCGCAGCAGACCGTGGGTGTTACGGTGAATACTCCGCCCACAGCCACCATCAACTATGTGGGATCGCCATTCTGCGCGTCTGCGGGCGTCGTGAGCGTTACGCGCACCGGCAATTCTGGAGGCAGCTACAGCGTAACGCCAACGGGCCTATCGATCAACACGGGCAACGGCAATGTGACGCCATCGACAAGCACACCCGGCACCTACACTGTCACGTACACGCTGGCCGCCGCCGGTGGCTGTCCGTCATTCTCAACTACTGCATCGATCACGATCGCTGCGAGCTTCTCCGCAACGATTTCTTACGGCACACAGCCCATCTGCACGGGAAGCGGTACGGTGAACGTGACACGCACCGGCACATCGGGCGGCACGTACAGCGCTGCGCCAAGCGGCTTGAGCATCGATAGCAGCGCGGGCGCGATCAATCCTGGCGCGAGCACGGCAGGCACTTACACGGTCACTTACACCATCGCAGCCTCGGGCGGATGCGCGGCCTTCAGCACCACGGCGAGCGTGAGCATCATGGCGGGTCCATCAGCAACGATCACCTACGGCGCATCGCCGATCTGCAGCAGCAGCGGCACTGTGAACGTGGCACGCACCGGCACATCGGGTGGCACGTACAGCGCTGCGCCCAGCGGCTTGAGCATTAACAGCAGCAGCGGTGCGATCAATCCCGGCGCGAGCACGGCAGGCACTTACACGGTCACGTACAGCATCGCAGCCTCGGGCGGATGCGCGGCCTTCAGCACCACGGCGAGCGTGAGCATCATGGCGGGTCCATCAGCAACGATCACCTACGGCGCATCGCCGTTCTGCAGCAGCAGTGGATCAGTGAACGTGACACGAACCGGCACATCGGGCGGCGCTTACAGCGCCACGCCGAGCGGCTTGAGCATCAACAACAGCACGGGCGCGATCAATCCCGGCGCGAGCACAGCGAGCACTTACACGGTCACTTACCATCGCAGCCTCTGGCGGATGCGCGGCCTTCAGCACCACGGCGAGCGTGAGCATCACGGCGGGTCCATCAGCAACGATCACCTACGGCGCATCGCCGATCTGCAGCAGCAGCGGATCAGTGAACGTGACACGCACCGGCACTTCGGGTGGTACGTACAGCGCTGCGCCCAGCGGCTTGAGCATCAACAGCAGCACCGGCGCGATCAATCCCGGCGCGAGCACCGCAGGCACTTACACGGTCACGTACAGCATCGCAGCCTCGGGCGGATGCGCGGCATTCAGCACCACGGCGGGCGTGAGCATCACGGCAGCGACCACATGGTATGCCGATATGGATGGTGACGGCGCGGGTGATCCAGCCATGAGCATGCATGCGTGCAGTCAACCTCAGGGCTATGTTGCGAATGCGACTGATGGTTGTCCGAATGATCCGAACAAGAATGCGCCCGGGAATTGCGGTTGCGGGAATCTTGATCCGGGCGCTTCTTGCAACGATGGTAATCCCAATACCGTGAATGACACGATCGGCGTGAATTGCAGCTGTGCAGGAACGCCGCTCGTGGTGGATTGCCTCGGCACGCCCGGCGGCAGCGCGGTGTCCGGCACGTCGTGCAACGACAATAACCCGAACACGGGCAACGACACATGGAACAGCAACTGCCAATGCGTGGGCCAGCTCATCGACTGCATGGGCACGCCCGGCGGCAGCGCGGTGTCCGGTACTCCGTGCAACGACAATAACCCGAACACGGGCAACGACACATGGAACAGCAACTGCCAATGCGTGGGCCAGCTCATCGATTGCATGGGCACGCCCGGCGGCAGCGCGGTGTCCGGCACACCATGCAACGACAATAACCCGAATACGGGCAACGACACATGGAACAGCAACTGCCAATGCATGGGCCAGCTCATCGACTGCATGGGCACGCCCGGCGGCAGCGCGCTACCTGGAACTCCTTGCAACGATGGCAATGCGAACACGGTGAACGATGCGTGGAACAATCAGTGCTTCTGCATTGGCGAGCAAGCTTTGTTGGATTGCGCGGGGGTGGTTAATGGATCCGCTTTCATTGACGCGTGCGGTCAATGCGCAGGTGGGAGCACGGGCGTGACTCCGAATCCCGACGGTGATGCGGATGGAGTGCTCGATTGCGACGACAATTGCCTCTTGATGTTCAATCCGAACCAGGCCGATTTCGATGGCGATGGGATTGGTGATGGCTGCGACAATTGCACGTGGGTGTATAACCCCGACCAAGACGACACCAATGAGGACGGTGTTGGCGATGCCTGCGAACTAGTCACTGGTGTGCAGGAATCGGAGGTCGGCTCCGGTTTCAGCGTAGCGCCTAATCCGATACGCGGCGGGTTGCTGCAGATCCGCCTTGCTTCCGGCGAAGCGCGCCGCATGCGCGTTACCGACGCTGCCGGGAAACAGATCATCGATGCGCCATGGCGCGCATACCTCGACTGCGATGCCCTCGCGATGGGCATCTACACGATCGTCGCGCTTGATGCGGAAGGCAGACCGCTTGCGCGAACGAGGTTCGTCAAGAACTGACGGACCGATGTTGGATGAGGGGCCTCGGAGCAATCCGAGGCCTTCTCGTTTCTAGGGATAGATTCTAGCGCAGCAGGGTCACCGTGCCGATCAGCTCCGCCTTCTCCGGCGTGAACTGGTCCTTGGCGCGCAAGGTCCATACGTACACATCCTGCGGAAGAATGTCGCCGCTGTTGTTCATGCCGCCATTCCAGCCTTCGCCCGGGTCGGTGGTTCTGAAGACAAGCAATCCCCAGCGATCGAACACCATGAACTCATACCAATCCGGTTCGGCACCGATCACTGACGGAAGGAACACTTCGTTCTTGTCGTCGTCGTTCGGTGTGAAGGCATTGGCCACATAGATGGTCAGGTCGTCATCGACGAGCATGCGCTGGCACAGTGTATTGAAGCAGCCCAGTGCATCAGTGGCTACGAGGCAGATTTCCCGTTCGCCAACCGTTGGTGGGTCGAAGGTCCAACTGAAGATGCCGCTGGTATCGAGCGCGATGCCGTCGATCACCCACGAGTAGCTGATGCTATTCTGCGGCACTTGCGTAATGACAGTGGTGGGATTGTTCACGCTGACTCGAAGTGGAAGCGCGAAGAAGCTGGCGTCCGGTCCAGTGGAAACCGTGATCGCATCACCAACGAGAAGGCTGCCTGCGCAACCATTGGCATCCGTTACCGTGAGCTGCACATCGAATTGGCCACCCGTGGTATAGGTATGCCAAACGCTTGCGGTTCCTGTTCCGTTATCGCCATCGCCGAAATCCCAAGTGCCTGATTGAACGCTGCCCTGCGTGGTGTTCGTGAATTGCACTTGCAAAGGCGCGCAGCCTGCTGCAATATCGGATTGGAAGCTCGGTTGCGGCAAAGGATTCACCTGCACGGTCAGTTGGGCCTGATCCGTTTCATTCGCGCAAGCACCTCCGCCGAACACGGTGTAGGTGTAGAGGCCGGGCACATTCGTGGCGGGCGAGAATGTGTCCGAGGTGGCGCCATTCGGACCTTGCCAATTGCCTCCGGGCTGGGCGCCGGACAGATACCCGATCATGCCCACGGGTGTGGCATCCGCGCAGAGGTTCAAGCTTCCATCGGCCCCGGCATTCGGTAATGGATCGATGCTGAGTTGCACCGTGGCGGTCGCGTTCGGGCATGGAGCTGTGCCATTCACGGTGTAGGTGTAATTGCCGCTCGCCGCCGTCGATGGATCGATCTGCGTTATGGCTGCGCCACCGGGCGATACCCAAGAACCGCCTTGCTGCGGATTGCCGCTGAGCCAGTTGAATGGGTCAACGACAACGCCATTCATGCACAGCGCGGCAGTACCACCAACGCCAGCATTCGGTGCTTGTACCACCTGCATGGTCACCGTGCTCGACGCCGAAGGGCAAGGCGCAACGCCATTCACCGTGTAGGTGTAGATGCCAGGAGCGCTTGTGCCAGCGGTGAACGTTGCTCCGTGTGGCGCTCCATTGGGTGCTGTCCAAGCGCCGCCGGGATTCGGGGCGCCACCGAGCGCGCTGATCAGGCTATACGCTGCGCCATTGCTGCTGCACAGCGTGTGGTTCCCGTTGCTCCCAGCATTCACGGCTTGCGAAACGGTAACAGCGACAACAGTGGATACGGCAGGGCATGGTCCGTTCGCTGCGATGGTATAGGTGTAATTGCCGCTCGCAGCGGTGGCTGGGTTCAATGTGCCATTCATCGCGCCACCACTCGGTGCTGTCCAATTCCCGCCGGGTTGAGGATTGCCGCTCAACGAAGCAATCAGGCTCACCGGCGCACCCGAGCTGCACACGGCCAAGGGGTTGCCCGCGCCGGCGTTGCTCGCCATTGTGGTGGTAACGATTACGATCGCGCTCGAGCTCGGGCATGGCGGAGCACCTGCTATCGTATAAGTGTAGGCGCCATCGGCCGAGGTTCCCGGAGTGAAGGTGCCGGTTGATGCGCCGCCACTCGGATTGGTCCAAGCGCCGCCTGCTTGAGCATTCGGTCCAAGTGATGCGAACAAGCCAACCGCAGCGCCGGAACTGCACACGTTCAGCGGTGCGCTCGTGCCCGCATTCGGCTGAGCGCTCACATTCACGGTGACGGTCGCCGTTGAATTCACGCAAGGCGCGGAAGCGGCAATGGTGTAAGTGTAAGCGCCGGGCGTGCTCGTCCCCGGCGTGAACGTTGTACTGGCAACGGGTCCATTCGGTCCGCTCCAGGTGCCGCCCGCATCGGGAGTGCCTCCTATCGATTGGAAGAGATCGATAGCAGGTGATGCGTTGCAGAGGTTCACGGTTGCACTGGTGCCGGCATTCGGCTGCTGATTCACCGTGAGGTTCAAAGTTGCTGAAGCACTGACGCACGGTGCAATGCCGACGATTGAATAGGTATAGGCTCCGCTCAATGCACTGGTCGGATTCAGAATGCCGGGTATGGCGTTGCCGCTCGGATCCGTCCATGTGCCGTTCTGGTCGGGTGTGCCATTCAGCAATGTGGTGAGTGTTACGGGAGGCGCTGTGCTGCAGAGCGAGGCATTGGCATTCGAGCCTGCGTTGGGCGCTGCATTCACGGCGACATTGACCGTGGCTGAACTGTTCGGGCAAGGCGCAGTGCCATTCACGGTGTAGGTGTAAGAGCCCGGCGCATCGGCCCCAGGTGTGAAGATCCCGGTGGCCGGCATTCCGCTCGGCGATGTCCATGAGCCACCTGCGCTGGGTGCGCCGCCGAGTTGCGTGAAGAGTGCGGTGGGTCCGCTTGTGGTGCAGAGCGTAACAGCTCCATTGGTGCCGGCGTTAGGGCTAGGGTTCACGGCCACCGTGACTGAGGCTGAACTGCTCACGCATGGTGCAACGCCGTTCACCGTATAGGTGTAAACACCGGCTGCGTCCGCTGCGGGGTTGAAGGTGCCTGAGAAGGCTCCGGTCGGACCTGCCCAGCTTACTCCTGGATCAGCCGGACCTCCTAGCGCGGTGAACAGGTTCGTCGCCGGGTCGCTCGCGCAAAGGGTGATGTTTGCATTGGTTCCCGCATTCGGCTGTGGATTAACGGCTACGGAAACAAGAGCTGATGCCGAGCACGGCGGCGATGCGGAACTCACTGTGTAGGTGTAATTGCCGGGAGCATCGGTAGCAGCATTGAAGTTGCCGCTGAAGGCTCCGCCGCCGGGGCCGGTCCATGTGCCGCCTGGATCCGGTGTTCCACCAAGGCCGCTCGATAAGGCAACAGCCGGTGCATTCGAGCACAATGTGATTGATCCACTCGTTCCAGCATTCGCCGAACAGGCTTGAATCACCGCAGGTGTCGATGGTGCGATGGGGTCGTTCACGCAAGCGCTGCTTCCCCACGATCCGGTTTCGCTATCAGAGAAGGTGTTGAAACTCACCCCAAGGCCAAGCCCGTTCACGCAGGCCGGTCCGCTCAGCACGCTGATCGTCCAGCAGAATGTCCAAGAGCCGGTACTGAAATCACCGAAATTGTTGCCCGGGTTGCCATCGTTATTCAGGTCGAAGAAGAAACCCGGGCCTTGTGGGCCGCTATTGGTGCCCGCAGTGCCTTGCACGCTGTTGTACCAATTCCATGCGCCGGTGCTGGTGCCAGCTGTTGCAGGAGGCGTTCCTGGCACCAGTGTGGTCAGATCCCAGCCTGGGCCGAATGTGGCTACGACGCCGTGGAACCAATTCGCATTCGTCGTATTCCAGTTCGTAATCGTGAAGCAGAAGGTGACGGTTTCACCGCAAGCGTATGTGCCGTTGGTGGGCGGCGGCGATTGCGTGAAGCTGTAGCCCACCAAGCACGGCTGCGCGCTTGCCGAAAGGGCTGAAATGAGAATCGCAAGTAGGAGAGGGGTCCGGGTTCTGATCACGGGCTGCCTGTTTCGACCGACCAAGGTTAACGACCCTCTGCGAGCTGTCAAGGTTGCCCGGACTCAGGTTGCTAACACGGGTAATAGATCAAGCAGGTCAGGCGGCAGGGTTTTCCTCCGTCCGATCGCCTCGGCGAAGGGTGTCAGGCAGATGGTTCCGCAGACCTCGCCCACCATTGCATCGTGCGCGCCGCGCAGCAGGTGATCAATGGCGGCCGCGCCCATCCGGCTCGCCATTACGCGATCGAGCACGGTGGGCGATCCACCACGCTGCAGATGCCCGAGCACGGTCACGCGCATGTCGTATTGCGGCAAGCGCGACTTCACCTTGTGCGCGATCTCCAGCGCACCGCCTTCCTCATCGCCTTCGGCTACCACCACGATGCTGCTGCTCTTGGTCTGCTTGGCCTGCGCCAATGCATCAACGAGCTCATCGATCCGTTGAGCCACTTCCGGCAGCATCACGTATTCGGCGCCGGCGGCAATCGCGCAGGCAAGGGCGATGAAGCCGGAATCGCGGCCCATCACCTCCACGAAGAAGAGGCGGTCGTGCGAGGCGGCCGTATCGCGTAGCTTATCAATGGCTTCCACCGCCGTGTTCACTGCTGTGTCGAATCCGATGGTGCGGTCGGTTCCCGATAGGTCATTGTCTATCGTCCCGGGCAATCCGATCACATGCACGCCATGCTCCTCGAAGAGCAGCCGTGCGCCGGTGAATGTGCCATCGCCGCCAATAGCCACGAGCGCATCGATGCCCATGGCCTGCAGGTTCGCCGCCGCTTTCGCGCGACCCTCTTTCGTACGGAACTCCTCGCTCCGAGCGGACCGAAGGATGGTGCCGCCCCGCTGGATGATGTTGCTCACCGCGCGCGGACCCAGATCCGTGACATTGCCCCGGATCATTCCATCGTAGCCGCCGATGATTCCGGTGCATCGCACCCCGCGATGCGCGGCTGTGCGCGCCACTGCTCGCAGCGCCGCATTCATGCCGGGGCTATCGCCACCGGAGGTGAATACCCCGATATGCCCGATGCCCGGGCTTGTGCTCATTGGGCCACCACGGCGCCCAAAAGCGACCGCTGCGCGCCGTTGCTGCTGATCAGCATCACGCGATAAGTGCCAGCAGGCAGGCCATTGCGCTCGATCTGTGCCGGGCCGTTGGGCAGATTGCCGTTGCGGCTCACTTCGCGGCCTGTCGCATCGAACAGTACGACCTGCGAACCGGCCGGCGCGAGGCTGAGGTCGATCATGAAGCGGTCGTTGAAGACGGTAGGATACGGCGCAGGCAGATTCATGCTGGCCTCATCCTGTGCGCCCAGCGTGGTGCCGGTATGGCTGTACAGATGCATCAGCGTGCCCAAGTAGAGCGAAGTGCCGCTCGCGTGGAATTCGTATTGCGTGATCGCATCGAAGCCGGAGATGCCGGTGGCATAGGTGCTCCACGTGGATCCGTTGTCCGTTGAGCGGAGCACGGTGCTCGGCGATTGATTGGTGATCGCCCAGTATTTTCCATCGTAGAGGATCAGTTCGCCACTGGTCGGGTTGGCAGGAGCTCCCGTTCCATTGGTCCAAGCCCCATAGCTGCCGTTGCCGATATTGTGGGTGCGGTAGCGGTAGCCGAACGAGGAGATCACCACCATGCGCGAGGCATTGCCTTGCACTCCATAGCAAGCGAAGTTCGAAGCAGCATCGGTGTTCCAACTCACAGCAAGGTTGGTGGTCGATGCCAACCCGTTGTTGGTGGCGGCCCAGAGGCGGCTATTGATGTCAGCGATCTGGTAAACGGTCATGTTCGATTGCAATCCACCATTGCCGCTGAACCAGCTCTGCCCATTGTCCGTGCTGCGCCAAACACCACCCGTATTCGCACCGACGGCGCCGGAGTAAACCGCGAAGGTGGCAGTGCCGTAGTGGAAGAACTTGTTCACGAAGTTCGAGGTATTGGTTGCGGGCAGGCCGCTGTTCGACAAGACCCAAGTGGCCCCCGCGTCGGTTGAGCGATACACGCCGCTATGAGTCCCGGCCAAGAGCACGCTGTTGTTGTAATAGACCGACTCGACCGCTGTCCCAGCTGGCAATCCATTGTTCGCCGGATTCCAGGAGTTGCCGCCGTCGGTGCTCTTGATCACGCCATTCGGATACGCGACCATGTACAGCGCGCCGGGGCCGGATGTGATGCTGTAGATCGAGGTGTAGCCCGGATGATCGAAGACGTTCCATTGGGCCTTCGCGGTTGTTAGGCAGAGCAGCGAGGTGAGCGTGAGCAGGGGTAGTGTGCGGGTCATGGGCTGTAGCGTAGGGCGGCGAAAATAGCTAGGCCGTCGGCTCGCGCAGCGCATACTTTCGCCCCATGCGAGCCGGAACCTCCATCGGCAGGATGCTGGGCCTTCTGGGCTCGGCGATAGCCTTGGTGCTGGCCATGCGTGGTGTTCCCGCACGAGTGCCACCCGGGCCACGAGGCCGACGGGCCGAACTGCTTATCGGTCGAGGAAGCTTGCCTGCTGTGCGGGCTTCAGGCCACACCCTTCCTGCCAGAAGAGGCCCGCTTGGTCCCAACTGTTCCCGTTTGGATTCAGGTCGCCTGGGTTGAAGGGGAGATCATCCTGCTCCGCGCCGTTCGCCAGGCGCATTTGGCTCGCGGACCTCCGCAATGTTGATGTGACTGTTCCGCTGGGCAAGCCTGAGCTTGTCGCGGCTACATGGCGCTACGCCATGCCACTGTCATTCATCTGGTCATTCACTTCCATTGCAAGCCACTCGTTTCCTGCTTTCTGCATTCGCCGTCGTGATTGCTGCTTGGTCTAGCGCCCAGTCGTGCGATTTCGAGCTCAGCGGTCGTGTGATTGATGAGCACGATATGCAGCCATTGGCATATGCCGAGGTATTCATCACCTCACTCGGTAAAGGTGCCGTGACCAATGATCAAGGACACTACCGCATCGAAGGACTTTGCCCCGGCACCTATCAGGTGCGTGTACACCACTTGGGCTGCGAACCCGTGACGCGCGAAGTGCGGCTCACCTCATCAACCACGATCGATTTCAAACTGGAGCACCATGCCGAGGAACTGCGCGAATTGGAGGTGATCCAGGCGCGGCCCGATGAACAGGTAGGCCAACCAGCCAAGAGCGTTGATCGAGAGGATATGGAGCGGGCCGCTGGAACCGGGATCGCAGATCTGCTCGCGCGCGTGCCGGGTGTCACGGTGCTGGCCACAGGTCCCAGCATCGGCAAGCCTGTGATCCACGGCCTCAGCGGCAATCGAGTGCTCATCCTCAACCAAGGCATCCGGCAGGAGGACCAGCAGTGGGGCAGCGAGCATGCGCCCAGCCTTGATCCGCTCAGCGCCGATCGCATCACCGTGGTGAAGGGCGCGGCCAGCGTGCAGTACGGCAGCGATGCCATCGGCGGGGCTGTGATCGTGGAACCGGTGGAGCTGCCGCGTACGGCTGGCATCAGCGGTGAACTGCGCGGCTTGGGTCAATGGAATGGTCGCGGCGGCGGTGGAAGCGGTTTGCTCGAGGGTGGCGTGAAGGGTATCACTGGCCTCGGTTGGCGCGTGCAGGGCAGTGGCAGGTACTTGGGCGATAGCGAAGCAGCGCGCTACACCTTGAGCAATACCGGCCAGCGCGAATGGAGCGGCAGTGCTTCAGTCGGCTATCGCGATCATCGCCGGGGCGCGAGCGTTTTCTACAGCCGCTTCACGCGCGAACTGGGCATCCTGCGCGCCGCGCACATCGGCAGCACCACCGATCTGCAACGCGCCATCGAGAGCGGCGAGCCATGGTACACCGCGCCTTTCAGCTACGCGATCGATGCACCGCGCCAGACCGTGACGCACCATTTGCTCCGCGTGCAAGGCAGCATCGCGCTTACCGATCGGAACAGGTTGGAGGTGAACTATGGCTACCAAGCCAACGACCGGCAGGAGTACGACATACGCCGCGCCGGACGAAGCGCCACACCAGCGCTCGACCTCTGGTTGGCCACGCACACCGCCGAAGCCGTGCTGAAGCATTGGATCGGCGAGCATGTGCACGGCAAAGTCGGCGTTACGGCGCTCGCGCAGGAGAACACCAACATCCCCGGCACTGGTGTGCGGCCGCTGATTCCCGACTTCCGCAAGGAGAGCATCGGCGCTTTCATCATCGAGCACATGCCGGTAGGAGAGCGGCTCGAGTTGGAGGCCGGCGCGCGTGCCGAGGGCACCTTGCTCCATGTGCGCCGCTTCGATCGCGAAGGCCAGCTGCAAGCACCGGAACATCGCTTCACGAATGCGGCGTTCGCTCTTGGCGCGAGCTATCAATTGAGTGATAGCGCGAGGCTTCGCCTTGGACTGGCTAGTGCTTTCCGCCCGCCGCATGTGAGCGAACTTTACAGCGAAGGCTTGCATCATAGTGCGGCGGCGATCGAGGAAGGCGATGCATTGCTCGGCAGCGAGCGTTCGCTGAAAGCCACCTTGGATGCGGAAGCTGCGCTCTTCGGTGGTCGCCTGCGGATCGATGCCACGGTGCATGCGAGCCGCATTAAGGGCTTCATCTACCTGCGTCCCGATGGCACACGGCTCACCATCCGTGGTGCTTTCCCGGTGTTCCGCTATACGGCCACCGATGCACTCATGGGCGGCTTGGATGCTTCGGCCACGCTGAAGTTGAGCAAGCGGTTCGCATGGCGCATGCGCGGCAGCACGGTACACGCTCGCGATCAGCGCCGTGATGAATGGCTCTTCCTCATGCCCGCCGATCGGCTGGAGAATGGTCTCCTGTTCCGCACGGCTTCAGGTGGCAAGTGGCGGGCCTTCGAGGCCGGTGCCACGCATCAGGCCGTATTCGAGCAGCGCCGCATTCCCGAGGGGCTCGATTTCGCGCCGCCGCCTTCCACTTATCACCTCTTCGCCCTTTCCGCTTCTGCGTCGCGCACGCTCGGGAAAGGTGAATTGCGCATCGGCCTTCAAGCCAACAACCTCTTCAACACCGCATACAGGGACTACCTGGACAGATTCCGCTACTTCACCGATGCGCGCGGCACGGACATCGTGCTCAGTGTGCGCTACGCGTTCGGCCGTTTTGCCGAGAAACGCCTGCACGATGCAGGCTGAACAGAACTCTCACAACAACGAACCACAACTCACAATGACGATCAGCTCGAAACTTCTCACGCTCTCGCTCCTCGCCGTTTTCGCACTCGCGTCCTGCAAGAAGGACAAGGAAGACGATGACCACGACCACGGCCACAACCACAACGAAGAGGAGCTCATCACCACGGTGCGGGCCTACTTCACTCATTCGGTCACCAATGATGTGGTCGAGTTCAGTTGGAGGGATATCGACGGTGATGGCGGCAATGCGCCCGTGATCACGGGTGGTGAATTGCAGCCTGGCGCCACCTACGCGGTGAGCTTGCTGCTGCTCAATGAGAGCGTAACGCCCGCAGATACCATCAGCAACGAGGTGGCTGCCGAAGCGGCAGCGCATCAATTCTTCTTCGCCACCACGGGCGGCTCGCTCACCTGGAGTTCCTACGCCGATGCCGACTCCAATGGCTTGCCCATCGGATTGGCCACCGTTTGGACCACCACTGCGGCTGGATCGGGCAATCTCACCATCATCCTCCGCCACGAGCCCAACAAGAGCGCGGCCGGCGTGAGCGCTGGCGATATCACCAACGCGGGCGGTGAGACCGACATCGCTGTGGAGATTCCCTACACTGTGCTGTAGCCTTTACGCGGGAAGGGGCGGCGCATTGCGTTGTGCATGAACATGATTCGCTGCGCCGCCCCACTGCTCGTCCTTCTTACCCTATCCGCTTGCTGCCAGCCCTCCACCGGGCGCACGGACGAAGCGGCCATTGCTGAAGCCACGGTTCCGGCTCCGGCGATCAAGCCCTTGGCTGCCATCATCGATTCCTTGAAGATCGATGCGAAGTCCATCGGCTTCAAGGCGCATAAGTCGAAGCGGCGATTCGAGGTGGTGGCGCAGGGCCGAGTGCTGAAGTCGTACCCGTGCGTGCTGGGAGAGGTGCCTGTTGGCGATAAGTTCCACCAAGGCGATCGCAAGACGCCCGAAGGCAAATTCACCTTCCGCAGCAAGCGCGTGCATGCGCAATGGCACAAATTCATCTGGGTGGACTACCCGAATGCCGAGAGCTGGAAACGATACAACGAGCGCAAGGCGAAGGGCCTGATCCCGCGCGGCAAGGACATTGGCGGCGAGATCGGCATACACGGCGTGCCTGACGGCATGGACCATTGGATCGATACCGGCGCCGACTGGACCTGGGGCTGCATCGCGCTGAGGAACGCCGATGTGGATGAGATCTATCCGTACATCATCGCGTACCGCACAATGATGGAAGTGCTGCCCTAGCGCCTGCTAAGGCTTGATTTCTTCTGGGAAGAGCTCGTCGTAGCCCGTGCGCTCATCGGGCCTTCGCGCGAATCGCACGCCACCGATCTCCTGGATAACTACTTCCAATGTGGTGCGCACTAAGCAGCCTTGCAGCATGTGCCCGCCGGTCATGCGGCCATCACCATCAGCAACGGCCAGATGAACGTGCATGCCGTGTTTGGAAAGCGTTCCACTAAGCGCGCACACTTCAAGATCGCCTTCGACAAGGGCGCCATCCTGCTTGCCACCGAAGCGGATGCGCGCATGGCTCAGGCTGCCAACGGCGCTCACGATGGCAGCGGCCTCAATGCCATTCTGCTCGCACCAGGATTGAAGCGAGAGGCGCACATCATCGCCGGGGAGCATCCGGAGCGTATGCACCCGGTAAGGCCTCCCTGCAGCATGCATCATTGATCGAAGCCGTTCGGGAACTGCTGCTTCAGCGCAGCGATGCCGTCGCGCACCTTGTCTTCCTGCTCACCTTTGAAGGCATCGAGCTTGGCGGCGAGTTTCTCATTGTGGATGGCCAGGATCTGCACGGCGAGCAGGCCCGCATTGCGTGCGCCATTCACGGCCACGGTTGCTACTGGCACGCCGGATGGCATCTGCACGATGCTCAGCAGCGAATCCCATCCATCGATGCTGTTGCGGCTCTTGATGGGCACGCCGATCACCGGCAGTGTGGTGAGCGAAGCCACCATCCCCGGCAAGTGCGCCGCGCCTCCAGCACCGGCAATGATCACTTTCACACCGCGTGCTGCCGCGCCCTTCGCGTAAGCGAACATGCGGTCGGGTGTGCGGTGCGCGCTCACCACAGTGAGCTCATGCTCCACGCCGAATTCCTTCATCGTGTCCAAGGCTTCGCGCATGATCTCCAGATCGCTGCGACTTCCCATGATGATGCCGACCATGTGCTTAGTTGTTGTTCGTCTGTTGTTCACGCTGCTTCGCTCGCATGGGTTCCACACGGCAATGGACCTTTGTTACCGCGATGGCCTGATCGATGCCGAGGTCCGTTGCGGAGAGCACCGTCACGTGGCCCATCTTGCGTCCATCGCGCGTCTCGTGCTTGCCATAGAGATGGATGAAGGTGTCGGGCAAGTGCAGGATGTCATCGGCACCGATCAATTCGGGTGAGCCGGTGCCTCCTTCGCCGACCAGATTTATCATGGCGGCCTTCGAGCGCAGTGCTGCATCGCCCAGCGGCCAATCGCAATGGATGCGCAGCAGTTGGTCGAACTGCGAGCTCGCGCAGGCTTCGATGGTGTGATGGCCGCTGTTGTGCGCGCGCGGTGCGGTCTCGTTCACCAGCAGCTCATCGTCCTTCGTCAGGAACATCTCCACGGCGTAAAGCCCCGGTTCGCCGAAAGCGCTGGTCACGCGCCTCGCCAAGCGCTTTGCGGCATCGGCCACATGCTGCGGAATCCGGGCCGGTGCACGCAAGTGATCCACCAGGTTCAGCTTCGGGTCGAAGACCATCTCCACGGGGTCATAGGCCACCTCAGTTCCGTTAGCGGCGCGGGCAACAAGCACGGCGAGCTCTAGGGCGATGCTCGCGCGCTCTTCCAGCACGCAGGGTCCATCGAATGCGCTCTCCGCATCCGACACAGCATCAATGGGCATCACGCCGCGACCGTCGTAGCCACCGGTGCGGGTTTTCAGGAAAGCAGGCAACAAATGCGCGTGCGCGGCGATCTCCGTGCGCTTCTCGATCAATGCGAATGGCGATGTGGGGATGCCATGGTCGGCATAGAACTGTTTCTGCAAGCCCTTGTCCTGAATGATGCGCAGTACGCTGGGGTCGGGTATCACCCGTTTGCCTTGCTTCTTGAGTTCTTCCATGGCTTCCAAAGAGACCTGCTCGATCTCGATTCCGACCACATCGGCATCTGCGGCAAAACGGAGCACGGTTTCCTTATCTCGGAAATCGCCGATAACGAAACGGCTGGCAACACGAGCGCAGGGCGCCTTTGGATCGGGATCAAGCACATGCACCTCTGCTGTGTAGCGCAGCGCGTTCTCGATATACATGCGGCCGAGCTGGCCTCCGCCGAGCAATACGATCACTGGAGCCTTCGCCATGGGCGGCGAAGATACCCGGCTTGGGTTGGCTGATCAGGAACGGCGGCGGTTGAGTTTGGGCGCGCGCAAGCGACCTACGCGATAGCCTGCTGAGAGCATGAGTGCCCGGTTGCGCGGGTAGGAGCCATCATCGTCCATCATGACGGGGCGCAGGCCGTTGTAGTAGCGGAGGCCCAGGTCCAAGCCGGATACCATATCCGCTCCTGCACCCAGGATGAAACCGTAATCCCAATGCTCGTAGCTCTCAGTCACAGTGGTTCTGCCTGCTTCGGTTGATTGCTGCGCGGTAAGGAGCCGCCCCATCTGCAATCCTACTTGGCCATTGAAGATGTTGCCGAGATAGAGTTTGAAGGACAGCGGAACTTGCGCGTAGAGCGTCCGAACGGCGCTGGTGCCCCCGTCTGCCATGGCGTAGCGGGCACCAAATGAAGTGAGCAGGAATTCAGGCTGCAGTTCCATCCGCGGGCCCGCACGCAGAGGAACATAGATGCCCAAGCTCGCGCCGGGAATCTTGTTCGTGCTCAGTGTTGCAGACTGCATGTGGCTCGCCAAGGGGCCGCCTTTGATGCCGATGCCGCTATGCTGGGCGCAGGCTGCGTTCGTGAGCGGGATGATCAGTAGCGAGCAGGTCAGGAGATGCAAGGAACGGTACATGGCGAAGGGGATTGCCAATGAATACGGGTGCGTCCCTCGTGGGTTTACACGTGCGATGCGGTATTCGGCGGATAACGGAAACCGTTAGCCAAGCCCGACGACTACCTCGATGAAAGAGGTCAGTCCCGGCTCAGCTCGCGAATCGCTGAAATGGGGTCGGCCGCGCCGAAGACGCTGTTGCCGGCAACGAGCACATCGGCGCCGGTTGCAATCAACTGCCGCACGTTCTCCATGCTCACTCCGCCATCGATCTCAATCAAGGCCTTTGATCCCGTGCGCGTGCGCAGGGCCTTCAGCGCATCGATCTTGCCGTAAGTGCGTTCAATGAACTTCTGCCCACCGAACCCGGGGTTCACGCTCATCATGCAAACCACGTCTATATCAGCGAGCACGTCGCTGAGCAATTCAACCGAGGTGTGCGGATTGATGGCAACTCCTGCTTTCATGCCTGCTGCTTTGATCGCTTGGATGCTGCGATGCAGATGGGTGCATGCTTCGAAGTGCACGGTCAGGATGTCGGCTCCAGCATCGCGGAAAGCGGTGATGTACTGATCGGGCCGCACGATCATCAGATGCACATCGAAGGGTTTCTTCGCGTGCTTGCGGATGCTCTTGATCACTGGCAATCCGAAGCTGATGTTGGGCACGAAGACACCGTCCATGACATCGATGTGATGCCATGCGGCCTCGCTCGATTCAATCAGATGGACCGCCTTGCCGAGCTCGGCGAAATCGGCGGAGAGCAGCGAAGGGGCGAGCAGGTGCGGCATGGCCGCGAATGTAGGCGGGCGGCTAGAAGCAAGCAGTCGGCAGCTCGCGAATGGCAGTGCTTCTGCCATTCGCGAACTGCCGACTTCGAACCGTGCTTTCGATCAGCCCAGGTAAGCCTTCAACACCGTGCTCCTGCTCGTGTGCTTCATGCGGCGTATGGCCTTCTCCTTGATCTGGCGCACGCGCTCACGGGTGAGGTCGAACTTCTGGCCGATTTCTTCCAAGGTGTGCGGCTGGTTGCCATTCAGGCCGAAGTAGAGTCGGATGACGTCGGCTTCTCGGCCTTGCAAGGCACGCAGGCTGCGCTCGATCTCGTTGCGCAGGCTGTCGGTCATCAGGGTGTCCAGCGGGCTGGGCAGGTCCGGATTGCTCATCACGTCCATCATGGTGCCGCTGTCGCCATCGTCTCGGAGCGGTGCATCCATGCTCACATGGCGGCCGGTGTTGCTGAGGCTGGTCTTCACTTCTTCAAGTGTCATTTCCAGCACTTCGGCAAGTTCCAAGGCCGTAGGTGGGCGTTCGTGCTCTTGTTCCAGTCGCGCGAAGGCCTTGTTGATCTTGTTGATCGAGCCGATCTTGTTAAGCGGCAAACGCACGATCCGCGCTTGCTCGGCCAAGCTCCTGCAGGATCTGCTGACGGATCCACCACACGGCGTAGCTGATGAATTTGAAGCCGCGTGTCTCATCGAAGCGCGTGGCAGCCTTGATCAAACCGAGGTTGCCTTCGCTGATCAGGTCGGGCAGGCTGAGGCCTTGCCCTTGGTATTGCTTAGCCACGGAGACCACGAAGCGCAGATTGGCTTTCGCGAGTGCTTCCATGCCTCCTGATCGCCCTGCTTGATGCGGCGCGCCAGCTCTACTTCTTCTTGCGCGGTGATGAGCTTCACGCGGCCTATCTCTTGGAGGTATTTGTCCAAGGATGGCGTGTCGCGGTTCGTCACCTGCTTCACGATCTTCAACTGTCGCATACGTGCCATTCGAGCGGGGGATGTTGTGATTGAGGCGGTTTGAACGCTTGCAGACCGAATGGAGTTACCCGCAATCTGCATCATGCGATGAACGGCGCGTATTGAGGCCATGAACTCCGAAAGCCGCCCTTTCGGACGGCTTTCGCTTGAGTGGTGGCTTTGTTCAGTTGTTGCTCGGCTCTGGGTTGCCTTGCTGACCTCCATCTTGATCATGATGGCCATGGTCTTGCGGCGGGGGCGGTCGCGTGTCGCGGCGACGAGGGCGGTCATCGCGACGTGGCCGATCACCACGATGCGGGCGGTCGCCACGATCGCGGCGCTCACCGGCCATGGCGGGCTCGCGCTCCACATACCCTTCTGGCTTTGGCAGCAGCACGCGACGGCTCAGCTTCAGCTTGCCGCTACGCGGGTCCTTGCCCACAACCTGGAATTCGATCACATCGCCTTCCTTCAGCACTTCCTCAACGCGCTCGATGCGCCTCCAGTCCAGTTCGCTCACGTGGAGCAGGCCGTCCACGCCGGGCATCACCTCCACGAAGGCGCCGTAGGGCATGATGGTCTTCACTTTGCCTTTGTACGTAGCGCCCACTTCGGCTTGCGGCGGGTTGGCAATGGCGTTCACGCGGGCGAGGGCGGCGTCGATGCTCGCCTTGTTCTCGCTCATGATCTCTACGTGGCCCATGCCGTCCACCTCGTCGATGCTGATGTGCGCACCGGTCTCGGCCTGGATCTCCTGGATCACACGGCCACCGGGTCCGATCACGGCGCCGATGCTCTCTTTCGGGATGGTGATCGTGATGATCCTTGGAGCGTGGTCCTTGTAATCGGCGCGGGGTGCGTCGAGGGTCTTCAGCATTTCACCCAGGATGTGCAGGCGGCCTTGACGCGCTTGCTCCAATGCCTGTGCGAGCACTTCATAGGGCAGGCCATCAACCTTCATATCCATCTGCGTTGCGGTGATGCCTTTCGCGGTGCCGCAGATCTTGAAGTCCATGTCGCCAAGGAAATCCTCGTCGCCGAGGATGTCGCTGAGGATCGCGTGGCGCTTGCCGTCGCTGATCATGCCCATGGCGATGCCGCTAACCGGGGCGGTGATCTTCACGCCAGCGTCCATAAGGGCGAGGGTGCCGCTGCACACGGTGGCCATATAGAGCTCGAGCCATTGCTCTCCAGGATATCACAATTCAGGCGGATCGTGTATGGGTTGGTCTCGATACCTGGGATCACGGGCTTCAAGGCGCGCAGGGCGAGGTTGCCGTGGCCCACTTCGCGACGGCCAGGGCCGCGGATCGGCTTCACTTCACCCGTGCTGAAGCTGGGGAAGTTGTAATGGAGCATGAAGCGCTCGCTGGTCTTCGCGGTGGCGCGGTCGATGGTCTGCTCGTCCATACTGCTGCCCAAGGTGAGCAGATTAATGGCTTGGGTTTCGCCACGGGTGAAGATGGCGCTGCCGTGCGTGCCGGGCAGCACATCCACTTCGCTCCAGATGGGGCGGATCTCGTTGGTCTTGCGACCGTCGAGGCGCTTGCCGTGATCCAAGCACACGTTGCGCACGGCTTTCTTCTGGGTCTTCTTGAAGAAGCGCGCGAGCATGGCCTTGTCGGTCTTCTCTTCATCGGACAAGGTGGCGAGGCACGCTTCCTTGATGGCAGCGAACTTCTCGTTGCGCTCTTCCTTGCCCGTGGGGTTCATGGCCAGATCGTAGTACTTCTGGTAGCAGAAGTCGTGGATCTTCTGGCCGATCTCCGCGATGTTGTTCTCGTGGTTGTAAGTGCGCTTCACTTGGCTCTTGGGTACCATGGCACTGAGCTCTTCCATGGCCACGCAATGCTTTTTGATGGCCTCGTGCGCCAGCTTGATCGCTTCGATCATGTCGGCTTCCTGCACTTCCTTCATCTCGCCTTCCACCATGAGAATATCGCTCTTGGTGCCAGCCACGATCAGGTCCAGATCCACGCCTTCCATTTCGGTTATCAGCGGGTTGAGGACGTATTTGCCATTGATGCGGGCTACGCGTACCTCGCTCACTGGGCCGCCGAAGGGAATGTTGCTTACGGCCAAGGCCGCGGATGCAGCAAGGCAGGCGATGGCATCGGCTTGGTTCATCTTATCCGAGCTCATCAGGGTCACCACCACTTGGGTGTCGCCGTGGAAGTCATCGGGGAAGAGTGGGCGCAGTGCGCGGTCGATGAGGCGGCTGGTGAGCACCTCGTGATCGCTAGGACGCGCTTCACGCTTGAAGAATCCACCGGGGAATCGGCCGGCTGCGCTGAATTTCTCGCGGTACTCCACCTGCAGGGGCAGGAAGTCGATGCCCTCGCGGGCCTCCTTGGTGGCCACTACGGTGGCCAGGAGGATGGTATCGCCGAGGCGGACCGTCACGGCCCCGTCGGCTTGTTTGGCCAGCACGCCTGTCTCCAGCGTGATGATCTTGCCATCGCCCATGTCGATGGTCTTGGTGATTGCTTGTGGCTTCATGTTCTTGGGCGCGCCGTTCGCGCCGGTTTTGTGGTTGGATTGCTTCTCAGGTAGGCCGAGTTCGATTGGGCATGCTGGTCCTAAAAGAGAAGGGGCGACCGTTTCGCGATCGCCCCCCTTCGATCAAGATAGAATGCCGTGTGCCGCAGCAGCGGCCATGGCCTGTATCACTTGCGCAGACCGAGCTTGCCGATGATGGCCCGGTAGCGTTCGATGTCGTGGGTGCGCAGGTAATTCAGGATCTGCTTGCGCTTGCCCACCAGATCCAGCAGCGCCTTCTCGGTGCCGTGGTCTTTCTTGTTGATTTTCAGGTGGCCGGTCAGGTGGTCGATCCGCTTGGTGAACAGCGCGATCTGGCTCTCTGCGGCACCGGTATTCTTGGCATTGCCACCGTGTTCGGTGAAGATGGCCTTCTTGTCCTCTGTGGTCAGGTACATGGTCTTTCGTAACAGGGCGCGAATATAGGCGCTTGACGCCAACCAATGAATGTTCCCTAATGGTCCTGCAAATCAGGCCCTGAACATCTGAAAGGTCTTGGCCAGGAAGGACTTGAGGTCCTTGCGTTCCACGATTTTGTCCAAGAAGCCGTGCTCCAGCACGAATTCACTGGTCTGGAAACCCTCGGGCAGGTCTCGGCCAATGGTCTCTTTCACCACGCGCGGGCCCGCGAAACCGATGAGCGCCTTCGGCTCAGCGATATTCAGGTCGCCCAGCATGGCGTAGCTGGCTGTCACGCCGCCCGTGGTTGGGTCGGTGATCACACTGATGTACGGCAGTTTCTTCTTGGCAAGGAGGGTGAGCTTCGCGCTGGTCTTGGCCATCTGCATCAGCGAGAAACCGGCTTCCATCATGCGGGCGCCACCGGTTTTGCTGATGATGATGAGCGGGCACTTCTTCTTCAGCGCCATATCAGCTGCCAAGGCGATTTTCTCGCCTACAACACTGCCCATGCTTCCCCCGATGAAACGGAAATCCATGCAAGCGATCACCACGGTGTGCTTTTCCAGCTTGCCTTCAGCAGCGCGCAGCGCATCGTTGAGCCCGGTGTCCTTCCGGGTCTTCGTGAGGCGGTCGCTGTATTTCTTCGTGTCCTCGAATCTCAGCGGGTCACCAGCGATCAGGTCCGCCGCGATCTCCGTGTATTTCTGGTCATCGAAGAGGATGGCGAAGTACTCAGCACTGCCGATCTTCTCGTGGTAGTTGCACTTGCCGCAGACCCATAGATTGTTCTCGTGATCCTCTGAGGTCACTATCTCGTCGCAGCTCGGACACTTGTACCAGAGCCCTTCCGGCGTCTCCTTCTTCTCCTCGGTGGAGGTGGTGATGCCTTCCTTGGTGCGTGTGAACCAACCCATGCGTGCGAAGTAATCGTTAGCGGTTTGAATCAGCCATCAGCAAGAGGGGGCGCTATTGCCGGTTGCCGATGGCCTATGCGATGGTGACCTTTTGATCCAAGTAAACGTCTTGGATCGCGTTGAGCAACTGCACGCCCTCACCCATAGGGCGCTGGAATGCCTTGCGACCACTGATGAGGCCTTGTCCGCCTGCGCGCTTGTTGATCACGGCGGTCTTCACGGCCTCGGCCATGTCGCTGGCGCCGCTGCTGGCACCGCCGCTGTTGATCAGGCCGATGCGGCCCATGTAGCAGTTGGCCACTTGGTATCGGCACAGGTCGATGGGGTGCTCGCTGCTGAGGTCGCTGTACACCTTCTTGTGCGTCTTGCCGTAACCGCTCAGCGCGTTGTAGCCGCCGTTCACTTCGGGCAGCTTCTGCTTGATGATGTCGGCCTGGATGGTGACGCCCAAGTGGTTGGCCTGGCCGGTGAGGTCGGCGGCGGTGTGGTAATCCACGCCATCCTTCTTGAAGCCGGGGTTGCGCATATAGCACCAGAGGATGGTGGCCATGCCGAGCTCGTGCGCGAGCTGGAATGCATTGGCGATCTCGGTGATCTGGCGGGTGCTCTCCTCGCTGCCGAAATAGATTGTTGCGCCCACGGCCACAGCGCCCATGTCCCACGCGCTCTCCACCGTGCCGAAGAGCACCTGGTCGAACTTGTTGGGATAGGTCATCAGCTCGTTGTGGTTGATCTTCACGATGAAAGGAATCTTGTGGGCGTATTTGCGCGCCACGCTTCCAAGCACGCCGTAGGTGCTGGCCACGGCATTGCAACCGCCTTCGATCGCGAGCTTCACGATGTTCTCGCCGTCGAAATAGATGGGGTTGGGTGCGAAGCTCGCGGCAGCGCTGTGCTCGATACCCTGATCAACCGGCAGGATGCTCATGTAGCCTGTGTTGGCCAAGCGTCCGCTCCCATAAAGTGCCTGTATGCTGCGGAGCACTTGCGGGCTGCGGTTGCTTGCGACGAAGCAGCGGTCCACGAAATCGGGGCCGGGCAGGTTGAGGCTGCCTTTTTCGATGGTCTTGCTCTGGTGGTTCAGGAGGCTTGGGGCGTCGGCGCCGAGGAGCTCTTCGATCTTGCTCATGGTAAGCGTTGGCATGCGTGCTCGATTTTCAGGTCGGCGAAGGTAGGCCACCGGCATGTGCGGCACCATGGGCCGAACAGAGCACCTAGAACGGGTAGCCGATCCCGAGGTTGAAATTCAGCTCGGGCGTGTAGCGGACTTTTTGCCCGGTGAGGTCGCTCATTGAACTCTCGTACCTGTCCTTCGGCTGGAATAACCAGCGCTCGCCGGGAGGCAACGAAGGATCCTTCGTCTGCAGGCCCAAGATCGAAACGAACGATGAAGAAGTCGAAGTTCAATCTTGCTCCGGCTCCTGCGCCAACAGCCAACTCACTGAGGAAGCGCTCTGATATCGCACCGCCAGGCATACCTTTCTGGTCTTTGAAGTTCCAGATGTTGCCCACATCGGCGAAGAGCGCGCCTTCCAGGAAGCCGATGAGCCTGAATCGGTATTCCGCATTCCCCTCGATCCGGATCTCTCCGATCCGGTCGAAGGCTGTCAGGGGAGCACTGTAGGAGCCCGGTCCGATGGATCGTGCCCGCCACGCGCGCAGGCCATTCGCGCCACCAACGAAGAAGCTGCTCTCGAATGGAAGAACGCCCAGATTCCCATAGGGGAGTCCGGCGCCACCGGCCGCGCGGAAAGCCAAGCTACTGCGCTCGTGCAGGGTGTGGCGCCATCGCAAATCGGCATCCACCTTTACGTATTCCGCGTAGCGTATGCCTGCCACTGTGTTGAACCGCTGCCCCGAGCTGTCCTCTACCGCTGCCCCGAATGCCTGCAGGAAGGGTCCGGCCCACTCCAAGGTGGTTCGGGCAAAGAATGAATTGCGTTGCTTCTCGCCGTCCGGGGTGGCATGCGTTCGCGTGACGCGCGCGCTGGTTATCAAGTGGTCGGTGTAACTGTCGCGTAGCACCGGATTGTTGCTGGCGGCCAGGTAGCGCTCGAAGGCCTCGGTTACACGAGGTAGCCGAACGACGTTGCCCTCCAGGAAGAAGCCCCACGTGTTGGACCGGGTCTCCTGCCATTGCGTGCCCACGGAAAGACGGCCCAGGTTCCGTGTGAAATCGGGCCGTCGCTGGTAGTTGTACAGTCCGTTCAGCAGCAGGCGCGCGTTGCTCGATTTGCTGAATAGCCGCCAATAGATCGGGAAGCCGAATGTGAGCTCGGGCCCGAGGCTGACCGTATTGAACACCGAGCCGTCGCCGAGCACTGCGCTCTGGGAGGTGCTCTGCTCCGCGCCTGCGATGCGCTGTTGCGCCTCAAGGCCGACACTGAGTCCGATTTGGAGCGAGGCGAGGGATCGGAACAGGTTCTTGTGCTTGTACCCCAAGTTCACCGAGCTGCCCAGCGCACCACCGCGATTGGTCAGGAAGCCCTCGACGGAGAAGCCTTGATGCTTGCCGGGCAGCAGTGCGATCCGTGTATCCGCGACTCCTTCTCCTGCGCGCCTGGTCGTATCGTAAGCGATATCCACACGCTCGAACACGCCAAGCGATGTGAGCCTTCGATAGGTGCGGTCGGCGTTCCGTTGGCGGTACAATTCGCCGGTATTCAGGAACACGGGATGCCCCAAGGGCTTTGGGCGGTATAGCGGTCGGCCCGGGTGAATGAAGCGATAGCCTTCGGCGACAATGGTATCGGCACGCAGGAGGCTGCTGCCGCGTTGCTGTCGGAACGTTGCGATTGTCACTTCGCCCAGGTGATACCTGCGGGCCTCTGGCGTGCCCGTGATGCCGCGCTGCCCTGCGCCTTGTTGCCGGCCCATGCGCACCGAGAGGTCAACCTGATGGCTGCCCACGCTGGTATCCGCGACGAAATAGATCAGGTCCTTGGTGAAGTATAGGAAGCCGTCGTCGCGCAGGAGCGAGGTGATGCGGGCGCGTTCTTGCTCCAAGGCATCATCATCGAAGCGGTCGCCCGTTCTCAAGAAGCTCTTGCCCTCGTTCGCCTTCAGCAGGGCAACGATCTGTTCATCGTCGATTCTGGACGTGATATTCCTGAATCGGTACGGCGCGCCCGATCGCACGGTGTAGGTCACAACGGCCTTCCGGCCGATGCAGCCGCCCCCGAACCAGGCCCGTTCTTTCAAAGTCACGGCAGCGCTCACCTCGGCATGGAACCAGCCCTCTTTCGTCATGTAAAGGCGCATCTGATCGATCGAGCGTTCGGTCAGGCTGCTGTCGAGCACCGCAGGCGCTTCACCCACATTCTCACGCAGCCACTCGGCGCGGGTTGGTGAGTATGGCTTAGGGGCTTTGCCGCGCAGCGCGCGCTTTTCGTTCCGACGGTCCTTGCGCGCATTCTTCTTGGCCCGCCACTCGGGTATCCGGGCCGGATTGGGCAGGTTATGCATGTGCAGGTAAAAGGGGATGCCCAAGACCCTTCGATTGGGCACTTGCTTCACGATCGCCATCAACTCATCGCGACTCACCTCGCGGGAATCGATCACGAGCCGGTTCGATTTCAGGAGCACTTCATCGCTGGTGAGCCGCTTGGTGGCATCGCAGCCGGAGAGCGTTGCCAAGACGAGCAGAGCTGCTCCGATGTGATGTGCCGCTTTCCTCAAGTGAGCGTATGTGCTTCCTACTTTGCGCGGCATGCTGGCCGCGCGTCGCGCAGGCATGGCCAAATATATCCGAGCGTTGAGCACCATTCCCGATTGGCGCGCCGTGCGGGCGCTGCAGCAGAAGAAGCAACGGCAAGGGCAAGGATTGTTCCTCGCACAAGGCCCCAAGGTGGTGCAGGAACTGCTCGATGCCGGATGGCCGGTGCTGAGCATCCATGCGAGCGCGGTTCATGCATCACGGTATCCGATGGAGCTGGTGCAGGTGCATCCTTCCCATGACCTGGAGCGCATGGGCACGATGGAAAGCGCTAACGATGTGATCGCTGTCGCGCGCATACCCGCACCAGGGCCATACAGGCCACTACGGTCTGCCGACACCGTGCTCGCGCTCGATGGTATCGCGGATCCTGGCAACCTGGGCACACTGCTGCGCATCGCCGATTGGTTCGGTATCGCTCGCGTGATCCTCAGCGCCGATTGCGTGGAGGAGTTCAACCCGAAGTGCGTTCAAGCGAGCATGGGCTCCTTGTTCCGTGTAGCGCTTCGCAGGGCTGAGTTGCCCGATGAACTCGATCGGCTGCGCGCTGATGGTGCGTCGCTCTACCTGGCTACCATGGAAGGGCGCAGCATTTTCGACGTGCAGGTCGCACGTCCATGCGTGCTGATCATGGGCAGTGAATCGCATGGGCCTTCGGAAGCCGTTCGCGCATTAGGCGCTTCAGAGCTCGCGGTTCCGCGGTTCGGCGGCGCCGAATCATTGAATGTGGCTGCTGCTGCCAGCGCGCTGTGCATGGAGCTTTCGCGTCAGGCGCGCACCGCGTAGCTGACAGCGATCGCCTCGGCCACGCGTTGCCCGTCCATTGCCGCACTCACGATGCCGCCTGCATAGCCGGCGCCCTCGCCGCATGGATAGAGCCCTTCGGTGGTGTAATGCTGCATGGAGACCGGATCGCGCGGTACGCGCACCGGCGAACTGGTGCGGCTTTCCACCGCGACCACAACGGCTTCATTGGTCCGGTATCCGCGCATCTTCTCGCCGAATGCAATGAACCCCTTCCTCAGCCGGCTGCTCACCTCATCAGGCAAAAGCTCGTCAATCCGGCAAGGCACGATGCCTGGCGGGTAACTGCATTCGGGAAGGTCGATGGAGGCGCGGCCTTGAATGAAATCCTCCAAGCGCTGGGCGGGCGCTGTTTGACTGCGACCTCCCGCATTCCACGCGGCGTGCTCAACTCCGCGCTGGTAGTGCATGCCCCAGAGCGGATCGCTGCCATCGAAGGGGCGCGAGCGCGCTTCGGCTGGCGTGATCGGAACCACGATGCCGGAATTGGCGAAGGGGTTGTTGCGCTTGCTCGGGCTCCAGCCATTGGTCACTACCTCGTCCTGCGCCGTGGCGCATGGCGCTATAATGCCGCCAGGGCACATGCAGAAGGAGTAAACGCCAAGGCCATCGACCTGCTGCACCATGCTGTAGCTGGCGGGTGGCAGGTACGGGTCACGCGCATCGCAATGGTATTGCGCGCGATCAATGATCGATTGCGGGTGCTCAACCCGGACGCCCAGCGCGAAATCCTTCCGCTCTATGCGAATGCCTTTGGCGGCAAGAAGCCGGAACACATCGCGCGCGCTGTGCCCTGTGGCCAGCACGGTGGCTCGGGCCTGTATTTCGGTGCCGTCGGCCAGGCGAACGCCAAGCACTGCCACTCTATGCATGAGCAGGTCATCGACGCGGCTGTTGAAGCGGACCTCGCCGCCGGCCTGGTTGATCGCTTCCCGCATCGCCGTGATAATGCCAGGAAGCTTGTTGGTGCCGATATGCGGGTGCGCGTCGATGAGGATGTCGGTGCTCGCGCCATAGGCCACGAGCGTGCGGAGCACACCTTCGATATCGCCGCGTTTATGGCTGCGGGTGTACAGTTTGCCATCGCTGTACGTGCCCGCTCCGCCTTCGCCGAAGCAGTAGTTGCTATCGGGGTCGACGATATGCGACTTGTTGATTGCTGCTAGATCACGGCGGCGCGCGCGCACATCCTTGCCGCGCTCGAGCACGATGGGGCGCAGCCCGCGCTCGATGCAGCGCAGCGCGCAGAACAGCCCAGCGGGTCCAGCACCAACGATGATCACCGGCACGGCGGAGCGCATCGGGTAGATGGGGAGGAACTTCTGGGGCATCGTGCGATTCCGCATCGCTTACCAGCACGCGCAATCGCATGCGCGGCTGCTTGCTTCGCGCATCAATGGAGCGTTTGAGGATCCGTGAGCAGCGCGCGGCACCGTGCTTCATGCCCGCCGCTTCCTCGGCAGCGGCCCTCACCAGAACCGGATCAGCAGCCTCAATGGGCAATAGCACGATATCGACGATCCGCTCCACGCGCCTTAACCCTCGAAGGTGAAGGTGAGCACGTACGCTTTGCTGCGGATGCTCTCGATGGGCGTGCTGAATCGCGTGTCGTCGTCGATCGCGATGTTGGGCAGGCCGAAGCAGCCCTTGAGCTCGATGCCGAACTTGAAGTAGGGGAGGAAGAAGTCGAAGCCGCCACCGACTTCTGCGCCGTAATCGTATTTCTTCAGCTTCACCACCACGTCGTCATCCAGCGCGTTGTCCACGTCCTTCTGGCTGGCCATGTCGATCGCGAACTTGCCGCCACCGATCACATACACGGCGAAGTTGTTGATGCGGTCGCTGCGGAACTTCATGAGTACAGGGAACTCCAAGTATGTGCTCTCAACCGGTTTCTGGAAGTACACCACGCGGTTGTCGGACCGCTTGAATTGGTATTGCAAGGTGCGCTCCTGGAAGCTCAGCGTTGGCAGGAAACGGATGCTCGTGTTCTTGGTGAAGTTGAGCGAGGCCACGATGCCCAGATTGAAGCCCGGTTGGCGGTTGTGGTTGAGCACGAGCAGCGAATCGGTGAGCGCGCTCGGTTTCAGCCGCACGAAGAGGTCACTGGTATTGTAGCTGAGCAGGAAGCCGAAGTGGAAGCGGCGCAGGTCGAAATTGGGCAGGTTCTCGGCCACGATCCGCTTGTCGCGCTGCGCAAAAGCAGGAGCGGAGCAGGCGATCAGGCCCATGATCAATGCTAGGCGCGGCAGTCTCATGCGTTCGGCAACGAAAGTAGTTGGTGCATGTTGCGTGGCGCTCACTTGCGCGCGCTGTAGATGGTGGCAATGCCGCCGGTGACGGTGATGGCCTTGGCTTCACGCGCGCCGCAGCGCTCGAGTATGCGCGTGAACCCAGCGCCCGATGGGAAGGCGTCGACGCTCTTGGGCAGATAGGTGTACGCCGCGCTGTCCTTGCTCACCAAGCGGCCGATGAATGGCATCACGCGGTGGAAGTAGAAGCGGAAGAGCACGCCCATGAGGCTGTTGGTGGGCTTGCTGAATTCGAGCACGAAGAGGCGGCCGTTCGGGCTGAGCACGCGCATCATCTCGCGCAGGCCGAGCTCCAGGTCCTCGAAGTTGCGCGCCCCGAAAGCCACGGTGGCGGCCTCGAAGGTGCCATCGGCGAACGGCAGCGATGCGCTGTCAGCACGGATCAGCTCCACGCGGCCCGCGAGCCCTTCGCCGCTCACTTTCACACGGCCGTGGCGGAGCATGCCTTCGCTGATGTCGGCTCCTGTGACGCTCCGTGCGGCATCACGCTTGGCCGCGAGGATGGCCAGGTCCGCTGTGCCTGTCGCCACGTCGAGCAGCCGTTGCACGGGCTCTTGCTTCACCATGCGGATCACCTTGCGACGCCAGCCTTGATCAATGCCCAAGGAGAAGATCCTGTTCAGCAGGTCGTACTTCGGCGCGATGGCATCGAACATGTGCTCGACCTGCTCGCGCTTGCTCCCGTCTTCGGTATAAGGCTTCACGGTCATCACGGGAGCTGCAGGCGCTCGCATTCCTGCTTGAAGCGTTCAAGGTCGATGGGCACCACGCCCGCCTCTTCGCACACCAGGCCGCCAGCGAGATTGCTCAGCGCGGCGATCCCGCGCGCATCAAGGCCTTGCGCGAGCGCCATGGCGGCCACGGCGATCACGGTATCGCCAGCGCCGCTCACGTCAACGATCTTCCGCTTGTGCGCGGCGATGCGCGAAGGCCCGTCGTTATCATGCGCGAATGCGCCGTGCTCGCTCAAGGTCACCAAGGTCATGCGGTTGCTGAGCTTCTCCTCGAGCAGGTTCACCGCGCTTGACATGCTGCTGTCGTCGGTCGGATCGACATCGGTCTTCAGCCCTTCGCGCAATTCCTTCAGGTTCGGCTTGAACAGGTCAACACCCTGGTAGGCCAGAAAGTTCTTCTTCTTCGGGTCGACGGCCACCGGGATCCCTTTCTCATTAGCCATGCGAATGACACCGGTGATCACAGCTTCAGTGAGCACTCCTTTGTTGTAGTCCTCGAGCACGATGGCATCGGGCCGCTGGGCATCAAGGACGCTGGCGATGCGTTCCAAGAGCCTGGTGCCGTCATCCGTGCTGAGGTCATCCTCCTGTTCCTCATCAACGCGCACCACATGCTGATGCCCGCTGATCACGCGCGTCTTCACCGTGGTGCGGCGCTGCTTCGAGCGCACGATACCATCGGTGGGCAGGTTCTGCTCGCGCAGCAGCGATTCGATCCGGTCTCCATCGGCATCGTCGCCGATCACGGTGGCAATGGTGGCTTTGGCCCGCAAGGCCCGTGCGTTCAGCGCTACGTTGGCGGCACCACCGAGTCGCGCGCTGCGATGCGTCACTTGCACCACGGGCACTGGTGCTTCAGGGCTGATGCGGTCCACGCGCCCCCACAGGTAAGCGTCAACCATCACATCGCCCACAACGAGCAGATGCGTCAGTTCGCAGCCGGCGAAGAAGCGTCCCGTATCCATCATGCCTCAACCAATTCGCCAACGGCCCTGGCCACGCGCGCCATGGCTTCAACGAGCTTGGCATCGCTTGTGGCGTAACTGATCCGCAAGGTGCTGGGCGCGCCGAAGCTCGCGCCCTCCACCAGGCTCACGCCGGCGGAATCGAGCAGGTGCAGGCTCAGGTCAACAGCGCCTTTCAAGGTACTTCCATTGAAGCTCGCGCTCACGTCGGGCAGCAGATAGAAAGCGCCTTGCGGCACGTTGCAGCGCCAGCCCGGAATGGCTTTCATCGCATCGATCACCAAGTCGCGGCGTCGCAGGAAATCGGCGCGCATGGGCGAGAGCAGCGCAGGGTCGGCATCGACGCAGGCTTTGGTCACGCGCTGCGCGATGCTGTTGGCGCCGCTGGTGAATTGCCCTTGGATCTTGGTGCAGGCCTGCGCCACCCAGAGCGGAGCGCCGATGTAGCCGATGCGCCAGCCGGTGAGGGCGAAGGCCTTGCTCAGGCCATTCACGGTGATCGTGCGTTCGGCCATGCCGGGCAATGAGGCGAAGCTCACATGCGATCCCTCGAACACGATGTGCTCATAGATCTCGTCGGCGATCACCAGCAGCTGAGGATGCCTGGCGACCACTGCGGCCAATGCTTCCAGTTCGTGCCGCGTGAGCACCGAGCCGCTCGGATTGCACGGCGAGCTGAACATCAGCAGTCGTGTTCGCGGCGTGATCGCTGCGGCGATCCGCTCAATGGGAGCCTTCCAATCCTCTTCCAAGGTGCTGCTCACGATCACCGGTGTGGCGCCCACGAGCTTCACTTGCTCGGAATAGCTCACCCAGTAAGGCGCGGGAATCACCACTTCATCGCCCGGGCCGCAGAGCGCCATGATGGCGTTCATGATGCTGTGCTTGGCGCCGGTGCTGATCACGATCTGCTCCGGCGAGTAGCGCAAGCCGTTGTCCCGCTCGAATTTCCGTGCAATGGCCTCGCGCACATCGGGAAAGCCGTTCACAGGCGGGTATTTGTGCCAAGGGCCGCGCAGGGCTTCATGCGCGGCTTCAAGCGCGAAGGCAGGCGGGTCATGGTCCGGTTCGCCGAGGCTCAGGTCGATGATGTCCTTTCCTTGGGCGCGCAGCTCTCTGCTGCGGCGCGCCATGAGCAGCGTGGCGGGCTCAACGATGGAGCGTGCGATGGGGGATAAATGCATGCGTGACTTGGCTGGCCGCGAAGCTAACCACCCCGATTGCCGCGATTTCATGCGTTGGAACCGATATTCGTCCACCGTTTTCTGAACGATGAGCGATCCCCTTGTACTCGTCCTGGTGGCCATCCTGCCCAGCGTAGTGGTCTTCCTCACATCATTCTATGCGATCCGTTACTTCATCGGCGCCAAGGCGAAGGAGCAGCAGGCCGCGCAAATGGCCGATTTTCGGAAGGATGACCGCAAGCAGGTGCTGCCATTAAGGCTGCAGGCCTACGAGCGGCTCGCCTTGTACCTCGAGCGCATCCAGCCCGGGCCCATGCTGCTCCGCGTGCAGCGCGCAGGGATGGATTCCGGTGATCTGCAGGCCGCGCTCGTGATGGCGATCCGCGAGGAGCTGGAGCACAACGTGACCCAGCAGATCTACGTGAGCGATCGCGCTTGGGCGAAGGTGCGCCAAGCCAAGGAGGAGACCATCCGCCTTGTGAACATGAGCTTTGAGCAGGTTGGCTCCGGTGCGCCGGCCAGCACGTTGGCCCAGCGTGTATTCGAGCATGCTGCCCGGCTATCGCACAGTCCGGCGCAGGAAGCACTGGTTGTGCTCAAGGAAGAGGTCCGTCGCCTTTTCTGAACAGTTCCAGCATTTCATCCGCGGCCGCGAACGGGCTCTTATCCCGATCAAGCACAGCCTGTTTCATGCTCGGAAGCGCGGCTGCCACGCCCGGATGGCGCATGAACGCGCTTCGCAGCGATTCGTTCACGGCATGGTCCAACCAGAGGAGGTCCTGTTCGCGCCTGCGCTGCTCCAGCTTGCCGCTCGCGCCATTCTTAGCCGAGAGGCTTTCGATCCCAGTGGCTAATTCATCGATGCCCTCTTGCGTGATCGCGCTGGTCACCAGCACCGCAGGCCGACCGCCATGCCACCGTGGCGGCAACAGCTGCAAGGCGCTCCGTAATTCGCCGGCGGCCTTGCGCGCATGCTCCTTCGCGGTGTCGCATTTGGTGAATACGATCACATCGGCCGATTCCATGATCCCGCGCTTGATGCCTTGCAGTTCATCGCCAGCACCAGCGATCAGAAGCAGCACGTTCACGTCGGAAAGGGCGTCGGCCTCCAATTCAGTCTGGCCGGTTCCCACGGTCTCGATCAGTAATCGATCGTAGCCCGCGGCCTCGCACAGCACGATAGCTTCTCGCGTGCGTCGCCCCACGCCGCCCAGGTGCCCTGCTGCGGCTGTCGGCCTGATGAACGCGCCATCCTCCTGCGCGAGCCGTTCCATCCGTGTCTTGTCGCCGAGTATGCTGCCACCGCTGCGCGCGCTGCTCGGATCGATCGCGAGCACCGCGACCCGATGCTCCTGTTGAAGCAAGAGCAGCCCGAGGACATCGATCATCGTGCTCTTCCCTGCGCCGGGTATTCCGGTCATGCCGATGCGGATGCTCTGGCCGCTGAATGGCATGCACGCTTCAAGCAATGCACGGGCCTGTGGCTTATCCGATTCGCGAGTGCTCTCGATCAACGTGATGGCCCGCGCCAACGCTGATCGATCGCCATTACGCAGCGCTGTGAACAGGTCCACAGGTATGCCCATGCCTAGTACCCCTTGCGATAGTTGTCCACCCATTCCGGGTCTTCGATGTCCCGGAGCAGGCGGAAGAGATACTCTCCGCAAGCAAGGTCAGTGGGGTTGCAGAGGCCATACCCGCAAAGGAGCAGCTGCTGGCGCTCGCTCGGGCGTGTCTGCATTTCCGCCCAGCCGTTTCCGGTTTGCTGCCCTTCGCCCTGTCGGAAGGGGAATTTCCAGAAGCGCAGCTTCCATAGCTCGTCGAACACGCCGCAATCGCTCACGATACGGGGCTTGTCATCCGCCGAAGATGGCAGCATGCAGCCTCGCACATCGTACTTCAGGAAGAGGTTCACCCCGCCGGGATTCGCTGCGCTGGGCATGGCCCCTTGCGCTTGCATCACGAATTGCCCGCGTGTGATCGGCCGCGCTTCCAGGATGCGCCCTTCGAGCTCTTTCACCACGAAGAGGGTGAAGAGCTCGCTGTTCATGCCGGTCATGAGGCTCATGCCGAAGGTGTGGCTCGCCACTACCGGAGAGGTCCCTCCGCCCTTCAAGCAGATCGTTGCGGGCAACGCTGCGAGCAAGACAGCGATGCCGCGATTCACGGCCAGCGATCGCAACGCGATGGTCACTGCTTCACGAAGCGGGCCCGGCTCACACTGCGGTCGGCGTGCATCATGGATATGGTGTACGCTCCGCCGTCCAAGCCGCTAAGCCCGATGGTGGTGGTTTGCGAGCCTGCATCGGTGCTCAGGTTGCCCGAGCGCACCGTGCGCCCAGAACCATCGCTGATGAACCAATGCACGTTGCCCTCCATCTCCGTTTCGAAATTGAGGTTCACCTCGTCGCGGGCCGGGTTCGGGAATACCGTGAGCTTGGAGCCATCGGCGCCCATGTACGCAGGAACGGAAGCCGAATAGCTCGATCGCCCATCGCTGTCGAATTGCTCGATGCGGTAGTACTGCAAGCCCTTATGCGGCTTGGGATCAATGAAGCTGTAGTTGCGGCGCCCATCCGATTGCCCCGCAGCCTCTTGGCGGCCGATGGTCTCGTAGTTGGTGCCATCCAATGAGCGCTGCACCATGAAGTGCGAGCTTCCGCGTTCGCTGGCGGTGCTCCATTCCACATTGATCGCGGTGCCGATCGGGCGTGCCCACAGGTCGATGAACTCCACTGGGAGCAAGGAGCAATCGATGGACGCGCAAGGCGGATTGGCGCCCACCCCGCAGTTCGGCTGATAAGTGAAGTTGAGATCGAACGCGAAACCGGTCATGTACCAGTTGTCGACGTACAGGATGTAGAACTGGCCCACAGCCACGTTGATGTACTGGGTCCAGCTATCGCCAGCCACGCCTTCGCTGAAATCGGTAGCCACCCAATTCAATCCTGTTAGCGAAGGTCCATCGGCCCAAGAGCAGCGCAGCGGCGGACCTGTGGGCGGACACGTGATGGACGAGTAAGGGCCCCACAGGCCGTAATCGTAATCCGAAATGCCGTAGGGGAAAGGATTGATGGTGAATCCCAATTGACCGGGCTGCGTGATCTGGAAGGTGTACCATACCCCACGACGTTCGTTCGTGATCAGGCATCCACGGTTGCTCAGGTTCAAGTCAACAACACCGCCGGTATTCTGCGGATTGGCGCTCTGTGCGGTATTGGAGCACACGTTCACGGCTCCAATGCAATCCTCCTGTGGCGCGGGAGGCACATTGCAGGTGGCATTCACCGTGAAGGCGCCCAGCGGATTGCCCACGGTGGGAGGGCTGCCGCTGGTATAAAGCACGCCGCCGTTCTGCGCGAGGATCTGGAAGCTGTTCTGGTTCTGGAAGCCGCCGGCTGCGGTATAGCCCCAAGAGACGATCTGGCCGATGTTCGCGGGGATGTTGATGGTGCTGGTCGCTGCTGTGAGCGTGTAGTTGGTGCATGCAGCGCCAACGCATACCGTCACGAAGCTCCCGTTCCAGCCATCGCCGGCTGAATCAATCATGCGCAGCGTGAAGAAGCAATTGCCGGGAGGCGGATCGGTGCGCCGTGCGCAGATCTGGAAGGTTCCATCGGGGCCGCCTTCGCGCCAGACACGCACATACAGCGTTGTTGCCGTAAGCGCAGGGAACTGCGTGCCCGAGGTGAGCGTGAGGATCGGCATCGCGGAGCCCGTGGTCACGTTCTGCGTTGCGCAACCGACCTGCGTGAGCGCCAAGGTGCCTGTGCAGAGACCAGTGCCTGTGTAAACGGCCATTGCGGCATTCGACAATGAGCCGGCGTAGGTATCGAGTACCACGTTGGTTCCAGCCGGGAGCGAAGGCACGTTGATCGTGTACCACACGTCGTTGGTGGCGGTTCCGGCGCACGGTGCCGCAGGCGCAGGCACATTGCTATGCTGCCCTCCGAGAGAGACAGCCGTGTTGGTCGCTTGCGTGTTGGTGCCACCGAGCCACACGCAGCCATAATTCAAAGGGAGGTCCAGCGCGCCGCACGGCTCGTTGTTCGCTGGTGGCAGCGCCGGTGTCGCGCAGATGGTGAAGTTGTCGAAGTAGTCGTTGCGGTGGATCACCCGCACGTAGATGATCGTGTTATCGACGATGGTGGTCCCGTTCTGCAGGATCTGTAGGGTTGGTTGCGCTGGGAATGCGGGGTCGGAGCATGCCGCAGCGATCGGTGTCAGCGTGCCGCATACACCCAAATAGGCTTGCACGGCCAGGTCGGTGAGGCCAAGGCTGTTCAAGGCGATGTTCACCCCAGCGCCCACGGGAACCTGCACCGTGTACCAGATGTCGTTCACCGAAGAGGGTGAGCCCCAGCATGCAGGCAAGGCCAATCCCGAAGGCGTAGCACCCAAGTTGGTGCCCACGACGGGAGTGCAGCCCGCTGTAACCGCAACAGGGAAGGCCCCGCAATTGTCGTTCGCAGGCGCCACAGGCTCGAATGCGCAGATCTCGAAGGTGCCACCGTTACCGGCAATGGACTGCGGCCACACCCGGATGTAAACCGTTTGTCCGGCCAGCGCGATGTTGTTCAGGAATACATAGGGCTGCGTGAAGCCTGGTGCGATATCCGCATTGCAGGCACGAAGCGTCCAATTCCCTGCAACAGGCTCGTTGCATGCTGGGGCTGTGTAAACGGCCATTGCCAAGTCAGTGGCGCCTGCATTGAAGGTCTGCAAGGACAAACGACCGCTCGCTGGCACAACAGCGCTGAACCAAACATCGAAGCCTGCATATGAGCCACAGCCTGGATTGCCGGGTGTGCCTGTGCCAGTTGCCCAAGACGTGGTGCTGCCGATGGTGGTGCATGCGCTGTTCACCGTTAACGGTGTGGCACCGCATGGGTTATCGTTCGCAGGGGCTGGTGGTGCCGGTGAGCACGTAACGGTGAGCGTTCCGCAATTCAGCGGCGGGTTGGACACGCATGGGTTGCCCGCCACATTCGAGAAGACACGAACGAAGTAGATGTTCGTGGCGGTTGGAACGAAGACCAATTCGGCATGACCACTTGGGCTGCAGCCATCGTCGTTCGAGGTGACGTAACCACCCGTTGTTGCCGCGAATGTGGAAGCGTTGTTCGAAGTAATACTCAAGGTTGAGTTCCACGCTGAACCGCTGGAGCATAAACTGATCGTGTACACGTTGCCAGCACACATGTACAGTGAAGCATATTGGTTGGTGCAGATATTCGTGGTGAAGAGGGAAGGGCATACCGAGCAGTGCAGTGGGCTCGGAGTACCAGTGGTCTGGGGAGGGAAGTTGCTTACGTAACCCGGCAAGGTGAAGGTCAGCGTAACCGCTGATAACGTGGCTGTGGCGGGCAAGCTCAACGTACTAGCTCCGCAAGCACCGCTCAGCGTTGTGCCCGGTTGAATCCCGGGTCCTGAAACCACTGCTCCGTTCAATGCTGCATTACACGTGCCGATAGCAATTGCCGTAAGTCCGTTCGTGATGTTGCATGCCCGGGTGATGGTCATGTTGGGCGGCACCACGTTCGCCGTCCAAGCTGCATTGTTGACTATCGTGGTTGCCCCCATCCCTACGCCAGTGCATGGCAACTGCGCCTGTGAAGCACGCGGGAGGGAGAGAGCTGCTGCGATGCAGAGCAGGGTGAGAAGGCGCTTCATGGTGTGTTCCGTTTTGCTCATCATTCAAATCGCCTGTTGCTGATCACGCGCACTAGACGCTCGGGCAGTTGGTTTCGTTCACTGCGGAGCGCATAATCCCCGAAGGAGGCGAATGTAAAGAACTGCGGCGGTTGAGGTTAACTCAACCGCCGCAGAATCAACGGGGTTATGAACGATTCGGGCCTGCTAGTCCTTCACGAAGCGGGCTTGGCCCATGGTGGCGCCGTTCTGGTCGAGCACTTCCAGCACGTACGCGCCGGATTCAATGGTGAGCGGGATCTCGAATTGGGCGCTCTCGGCCATAGCACGACCAGCGCGCACCATGCGGCCGCTCGCGTCCAGGATGCGCCATTGCCAGCCCTCGTCCACATCGTGCGCCGCCACCCACAGGCTGGAGCCAGCCGGGTTGGGGAACACCTGCACACTGGCGGGCGACCATCCGAAGCGCACCGGAATCACCTTGCTGTGCTGCACCGAGCCATCGTCATCGACCATGCGCAAGCGGTAGTGGTTCACGCCACGCATCGGAGATTGATCGATGGTCTCGTAACGGGTTACCAAAGAGCGCTCGCCAGCGGCTTGCACCTGGTTCAGGGCATCGAAGCGCGTACCGTCGGCCGAGCGCTCGATCACGAAGTGCGAGAGGTTCTCCTCGCTGGCAGTGGTCCATTTCAACTGCGCAACAGCACCGGTGCCGTAGGCATCGAACTCGACCAGTTCAACCGGCAGCACGCAATCGAGGATGTTGGTAGGCGTGTTCTGCCAGGTCAGGCTGAAGGAGATGCCATTCCTCGACCAGTTGTCCACGTAGAGGATGTACATCTCGTTGGCGCCAGCGGTGATCCATTGCGAGAACGGTGAGCCTACAGCACCAACGGATGGCGTGAAGCTCGAGAGGCTCAAGCCGGTTGGCCCGGTGGTAGCCGACCAGTTGCAACGGATGGGCGCTCCGGGTGGCGGACAGGGAGGTGCGCCCGGCGCGAAGGGTCCCCAGACCGCGAAGTCGTAGTCGGTGCCAACGGCCACATTCAAGGTGAAGGCGATGTTTCCAGCGGCATTCGTGGTGAAAACGAACCAAGCGCCCTGCTGCTCACCGGCCAAGCAACCGTCATTGGTGGACGTCAAGTCAACCACGTTGCCCGTATTCGAAGGGTTGTAGCTGATGTTCTGGTTATTGCAGACCACCTGGTGCCCGATGCAATCGGAGATAGGCGCCGGTGGCACGTTGCACGCAGCGTTCACCGTCATGGAATGCTGCGGTCCTGACGATGGCGGGTTCGATATCGGGCCCGGCCAGATGTTGGCGCCAGTGCTGGCAGAGAGCGTCCACGAGACTTGGTTCTGGAATCCGCCGACAGCGGTGTAGGACAGGGTGACCAGATCGCCCACGTTCGCCGTGAACACCACGGTGGATAGTGAACCATACACCGTGTAGTTGGTGCAGGAACCGTTGATGCACAAGGTCACGAAACCGCCGTTCCAGCCGTCGCCAGCGCTATCGGTCAAGCGTAAGGTGTACCAGCAACCGCTTGGTGTTTGCGGGTTCCTGGCGCAGATGACGAAAGTGCCATCATTCGCTCCGGCGTTATCGCGCCAAACGCGGATGTATACCGTTGTCCCTGGGGTCAGGCCGGTCACATTCGTTACAGGCATGTTGCCGCCGTTCAAGCTTCCACCGCTGGAGCAGCTTGTAGCCACGCGTGTGAGCACGAGGTTGGGGCAGGTTGTGCCACCCGTGGTGTAAACGGCGAAGGCCGCATCGTTCAACTGAAGATCATCCGTATCGAAGGAGAGCGAGCCGCTCCCTGGCACAACCGCGGTGAACCAGACATCGCTCGTGTAGGGAAGCCGGATTGAAGAGGGCCGGTGAGCATAACCCGGTATTCGTGTTCACGATCGATGTCACCCCTAGGAGGAAGTGATGGAGTACCTGTGGTTGTCGCGAACTGTGTGGAGAACGGAGATGGGAACACGCAGCCGAGGTTAACCGGCAACGGAATGGCGCCACAAGGATCGTCGTTCGCTGGTGGCGTATTCAGCACCACGCAGATGCTCGCGGTACCGAATGCCGCAGTCTTGTTCCACAATCGGATGTAATAGGTGACCGGGCTTCCGGAGATTGGCAAGGTGACGCTGGGCATCAGGTTAGTCACCGTCAGGTTGTCGTTGCAGAGGCCTTAGGTCAAGGTGCCCGCGCAAATCGTTCCTGCGGTCAGCGTGTAAATGGCCATGGCCATATCCGTCAGTGAGCCTTGCTGGGTGTTGATCGTAACCGATTGACCAGCAGGAACCGTGGTCGTGAACCAGACATCGCCACCGGCTACGGGAGTGCCGCAGGTGGGTAAAGCCGGGCTAGTCGTCATGGCCACGCTCAACGGCAGCGCGCTCTCGGTGGTGAACGAAGTGAGGTTGCAACTGGTATTGATGGGCAGGTTGATGGCGAAGCAGGGATCATCGTTCGGTGGCGGCACCGGGTGGTAGGCGCAGATTTGGAAAGAGCCGCTGTTTATCAAGCCCGAATTGGACCATACACGGATGTAGACGGTCTGGTTGGGCGCGAAACCGCTCATCTGCAAGAAGGGGTTCAGTAAGGTGGGCGCACTGTCGTCGTTGCACGAATTGCAATAGCCGGGGCCACCTACTTGGTTCAGCGAAACACCCGGGGTTCCGGTGTAAACCGCCATGGCCAGGTTCTGCGCGCTCACCAAGTTGGTCTGTACGCTCAAGGTTCCAGTCGGGCTTGCGTTGGCAGCGAACCAAACATCTGCACCACCATAGTTGCCCGAGCCGGCAACACAATTGGCTAAGCAGTTCACTGGAGTAAGAGGCGATACTGGACCGCTAGAGCCGGTCGAGAACGCATTCGAGGCTGGAACGAAATTGCACACGGTGCTCACGGGTAGCACTTGCGCGTTCCAAGGTTCATCGTTAGCCGGTGGAACAGGGTTAGGGCTGCATTGGATGTTCAGTGTGCCGCATAGCCCGCCATTCACAGTACATGGATTGTTGAAGAGGCGAACACGGAAGATACCCGTGGTGGTGGGGATGAAGTTGAGCACCGCGTGCCCGCCGATTGCACCGCAGCCATCATCGTCGTAGGTTGGGAAACCGTTCGTGGTCGCAGCGCCAGCAGTGGAGGTTATCGTGATCGTGGAGTTCCAGTTCGGGCTGCCGCACATCGAGAACGTGTAGTTGTTCCCGGTGCACATGTAGTAGTCGAAGTATTGCCCTGCGCACACAGTCGCGCTGAAAGTAGCCGGACAGACGGTGCAGTTGATTGCTGACGGGGTGCCTCCAAGTGGGGGCGGGAAGTTCACACTCGCGTGTGTTTGTACTCGGCGGCACCGTGGCTGCATTCCAGTTATTGAACCAGACAATCGATCCGGCACCAACAGTAAGCAGAGGTGGTGGGGCCACAGAAATTGTCGTCGCGTTTACCAGTGAGCACCGTACCTGGGGCAAACAGACCCGGAGGTCCACTGATCACCATGCCGTTCACCAATCCGACAGTCCCAGTTGTCGGTGCTATGATTGTGATGTTGGCTACCCCTGCGGTGATTGCCCCGGCCGTGAATTGCTGGGGCTCCGGGGTTTGCCCGGCAGGGGCAATCATGGTTGTGCCGGTGCCCGAGACGCATTGGCCATGCGCCACGCCCGACGCGCCAACCAAAGACAATGCAAGAGCTAGAGAAAGGTAGTGCTGCTTCATGCGCTGCACGCTAGGGTTCAACGGAGGTGGACCGGAGTGGGAGAGAGCTGATTGTCAGGGTGGTTGGCATTCCAAGCCTGCACCGCTTGTTGGTAGCGGGCCAAATCGCCAGCCGCATCGCCCGTTGCTATGAAAATGGGCGGTGCTTCAACCGCGTTCGCTGCGTGCACTTGTTCCGGAGAGAGCATGCCGGCACGCAGACGAACACCAGCATTAACCAAGGCTTCACGGTAGGTTTCGGCGGGCAGATTGCTCGCCGCTTTCACTTGGATGATGGTCATGTCGTCCGAGTGGAACACGTCCGCTTGGGGGTCCACATCCATCACCGCCGAGATCATCAACTTCAATTGGCTCCGATTGATGGCTTCCTCGGCCTGGTAGAAGTAGAATGGGGCGCTCTGGGCGCTCACAGCTCCGGCGAATGCCGCTAAAACGCTGAGCATCAGGAATCTGCGGGTCATCTGAAAGTGGTGTTTGGGGCTAATATAAGCTTGGGTTCCAAGCGGGTTCAAAAGGCTGCGGTCCAAGGCGTCACCTGCAACGGCCATAGGCATGCAATGGTTCTCAGGATGAAGAGGAGACGAGGCAAGCAGTCATGGTTGCCTCAAAGCCAAGCAGACGTTATGAACCGCTCACGACTAATCGCGCGTGCTGGCATTCACCGCCGGGCAGTTTCAAACGCAGGGTATAGCAGCCTTCACCGACGCTGATCAACGGGAGCGCGAATCGGTTAGCGCCTTCGTTCACTGGAATCAGGCCTTCGGCCAGTGTTCTTCCGTCGGCGTTGAGCAATTGGTAGGTAGCGGCTCCTTGCATCGGTGCATGGAAATGGATCCAGGCCAGGCCCGCAGCGGGATTCGGCGAGATCCGCGGGCCTTGATCGAGCTTGAATCGAGCCACGACGACCTCATGGCTCACCGCACTCGAACCATGCGCATCCACCATCCTCAAGCGGTAGCGATTCAATCCGACAAGCGGTTCTTGATCAATGTGCCGATAGCTCACGGCTCCTTGCGCATCGCGCAACGCGAGCGCTTGACCGATGTCCACGAAACCATGCTCCGGCTCGAAGCGCTCGATCATGTACATGTGGGTGCCATCCGTTGATGCGCTTGACCATTCGACAGCGACAACATCATTCTCTTCATGCGCATCCAGCGCTAACCGGTCAGCTCCTAGCACGGTGCAATCGAGCGATGCGCCTCCCTGCAGGTTCCAATCGAGCGCGAAGGACAAGCCGCTCTGCGAGAAATTACTGATGTAGAGCAGGTACACCTGACCGACCACCACATCGAGGTAGCGCACCCATTTATCTCCCGAAGGAGGTTCGGTTAAATCCGTTGCAGCGAAATTGAGCCCTGTGGCCCCGCCAAGCAATGAATAGGAACAGCGCAATGGCGCGGATAGCGGCGGGCAGATGCTACCTGGCGTGCTTCCCGGCGGGAATGGCCCCCAGATGGCGAAGTCGTAATCGTCGGCGGGGTTCGCAGGGTTGATGGAGAATCCGATCTGTCCGCTAGCACTCACGGTGAAGTTGTACCAGGTGCCTTGGCGTTCCGTAGTCGTTAAGCAACCAGCTGAGGTCGCATTCAGGTCAGCGACATTCCCTGTGTTATTCGTGTTGTTGTTGAAGCTCTGCGCATTGCAGATCGTGATGCTGCCGATGCAATCCTCGGGCGGCGCGGGAGGCGGGTTGCAGGTGAGCGTTCCTGCGTAGCTGGTGCCGGCCGTAGGAGGGCTGCCGGAACTGAATACTGATCCAGGTCCCAATGTGAGCGTGTAGGAGTTCTCGCCTTGGAACGGTCCGGAGTTGTTATAGGTGAGCACGATCAGGGTTCCTGCGGTGGCCGGTATCGCCACGCTGTTCGATGTGCCGCTGACCGTGTAATAAGTGAATGGGCCACCATTGATGCTGACGCCCACATTGCTGCTGCCCCAACCATCGCCGAAACCGTCGTAGAGGTTGAGCATGTACACGCAGCCACCGGGTGGCACGGTGCTAACGCCTTGCACGCAGAGGTTAAAGGTTCCCGTGGCTGTTCCATAGCCCCAGAAGCGCACGAAATAGGTCTGGCCGGGGTTGAGTCCGTTCAGGTTGAGCTGCGGCATCAACCCAGGACCACCGTCATCGTCGCAAGCCACTTGAGTGAATGGGCCGGAGCAGGAGGGGGCACTATAAACCGCCATGGCGCCATCGGTCATGGTTCCTGCGGTGCTCGAGAGATTCACTTGGCCATACGGTCCGGCAACGAAAGAGAACCAGACATCCTGTGTCCCCCCGATGTAATTGCCGCAAGTAGGCGCGGGCGCGATGCCGGAGTTCCCGCCACCCACATTGCTGAAGGTGCCGCCACCGCACGAAAGCACGAGTGCTTGAGGCAGGTTGGCGCAAGGCGTGCCATTCGTGACCGGAGGTGGAGGCACGGTGCACGTGATCGTCAGCGGCGCGCACACCGCATTCGACGCGCAGTTGTACAGGTCAACCAGCACGCGCAATTGTCCTGTGAATCCGGCAGTCCAAGCGATGTACGACTGCGTGCTCAGGAAGCCGCAGGTGCCGCTATCGTCGTTGTAGCCCAAACTGCCTCCGCCGGTGTTGTTGTAAAGCGTGATCTGGGTATCGAACGAGGCGCCGCATGTCGCGAACGTGTACTGATAACCAGCGGTCACATTCACCAAGGCGTATTGACCGCCTTGCACACAAGGCACGTTAGTGGTACCGGGACAACTGGGCGTTATAGCGCCACCTGCGATCACGGTATTGTTATCAGGGCATTGGCCCAGAGCCGTGAACGCTCCCCAAAGGACGAAGCAAGGAATGAGGAGGTGGCGTTTCATGGGATCACTCCTTTGCCGGTGAAACGGGTTGGACCAATGACTGCTGCTGGTTCAGCCATGCAGCCTTGGCCTGCTCATAGCGGAGGTCGTCGCCCGAAGGGTCGCCGGTATCGATCCGAACAGGCATGCCTGAACGCGGGTCGCCACCGAGGATCGCGAATCGCGCTGCACCTTGATTCAAGGCGCGGAGCAATTCCTGCTGCTCGATCCCGCTATTCAGCCTGATCTTCATCAATTGCCCATCCCAGCTGATCAGGGCTTGTGGATCCAGGTTCTTGACGACTTCCGCGGCTAGCTTGCCATGGGCGCCATCAATCACCGCGTCACATTGCAGCAGATGGATGGTAGCGCCCTGTCCGTGGGCTGAGTTCGCGATCAGAAATGCGCAGATGGCAGAGGCACAAAGGGTAAACAGTCTCATCATTCCAACCTCGGGTTTCAAGTATGACGAAGGGAACCGGTGCTGGTTGTCCAGCATGACGAAGGTAAACCTTTGCCGCAAAGGGCAATGCAATAGGTCCGGGCATGAACGAACAAGGCCGGGTTGAGCCCGGCCTTGTTCTGAACACGCGAACAACAACTATTGCACGAGGAACCTGCCGCCATATCGCATGGCGCTGTTCTGAAAGCTGTACGAGAGAGCATAGTGGCCGGGGTCGAGGCCGAGCAAAGGAATCGTCACCAATGATTGACCTTCAGCGACCATTGTCCGCTCTTCGCGCACCAGTCGGCCACTTGCATCGTGGAACCTGATGATGATCTCGCTTTCGGGGAGCTCATCCATAACGATGCTGATGTGATCCGTTGCCGGGTTCGGGTATAAGCCGACGAAACCGCCATATCGATTGGCCACGGAGACCACTTGGCTGAGCTCGGCGCTGCCATCGGCGTCGATCATTTTCAAGCGAAAGTGGTTGAAGCCTTGCATGGGCTGGGAATCGATGAATTGGTATTCGATGAGGCTATTGCTGTTCCCAGCGGCGGGCAATTCGCCGATCTGCACGAAGTCGCCGAATTCATTCATGCGTTCGATCGCGAAAGCGGCCGAGTTCGATTCGGTGGCGGTGCTCCAGTCCAAGCGGATGCCTTCGGGCACGGGTGCGCCATTAAGGCTCAGGAGTTGGATCGGCAGCAAGGTGCAATCGAGGCTAGCGCCGCTCTCGAGTTGCCAGCTGAGGTCGAAAGCGAGCCCGCTCTGGGAGAAATTGCTCACGTAGAGGAAGTAGTTCTCGCCCGCGATCACAGGCAATCGACTCGACCATTTGTTCCCACTGCCACCCTCGGTGGGGTTTGAGCCCAAGGCAGAAAGCCCTGTGTCGCCGGGGTCACCGCTGTAGTTGCAGCGAACTGGAGTTTCACGCGGTGGGCAAGTGATTGAACTGTAAGGGCCCCAGATGCCGAAGTCATAGTCATCGCCAGCGTTATTCGGACTGATGGTGAAACCGAGCAGGCCGGTGCCCGAAACAGTGAACCGGTACCAGTAACCTTGGCGCTCATTGGAGCCAAGGCACCCGCGGCTGAGTTGATTCAGGTCTTGTGTGAGGCCCGTGTTGTTAGGGTTCGCGCTGATCTGCTGCGCATTGCAGATCGCAGCACCGCCAACGCAATCACTTGGAAGGGGTGTAGCACTCTGGCAATTCGCCGTGCCAGCCCAACGCGGCCCGGTGCCAGGGTCGGCCCATCCATGTAAAGCGGCCCATTGATCAATTGAGGGCGTAACGGATCTGGCCCTGTCCACCGGAGCCGCCGGTTGCATAGGAAACCGTGACGCTTTGTCCGACGCTTACAGAGATGTACGCGACATCCTCATCGGCGTTGGCGTTCCAGTAATTCGTCGCTGGCCCTGCACCTACTTGAATGGTCACCCGGCTGTTGCCCCAGCCATCTCCTTGGCTGTCCCACATGCGTAGCACGTAGATGCAATCGCCGGAGCTGGGCGCGGTGTATCCGCAGAGATCGAATGTTCCAGCGGTGCCATTGTTGCCCCCATACGCGCAGGTAGTAGGTCTCGCCCGGAATGACCTCGAGCGGTGTGAGGGTCATGAATGGCGCATCGCCGGGGCCACTGGTATTGTCGCAAGCGATCAGTGTGAATGGTCCGCTGCAGCTGGAGGCCTGGTACAGGGCCATGGCAGGATTCGCCAAGGTTCCTGTATTCACGCGGAAGGTGGCCAATCCGTTTGCCGGCGCGGCGAAGCGGAACCACACATCGCGGCCCCCATAATTGCCACAGCCCGAAAATAGAATGCCTGAACTGTGCAATGCCCCTGCATTGGTGCGGGCTGAAAAGGTGCAACTGGTACCTAGTGCGATGTCGATTGCCCCGCATGGCTCGTCGTTCGACGGCGGAGCAATCGCAGGTTCATATGCGCAAATGTTGAATGTGCCAGCACTGCCGCTAACGCCCCAAGCACGCACGTAGTAGGTAGCGCCCGGCGTGAGGCCAACTCGGTCAATCAGACTGAAGAAGCCGACCGCGTCGTCGTCGCATGCGATGAGTGCGAAACCGGATGAGCAGTTGGTAGCACTGTAAAGCGCGATGGCGGTGTTGGCCAAGCCTCCAGAGGAACTGGTCTGGATCGAGGTGCGGCCGCTTGCCGGAGCAACGAAACTGAACCAGACATCGCCGCCCGTGTAGTTGCCGCATCCGGGGGCCGGTATGCTGGGGGTAGCTGTTGCACCAAGATTCGTTGTGGCGGTATTCGTGCAGGTCGCATTCACCGTGAGCGCGGTGGCGCCGCATGGATCATCGTTCGCAGGCGGGGGCGGCGAATGCGCGCAGATGTTGAAGCCGCCCGTTGCGCCGCCGTAGCCCCATACGCGAGCGTAGTAAGTGGTTCCTGGTACTAGGTCTGTGCTTATGATACGGCTGAAGAAGCCGAGCCCAGTCGCATCGTCGTTACATGCAAGCAGGTTGTAACCGGTGGAGCAATTGGTCGCTTCATAGAGTGCCAAGCCCGTGTCGGTGAGGCCTCCGCTTGACCCGGTTTGCACGACCACGGTGCCGTTCGCTGGCGCAACGAAGGAGAACCAAACGTCGCCGCCTTGGTAATTGGCGCAGCCCGGGGCAGGAATCCCTTGGCTGTTGGTGGCGAAGGCGCTCGTGCTGGTGGTATTCGTGCAGCTGGCATTCACTGGCAGCGCCGTGGCGCCGCAGGGCTCATCGTTAGGCAGGCCAACCACACAGATGTTGAAGGTGCCACTTGCATTGCTATCGCCCCATATGCGCACGTAATAGGTTTGACCAGGCGTGAGCCCGGTTTGGCTGATCTGACCCATGTTGCCGTTGCCATTCGGCGAGCAAGCCACTAGGGTGAAAGTGCCTGCGCAAGCAGTCGCGGTATAGAGCGCGATGCCTGAATCCGTAAGCCCACCGGCAGTAGTGCGAATGGCTGCTGCGCCATTCGCTGGGGCCACGAAGGTGAACCAGACATCACCGGTCACATAGGTGCCGCAGCCTGGTGCCGGAACGCCGGCTGTGCTGGTGGCGCCGAGGTTGGTTGCGGCGGTGGTGAGGCAGGAGTTGCTGACGCTCAGGCCCACCGCGCCGCATGGATTGTCGTTCGCGGGCGCTGATGGCGACCATGCGCAAAAGGAGCCATTCATGGCCGCATCGCTGTTATGCAGCTGGATGCGCACCATGTAATTCTGGCCAGGGATCGTTGCTATGGTCAGGTTCGCGTTCGCGCCATTGCTTCCGGCATTCAACGCAGCCAACCTGGGTTAGGCTGCCACATGCTCCGGAATAAACATGCATGATCGGCCGTTGGCTAGTAGCGGGGTCGTACGTCAGATTCGTCACGTTCGCTGTCGCTGTGAACCAGCCCCAGGCATCGTCCCGGTTGCCGGCGTTGCATCCACTGGCATTCAGGTTCACCGTGAATGCATCCGTCTTGTTGAAGGTGAGCAGATTGCACGAGGTGCCCACAGGGTATTCGTTGCCCGCGTTATACCCGCAATTGTTGGTGGCGGTCTGCGCCATCGCCACTTGGCCAAGCACAACCGTTGTCAGTGTCGCGAAGAAGTGCTTCATGATGTTCTTCATGGCGCTGCTCATTGATTGCCGATCAAGGTTGGATCAGGATCCCGACGCGGATTCCTTGGTTGCATGCCAATGCCATGGCTCGCGGCCATGCGGATGAGCTCCTGTTGATCGAGCGGGCGATAAGCGAGGATCTTGAGCGAACGCTCGCCACGGTCAATGTCCACGCGCATCTCCGGATCCAAGCCGCTGAAGGACTCGAGCATCAGTTTCTCGCTGTAGGACGATGGCGCCTGCGCGAGGCTGAATTGGTAGCGGTGCTCCGATCCGATGGTGCCTTGCTGCGCACGTAGGGCTGCAGCAGGCGCCATGCCTAATGCAGCCAGTATCAGTATGCGTGAAATCGTGTTCATGTCGGTCCGTTTGGAGCATGGCGGAGTAGGCCATGCCGGGCCGCTTCAACGCAATCGACGAACGTCGGTTACGGAACGATGAACACTTGGGCTGAAAGAGCCGACCGACCTGGTCAGCGGACAGCTTCGCCGGCTTGCTCCTTCACGGTGCTGCCCGGGTATTCAAGCACGGCGCGCCGCAGGCATTCCACTGCGAGCTTCAGCAAGGGCTGCTCGAGCACATAGGCCAAGCGAACCTGTTTGCGCCCGGTCGCCGGGTCGGCATAGAAACCGGTGGCGGGAGCCATCATCACGGTGTGGCCATCATGGCTGAACGATTCGAGCAGCCATTGGCAGAACGCATCGCTATCGTCGATAGGCAGTTCGGCTACACAATAGAATGCGCCTTTGGGTTTGGGGCAGCTCACGCCGGGAATGCTGTTCAGGCCATCAACCAGGATGTCGCGGCGCTGAACGTATTCGGCCACCACGGCATCGAAGTACGATTGAGGCGTGCGCAGCGCGGCCTCACTGGCGATCTGTCCGAAGGTGGGCGGGCTCAAGCGTGCCTGAGCGAATTTCAGCGCGGTGGCGTAGAGCTCAGCGTTGCGGGTGATGAAGGCACCAACGCGCGCGCCGCACATACTGTAGCGCTTGCTCACGCTATCGATCAGGATCGCGTGCTGATCGAGGCCGTCGAGTTCCAACGCGCTCACGTGCTTGGCGCCGTCGTAGCAGAACTCGCGGTACACCTCGTCGGCGAAGAGGAAGAGGTCGTGCTTGAGCACGATGCTGCGCAGGGTCTCGAGCTCGAAGCGGCTGTACAGGTAGCCAGTGGGATTGCCTGGATTGCAGATGAGGATGCCCTTGGTCTTGGGTGTGATCAAGGCCTCGAAGGCACTGATCGAAGGCAAAGCGAAGCCATCGGCGATCCTGCAGCGCACGGGCACCACTTTCACGCCAGCGCTCATAGCGAAGCTGTTGTAGTTGGCGTAGTACGGTTCGGGTATGATCACTTCATCGCCGGGCTCGAAGCAGCTCATCATTCCGAAGAGCAAGGCTTCGCTGCCGCCGTTGGTAATCAGGATCTGCTCGTGCGTGACGGCGATGCCGTGTTGGGCGTAATAGGCGGACAAGCCCTTCCGGTAGCTCTCGTAGCCAGCGCTATGGCTGTATTCGATCACCGTGCGGTCGAGATGGCGGATCGCATCCAGCGCCACTTCAGGAGTGGCTATATCGGGCTGGCCGATGTTGAGGTGGATCACCTGCGTGCCGCGCTTCTTCGCAGCTTCGGCATAAGGCACCAGCTTGCGGATGGGCGAGGGGGGCATCGAGCGGCCTTTGGCTGAGATGGCAGGCATATGGTTGTCGGTTGTGCGGGCGAAGTTCGCCACTGGAGCACAACAGAAAGGCCCCCTTGCGGAGGCCTTTCCAAGTTGCTTGTGTCGGGATTACTCCGCGCTGCCTCCCGCAGGAGTGCCAGCCGTGCCTTCGACCATGCCTTTGATGCGCACCACTTTCTCCGGCTCATTAGCCGCATTGCTGCTGATGGTCACGCTCTTGTTGATCGGCCCGGTCCGCTTGGTGTCGTAACGCACCGAGATGGAGCTTTTCTGTCCGGGCAGGATCGGCTCGGTGTCGCACTTCGGAACGGTGCATCCGCAGCTGCCCTTGCAGTTGGTGAGGATCAACGGCGCATCGCCGGTGTTGGTCACCACGAAAACGCAGTCTCCATTGGCGCCTTGGGCGATGGTGCCGTAATCATGCACCTGCTTGTCGATCTGGATCAGCGGGCCTGATTGCGCTGCCAGGACGAAAGGCAGCAGCACGGCAGCGATTGCGGCGATGATCGTACGCATGGTCGTGTTCGCTGGAGCGGGTTAGTGCTTCTCCACCGGAGCCATCGGGCTGGCTTCCTTCACCGGCGAAGCGGGCGAGGTAGGCGCATCCTCAACACTGCCGCGGATGGTAACGAGCTTGCTGGGCGCGTTGGTGGCGTTGCTGGTGATGGTCACCGTCTTATTGATGGCGCCCACGCGGTTGGTATCGTACTTCACGGTGATGGCGCTCTTCTGTCCGGGCATGATCGGAGCGGTATCGCACTTGGGAACGGTGCATCCGCAGCTGCCTTGGCACTGGGTGATGATCAGCGGGGCATCGCCCGTGTTCGTCACCATGAACTCGCACGTTCCATTGGCGCCCTTGGGGATGTTGCCATAGTCATGCGTCTCCTTATCAACGCTGATCATGGGGCCGCTGCCGCCAACGGGCTTGCTGTTGGTTTGCGCGCTGGCGCTGAGCATGGCGAGGCCGAGGCCGAGGGAGAAGAGAAGCTTCTTCATGTGTGTGGGTGTGTTGTTTTTCGAGCTTGGTACGGCAAATGTGTGGCGCGCTTCGGAGCCGCCTTCATGCTTAACAGGAGATTAACAGCGGGCTCGGCAGCGCGCGCCGCGGGTGGCAAGTAACGCGCCAGCGCCAGCTTGCCGCGGCCAAGTGCTTTCAAGTTGGGCCGGGTACATTTGGCGACCTTTTACAGACCTCATGTCGACGCAGGAGATTCCCAAGCATTTCGAACCGCAGCAAGCCGAGGGCAAGTGGTACCAGCACTGGATGGACAAGGGCTACTTCCGCAGCGTGCCCGACCACCGCGAGCCCTACACCGTGGTGATCCCGCCGCCGAACGTGACGGGTGTGCTGCACATGGGGCACATGCTCAACAACACCATCCAGGATGTGCTGGTGCGCCGCGCTCGGATGCAGGGCAAGAACGCGTGCTGGGTGCCGGGGACGGACCATGCGAGCATCGCGACGGAAGCTAAGGTGGTGCGTTTGCTGGGTGAGCAAGGCATCAAGAAGAGCGCGATCGGCCGGGAGGAGTTCCTGAAACACGCCTTCGCGTGGAAGGAGAAATACGGCGGCGTGATCCTGGAGCAACTGAAGAAGCTCGGCGCGAGCTGCGATTGGGACCGCACGCGCTTCACCATGGAGCACGACCTCAGCGAAGCGGTCATCGACGTCTTCATCGACCTGCACAAGAAAGGCCTGGTGTACCGCGGCCTGCGCATGGTGAACTGGGATCCCGTGGCATTGACGGCCGTGAGCGATGAGGAGGTGATCCACAAGGAAGTGAACTCGAAGCTCTACTTCGTGCGGTATAAGGTGGAAGGCACAGCCGATGAGTGGGTGACGATCGCCACTACCCGTCCCGAGACCATCCTCGGCGACACCGCACTTGCCGTTCACCCCGAGGACGAGCGCTATGCGCACTTGAAAGGCAAGCGCGTGCTCGTGCCGCTGATCGGCCGTAGCATCCCTGTGATCTTCGATGAGTACGTTGAGCGCGAGTTCGGCACCGGTGCGCTGAAAGTGACGCCCGCGCACGATGTGAACGACTACGAGTTGGGCAAGAAGCACAAGCTCGAGACAATCGACATCCTGGAGCCCAACGGCACGCTCAGCGCCGCAGCACAACTCTACTTGGGCGAGGACCGCTTCATCGTGCGCAAGAAGATCGCGAAGGAGCTCGAAGCGCAGGGCCACCTCGTGAAGATCGAGGACATCAAGAACAAAGTGGGCACCAGCGAGCGCACCGATGCCGTGATCGAGCCGCGCCTGAGCCTGCAGTGGTTCGTGAAGATGGGCGAGCTCGCCAAGCCCGCGCTGGAAGTGGTGAAGGACGGCCGCGTGAAGCTGCATCCCCAGAAGTTCGTGAACACCTACACCTACTGGATGGAGAACGTGCGCGACTGGTGCATCAGCCGCCAGTTGTGGTGGGGACAACGCGTGCCCGCTTGGTACAACGAGAACGGCGACGTGGCCGTGTGCAAGACCGAAGCGGAAGCCATCGCGCAATTCAAAACCGCAGGACAGAGCACCGCTGGCATCAAGCAGGATGAGGACGTCGTGGACACCTGGTTCAGCAGCTGGCTGTGGCCCATCAGCGTGTTCGATGGTTTCAAGGACAAGGACAACGCCGACATCAAGTACTACTACCCGACCAACGACCTGGTGACCGCGCCGGAGATCCTCTTCTTCTGGGTGGCGCGCATGATCATGGCGGGCATGGAGTACCGCGATGATGTGCCCTTCAAGAACGTGTACCTCACCGGCATCGTGCGCGACAAGCAGGGAAGGAAGATGAGCAAGAGCCTCGGGAATAGCCCCGATCCGCTGGATCTCATCGCCAAGTTCGGCGCCGATGGCGTGCGCGTGGGGATGCTGCTCACCTCGCCTGCGGGCAATGATCTGCCTTACGATGATTCGCTGTGCGAGCAGGGCCGCAACTTCAGCAACAAGATCTGGAATGCGTTCCGCCTGGTGAAGGGTTGGAATGTCGCTCAACAGGATCAGTCAGCAGGCAACGCTGCGGCCGTTGCGTGGATGCGCAGCCGCGTGCAACGCACCACCACCGAGCTCGACGGCTTGTACGACCAGTTCCGCATCAGCGAAGCATTGATGACCACCTACAAGCTGATCTGGGACGATCTCTGCAGCTGGTACCTTGAAGCGATCAAGCCCGCATATGTCGATGGCGTCTCGCAACCGATCGATGCTGCGACATTCGAGGCCACCATCGGCATCTTCGAGGATGTCCTCAAACTGCTTCATCCCTACATGCCTTTCCTCACGGAAGACTTGTGGCACCACCTGCGCGAGCGGAAGGAAGGGGAGGACATCATCATCGCCGCTTGGCCGAAGGGCGGTGCAGGCGATGCGCGCATCGAAGCCGAAGTGCAACACGCCTTCGACTTAGTGAGCGCGGTGCGTGGTGTGCGCAACGAGCGTGGCCTCTCGCCCAAGGAGCAACTGCAATTTGGACCAACAGGCAGCAGCCCACTAACAGCCGCTTCGGCATCGTTGGTCGATAAGCTCGCCAACACAGGTGCGCTTGCCGCATCCTTCGGTGCAATTCCATCAGGAGCCACAGCGGTATTCGCTGGAGCAACGGAATACGCCGTTCTGCTTCCGCAGATGGATGCCGCCGCTGAAGCGAACAAAGCGGAAGAGGAACTCAACTACTTGCGCGGCTTCCTCACCAGCGTGGACAAGAAGCTCAGCAACGAGCGCTTCGTGAATGGCGCGCCGCCGCAAGTGCTGGAGAACGAGCGCAAGAAGAAAGCCGATGCCGAGATCAAGATCAAGGCCTTGGAGGAGCGGCTGGCAGTGCTGCGTTGAGTTGGGGGCCTAAGTCCAGGGTGGGGTGATCTCAACCCACAACCTGCACCAACCCTCAACCTCCAACCTACTTGATGAACATGCTCGCACCTGGTCCGATGGGCAGCTCGAAGACCACCCAGATGATCAAGAGCACCGTCCATCCGAGGAGGAACGCGAGCGAGTAGGGGAGCATGGTGCCGATCACCGTGCCGATGCCCGCCTTCTTATCGTACCGGCCTATGAAGGCCACGATCAGCGCGAAGTAGCTCATCATCGGGCTGATCACGTTGGTAACGCTGTCGCCCACGCGGTAGGCCATCTGCGTGAACTCGGGCGAGTAGCCAAGCAGCATGAACATGGGAATGAACACCGGTGCCATGATGGCCCACTTCGCGCTGGCGCTGCCCATGATCAAGTTGATGGTGGCGCTGATCAGCACGAAGCAGATCAGAAGCGGGATAGCGCCGAGGTCAGCGGCCTTGAGCACATCGGCGCCCTTGATGGCGAGGATGAGGCCGAGCTTGGTCTCGTTGAAGTAGGCCACGAATTGCGCGGCGAAGAACACGAGCACGATGTAGCTGCCGAGCGTCTCCATGCTCTTGCTCATGCCTTTCATAACATCGTTATCGCTCTTGAAGGTGCCCGCGCCGATGCCATAAGCGATACCGGCCAGCGCGGAACTCAAGAAGATCAGCGCGACGATGCCGCTCATGAAGGGCGAGTGCAGGATCTCGTGCGTCTTCGGATCGCGCAGGAAGCCATCCACAGGGATCAGCCCCCAAAGGATGATGGCCACCACGCCGACCACCGTGAGGCCCGCGTACAGCATGCCCTTTCGTTCTTCGGGTGTTGCCTTGCGGATCTCTTCGGCCTTTTCATCGCCGGTGTAGGCGCCTAAGCGTGGAACTACGACGCGCTCGGTGACCCATGTGCCCAGCCCTGCAATGATGAATGTGCTCGCCGCCATGAAGTAGTAGTTGCACGCAGGATTCACCGTGTAGTCAGGGCGGATGATGCGCGCGGCTTCCTGGCTGAGACCGGCCAGCAAAGGATCAACGGTGCCCAAGAGCAGGTTGGCGCTATAGCCGCCACTCACGCCAGCGAACGCGGCTGCGAGGCCCGCCAAGGGGTGCCGACCTGCCGCGAGGAAAATCACTGCCGCCAATGGAACGAGCAGCACATAACCCACTTCGCTTGCCGCATTGCTCATGACACCGGCGAAGACAATGACGAAGGTGAGCAGTTTCTTCGGCGAGGCCAGCACCACCGCGCGCAGCACAGCACCGATCAAGCCGCTGCCCTCGGCGATGCCGATGCCCAACAGCGCAACGAGCACGGTGCCCAGCGGCGCGAAGCCCGTGAAGTTCACCACCATCTTGGTGAGGATGAAGTGCAGGCCCTCGGCGCTCAGCAGGTTCTTGGGCGTTACTGCTTCACCTGTTCCGGGATGGATGGCGCTGAGTCCGCTGAGGTCGGCTATCCAGCTGATCACTGCCACCAGCAGCGCGAGTATGGCGAAGAGCGTGGCCGGGTGCGGCAGCGCGTTGCCCGCGCGCTCGACGACGGAGAGGAAACGATCGACGCCGCTGCGCTTGGTGGTGCTCATGTGCTGGAATGATGATCGGCGAAGAAAGCCCCCCGGGGGCGGGGGAGGGCGCGGGGCCCCCCCCCCCCCCCCGATACTTCCCCCCCTCCCTTTGGGGGGACCCCCCCCCCCCCCCCCCCCCCCCCCCCCCCCCCCCCCCCCCCCCCCCCCCCCCCCCCCCCCCCCCCCCCCCCCCCCCCCCCCCCCCCCCCCCCCCCCCCCCCCCCCCCCCCCCCCCCCCCCCCCCCCCGCCATGGACCGCGACCTCACCTACGCCGCCATCGACATCGGATCGAACGCAGTTCGCCTGCTGGTTGGCGAGGTGATCGAGCGCGACGACCATCCCATCATCAAGAAGCAGACGCTGGTGCGCGTGCCCATCCGCCTGGGCGAGGATGTGTTCGGCAGCGGCAGCATCACCGTCGCGAAGCAGGATTACCTGATCAAGAGCCTCAAGGCCTTCCGGCTGCTCACCGAAGTGTATGGCGTGGCCTACATGCGCTGCTGCGCCACTAGCGCCATGCGTGAGGCGGAGAACAAGGACGAGGTGCTCACACGCGTAGAGATGGAGAGCGGCGTGCACATCGAGACGATCGCGGGCAAGGTGGAAGCCGACCTCATCACGAACACCTTTTGGACACAGGACCTGCTGAAGGATCGGCCCTACTTGTACATCGATGTGGGCGGCGGCAGCACCGAGCTCACCTGGCTCGAAGGCGGCAAACGCGTGAAGAGCGCCAGCTTCAAGATCGGCACGGTGCGCACGCTGAAGAACAAGGTGCCCCTGAGCGCATGGGTGGAGATGCAGGCCTTCCTGGTGGACCTGCGCGCGCAGCACGGCGAGTTCATGGCGGTGGGCACGGGCGGCAACATCAACCGCATCTTCAAGGAGAATGGCAACCTCTTCGGCGAGCCGCTCTCGAAGAACGACATACAGATGCAGCGCGACCGCATCGCGGCGCATTCGTTCGAGGACCGCGTGAAGCTGCTGCGCCTGCGCCCCGATCGCGCCGACGTGATCATCCCCGCAGCGGACATCTTCCTGCGGGTGATGGAGCTCGCCGACATCGAAGAGGTCTTCGTTCCGAAGGTGGGCTTGGCCGATGGCATCATCTACGACCTGTACATGAAGCAGTACGGCCGCGTGAGGTACCCGCAGAACGAGCCGGTGGTGGCGTAGATGCCATTCCTTTGGTGCATGCGCGCGATCGCCTTCGCGATTTTCTTTCTGCAAACGATTGCCGGTGCCGCCCAGCAGCCCTGGTCGATCGGTGCGCGTGGCCACTTCGGCTTCCTCTGGGCGCACAGGCCATCGAGCTGGATCCTGGTCGAAGGGCACGCGGGTGCCACCGAGCTCTTCATGGAGCGGCAGGTGAAAGGCGATCGGCCTTGGCATAAGGCGTATGGCATGCCGCGTTATGGCATCCTCGCGATCCACACGCGCATGGCGAATCCGGAGAACATCGGCGATGCGGTGGGCGCGGCACCTTACCTCACCATGCCGTTGGTGCATGGCGAACGATTGAGTTTCGGGTTGCGCATGGCGTGGGGCGTGGGATACGTGGCCAAGCCATTCGATCGACGCGACAATACACGGCAGATCGCGATCGGCTCGCGGATCAATACCGCCATACAAGTGATGCCCGAACTGCGGTATGAAACAGGGGGCTTCTCCTTGTTCGGCGGATTGAGCGTGAACCATTGGAGCAATGGCAGCTTGAAGCAGCCCAACCTCGGCCTCAACTTCATCACGGCATCGGTGGGCGCATCTTATGCCACGGCTCAGCGGCCAGCGGTGCCGGAGCCAGGCAACTACGGTTGCGAATTCGGCCAACGCGAGCATGTGATCGTGCTGGCGGGCGCGGTGAGCGAGAACGGACGGCCGCTCAATGGCCAGAAGCCCGTGTTCTCCTTGTCGTCGGATATGATCTGGCTGAAGAACCGCAAAGGCACATGGTCGGTTGGCGCCGACATCTTCAGCAAAGGGGATCTCGCCACCGAGGATGCGGATCTGGCCGCGAAGAGCCGCGCAGCGCTCACCCAATTCGGCGCGCATGCCGGTGGCGCCTTGCGCATGGGCCAGGGCGAATTGCTTTTCCATTTCGGCGCCTACCTCTATTCGCCTGTCGCCGACGACTCGTTCCTCTTCCAGCGCATCGGTGGACGTTATCGCTCAGGCCGTCACCTGCTCGCGAGCGTCTGCCTCAAGACCCACTTCGCAACCGCCGATCATTGGGAGTTCGGCATCGGCTACCGATGGAACTGAAGCGCGCGCTCCCATTCCTGCTGCTCGCACTCACCGGCTGCCAGCGCGATCAGTGGGACGATTGCGTGACCAGCGCGGGCACGGTGCGCACCGAGGAGCGTATCGTCGAGGCATATGACCGCATCGATATCAGCGACCGGATCGATCTGGTGCTGGAGGATCGTGCGCCCGGCACCGTGGCTGTGCAGGGTGGCGGAAATCTGCTCGGTCAGGTCGAAACGGAGGTGAAGGATGGCGAGCTGCGGATCCGCAACGGCATGAAGTGCAATTGGGTGCGCAACCTCAAGCAACGCATCACGGTGCGCGCATCGGTGCAGGGGATCTGCCGCATCACCTTGCGCGGTACCGGCGACATGCGCTGCATCGACACCCTTCGCTGCGACTATTTCCTGCTGGAGCAATGGGGCGCCGAGGGCGATGCCGATCTGCTCGTGCGCACCACACGCTGCGACATCGCATTGCACACCGGTGCAGGTGCTGCAGCCGTTCGCGGGAGCACCGTGCGCGCCGAGCTCTTCAGCGGGATCATGGCGCCGTTGGATGCGAGCGGCCTGCGCGCCGAGGATTGCGCCGTGCGCAATGGCGGCGTGGCCGATATCCGTTGCTGGGCCACGGGCCGCTTGGATGCCGCGATCGAGGATGTTGGCGATGTGTACTACCGAGGCGCCCCATCAGAATTGAACAGCGCGATCACCGGCAGCGGGCGCTTGATCCGCGAGTGATCACTCCTTCAGCCACTTCACGGGCGTTGAATTGCCCACGCGTATGAAGTACAGGCCGGGCATCAGGTGCGCGGTGCTGATCCGTGCGCTCGGCCCCTCGGCGCGCTGGATCAATACGCTTCTTCCCGATTGATCGAGAACAGTAACGCGACTTGGGCCAAGAGGCAGATCAATCTGGAAGTGATCACTGCTCGGATTCGGGTACGGGATGGTTCTGCTGTTGAATGCGTTCGGGGCGATGCCGACCAGTGCTTCGCAATCATCGGTCGTGAGTTGCACTGTGATCTCATGATCCGAATAGCATCTGAGCGCAGCCGGATACGGAACAACCACTCCGGGGCATGGCATGTCGATGTGCCAGACAAGACCCATGCGTTCGTAGATCCGGTGGATGGATCCGATGTTGTGCCAGCGCAGCCAGGTTCCGTCGAAGGATTCGATGCCCGTGCCCGTGATGATGTAAGGCGCGCAATTCGTGAAAGGCGCGCGGTAGCTCATGCCTGGTGCCGCATTGAACCAGTAGAGCGTGTCCCACACCGCGCCGGACCATAGCAGCACGGCATCGTTGGCGCGTTTGGTGATCCGGTACGCAGGTACCTCGTTATAGATCGGCATGCCGAAGCCCGGTGCGGGCTGCGTGGCGCTGAAGAGGTCGATCACTTGCGCCTCGTCTCCATTGATCAGCGTGTCGCGCGCGTATGTCAGGCGGATGAAGCCGCCATTGTTCCCGAGGGCCTCGTAGGTCCATGTGGCACCGGGCGGGCACCAGTTCTGCGCATGCGCGAACAAGCCGCAGCATAGGATGCTGATCAATACAAGATGGCGCAGCATGCGGGCAAAGTATCCTTGGATTCGCATTGCATATCCCTGATGCCGTGCGAGATCAAGCGCATTCTATACCGCTCCGATGAGCGTCTATGCAAGGAGTCCTTACGACAGCGCGATAAATCGCCTTCAACCACTTCACGGGCGTTGAATTGCCCGCGGATGAGTACAGAGGCCGGGCGATAGGGAAGAGGCATCGACTTCTACACGAACGTTGGCGCTTCTTGTGGTGGGCACGCGGCAGCCCAGCGCATCCACCACGACAACGTCCCATGTGCCAGGCGGAAGCATGATGGTGAAATGGTCGGTACCGGGGTTGGGGAAGGGATTGGCCACGAGCGCTGAGCTGTTGTCGCTCACCGCGGTCACGGAAGCGCAGCCGAAAGGCCATGCCGTTTGATTCTGGCCTATCTCAAAGTCCATGTAGCAGTTCCGGCTCTCGCCGTACTCGAATATGATGCAAACAGCTGGCGGCAGAACGAACCCATTCGGATATCCGAGTCGCTCGGTGAAGTTGAAGTCGTAGCCGGCCGGGTCGCCGTTGGCTAGGCTATAGTCCATGGTCCAGGTGCGCAGGTTGGTTCCATCGATGCGGCGTGCCCGGTATCCACCACCATGATCATGCCTGCAAGGCCGTCGTTGCAGTAGTTGTCGAACCCAGGCGGGTGCCAGCGAGCTCCGATTTCGGCATCGAAACGGAACAAAGTGTCCCAGCCCAAGGCAGGAGATCCATCCGACCATATCAGAAGCGTGCTGTCAACCACGGTTGTATAGACGTAACGATCGATAGGTGTGGTAGCATGCTCGGGCGGTAGCCAGTCCTGCACCA